>JAFGRW010000077.1 GCA_016934935.1 Spirochaetota bacterium | reverse complement strand
CCTCATTATTCATTAGGCCTAAAATCTCCTGATGAATATGAAACGGAATACGCTTAACAGAGTGTCCACTATAAGGGGTACGAATCACTGATTACGCCACTGTTGAAGTGCTTACTCCGACAATTAAGAAAATCGCTATTATCATTATGCTGTTTCTCGCCTGGGGTATAAACCAGATTATTAATGATTTTCTTGGTATGAAAGAGGATAGAATAAATGCGCCAAACCGTCCGATGATTTCGGGCAAACTGAATCCAATTATTGCTGTTTTAGTGTCAGTTGCTGTTATGACAGTAATGGGGCTGGTTACTTTATTATATCTTGAACCGGTCGCGCTGATACCACTATTTGCAGGATGTATTCTGAATATTATATATGAGTATATGAAAGCATATGGTATATGGGGTAACATTGTATTTGGTTTAATGATTACTCAGTGTACAATATTTGGTTTTTTTGCATCCGGGCCTGTTGGTGTTGTGGCAACCAAAAGTCGGGTGTCTATTTTGCTTTTATTATGGATAATGAATGGCATTATGACTTTTTATACTTACTTTAAGGATTATGAAGGTGACAAAAAAAATAAAATAGAAACACTTGTGGTGAAATTTGATATAAAAGTAGCGCGAATTATCGCCCTTATCTTATCGTTCGTCCCGATTCTTGCTTTTGTTTTTATTTATTTAAATGACTTTGTTGTTGCAAGAGTTAATAATGTCTTCATTTTCCTTGCTCTTGTTACCTTGATTCTGCAGGTTCACAATGGATATCTCTTTTATAAATATCCCAAAGGCGACAAAACTTACTATTCTCTTTCAAACAATTTTAGAGCTTATGTATGCGCCCAGGCAGCGATTATTTCATTGTTTAACAAGGAAGTGTCTCTTATGCTGTATATAATATCATATATCTTCATCGGGTTTTTTTTCGATCTGTATAAGGACACGCGGTGTTAATATGCTTTTTTCTCCAATTACAATCGGTACTCTAAATTTAAAAAACCGTATTGTGCGCTCAGCAACATTAGAGGGTATGGCTGATAAAGATGGTAATCCTTCAGAAGAATATATTAAGTATTATCAGAACATTTTGAATCAGAACATCGGCCTTGTAATAACCGGATTTATGTATGTTAATGTCGAAGGAAAAGCAATACAGCCTGGCCAGGCATCGTTATGTTCTGAATCAGTGATTCCATTGTATAAAAAGATAACAAACCGAAAGGGTGATACAAAAATCTTCGCACAGATAAGCCACTGCGGCAGGCAGACAGACAGAAAAGTTACCGGGGGTAATTTATGGGCACCGTCAAAAAAACGATCGTTGTATTTTGGTGGAGTGCCGGATATACTTTCAGAAGAAAAAATCAATTCAATTATAAGGGATTATTGCAATTCGGCATACTTTGCAAAACTGGCCGGTTTTGACGGAATTCAGCTGCATGCGGCTCATGGTTATCTGATACATCAGTTTATTCTGTCGTCAGTAAATAAGCGCAGCGATATTTATGGTATTGATAGCAAGAAAGGTATCGGAACCTTCTTCTTTGAAAAAGTGATTGAAGGTGTAAGAGAAAAATGCGGTGAAGAATTTCCAATTTCTGTCAAAATCAGCGGAGCTGATGATTATGGAAATACATTTAATCAAAAGAAGCTGCGTGAACTTGTCCGGTTTTTAGACAGTAAAAATATCTGTTTGATAGAAATAAGTTATGGAACAATGGATTATCCCCTTAACATCATCCGAGGAAGCGATATTCCAATAGATTCGATTTTAAAATATAATCTTAAATACAAAACAGAAAGTATTGTTAAGAAATTTATCTTTAAAAAATGCCTTCTTCCTGTTCTTAAAACAAAAATTAAAAAGAATTATAAATCGTATAATGAACAATATGCACAAATTGCAAAAGAGGAAACAAAAATACCCATTGTACTTGTAGGCGGATTACGAAGCAGAGAGGAAATGGAAAGGCAGCTAAGTAATAAGAGTTGTGATATGATAAGCATGTGCCGTCCGTTTATATGTGAAAACGATCTTGCTGTTAAGCTGCTGAATAAAAAAAATTATTCTTCATGTTGTATTAGTTGCAATCTGTGCCTGATTATGTGTGATACAGACAAACCTACCAGGTGTTACCAGAAGGTATGCAATGGCTCTTGATTTTTTAAAATCAATTTACGAAAAGAAAATTGCTCTGTCTGAAGAAATCTCGTTTAACCCTTATTACGCCGAAATATCTTCTGCTCTCTCACAACGCATAATAATTGATGGTAAAGAGTTTATTGATCTTGGATCAAACAATTATCTGGGCCTTGCAGACAACGATTATGTAAAACAGGAAGTGAAAAGGGCTGTTGATGCATACGGTATATCAATGTGCGGTACACCGATAGCAACCGGCGCCCATATACTTTATAATAAAGCTGTTGATGCTCTTAATTTATATACAGGATGTGAGGATGGTCTGATATATCCTTCGTGCTATCAGGCAAACGCAGGACTTTTTCAGTCGCTGATTACTCCCCGTGATTGTGTAATTTTTGATCAATATGTTCACTCTTCTTTACTTGAAGGCATAAAGGCAACTGGCGCAAGGTATTTTCAGTATACACACAACGACTGTGAAAATCTTCGAAAAAGAGTGCAGATGCTGCAAAAATTTGAAAATATATTTGTAGTGACCGAGTCTGTATTTTCAACTGAAGGGGCGGTTGCTCCGGTTAAACAGATATATTGTATATGTAGTGAGTATAATGCGACAATGGTACTGGACGATTCTCACGGAATAGGAGTTCTTGGAAAAAACGGTAAAGGTATTCTTGAACATACAGGAATAACTCCAGGGAAGAATCTTTTGTATACCGCGTCACTTGGTAAAGCACTGGCTGGGTTAGGAGGATATATTGGAGGAAGTCCAGAAGCAATTCAGATACTAAGATACCTGAATCCGTCTCTAATATATTCAACTGCCCTGCCACCGCATTGTCTTGCGGGAATAATCGCTGCTCTTGATATCATGAATTCAGATGGTGACAGTATCATTCAACGATTAAAAAGTAATAAAATAAACATCAAACAGGCACTGGTTGATAAGTCATATACAACTATTGACAGTGACGCACCGATCATAAGCGTTTTGGGAGGAAGCGACAAAGATACATTGCTGTTTGCAAAACAATTGTATCACAGCTCCATTCTGTCCATACCTTTTATCTGGCCGTCAGTTGCAAAAAATAGAGGTGTTATACGTATGATACCCGGCGCACATCTTAATGATGAAACAGTAAATACAATTGTAAAAAGAATTAAAATGTTATGAAAAAATGTTTAATTATAATTAATCCAAAATCAAATGGAGGAAAATGTGCAAAGTTTGCTCCTGTTCTTTTAGATTATCTAAATGCAAATAAAGTATCGTATAAACATGTTTTCGAATCTGATCCGAAAAAAATAAAGGCATTAGCATATGAAGGAAGTAAAAGTTTTTCGCGCATCGTTCCTGTTGGCGGTGATGGTACACTTAATAGTGCAATGAACGGATTTTTTAACAGCAGTGGAGATTTGGTCTCAAGCGCACTGTTCTGTCCTGTACATGCCGGCACAAGCCCTGATTTTTGTAAAAGCTACAATATACCGGTAAATCCTGCAAAATCGATGGAAAATATTTTAAGTAATAATATTATTAATATACCCATTGGGAAAATTATTTTGGATAATAAAACCGCTTTTTTTATGTGCGCAGCCAGTGTCGGGATTGGTTCCTATATTGCTGATAATGCCAATAACGGAATACGTAAACTTATGGGCGATGTGCCCGGCACTTTTGTTTCAATAATAAAAAGCCTCATTCAATACAAGCCAGCCAGTTGCAAAATAAAATATAATAATAAACAGTTCGTTATAAATAATATTACTTCCCTTTCAATTGGAATTACTCCATATATAGCTTCAGGACTACAGGTTGACAAATCATATTGTACAAAAGATTCTTTCTATTTATTACTTATTCGTAATTTAAGAATTACTGCATTGCCTAAAGTTTTTTCAATACTCTATTCCGGCAGAAAGGAAACAGTGTCAGATGTCTTGTCTATTGATAAAACAGATTCAATTATAATTGATGGTAACAATAACATTCGTATTGAGTGTGACGGTGACAGTATTGGAGAACTTCCCTGTAAAATTGAAATGTGTTCAGACCTTTTACCTCTGGTGGTACAATGAACATTGAAAAAAGCATAATTGAAAAAATCAGAAAACTGTATCAGTATGATAAAAACCAGATTAACAGATGTTTTGAGTCTGATTCTGAAATAATAAAATACAATGACAGTTATCTCCTTTGTACAATAGATGAATTTTCAAAAGATGATTATTTCAGCGAAAGTGATCCCGTACTTTTAGGTAAAAACCTTGCATCCGCTTCTTTAACCGATATTTATGCATCAGGGGGTGACCCGCTCTGGATAATGCACAGCCTTACCGTAAGTAGCAAGTGGAGTGAGAAGTATGTCATAAATCTCAACAAGGCAATGAGCGGTGTGTATAAAGAGCATAATGTTTGTATGATAGGCGGTGACTTCTCGATAGATAATGACTGGCGTTTTACAAGTTCTGTTGTCGGAAAAACTGTAAATCCCATTATGCGTTCCAGCGCAAATCCCGGTGATATTATTTTTATAAGCAGAAAAATAGGAGGTTGCAATGTAAATGCAGCAGTGCAAAGTTTAAAACTTCCTCTGCTAAATAAAGTGACTTCATTTAGAGTTAAATTAGACAATAAACAGATAAAGATAATACAAAAGTATGCCTCCTCATGTACAGACACAAGCGACGGATTTGTACATGCGATACAATCGCTTTGCGATGCAGGCGATCATGGTTGTGAACTTACAGATATTCCATTTGTGAGCGGAAGCAATATTATTGAAAATCTTTCAGGGTATTCACGTTATCTGCTTGCATTTGCCGAAGCCGGTGAATATGCATTTTGTTTTACTGTGACAAAAAACAGATATGATGAATTTATGAAAGAGGCAAGTTCAGAAAAAGTAAAATTTTATGAAGTTGGAACAGTTGTTGAACCGAAAACTAAAATAATCAATAATGAGCATTTTACGCTAAGCTTTACTGATTATTCATTTTCAGCAAGAGATTATGTAAATATGAAAGACTATATTGAGACATTGAACAAATGGTTTCAAAAGAGATGCAGTAATGTATAAAGTGTTTATAACCGGAGCAACCGGTTTTGTTGGTCCGCATATTGTTGATTTTTTCACTAAAAATAAAGTGCCGGTAACTTGCATGGTAAGAAAAACCAGTGATACTTCATCAATTGCTCATTTACCTGTTACTATTGTGTATGGAGACATTAGAGACAAAGACAGGCTCTCAGTTTTGATGAAAGGGCATAAATGTGTAATACATAACGCTGCACATGTTAGTGACTGGGGAGAATGGAAAACTTTCGAAGATATCAACATAAAAGGCACATGCAATGTGCTGGAGGCAGCTGCTGAAAACCGTGCAGATCATGTTATTATGACCGGTTCTATTTCTGTATATGGCGAAGAAAATTCTTATAAAGTTAAAGATGAATACAGTCCGCTTAATTCGCACTATAATTATTTTCTAAACACACTGTTTCCATGTAAGATGAACTATTACCGGGATTCCAAAAAAAATGCCCTGGTTGAGGCGCAAAAACTTTCAGTCCGTTACAAAATAAATCTTACAGTAATTCATCCCGGCTGGATATTCGGTGAAGGTGAATATAACACAATATTTTATGAAACAGTTAAACTTATAAAAGAGACATTTCCAGTCGCCATGTATGGAGCAAACAACCTGTTCATAACCTACGCACAGGATATTGCACGTGCAATGTACAATGTGTATCAAAGAAAACTAACCGGAGTTAATAATTACCTTGTTGGATATTCATCTTCAATCAAGATAAAGGATATTAATGAACTTTATTGTAAATATGCCGGGCTAAAAAGTCCGGTGCGGATTCCGCTCTGTATAGTTTACCCGGTAGCATTTATAATCGAACTTATTTATACATTATTACAAATTAAAAATCCTCCTCTGCTTACACGGGGACGTGTGAAAACATTTTATGACAATCTTGAATTTAGTACCGGAAAAATAGATAAAGAACTGGGATTCATTCCCGGCTATTCGATTGAAGAAGCTATAAAAAGAACTACAGACTGGTATAAAAATATGGGGATTTTATGAAACAAAATATTACAGGCATTTCAAAAGTGATTTTTTTGCTGCAAATAAAAATAAAAGTTCTATTTCACTATACGGTAGAACTTTTCCAGGGCAAAATTAACATTGTTAAATTTGTGCGTCTTTTAAGACGACTTCTTTATCTTGTAAAAAAATTATCTCATAATAAGTTTGTAAGAATTAATGGTGAAACAAAGATTGATTTATATATCCCCGGCTTTGGATCTAAAGCTTTCTGGACTTCTTGCAATAAGTTTAAAGAGTTCAAAAAAAGCCTTCCGTGCAGCACCGTATTGATTTCGGTAACAAATGCATGTAAAAACAGATGCAGCCATTGTTACCAGAGATTTGACAAGGGAAAGGATATCAGCATTGATAAACTTACAAATGTTGTAAAACAGCTTCAGGATATGGGAATTGCTTTTTTTAATATTGAGGGAGGAGATCCATTTATTAAGTTTGACCGGCTTAAAGCGGTATGTGAACAAATTGATGACCGCTCTTCTATCTGGATAAATTCATCAGGAGACGGTATAACTGAAGAGCGTTTGCAGATTTTAAAAGAATACCCGGTTAAAGCAATAATGTTTCCGCTAACGTATACTGATAAGGACACCTATGATCGTTTCTTTAAACGAAAAGGAGCTTTTGATACAATGATAAAAGCTGTAGATTTGTGTCACAATATAAAGATTCCTGTAGCGATCAATACATGCCCTCCGGCTGCAAATTTGCATAATGGAGAATTTGACAGAGTTATGGAAAAGGCAAAAGATCTTGGTG
Source organism: Spirochaetota bacterium (assembly GCA_016934935.1). Classification (GTDB taxonomy): domain Bacteria; phylum Spirochaetota; class UBA4802; order UBA4802; family JAFGJZ01; genus JAFGRW01. Next base: position 14,620 of record JAFGRW010000077.1, on the reverse strand, counting down.
CAATAATGGTGCAGGTGATAAAGTTGAAAGAGGCGGGCGCGGCACTCAACAGTGATATCGTGGATTATACAAAAGAAGATTTGATATTATTGAATAATAAAGTCTATAAATATAATAACAGCAGACGCCATAAAGATTTCCCGTCAATTTCCGCGCAAATATTTGAGGAGTCAAAAGAGATGTTCGGCTGCACCGCGGGTGGAACAGAACGATTTTATATCAATGCGAAAGGAGATGTACAGCCATGTGAATTCTTAAATATATCATTTGGTAATATTGCTGATCAGCCATTTGAAAAAATATACAGTTCCATGAAAAGTGTTTTTGCTGACGCAAGAGACTGCTGGCTCTGTGAAAAATATCAGATGGAAATTTTTAATTTATTCAAGAAAAATGGTATTCTACCATTAAGTGCTGACCAATCAAAAAAAATATATCAGCATTGGGATAGAGGCCAAAAAACAGAACTGTATACAAAAATAATCAGAATGTAACAAATTGATAAATATTTTAACTGATTGGTTTTGGTGCAATATTCATTATTAATGAGTTAATGTTTGATAAATTTTAATTAGATTTTCTAATTGTTTTTAGGCGCGATTAGTATAAGACTGTTTCTGAGTAATTCAATTTAATAATAATTTCAACAAACGAGGTAAATAATGAGTCGCTGTGATTGGGTAAATATGAAAAATCCTCTTTACATTGAATATCATGATGAAGAGTGGGGTGTGCCGGTATATGATGATCGCAAGCTATTCGAGATGTTAATTCTTGAAGGAGTACAGGCGGGATTAACATGGGAAACTGTATTAAACAGACGTGAGACATATCGTGAGGCCTATGATAATTTTGAACCCTCTATTGTTGCTAATTATTCAGAAAAAAAAATGGAGAATCTGTTATCAAACAGCTCATTGATTCGTAATCGGCGCAAGATATCGGCCTCTGTCAAGAATGCCTCTGTATTTCTGGATATACAGTTACAATATGGGTCTTTTTCTGACTATCTATGGGATTATGTCAGTGGCAAGCCAATTCAAAACGGATTCAGCAATATTGGAGAGGTTCCTGCAAGTACTACTCTTTCTGAAAAATTATCAGTTGATCTCAAAAAGCGCGGTATGAGTTTCGTAGGTCCGGTAATTATATACTCTTTTATGCAGGCAGTAGGGCTGGTTAATGATCATATTACTAATTGTTTCCGTTATAATCAGTTAGCAAAATAATTATGGTTTCCTCTGATAATTGACCTCAATAAAAAAAAGTTTCTATTAAATCGTCTCATCGCACGAATTATTCATTCTCACTGTTTTTAAGAATTCATAAGTTCTCTCATTTTTATTTCGCTATCAGAAAGATTTTGAGCAGTAGCATTTATCTCTTCGGCACCCGCAGCAAGCTGCTGTGTAGAGTCGTTTATTACAGATATAGAGCTGGTAATTTCCATTATCGCGTTTTTAAGCTCTTCCATTGATTTATTAATCTCGTCTGATCCGCTTAATACAGAAGATGCATTTTTTTGTAAATTGCTGTTTATCTTGAGGTCGGTCTCGGATACTGTATTCACATCAATGATCACCCTGCCCAGTTCTGAAGCGTAATCGACAACGTCGTTTGATGATTTGATTACCCTGTCCAGGCTTTCCCGTGTTGATTGCATCTCTCTTGATGTGATTATTACAAGTTCTGTTATTTCCCGTGCGTTTTCCTGGGTGTTTTCGGCAAGTTTCCCGACCTCATCGGCAACCACCGCGAAACCTTTTCCCTGATCCCCGGCTCTTGCTGCCTCAATTGAGGCGTTAAGTGAAAGCAAGTTTATCTGATCCGAAATATCATTAATTAATGCTGTTGAATCGTTAACTTTGCTTATACTTGAAAGAACACTGTCCATCGATTTTTGGCAATTTTGGACTTCCCGAATAGCGATTTGAATACTGCTATCAAGTGATTTTTTTTGGCCTAATCCCTGATCAAGATTTTCTTTGTTTTCAGATATAAGTGTGTACATCTCTTGCAAATGTTTTATAAGATCTTCGGTTTTTCTGACCTGAGATTCTGTCATTGTTGCGGATGATTCCGCGGAGGCCTGAACCTCTTCAAGGGTTGAAGTAATCTCTTCTATGCTTGCAGCTTGTGTCTGTGCATTGCCGCTGAATGTAGCCGAGTATGCCGATATTTCCTCAGAATTAGCTACAAGGGTTTTGGATATATCTTTAATCGTTTCAATTACATTTGCCAAGCGTGACACGTTTCCTTCAAGAATCTGGTTCTGATCGTTAATTTGTTTAATTGAAGATGTCACAATTCTGAAAATAAGTATACAAAGAACAGAGATGAAAACGGAAATAAAAAATATACTCGTGATAATAATGACATAGCTTTCCGATGGAATAAGATCACCTGAGTTGATTATAACAGTGGCTCCAAAAATTACAACTCCTGCTGTAGTTATTAATATCGTTTTGTAATTTCCAAACAGAGCAGCAATTACCAGAAAAATGTAGAAATACATGGAATATATATATTTTCCTGCGGCTGATTGCACCGATAAACCTTGAAAAAGAAGATTAGTCAGTGGTAAGAATATTGTGATTAATACTGATGTATAATAATAACCTGCTTTAAGCAGAAGTAGTGAAATGAAGTATCCACCGATAATCATACCCATTGAAATCTTGTAAAAAAGTGTAGCATTGTCAGGTGATGTAATTATTGTATTTAAAGCTGACAGGAAAGTGATTATCGAAAAAATAAGCAGTGCTTTAATAAAAAGCGAGGCTCTTTGCTGATCAAGTAAAGAGCGGTTTAAATATCTCTTTAGCAAAATTGAATCAAGTTTAACGAAAAATCCTTTTGTCATATAATGGTACCGCCCGGGAAAAATTTTCATCATTAAGCTTCATAATTAAATTATATCTTGATATATAATTTCTGCAAGCTCCTACAGCAAAAAAATCATCAGAGAATACCTGCAATTTTTAAAGAAAATGCATCAAATCGATATTTGGATAATTATACTCATCTTCTACCTAAATATAAGAAAGCCAACAGTAAAGTCAAATTATCTTTAGAAGGTGATAGCGTAAAATGAAAAGAGTTCAGAAGATAAAAATATTGATATTATGCAAATGAGTACGGTGCAACGGGAAAATAATTATAAAAAATAAGAGAAAAAAACCGAAATAATTTGCTGATTTGACTAAACATATAATAAAAAACGACCACAGTTAGAACAAAGAGATATGTTTTTTCGCTCTTTGATGGCATTGAGTTCAATTGGAGGAATGTTCATATGACAGCCGGAACAGGCCTGTTTCTCGACAAATGCAAATGGCGTAGCGCATTTCTGTTGCATGCGTTTGTAATATGTAAGTGATCGGTTGTCAATAAGATGTTCGAGGTTGGTAATTTTTTCCATAATGATTTCACATTGCATGGAACCGTTCATCTTGTAAAGTCTGTCAAGTCTGATTAATAGATCAAGTTCTGCACTCGGAACACCCGCAAGATTGGCGCTGTGATCCACCTCTTCTCGTTCCTGTTCGGATATTTTGTCGAAGTAGAACCCGGACTGTTCTTCCAGAATAGTATAAATCTCATTAGCGTCCTGAGCGTTTTCCAGACGGGAAATAATTGAATCATCACTGAAAATAGTAGCCATCATGCTTATGTAATAGAGATAGGTAGTGCTGTATGATGATGGAAAAATTGATAGTAGCAAAAATCTTACTGGTTTTCCATCGTATGAGTCGTAATCGATTCCGTTTTTTGCTACACAAAACAGCATAGACAGCTCATCAACCGATTCGGTACGCGCGTGAGGAATCGCAAAAGAATTTCCTATGCCGGTATTTTCAAGAGACTCCCGGTGAATAACCTGCGCGTAATAACGCATAGAGTTCTTTATCCTGCCGGCTTCTTCAAGCTTGGAAACCATTTCACGAATTATGTGCTGTTTTTCTGTCTTGTCTGAAAAGATGATAGAGTCTTTAGTTAAGTGTTTGAAATGCATGCGGTACCTCTATGTCGGGATGAGAGGATTTGAACCTCCGACCCCATGACCCCCAGTCATGTGCGCTAACCGGACTGCGCTACACCCCGAATAAACACATTGTTACATGTGATTTAACAAAGTTAAGAAAAGTGTGATAATTGTAAAGCAAATTTTAGACCGTAACTGAAGATATTGATAATAAAGTTTATCTTTTTGAAATTATTTATTGCTTGCCTTAATATGGTTCTCTCTGTTGTAAATTGAATAGGGTGTTATTACCAATATTGTTTGATCTGTTAACTGCATGATAAGAGGCCAGTTTGAAAAATTCAATATACCTGATAGTGGAGACGCATTATGCCTTTTTCTCCTTATGAAAGAAAAAAGCCTGTAATCGGAGTTATCGTTAATCCATATTCCAGGCGGAATCTTAAAACAAAATGTGCCGCTGTAGAGCAGTTTGCATCTATCGGTAATGGTAAAGCAGATGTGCGGGCGACATCTTCACTGGAGGAGTTGGATCGAATTCTTATGGAATTCAAAGAGAAGAATTATCTCTATATAGGAATCTCTGGTGGGGACGGAACAATACATAATGTAATAACACGCTTGATACATATTTATCGACCGGATCCGATACCGGCTATTCTTCTTCTTAATGATGGAACAATGAACAACATAGCTATAAGTATAGGCCTTAAAGGGGATAGTACACAGATATTAAGCTCTTTTTTCAGTATGGTCGACAATACGTTTACACCACGCATGGTTACACGAGACACTATGAAGGTGGGTGACCGGTACTGCTTCCTGTTCGGATTTGGTATGGTCTCAAATTTTCTGAATGAGTGCTATAGTGACGGAAAAAAAGGATTCAGAAAAAACATTATGGCTATCGGCAAGACGGTTTCCGAGACAATAGGTGATGTGCTTAATAATCTGACTTTGAAAAAGGAGTCGGAACTTTCCGTAATGAAATCCATGAATCTTTCAGTAAAAGTTGATTCACAACAAGTTGGGTTTCGAAATGTACTTTTTGTGCTGGCGGGAACGGTTGAGCAGGTTGGAATGGGGTTTAAAACCTTGTACAGGGCTAATGATATGCCGGGAAAATTTCACTGTCTGATTAATGGAATGCGGCCAATCGATATTGTCACTCAGCTTAGCCGTTTTGCAGCAGGTGTTAGGATCGAAAATAGCCTTAACATAGACGAAACTATTTCACTGCTCGAAGTTGAAGCTGATAGTCCCTTTGAGTTTACAATGGATGGTGATATGTATGTTTCAGACGGATCTCTTGAGGTTGAAAACGGAATACCAGTAAGATTTATTCTGGTTTAACACTTTTTTAATAAAAAAAACACGAAAATTTGAAAAAAATAACATAAAAGTGTTATTTTAGGTTGACGCTTTCGTGTTATGTCCTTATTTTCTATGAAACTAAAGTAAGGATATTAACCATGAATATGCCAGTTTCTGAAATAATTAAAGAGCAGGATGTACAATCTGCTTGCCGTGGCGAGATTAAAGAGTGTGAGAAACATGAGATTATTTCTTCTATTTCTCAGATTATCAGTGATTGCCCTTCGTCCATTGCTAAAGCTGAGCAGATCTTTGACCTTGTTAAATATTCTATTGCACAGTACGTAGTCAAATACGAGATGGAATCTGTTTATTATTCAAATCAGGATTTACAGTTTATGCTTGAAGAAAAAACAAGCCCGGAATCGGTTGATGCACTATATTCAATTATTGAGCAGTTTCAATTGTAAAATGGGTTCTGTGCAATTATAAATAGCTGCGTAATCCTTAAAGGCATTTTCAAACATTATGAGTAGTAAGTTGCTTTTATATACCTGTTGTGCCCCGTGTCTTAGCGGGGTCTTTTCTCAGTTGAATTCATATGAAGTTGTATCCTATTACTATAACCCCAATATAGCGGATAAAAATGAGCATGATTCCAGATTGCAGGAACTCATTAGGTACGCGGATATGGAAAATATATCCATAATTCACGAATCATTTAATCGGGACAATCTGATTCGTTGGACAAATCTGATAGGTCCATACAAAGATCTTGGTGAAAAATCTTACAGATGCGAGCTCTGTTTTCAGTTCAGACTCGAAAAAACCTTTCAGACCGCAAAAAAAATGGGAATTACGACCGTGGCTTCGACATTATCGGTCAGTCCTCACAAAAATGCCGAACTTATTAACCGAATCGGAAATGCGTTAGCCCAAAAATATTCATTAAATTATCTTGAATCAAATTTCAAAAAAAACGGCGGGTTTGCGCTTTCTGTTCAAAATTCCAAAAAATACGGTTTTTATCGTCAAAACTATTGCGGTTGCGCGTATTCAAAAAACGAATCCCTGATGCGAACTAAAAACAGATCAGAATAGTTTATACATAGCAGAAGGGAAGATGGTCCCGTATAAATTTATCCGTTATATAGAAAGGTAAAGTAGTTACTTTTTTGCCCAGCTACTGTTTAAAAAGTTTGACAATAAAGGCACCTGTTTATAAATAAGTCCTGTAAAGGCGTCGTACCCAAGTGGTAAGGGGCAGGTCTGCAAAACCTTTATTCAGCGGTTCGAATCCGCTCGACGCCTCATTTGCCCAAGTGGTGGAATTTGGTAGACACAAGGGACTTAAAATCCCTTGGCTCTTGTGGCCGTACCGGTTCAAGTCCGGTCTTGGGCAAAGCCGTAAGTTCTGACTTGTTCGGAGCTTGCGGCTTTTGCTTTTTTTGGGCTATTATTATAAAATAATGTTTTTAGTGATTTTATTCCCGCAGGTATCTGAAGCTTGTCATAAGCGTATTGAAGTGTTTCTCGTCCTTATAAAAACGGGAAATCGGAGCTTCACATCTTATAATATATGCGTTACCTTCCTGTAAAAAAGTCAGGGTCCGGCTTAAATATTGAACATTCCGGTATTTATACTCGTGAACCATTAAAACAGCGAATACACCGCTGTAAAGTCTGAGTTCTTCACCGGCAATTATCGTCCTATATTTTGCGTCTTTAAGTTTAATTTCACGAACGGCTTTGAGTTTGTAATAATCCTTTTTGAGGCGGGACGGTTTGTATGTTTTAATACTCATAACAGAACTGTTTCTAGTGATTCGTGTAACAGCCGTATCCGAGACAGTAGATTCGTTGATATACCAGTTTTGTGGTGCAAATAGTTGATAATTGAAACGGCTATTGGTGTATAAACGGTATTCTTTCGGAATTTTACTTAAGGGGGCAGCTTTTATACTGTCAAGAAAAGCTCTATCCCTGTAACTATCCTCTGGTTTGTCAGGTGCAGTTTCTTCGGGAGACGGCAGAATGGTGCTCTTGCCGGAATCATCTTCCGGGGCACCTGGATCAAAAACTGCTTCAGGCAAACTTGAATCATCAGCGTCAATTACGGCTGAGTCTTCGGTGTCATCTTTTCCAGAGACAGAGTCTGATGGTGCCCCATACCGGTCGGGAAATGTAGATTTATCGGAAAGCGAGCCTCTGGGAGAACTGGCACAAGATAATAGAAGTGTACACAGAAGAGCTGCCGTTGATAATCTCATTATCGACTCCTTAAAAAAAGTTTTTGGCAGAGTAGTTGTCAACTAGCTCAGTAATCTCCGGAATTAAAATTTTCATCGCTTCATCAGTAGTGTCAAAATAGCGAAAAAGGTTCAGGTCTTCGGGACTGATCAAGCCGTTATCCTTCATAATATCAAAATTTATCAAAGATTCCCAGAATTTTTTATTATAAAGCAGTACAGGAAGATGAGGTTTGTCTATTTTTTTTGTCTGAATAAGGGTTAACGTTTCAAAAAGTTCGTCCATTGTACCAAAACCGCCGGGGAAAACAATAATTGCTTTCGAGTGATAAAGAAACCAGAGTTTACGCATATAAAAATAGTGAAATTCCATGTTAAGCTCTGGCGAGATATATGGATTTGGTTCTTGCTCAAAAGGAAGTGCAATATTCAGGCCGATGGTTTTCTCACCTGCTCTGGCAGCACCTTTGTTGGCTGCTTCCATTGCTCCCGGCCCCCCGCCTGTACAAATATATATTTTGCGTGAGGGATCTTCTATAGTGGAAGACCATTTTGCAAGATTATAGGCCAGATCTTCGGCAGCATTGTAGGCAAAAGAGAGGGGATCGGATGAATCAGGTTTAGTACGTGCTGATCCAAAGAAAACTACAGTGTGCTCAATATTGTTAAGTTTGAGTTTGCGCTCGGGATCCAGGTATTCACTTAATATGCGCAAGGGGCGCCCTTCTTTTGATTGTACGAAATCCGGATCCAGATAGGAGAGCGGAGCTTTGACATTTTTCATTAATATCTCCTTTTTCGTTGCATGTTTAGTATAGAGCCTTCAGTGCTGCTGCATACATTGGTACTTAAAACAGATTTTTTATCAATCAGATCAATATTAAGCTTATCCATAAATGATAATATTATTCTTAAGCCGGCACCGATACCGTTTAACGATATTTCTTTTCCATTAAGACGTATTTTTAATTTGCTGGACTCAGATTTTTTTGCGTAGTCAAAAAGTTGCTGCTTATAATCCGCGGACTCTTTGTTCGGTGTATTTTTTAACATTTTGTCAATATCAAGACCTTTTCCGTGATCAATGACAGTTGCATCAAATTCTTCATAAGTTACACGATAGCGTATTGTAATTTCGTGGGTCTGTTTTGATTCAGGCTCGCACTCCTTCTTGGAGAAAAGAGTCTCTTGTATGGCATTGGTGATTGCCTCATCCATGGCCAAAATGATCTCGTCAATTTCTTCTTTGACATAGTCGCATCGATTCAGGTCAATCATAAGATTATCTATGACTTCGCGTATAATGCGTGTATCAACTTTAAAACTGTCAAGAAAATGTATTTCTTTATGTTGTTCAGCCATATAATCCTCAAAAATGGTTATCATTTTGCATAGTCTATCTAATATTTTATTTATCAATTAAAAAAACTGTTTGCTAGCAAAATATCATCGAATAATAAAGACAGAACGGCAGATAAAAGAGGAAGCTCAGTGCTTTTATACTTCTATTTATTTAAGCCGGTACTTCAAATATCGGGATATACTGTATTGAAATCAAGAAAAATCATGTTCGTAACTGTAATATCGCTTTTTTTAATGATTACTCTGACAATAGCAATTGGCGAAGAAGCTGATAATAGTCAAAAAAACGTACAAAATATTGTCAAAGGCATGAGTATCGATGAAAAAATCGGTCAGCTTTTAATGATCGGGGTACCGGGAACTTCTCTTAACAAATCCTCTAAAGAACTGATCTCTGCATACCGGCCGGGCGGTCTGATTCTTTTCGGCTATAACTACAGAACAACAGGGCAGCTATATGAGCTTAACAAGTCTCTGCAAGACTATTCTGTAAGTAAAAAGTCTCTGCCTATGTTTATATCGATTGATCAGGAGGGGGGTCGAGTACGGCGTATAACCGGACAGGGAGTAACGCAGTTTCCGGGTAACATGGCTGCAGGCTCGGCCAATGATCCGCTTTTGACTTATAGATGGGCACGCATATTGGCGTTGCAACTTAGGCGGTTGGGAGTGAATATGAATCTGGCTCCTGATATTGATGTTAATAATAATCCGGATAATCCGGTTATAAATACGCGTTCTTTTGGTTCGAATCCGGAAATAGTCGCGCGTCACGGTCGGGCATATGTAAAAGGATTACAAGAGGGCGGTGTGATGGCTGTTGCCAAGCATTTTCCAGGTCATGGCGATACCAGTGTTGATTCGCATAAAACTTTGCCCGTTATTCCATACAATATAAAGCGTATAAACAGTGTTGAACTTGTGCCGTTTAAAGAATCGGTTGCCGCGGGGGTTTCATCTGTGATGACTGCGCATATTCTCTATCCCGAAATCGATAAGAATGGTCTGCCTGCTACACTTTCTCCGGTTTTTTTGAACAAGATATTAAGAGAATATATGAAATTTGACGGTCTGGTAATGACTGATGACATGGAGATGGGCGCGATAGCGGGTAATATGGACATCGGATCAGCGGCTGTTGCGGCCATAAATGCCGGTGCTGATATTATTCTTGTTACAACTCACCATAATACAAAGAATATTTATAACGGTTTTATTGAAGCTTACAAAAAAGGGCTGCTAACCGAAGAAAGAATCAATAAATCAGTCGAGCGTATTGTCAGAGCCAAGTTAAAATACGGTATTGTTAACCCGCAAAAAACCTATTCATATATAAATTCATACAGCTCCGATAGCGATTACAGGGAGATGGTATCAGCAGAGAAACTCAATAATCTGATCTCTCAAAAGGCTCTCTATTTTTACCGTGGTGTTCCCGAGAGAGATTATACTTACAGTAGTAAGGCTCATCTGTTTACAAATAACAGTTTTATTAAAAAACAGTTTGCTGTGACCAATGCGGTCAAGATTTATTCTATTTCTCAGCTGTTTATAAAACTGCGTGAGATTCCTGTCGAGGAAACTGTTTATGTACAACTGTGTGATTCACAGGCTTCAATCGCCCACAGGTTAAAGACCTTTTCTGCAAACAATAACAATATTGTAATTTTATCTACAGAAAATCCTTTTGAAATAACCAAATACAGTGGTACAATTCCGGTTCTATTTTCTTTTTCAAATACGCAAGAGTCAATTAAGGCGGTTTGTGATGCGTTAAAGGGTAAGATAGATGTAAAAGATTATATTTCCATAGATTTGGGTTTTGGTCGAAGTGAATGATTCCGGTATTTATCTTCATATACCGTTTTGTGTAAAAAAGTGTTCGTACTGTGCTTTTTATTCATTACCAAAAAGTGAAAAGACTCTTTTAGACAGCTATACTGATGCCCTTTGCAGCGAGATTAATAATGATAACTATATTGACTCATCCGCCGTTTGTTCCTCTGTCTATTTCGGAGGAGGAACGCCTTCGCTTTTATCTGATGATAATATTATAAATATCCTCGAGTCTATAAATAATCGTTACCGTTTGACTAATGACTGTGAGATTACTTTAGAATGTAATCCGGCTCAGTACGAATTTAAAAGATTCAGCCGTCTTGTTCAAAACGGCATTAATCGCTTTTCAATGGGCATCCAAACTTTAAACCCGCAACTCCACGACTATATCGGGCGAACAGGAAAACCTGTATCTTGTGATCTTATTGAAAGCTATTTATCTATTCCGGCACTTTGTGGAGTGGATTTTATAACTGGCATACGTGATGGCTATCCAGCACTTCCGGACATAGAGAGGGTGATACAATACAAACCGGATCATGTTTCAGCTTATCTTTTAACCCTGGAGTCTGATACTGCTCTTTTTAAATATGCAGATACTAAGTGTTTGGACATTTTTCAGCGAAAGGAGTATCTTGAGGTCTCAAATTTTCTAAAAGATAACGGTTACGACCATTACGAGATTTCAAATTTTGCAATTAAAGGTGCTTATTCAAAACATAACCTAAAATATTGGAATGGCTGCGATTACCGAGGGTATGGAGCGGGCGCTCACTCTTATTTCCGGGGAGAGAGATATTTTCATGACGATGATGTCTGCTTGTATATTGATAAAAAAGGTGCAAACCTTAGAAAAGACAATCGAAAACCTGGTGATATTCTAGTAGAACTTGTGTTTACCGGTTTAAGAACCTCGAAAGGCGTATCGGAGTATAACTATAACAGAATAACCGGTAAAAAATTTCCAGAAGAATTATGCAAAAGGGTTCAAGGATTATCAGAACTGGATTGTGTAGTTGATAACGGATGGAGAAGAATCTATATTAAACCGGTAAATTTTGTTGATTACGACACAATCATATATCAGCTGCTGGAGCCCTTTATATAGATTTTTAATGTACCACAAAATAGTTCCTGTTAATAAAATCCAGGTCACGTTTAACTTTTCTTAGCAGTGGTGAATGATGATATGGTGCTCTCTTTTCAACTTCCGCTCTTTTGATGAAATTGGTATATATTGTTCTTGCTCTCTCTATGTCTTTTAATCTGCTGTCTTTTTCGTAAATTTTCCCAATCATATAAAAGGCGTCATCAGAAGTGTCGCGATCGGGATAGCTTGACAAAAGCTTTACAGCAATTTTCAAAGCTTCTTCACCGTTGCCTTCCGCTAGATATATCCGGCTTAGCTGAAGCAATGAGTTGTCCGCGAGATCGTGGCCTGGAAAAAGGGAAGTAGCCTGAAAAAATGAGTTTTTTGCTTCTGAACTCTGTTTTAGTGATAAATATATTTCACCCTGAAGATAAAGGGCCGCAGGGTACTCTCCTGAATTACGGTCAATTGATCTGATATTTTCGAGAGCCTTTTCCCGGTTGTTAGTTTTATAGAAACTTCTTGCAAGATAAAGTTTAGCCTGCATAATAAATGGTGAAGACTGAAACAGCGACTCAAGCTCTTCAAACTTCTCTATTGCCATATTATAATCACCGCTGTTATAGGCGTTTATTCCTGATTCAAGAATCACGGTATCTCCGGAAAGCGGAGCCGGGATGTCCATTTGCGACCTCTTGCCCGCCGGGTCTGATTTAGCTGAGGATATTTGACTGGTTGCATCATCAACAAGTTGTGATTGATCTGATGCAGTTTCATTCTGCTGGACGGGTTTGATACCTGGTTGTAAGGTCTGTTCGTCTGTCGAACTGTTCTGTGGCTCCGCGATTATTCTGATTATTGCTTCCGAGCTTTTCGGAAAAGCAGGTGTCGAAATTACAATAATACAAATAGTTAATAAAATGGGATATGAACATTTTGTTTTTAATAAATTTGATATTGTGCAGTTAAGAAAGTTTTTCATTCAAAAATCTCCTCGTCACGGGATAGCGGTGTAACCGCGGATGGCTCTTCTGACTTTTCTCCGGTTGGAGACCAAAGTTCTTCTGATGAATCATCTGCCTTTGCCGGGGCGGAAGCTCCTGGGGAATCACTGCTCATGATTTCGTGGCTTTCCGGCATGATGACCTCTTTAGAGCCTGTGCTTGTTTCAGATGAAATGTCAGGTGAAATTTTCTCTTCAGTTCTTGTGTCTGTATCACTAATTGGTGTTGGTAATTTTTCAGAAATAAACGGGGAGGGTTCCGCAATTTTAGGTTCATCTTTTTCAATAATATCTTTGTGTGATGTTAAAGGAGTGTCTCCGGATTCCGGGAAAACCCTGACTTTATTACTTTCTGTATCTTTTTCAATAAGTTGATCAGATTCTATCATATCAGCAAAACTTGCTCGCTCTTTGTCACGGCTTATATCTATTTCAAACACATCCCTTGTCGTATTAACAAGGGGAACCCCGCCTTTATCCGCGGCTTTTTTCCCCATACTTATTCCGGCAACCACAGCCGCAATAACAGATACAAATATTATCATACCGAAAAGTTGACGTATGGTTTGTTTTTGACGTACCGGCATTTTTTCGATAAAACGATTAAAAGAAGCCAATATCGTATACACTATTTTCATGGTTAAACCTTTATTAAAGCTGAAATAAAGCACTGGCTTTAATCAGCGGTTTTTCGAGTGTTAAATATAAAATTGCAATGAATTTCACTAAAAGATCTCATACTCATTAACACGGTAATTTTTCGCAATTTCCATTACAGAAAAGCTGATAATCAGAGATCCTCTATAATTAGTATTACTCTGCATCTTTTAAGATACTCACTATTTTTTAAGTTACTGAATATTCTTCTTACATCCTTGTATCCGATAACTGGTTTATTATCTACTGTTTTAAGGGCAATTGTAAAATATGGATGTTTACCTGCTGTTTTATGAGAGATGGCGCTCTCTTCATCATAGACATAGTTAACTATTCCAGATGATCCGCATGATGCGATATTGACCTTATGCCGGTTGTAAATCTCAAGTCCACCCTCATCAAGTATCGCGGGGAAAAGCTGTGGAGTAAAATCAGTTCCACGGGTATCTATGATTAATGATGTATATAGAGTCGATTGTCCGTGTTCGTCATAAACAGGAAAATTTTCGTTGTGGTATCTGAAAGGAAGAGTGCTGATAATATCCTTGAATGTTAGTGATGCGTGGCATTGTGCCTTATAGAAACCATCAGGATACTGGCGGAAGGCAACACTGTTGTTAATCATAAAAGAAATTCTCTCCCTGGTGTATTCGGAATCATCGAGCAGATGCTCCAGGGTGTATCCTTGTTCGACAGGTATACCAAGAAGAAAAGAGGCTAGTAGCTCTTTGGTGTTTTTCTGTGCTCTTGAATACGAGAGCATTCTAAGTCTGTTTATTGATCCGGATCCTTTTTTCTTCAAACGGACATCCGCTTCAAAAGAATCCGAAGAGCGTGCTGTAACTATTCCCTTGTCCCATTGAATTGATACCTCAGTGTAAGGGCGGTAACCTGCATTCATGGGGACGGTTGCAATAATTAGAAGTATGATAAATAGTTGTTTCATAATATATCTTCCCGAAAAATTCCCTTTCATAATAGTATATCGTATTATTTGTTAAAATATATAAGGTAAAAATTATGTCTCATAGGAAAAATTTATAAAAGGGAACTTCGAAAAATTACCATGTTCCAGAGGGCTATACCGTTTAAGAGGTATAATAGTGACAATTTTTCTCGTT
>JAFGRW010000076.1 GCA_016934935.1 Spirochaetota bacterium | reverse complement strand
TTTTTATCCCTTGATTTTGGTCTGGCAGAATTTGGTATAAAAAATAAAGATGAGCGTCTTAAATACTACAGAAAGTTTTTATATGAAAAAGGAAACATAAAGGGCCTTGATAAAGAGAGAGAAAAGGATTTTGAACTGGGAGAAGTTGATCGTTTTCTTCACCGGACAAGGTATTTTACAGACAACGGTATTATAGGCAGCAAGGTGTTTGTTGATCGGATATATCAGGAATTCAAGGATTACTATTCATCAAAACATGTAAAGAAACCAAAGATTATCCGGGGACTGGATGGGGTATATTCCCTGAAACGTCTATCAGAAGCCATATAACATTTCTAAAATCACAAGCAACAGTATTTTCCTTTATGATTTTACAGGATTGTCCCCGACATTAAGACTTCCTGTCTTCAATTACCTTCCTTTTTGAATTTATCATACTTAGCAAATAGATGAACTCTTTGATGTCGATAGAATGTTGTTGCAACAGAATCACAAATATTTCGGATGTGGTGGGGCTGCTCATGATTCTATGTATAAATTATATACTATTTACCTGTCCCCTTTTCTTTCCCATAAGTTGGACGATAGGGCGATGTGGACGATCATTTACTGGTTAAAAAATTCCATAAACATTAGCTTTCAAGGGAGATTGATTGAATTATTTATTGGAATTCGGCAATATCTGTTACATTCCGTTTATAAGTTCGAGAATAAAAAGTCCTTGGTGATAGCAAACAAAGAACAGAGAGAAATGAAAGGTTTTTTTGTGTTGAGGAATAATTGGCATACAATATTAAAAAATTATTATATTCAGATAGCATCAGTAAAAGGATAGCTAACGATAAGGAATTCGAGAAATTTGTATCAGAGAGCCTTAATAAACATATTTACCATGATATCTATGTTAGTAATAAGGATTCCAAAGAGCTGGCAGAAAAGTTGGAAACACCTGAAGAGTCAAAAAATGTATTTTCGCTTTATACTCAAGGAGAGGATAAGATAATAATTTACACGAGAGATGATCGATTCTTTACTGCAGTTGTTTTTCCTCACGAGATATTATTACCAAAAGAGGGTGATTAGAAGAAAAGTAGGCTTCTTGGAACGCTTAATCTTCCCTCGAATTTCATAAAAGCATTTAGTTCAAAAAAGCGTTTTACAAATCAATTTATAAGGTGAGAACACCATTCTAAGAGAAAAAGATAATTTCATCCAGGATTTCATGATGGCAGGTCGTTGTTATAATGTAAGTATCGAAGAAATGGTGTGAGTATAATTAATGTATGTTTTAAACATTAAAGAAGGGACAATAATATGCCGAAAAAACAATTAATATAAAAGTCAAAGAACTGCTTAACACAGATGCTGACCTGGATTTTCTGACAAAGCTGGAAAAGGAAGAGATAGAGAAAATTATAGCCCGTATCAGGGACCGAATAGGATAAATATGTATCATTTTATCAGGTAATAAGATCATGAGAAAAATAATGACTATCTGTTTTTTACTTTTAACTTTAGCTGGTTGCGGTGGAGAGGGAAGTGGATCAGGCGATAGCACAAATAGCGACAGCAGCAACGAAGACCCCACAAAAAGCTATCCTGCAACTCCATTGGCTACCCCTTCCATAGGTTTATTCCTGACGGCATCACCTTTAGACGACAAGCAAGATTATATAGGAAGAATTTCACAAAATGCCAAAGACCGGCATCTCACATGTATAAATCTGATCATACACTGGAATGATATAGAACCGGAAGACAATCATTTTCAATTTGAAGAACTTTCTGTACTTATCAAAGAAATAAAATCCCATGACCTGCAATGTATTCTCAGAGTCTATTTTAATGCGAATGAATTTTTGCAGGCTGCGCCGGACTGGCTGTTTGATTCAGGATGCGAGTATTATTATCCAGGTCCATTCACACAACCGCGCCCATACAGGCAACCGCTTCCATGGGATCCGATATATAAGGCCCAGGTGGATGAGTTTTTACGTAACCTCTCTTTATATTTTGATGAAAGTCAAATCTATCCGGATGCATTCCAGATTTCGGCTGGAGGTGTCTTTGGCGGCCAGTGGTTAAACTATGACTGGGAGAATTACGGCGACTATACCGATTATGATGATTTTTTAGCCTTATTGATTGAGGCTGAAAAATGGCATGTCAGAGAATTTGATGAGTATTTTGGTGATACCATGGATCTCATTCTTATGGTAAATTCATTGACTTCAAATGAAAGTGATCCTAATTTTTCTGCTGTTCTTGATAATGCCTACAATCTCTATTACCCTTGGGTTCAGACAAACGTAAATAGTCAAAGATTACAGTTGTGTGGATATGGGCAGAATAATATTGATTTGATAAAAAAATATTCCGATTCAATGTCCATTATAATTGAAGAGGAAGCCGGGTATGACTCCTATTCCGGAGATGATTACTGCCCTGCTATGGATGGTGAGGATATTAGCGTACGAGTTGACAGAATAGATAATCTTGAGAGTGAAAATGGCTTTAGGTTTAAAGGCATCACAATAAGCCCGAACGATCTGACTTCACCAGAGGCATCCATAGAAAAACTGATCGACCATTTATCTCAGTAAATTTAAACAAAAGCAGTCAAGCGGGACGCTCTTTAGTTATTTAGATTCATAATTTTCGAGAATGTATTTACCTTCTTTTGCTATTAGCTCGCCTCGCTCTACTGAAAAACCTATAGCAGCCAGACTCAGTTCAAATC
>JAFGRW010000075.1 GCA_016934935.1 Spirochaetota bacterium | reverse complement strand
TAATTTCATCATTGAAAATCTGAAACTCAAAAGTTCATTTTCGTATTCTCTTCCCTTCCCTAATTAACATTTTAATGTTAAAGAACCTTGAAAATATTAAGTTATCCTCAAGCGCTTGATGAAGTTAATATTAATATAAAATTTAGTCAACAGAGATAATCTTTTTTTTTATTTTTTTATTAGTTTCCCGAATGATAATTCTGTTGACCGTCAACCCGTACAGAAATAAACTGACTTATATGCACAATGAAAAAGAGACTGAATACATAAAATGCTACAATTGCGGAAAATACATAACGAAAGAAGATGCATATAAAGGTAAATACTGCTCCCTGGCCTGTTCAACCTTGTTCAGCAAATGCAGAAACTGCACATCATTTTTTAAGCAGAAAGATGGATTTTCAGAATTCTACTGCAGTAAAGAATGCGCAGAAGCTGATAAAATTAAATAAGACAATGCCTGAATCTATAAAAAACCACGAACTTTCAAATACTCCAGCAGTTGAACATCCTCCTGCACCTGTTCTTTTTGAGCAAGTTCTTTGATTCTTTGCTTATCGGAGAATCCTGAATCAAGAGCCAGAATAAGTGTTTCAAAACCAGCTTCAGATTCATCGAGATCGCAGAGCTGAATTTCTGCTTTTCTAAAAAGCATTTCAGGCAAATCGGCATAATTTTTCAAGCCGACAAGCTTGTTGTAAAACTCCAGAGCTTTATAATAAAGCTGATCTTTATAATAAAATTCAGCTAGTCCACGGAGCAAAAGCGGATTCTCCTCATCAACAATAACGGCTTCCTCATACAAACGGAGAAAGCTCTCCCGCTGGTCATTCTCCCGGTACAATTCCCCAAGCGCTACAGCTACAAAGGAATCCGGCGCAGTTTCATATAATTTCTCAAGTAACTTAATAGATTCAGCCGCATCAGTTTCTTTTATGATTTCCGCTTTATTCATGAGAGCCGCAGAATTGAACTCAAAAAGTTCAAGTATACGATCATATACAGAAACAGCGGCTTCATCATCGCCGAGCTTGTACAAAGCATATGCTTTCGATTCAAGCACAAGAAGATTTCCGGGATCCTGTTCGAGCAATAAATCAAAGAGCGTCAAAGCCTGCGATACCCGCCCCGATTCTGTATAGGCTACAGCCAGATTGAACCGGATTCTGTTTTTATAAAGGTGATCATCAGAATAAGCTTTTGAATAATATTCTATGGCTTTTTCATACTCGCCTACATCAAAATAGGCATTTCCGATATTATAATATTCCGTAGCAATATCTTCAGGGACAGAACTACAGGCAACCAGAAATAAAACAAGAAATGGAATCAGAACTCTTTTCAATGAATCAGCCCAACACAGTCCGCTCAATTTCTCTAACCTGAGAGCGATATAAAGACGCCAGATTGGCTCCATAATCAGCAATAAGCTGTATGATATTCCGGGGGTACTCATCGATATCCATCCCATTTAGTCTATCACCCGCATCTCCCAGCCCGGGAAGTATATAGGCAGCATCATTTAAAACCGGATCCATCCACAGGGTGTAACACGTTATATTCTCAATTGAACGAACGATCTGCAAGGTTCCCTTAAGAGCGGATATAACATTGAACACTTTAATGGATTTAGGTTTTACGCCCTGATCGAGGAGATATTTAACAATAGTGACCAGACTACCACCTGTAGCATTCATCGGGTCAGCAAAAACAAGATCCTTCCCATCGAGACTTTCCAGATCAAAAAAGGATTTATCCAGATCAAGAACATATTCCATATTATCTTTCATCTTCGAATCATCCCGTTTAATTTTAAAAAGAGCGAAAGGAGTCACATAGCCCGTAGAAGAGTACTCCTGAACCTCTTTAGACATTATCATCGAAGGAAGAAGCGCCCCCCTAAGCATCACGCACATGACAGAATCTTTAATCACGTCATCAATATCAGGTATCTTATGAACTGCAAAATTCTGTACAGGCTGAGTTACGGGGGTTTTTACAATCAAATGATTTTTACTAACTGCCGCGCCACTACCGTAAGCCAGATTAAAAAGCAACTCAAAAGCCCTCTGAACATAATACACAAACTCATCATGAGCTGTCCGCTTATCCCTAAGTTTTGCTATAAGCCGTGAAACTTCACCATGAGAAGGCTGAGGCATCTCGAAAGAATATACTTTTATAGCATCTTCCGAGGCTGTAACCTCCCGCATCAGAGTTCCCATTTTATCATAGAGTTCAATAATCTTATCTGTTTCTCTTTTTACCAGAGAAGGATTGGTCTTTCCTGCTGAAAGCTGTTTATAAGATTCAATAGCCGATGAATAGAGACCATTCATCTTTCTAATGTTTTCCTTATCGCCTTCAGTTAAATATCCATCGAGATCAGCAGCTTTTAAAACAATATTATTACTCAAAACAAGACTCCGCTTTAGGAATTAATTTTAATTATAACATAAAAAAACCGCCCCTACTACAGAGCGGTTAAATTTTAGAATCCGACGCCGAATGCTCCGGAAGCCATAAAGCCACGAGATGAATCCAGTAAATCAGTGCCGACAAAATCAAAAACCAGTTTGAATTTTCCTTTCTTAACAGGATCAATCCTTATACCCGTATTAAAAGTCCCCCTGTCTTCTGCAATAGAAGAAGTTGATGCATAAGAGTAGTTACTGAAATCAGATATCCAATAAACATAATTTTTAAAAACTTCAGGAAACAAAGAGAGCTCAAAACCCATAGAAAAAGCAAAACTTGGACTGATAGCACCATTCTCAATCATATTCCATCCAAACATCATAGAAGTAACAGCCGGCCAGGTAAAAAAGTTCCCACTATACGTTGCAACAATATAAGGAGTCATATAAAAGCCACCGTTTCCACCAAGATCGGCAACATCACCTTTTATACCCATAGCGACCGCAGATCCGCCGTTGCGATAAAACTGAAATTTACCATGATACAAAAGATCAAAACGACCATTATCCCTAATATTTAATGCGGCTCCCAATTCAGCTTTCTTGGCAAAACTCAAAGTAACAGTAGGAACATGTCCCATCCCGTTACCATATAGAAAAGAATAGCCGAAATCGATACCAAGATTTGAATACTCCCATCCGACACGAGCTGTTGGAGAGACAATAACACCTGTCGAACCATTAATACTAACTCCTTTTACAGAAGATTGAGCACTGATTGCAAGCGGTGTAGCAACAGCAAAAATAATAGTAATTAATAAAAGTTTCTTTTTCATTTCACACCCTCTTAAAATATTTATCTTCAGGATATATCAAATAAAAAATAATACAAAGAGAAAATCATTTTTCTGAGCTTTACTAATAAAAAAAGCAGCTGATAAGCTGCTGTTAAAAAATTGAGCCGCGCTGGGTTCGAACCAGCGACCCACGCCTTAAAAGGGCGTTGCTCTGCCAGCTGAGCTAGCGGCCCGAGGTTGCAGGGGCGAGCAGCAAGTTTACTTGCGACCGGTCCGGGATTGCGGTTTTAAAGATGCCGCAGCATCTGACATCTCCTAGGGGAATCGAACCCCTGTTGCCGGGATGAAAACCCGGTGT
>JAFGRW010000074.1 GCA_016934935.1 Spirochaetota bacterium | reverse complement strand
TTATATGAACATGGGGAAAAATTAATGGATATGTCCATGAATCATTCATTAATAAGCAGTTGTCACTCTTTGTATTATGGAATGGCAGGAATTGGGCTAATAAATATATATTACTATTTGAGAAGTAAAAAAAATATCTATCTAGATAATGCATTTCAAATGTGCGAAAGGCTTCTAGATAGTACAAAATCCAAAAACGGAAAATTCTATTGTGAGACGAATGGTGAAATTTCAATTGGCTTAGGGTATGGACAAAGCGGAATAGCATTGTTTTTTTTAAGGTTATATCAAATAACAGGTCTTGAGAAATATTTATCTTTTGGAAAAAAATATCTTTTAAGTGATTTGGAATATTGCAAAAAAAGTGAAAAAAATGTCATCAGTATCCCGGGATCAAATAAAAATAGTACTCTTGAGCCTTATATTGAGGAAGGAAGCGGCGGCGTAATAAAAGTTATTTTGAGATATCATAAATATTTCGAATTTGATCAATTGAATGAAATGATCAATGATATCTATAGAAAGTATTCTGTTTTTTGTGGCTTACAGTTTGGCCTGGCAAGTTTTATAGATGTTTTCGTCGATCTTTTTAAATACCTTAAAGATGATAAGTTTCTTTCTATGGCTCAACGTCCAATTGCAGGAATAAGAGATTTATATCTTTTAAAGTACCCATTTGGGTATGCTGTTCCTGGTGATGGATTGTTTAGAATATCATGTGATTATGCTACAGGCGTTGCTGGAGTTATGAGAGCCTTACATCGATATGTTCATCATGACTCAGCTGACTTTTTATTAGATGAGGTAGAAAAATGAAATATTTTTTTTATTTTTTGGGTAAGAAAAAGAAAGAGTTCCTTATATTGACTATGTCTCAGTGTATCTTATTTGGGGTTGAAGGAATTGCTCATCCGATCTTACTGAAATATATCTTTGATGAAGGTATCATAAAAAGTGATTTTCACACGTTTATAATTTTAATAATATCTTATTTTTTATTAGGAATCAGTCTAAATCTGCTTTTTTTCAAATTTTCTTTGTGGAGCAAATCTTTTGAAAACCGAATTGAGCAGGATATGATTCAAAAAATGATGAATGCATACTTTAAAAAAAAATACAATTATATATTGGAAAAAAAGGAAGGCTTTTTTATAAATAGAATCTATAACGATGTTACAGAAGGCTATATTCCTTTGACAGTATTGATAAGGAGTTTGACTGCACAAGTAATCCGAGTAGTCATGTTAATCATTGTTTTAATATATTTATCGTGGAAAGCAGCACTTCTTTTAGTTGTGCTTATTCCTATAGTTTTCCTTTCAGCAAAAAATATTGGACAGAAGATAAAGAATATTACTCAATCAGAAAGAGATTCCCAAGGTTTTTTTCTTGAAACACTCTCGTCAGCATTATCGTCCTTTCGTCTTGTTAGAATATTTGGCCTTTTTTATATCATTGGGAATCTTTGTGACGATAAGTTAGAAAAGTATTTATCGCATTCATATTCAAATCATAGATATATAAAACTCTATGAAACAATGAATTCGCTTGTCATGAATGTGTCTGATTCGCTAACGATTTTTATTGGAACTTTGATGGTAATAAAAAAACAAATATCATTTGGCTCTTATATTGCCTTTGTTAATACATTTTGGAGGGCCCTGACAGGCGTCATGAATGTGATTAAGCCTTTTGCAGAATTAAAAAGACTCTTAACTGTGAATGAAAGGTTGTTCGTTTTTCTAAACGAGGAACAAGACAAACGGATTGAAGCTGATAGATCAAATGAAAAGAAAGTTCTTTTAAGTCATGTAAGTTATTCGTATAAATCAAAAGATGTTCTTACTGATTTAAACATAGAGATAGAAAGCGGAGAGAAGGTTCTTATCAAAGGCCCTAATGGATCTGGTAAAACTACATTAGCTAATATCGTTTCAGGATTATTGATTCCCACAAAGGGGGAAGTGATTTTGCCTAAAAGAATAAGCGGGGTTGCCCTACCGATTGTATTTCCGCCACTGAAAGTCTCAGAATTATTAACTGATGAAAATATAATAAATGAGTTAGGGATCAAATACATGATAAATCAGGATCTGAGGAGTTTGTCAATGGGGGAAAAGCAAAAAGTTCTTGTTGGCCTAACATGCTCAAACGAAGCAGAGCTGTACGTCTTTGATGAGCCAACTTCAAATGTAGAGCAGGAAAGTGTAAAAAAAATAATGGATTTCATTTGGGAAAAAACGAAAGGCAAAAGTGTTGTGGTTATCATGCACAAGGATGAAGCAGATTCTTCAAAGTTTGATCAAATTATAAGCTTAACTTGATGAAGAGAGTTATACCATAATAAAGAAAGTTTCTGTGATTACAAAGACTGAAAAATGAGAATGGACATTGTAATGATTAAATACAAGAACATTTCAAAATCATTTAAGACTAAAAGAGCTCTGGATAATGTCTCTTTTACCATTGAAAAAGGAAACATCACGGCTTATATCGGGCCAAACGGCGCAGGCAAGACAACGACAATAAATATTCTAATGGGGTTTCTCCACCCGGATAGTGGGCAAATAAACCATCCCTGGGGTAGTAATACAGATATTAGGTCTAAAATCGGTTGTCTCTTATCTCTTCCAACAGGTGAGCAGAAATTATCAGTTTATGACAACCTTGTTTTCTATTCTAAATTATATAACATCGAGAAAGAGAATGTTATGAGAGCTATAAACAAAGTGGGTTTGGAAGGGATGATAAATCACAAGCTTTTTTCGTTATCGAGCGGTTACAGAAAAAGATTTGAGATTGCATTAGCTTTATTGAATGACAGCGAATTGATCATTATGGATGAGCCTACTGCTAACCTGGATGTGGATTCAAAAAAAGAGATTATCCAACTGATCCAGAAGTTAAAGACTCTCAACAAGACTTTATTTATTACATCTCATGATCTGCATTTTATCAGCGAAATTGCCGACAGGATGATCTTCTTGAAAAATGGACAGATATACTGTGAGTCTACCCGAGATGAGTTATTGAAACAGTTCGACGGGAAAAGGTTTCGTATAAGAGGTGATATAAGTAAAATTAAAAAAGTTAGTAAGTTTACTCAGTATTTTGAAAAGGAAAATAACGGTTTATACCTAATCTACGCAGCTGACAGAAAACAGAGCCGATTACTACTTGATGAGGTAAAAGACCACGTAGAAGTCATAGAGAAAAAAGAACTTACTCTGTATGATATTTACTCAATTATTTTTTCAGAAAAAGAAAAGTTGGAGGCGTAATATGAAAAATGTGTTTTCAGCATTATTGTATAAAATAATCAAGAGCCATAAAAAGATGATTATTGGAACTTTTCTCCTCTTTGCTGTAAATATAAATTTCATTTTACTATACGTTGGAAATTCTGCCGGGGGAGCTATAGTTCATCAGTTAAAAACATCTTTGTATACCGTATATCATTTCTCGTTTATGATGGTACTCTATAATATTTTCGTCAACCAAGTCATTCGAAAAGAGATCAATGAAAAGACTATTTGTTCTTACTTAATTTGTCCAGTTCACATCAGAGAGATATGGTTATCTTATGGGCTTATTACTTATATTGTAAGTTTTGTCCAATATGCTTTTGCTCTGTTAATAGCGGGAATTATTTTCAAAATTAAATACCAAATAATGCTTTTGCCTGGGGTGAATGAAATGAATGTTGGTTTCATATTCATGCTTCTGACATTTTTATTGAGTTTCGCCTTTGTCTATTCTTTACTTTTCAGAGGCAATGCTTTTTTGATTAATCTTTTGCCAATCATTGCCTTTTTGATTATGTTTAATGCTTCCAGAATTAATTTGATGAGTCCTCATATTATTATTACAGCTGTGATACTATGTTTGGGAATAATTGTTTTTATTTACAAAGTTATGAAAAATATTAATAATGAGAAGTTTTTTCTAGGTATCATCAACAATTGATACTGCGGTTAGTAATATTTATTAAAGGAGGTTCAATGAGAAAAATTGTAGTATTAATAGTCACTCTTATTATACCGATTATACTGGTCTCCTGCGGCAGCAAGACTTCTTTAGACAAACTCCGTTTGGAACGTGTGGCAAGTTACAAAATCGAGGGAGAGTATTTTACTCCGACCAATTTTGTTTTTAAACCCTTTCAAGAAGATAAGTTCGCTGTCTTTTCTCAAAAAGGGATCCTGGCATTAACGGACAAGCATTTCAATGTCCTCGCTTCTGTCAAGCTGGATCAGGGGAAGGGGCCGGGCGAGTATTCTTTTATAAGCGCTCTGAATACTCAAGGATCCCGGATTCTGCTTTATGATTTTGAGTTGAAGAGGGTCATGGCCTATGCCTATGATGAAGAGAAGGGACTTCATTATCTGGAAACCGACAACCTGGGCTTTTCGTCATTTATGGGGATCGATTTCTTCGAAGACAAGCTGCTGGTCAATTCTATCTTTGAAGAGGATGGAGAACAGTATATGGGCCTTCAGCTGCTCAATGAAACGTATAATGTTTCTCTTAAAAACATCAAGATCTGTTCATCAGGTGAGTCGGATGAAGACCTGATCATGAATATGGGTTGGGTCCTGGCGACTCCCGATTATGCCTATTATGTCAAGATCTACCAGGGCGAAATCATCAAGGTGAATCTTCATACAGGTGCCATCGAAGGGAAATCCGTTAAAAAGGACAAGCCTATCGATATGGCTCAGATCGGTGAGAATGCCGCTGTCCTCTGGCCTGCCTTCTTGTTTGATGAATGGATCGCTGTTCCTTATAATACGAAAGAGCATCACCTCTACTGTGAGTTTTTTGATAAAGAGCTGAACTATGCAGGTTATCAATATAGAGAAGACATCACAGGAATTCCCTATTTCCTGGAAAACAAACTCTATATCTTTGACTACAGTGAGTTCCGTATGGATGAATACAATATCCTCTTGGAGTAGCGTATACCCCCTGTTCAGATTATGACGGCTTCATAAGGTCCCTTTCTCTATCCTTGCCTTGACAGGTCAAGTAAAGAGTGATAGCCTCTCTTAAATTTTAAAATTTG
>JAFGRW010000073.1 GCA_016934935.1 Spirochaetota bacterium | reverse complement strand
ATTATTACTATAAGTAACGCTGCATTTGTCCGGTAAACCGTCCAAATGCCACGCTATCTTCAAGTATGATAATTTTGAAAGCCCTTAAGCATTAACACTACTTAACGAATCCCAGGTTTCGGCACGCACGTTTGTTCCGGTAAGATTACCAATGCCAAGCTCAAGGCCATAGTTAACATAACTGCTGGCCAGCATACTGGTATACTGCCAGTTATCGCCTTGTGGTAACACCGCGCCTGTCAACTTGCTACCCAGATATCCGGCACCGGCAGTTATTGCTCCAACCTTGACTGTATCGACCCAGCCGCCATAGTTACCGTTATTGTAGCGGTTGTACGCTACGTCTCCGGCTGTGTTAAACGCTCCCTTTATGGCCGCGTTTGTTAACTGATTTTGACCGTTTCCGACTATCGCTCCACCGGCAGTACCGGCTATTCCGGTACTTTCTTCACCAAAAGTTAAATGATTGTTCCGTTACTTCGAAAATTTTGATATATGGCTATTTATACCTGATTTATTTTATATTGTTATTATCGAAGTAACTTAGTAAAAATTTTGGCTGTATCAAAGTGAAAATTACCGTGATCGCTTAAAGATAAGTTACTTATTGCCGCCCCGCCGAAACTCTGCAAAGCGTGACCGGCAAACTGGGTACCAAAAGAGTTACCTTCAGCTGTCATTCCGCCTGCAACATAACCGACATATGCCGATGCTGCCGACTGCCCCACACTTAAAAGTCCCTGACCCAGGCTCATGGTACCGTCAGCAACCAGAATGGCACTTTCGGCAGTCGAAAGGGCAACAGCTACCCACGGTTGACCGCATTATATATTTACCTGTTTATTTTGATTCGCAATTTTTTTGAGCAATTAAAAAGACGCCTCAAAGAGACGTCTTTTTATATATTTCAAATCTGTATAAGCCAAATTACTCAGGAATAACTTCTATTGTATCTTCTTCAGATATCTCAGCAGAAGGTTCCATAGTTGCAGGATCAACGTCATCCTCTTCGTAGCTGTCATCTTCTGTATCTGTATCGTAATCATCAGGGCTAACAACTTCACTCTCCACTGAATCTACGTCACTATCTGAAGATGATTCAGGCAACGACTTAAGCGAATCAGTTTCAGGTATATCAAGAATCTGATTAGGGAAAATCAAATCAGGATTTTTTATCTGATCCTTGTTAGCTCTATAAATCAAACGCCATTTTTTCTCATCTCGATAAAAACGACGGGCAAGCTTTCTTAAAAAGTCATTCTTTTCTACCTTATGTTTACCAGCCATATCCATAACAGGGCCTTCGTCAACAACTGGAGCAGAACCGGCTACTATCGAAGAAAGTCTTAACGATTCGTTTGAAGAGTTAATTGATTCTTCGAATAGCGTATCGCTATGCTGTGAACGGGCTGCTGAAAGCATCTCTGCCGAAGCAGCAAGTTCATCCTTATGTGAAGCAGCAGCAGCTGACTTTTTTGCCGCCTTAAGCTGTTTGTCTGCAAGATTAATATTGCGCATTGAAGCTTTCTGAGCAGAAACCAGATAAAGTTCATCAGCTAAAACTTTGGATGATTTTAGTTCTGTATAACTTTCTTTCAGTTTATCTTCTTTAAAAAGATCCGCCGATTTTTTAAGACCTGTTAAGGCATCAGAAAATTTTGCGGGCTCATCCTTATCAGCACCGTATTCTTTAGCCTTTCCCAATGTTGTTTTAACTTCAACTATGGAATCACGTATAAGGTTCTTTTTGGAAAGAGCAATCGCGCGAGCCTCTTCAGCCGACGATATCGAAGCAAGAGCCGATGTTCTGGCAACAGAGTACTTCTTTCCGGAAAGATGAAGTTCCGCCTGACGTACTTCAACCTGGGCTCTGGTATACTCGTCCGGAGCAAATTCTTCGGCGTTAGCCTCTGCAGCTCTCTCAATCGCGGCCTGAGCATCTTTTATGGATACCTCAACCATCTTCGGAGCAGCAGCATCAAATGCCATCATTGCAAGACGCTTAGCCTCTTCGGCATTTGCTCTGGCATCATCTTCTTTGCCATCTTCTACATTTGAATGTGCTTCGGTCAGATACTTGACAGCATCATCATAAGTTCTTCGTGAATACTTGGACGCTTCAACTTCTTGTGCTTTTGTGATTGCAATTTTGGCTTCGGTCATCTCGCGGATTGGAACAGCTGCTCCACCGCAAGCAAGCATAAATACCAAAGAGGCAATCAAAATATGCAGTACTGTTTTTTTTATCATTGGAGTCTCCTACCAGTTCTGGTGAATTTATTTGAATGACGCCAGAGCTTCCTCTTCCGAATCGAAAATTTCGAAAAACGAAGTCAGCTTTGTGAGTTCGAATACCTTGCGAACAGAAGCAAATACATTAATTATTTTTAACCCCCCCTGATACTTTTTCAGGTTGGACAGACTGGATATCAACGCTCCTATTCCTGAAGAGTCGATATATGTAACCTTCTCGAGATTGATTATCACATTGTACTTCTGCTCTTCGACCAATTTATTGATGATATCCTTTATCTCCGGCGCATTATAAAGATCTATCTCACCGGCAATATCCAGAAGAACAATCTCATTTATTTCTCTCTGATTAATCTCCATTAAAACAACTCCTTAATTATTGTGGCTCTCTCTATAAACGCCATGCGTTCAATAATATTTCCATTTTATCAAGCTGTCAAGATAATTAATGGTTAATTTGCATTTCTAGCACAAATTTTAGCGGATATAACTGTAAAAACAAAGGCCTTAAAATATACGGCAATTTTACCTTTTATGTCTCTAATAATCTTCTACGGATTGTCAAATCGCACAACTCCCCTGCTATTTTCTATGGATATGTCTGTTTTGAAAGGAGCAGATATTTCGATTATTTTTGCCAATGTTGCGCGAGCCTCTGCCCCCCTCTCTACATATGGCTGGAAATGCATCTTATAGTTATCCCCGGCCATGGGAATTATTTCGAGCTTTTCCATTTCTCCCTTAGCATAGTGGAAAGAGACCATAATATTACTTGTATACTCCCTGTTATAGAACCCGCAAACCGCATTTCCAAGTGAATATATAACAGGCTTGCCCTTGTATATTTCAATCCCCTGCGGAATATGGGGATGGTGACCTATTACAGCCTCTGCACCTGCATCAATTATCGCGTGAGCGGTCGTTATCTGATCTTTTCGTGGATATCTTGTACGCTCGATACCCCAGTGAAGCGACACAAACACAAAAACATTATGCCCTTTGTAGCGTTTTACATCCGAACGGATCATATCAATATCAATGGGAGCAATACCGGCAGATGTTTTTTTCGCGTACATATCCATTGGCGGCCTTTCACAGTACGATAAAAAAACGAGTTTATAATCATTTTTGTTGAAAATAGCTGGTTTGCGTGCCTCATCAAGATTTGTACCCGCACCGCTATAATAAAAACCAGCCGCTTTAACAAATTCTAAAGTATCTTCAAGCCCCTGCGTGCCATAATCCATAAGATGATTATTAGCCAAAGACAAAACATGAATGTTCAGGGTTTTCAGATGCCCTGCTGTATCTGGACGGGTTTTAAATGTCCATTTCTTAGATGGATGCGGATTTCCTCTCAATGTGACCGGTGTTTCAAGATTTGCAACAACTATATCATATTTTTCAAGATAAGGACGCAGCTTTTTAAACGGATAGTCCTTACCTTTGCTATCCATACGCTTTTCAACAGCATTAGCTATCAGAAGATCTCCCATTGCTAGAATTGTGAAATTCTCAGCAAATACAGCTCTACTTTCGGAAAAGACAAATACGGTTAAAAGAAACGTAAACAGAATGATTCTTCTCAAAACAAGCCTCCAAAATACTATTTGACATGCCAACTT
This sequence comes from Spirochaetota bacterium, assembly GCA_016934935.1. Classification (GTDB taxonomy): domain Bacteria; phylum Spirochaetota; class UBA4802; order UBA4802; family JAFGJZ01; genus JAFGRW01. Next base: position 19,519 of record JAFGRW010000073.1, on the reverse strand, counting down.
TATATGTTTATATAATCAGTGTAAGGTTTTAACGTCAAACCAAAACCGGAGAATATACCACAAACATAATCTTGTTTTATCATAAACACTTCGGGCAAAACACTATTACTCCCGGCAGGAAATACAATGTATATAATTGAAAACTATAACCGTATACGCTCTCATATTGATACAATCGCCGTTTCATGCGGTCGTGATCCCAATACGATTACCCTTCTTCCCGTCAGCAAAACCTTTCCGGCAAAAACAGTACAGGATTCTATCGACGCCGGGCTTAAATTATTCGGTGAAAACAAAATTCAGGAGGCCTCTTCAAAGATGGAGCTTCTTCAAGGTGATTTCAGTTTTCACCTTATTGGACATCTGCAATCTAACAAGGCTAAACATGCCGTAAAACTTTTTGACCTGATCCATTCTGTTGACAAACTTTCAACAGCAAAAAAAATAGCACGTGAAGCAATAAAAATCGGCAAAACACAGAAGATACTTGTTCAAGTAAACACCTCGGGAGAAGAGAGCAAATTCGGCTGTACTCCTGGCGAAGCTCTTGAAATTTTTACAGGTTTAAAGGGCGCGGAAGGTCTTGATGTTCAAGGTTTAATGACTATTGGCCCCCTAACTGATGATCTTGAAAAAATACGTGCTTCTTTTATCATGTTGCGCAAACTTAGAGATTCACTTCAGGACACTCTATCCATGCGACTTCCTCATCTTTCAATGGGGATGTCAGGAGACTACAAGATCGCCATTGAAGAGGGAGCAACAATATTAAGAATCGGATCGGCTATTTTTGGAACAAGAAGTTACCCTGCGTAATCTGTTAAACATATAATTGCACAAAATAAAAATATACGAGAGATAAAGATGAAAAAAAACACAGGATTTATCGGGCTTGGGAATATGGGAGGAGCCCTTATACGCGGACTTTCTTCAACATACGGCAAAAACCAGATGTTTGGATACGATAATGAAGCATCAAAATTAAAAGAATTTGAGGATATGGTAACTGCCTGTAGTTCGGCTCAGGAGCTAATGGACAAGTGTGATATTATCATTTTGGCTGTAAAACCCTACACAGTGCGCCCCATTCTGGAGAAACTAACCTCCAACAAAACATCGGTCATTGTTTCAATCGCCGCGGGTGTAACTCTTGAAACCATGGCACTTTCCACTTCAGCTGACCAGAAGATCATACGCGTAATGCCGAACACACCCGCTCTTTCGGGAGAAGGCATGACAGTTTTATGCCCTAACCGTAATGTAAGCGAAGAAGAGTTACAAGAGGTCAGTTCGATATTCGCAAAAACAGGCAGAACCATGACAACCGAAGAGAAACATATGGACGCTGTAACTGCAATTTCGGGATGCGGCCCGGCCTATTTTTTTACTTTTATTCAGGCCATGGCCGACGGAGGCGTTAAATTGGGTCTTAGCAGGGAAAACGCTGTTTTACTTGCCGCCCAGACTGCTCTTGGGGCGGCAAAGATGGTTATGACATCAAATGAGGATCCCATAACATTAAGAAACCGTGTGACTTCTCCGGGCGGCAGTACAATCGCAGCTGTTCACGTACTGGAACAGAACGGATTTTCCGGAATTGTAATGGATGCCGTCGAAGAAGCCGCACGTGTATCATCTCAATTGGGATGATTACCTGTTCTGCCTGAAATAGTTTATCAGAGCCGATGTAGACGAATCGTGTTTAAGCGGTTCGTCTGAAGTCAGCTCTGGTATGATTTTTTCAGCAAGAACCTTGCCAAGCTGAACTCCCCACTGGTCGAAAGAGTATATATCCCATATTATTCCCTGAACAAATATCTTATGTTCATACATTGCGATAAGTTTACCCAATACAAACGGAGTAAGTTTTTTTGCCATGATCGAATTTGTCGGGCGGTTACCCTCAAATATTTTAAACGGTATCAACTCCTCTTTTTCACCCTCGGCAATAAGCTGCTCCCTGCTTTTTCCAAAAGCCAGAGCTTCCGGTTGAGCGAAAAAATTGGACATAAACTTGATATGATGATCGCCTATCGGATTGTGACTCTGAGCAAAACCTATAAAATCGGCTGGTATTAATTTTGTTCCCTGATGAATCAACTGATAAAAAGCGTGCTGTCCGTTTGTACCGGGCTCTCCCCAAATTACAGGGCCTGTCTGATAATCAACAACCTTGCCATTACGTGAAACCGATTTACCGTTTGATTCCATATCACCTTGCTGGAAATAAGCAGCGAAACGGTGCATATACTGATCATAAGGTAAAAGTGCGTAACTTTGCGCGTCAAAAAAATTATTATACCATATGCCAAGAAGAGCCATTATAACAGGAATATTCTCTCCAAAGGGTCTGGTTCTAAAGTGATTATCCATTGCATGAAAACCATCAAGCAGTGAAGAGAAATTTTCATACCCAAGTGCTATCATTATGGAAAGACCAATCGCGGAAGTCAGCGAATACCTGCCTCCAACCCAGTCCCAGAACTCGAACATGTTTTGGGTATCTATACCAAATGCCGACACGGCATCCGCATTGGTTGAAAGTGCGACAAAATGTTTGGCTATTGATTCTTCGTTTCCAAGTTTTTCCAGCAGCCATTTACGGGCACTGTGGGCATTTGTCATTGTCTCCAACGTGGTGAATGTTTTAGAAGCTACAATAAAAAGGGTCTCTTCAGCATCTATGTCTCTTATTACCTCTGCAAGGTGAGTTCCATCTATGTTGGAAACAAAATAAAGTTTTAAATCACGATTAACATAAGGCTTAAGAGCCTCGGTAACCATTACCGGCCCCAGATCCGAACCGCCAATACCAATATTAACAATATTTCTGAACTTTTTTCCTGTAAAACCGGTTCTTTCTCCGGATCTTATTCCGTCACTGAATTCACGCATCTTCTCAAGAACACGGTTAACATCTTCCATAATATTAACGCCGTCAACCATAACCGGAGAATTCGAGCGATTACGCAGAGCTGTATGCAATACCGATCTGTTTTCTGTTTCGTTAATTTTTTTTCCGGTAAACATGTTCTCAATTTCACATGAAAGATCACAGCTTTCTGCAAGCGATAAAAGAAGAGACATTGTATTATCATTAATCAGGTTTTTTGAATAATCGAAGTAGATATCTTCGTCTTTTACAGTGTACTTTTTAGCTCGCTCAGGATCCTCCGCAAAAAGTTGTTTTAAAGAGACCTTTTCAAATTTACGCCGGTGTTTGGCAAGCGCCTTCCATTGTGCACTTTTTGTTAAGTCTTTACGCATAATTTATCTCCTTGAGTACTTTTTTAACATCGGTAATCGTATATGGTTTTTCAAGAACACCGCAAAAACCGTATTTGCGATACTCTGACAGGACCTCGTTGTTAGCGTATCCGCTTGAAACAATCACCCGGGCATCAGGGTCAATTTTAAGAAGCTCTCCAATTGTCTCTTCACCACCCATTCCACCCGGTATGGTAAGATCCATCACATATAAATCGTATTTAATTCCTGCATCTTTCGAACTATTGACTATTGAAAGCAGCTCCTTGCCATCATTGACTGTATTTACCTCAAATCCGATCAGCTTTAAAAGATTTCTGCCAACATCCCTTATTTCCGGATCGTCATCCATTAACAGTATTTTACCATCATACTTATCACGCTTTTCATAACTGGCGTGTATTTCGGGAACAACTTCTGTCGAAACAGGAAGATATATAAAGAAATCTGTTCCCTTTTCTCTGGAATTAAAACCTATGTATCCACTGTGCTTTTTGATTATATTAAACGAAGTGGTCAAGCCAAGACCGTTACCATCATTTTTAGTAGAAAAGAACGGATCAAACACACGATCAGCTATCTCGGGGCTAACACCATTTCCATGGTCTGATACTGTAACCCTGACATATTCACCAGGCTCCAGTGGAAGATCATCACCGGAAATTTCTACGTTAATTGTAGAAACGGTAATCACTCCACCGTCAGTCATCGACTCTGAAGCATTTATAACAAGGTTTTGGATGACCTGGCTAATCTGTCCGCTATCTATTAATCCGGGTTTTAGATTCTGATCAAGCCTGAACTCAATAACAGCTTTTGATCCATGTATTGAAAAAAGTGCCGATTCTCGTACAATCTCGTTCAACGAGGCGGTTTTCCGAACCGGAGCCCCCCCTTTGGAGAATGTCAAAAGCTGGTTTGTAAGTTCTTTCGCTCGCCCAATTGCTGTTTCAGCTTTACTTAGCAGTGCTGTTATCTTTTCGTCACCGCCATAAAAACGTGCGAGCGATAGATTTCCCATTACTGCTCCCAGTATGTTGTTAAAATCATGAGCGATTCCACCAGCGAGAACACCTATTGACTCAAGTTTTTGTATTTTTTGTATTTCACGGTTTTGCTCCTCGATGCGTTTTTCCGCCTCTTTCAGATCTGTAATTTCGGGAAATATCATAAGATACGATATCAGTTCACCTATCTGGTTATAAATCGGTGTAGAGTATAACAATGCAAAAAAGTTATGCCCTGATGAATGTTTGACATGAAGTTCGGTATTTGAAAAAGAGTCATAATATATTTTCTCTGATGTAAGCATATTAATTATATCAACTTTTTCTCCCGCAACATATACCTGGTCGGGAAAATCGATATCTTCTATCATTCGATCTTCATAAGAATCCTGTGCCAGTTCAAAAAATCTTTGAGCCGCCTCATTCATTATCATGATTTTTTTATCAGGATATTTTATCAGTATTAAAGGATTAGGACTCTGTGCAAAGGCAGCCTCCAGAAGTGACCGGTAATTTTCCAGTTCTATCTCTGTTTTACGACGCAGAGTAACATCCCGTCCCACACCGATAATGAAGTCAAGCTCCCTTGCCGAACTTTTTATCGATTTAAATGACCATGATATCCAGTGAAACACTCCACCCACATGCATTCTCATCTCGATCTCGGTTTCACTTCCTGTTACCGCTGCGTCCCGCAACATTGACTGAAATCTGACCTTATCAGCGCCAATTAGATAATCCTGAAAGGTTTTACCTTCTGTATCGGAACTCTGTTTATTGACAAACTTGTCAAACGAACTGCTCGAATAGATAAATTGACCGGTTATATCCAGTTTAACAACAAATTCACGCTGGTTTTCTACAAGAAGACGAAACTTCTCCTCGTTTTCGGAAAGTTTTTTATTAACTTGCATTATCTCTTTCTGTGTCGAAAGCAGAGCTGAGTTAATTTTCATTAATGCCTGATTTTTATCCTCATATTGCTCTTCGATTTTCTTCAAATCTGTTATATCACGGATCACTCCTACGAAGCCTGCAACGTCGCCGTCACTACCTTTAAGAAAATTTTTACGTATCAATATATGTCTAATATCACCATTACTACTTTCAAAATCACATTCATACTCCTGACTTTTTCCGGTACGCACTATTTTTGCATCTATTCCGGTATGAAACTCAAACTGTGTTCCAGGCAGCACATCGATACTTTTTTTTCCAATAACCTCAAGTTTCTCTTTTTTAACAAAATTTAAAAATGCCTTGTTGCAAAACTTGTAACGACTGTCCAAACCTTTAAAAAAAATCGGCTCCGGAATGGCATCTATAACACGTATAAAATTATCATCATAAATCAAATCACGCTCTATAGTTTTTTTTGAAGGTTCAAGATATAACCTCTCAAGATACAGAGCAAAGAATCCAGCAGAAGACTCAAAAAACTCTAATGCGGACAATTCGAGTTTATCATATTCATGAAAAAGAATAAACGAACCGTAAACCATATAAGCTGTCTTAACAGGAACCAACGTGAAATACAGACCATCTTCATGGATAGATGTCACGCACGGATTATCATATAATAGATTTAAAATTCGATCAATTTTTTCATTATTCAAAAGAGCTGATTCGCTATCGGCCAAAGCATAACGAGCCGCGAAATTACTGTTAGGCTGGTTCAAGTGTATAACCGCAGAACGGCATAAGCCGGATTTTACAAGTAATCCAACTAGCTCCGGAATAAAATCCGCATACCTGCATTCGGGACGCGAACTTATTTGCAATATCTGCTTTAATGTTTTATACCCTTTTGTTTCACTCATCCATAGTTCCTGATAAAATAGGCCAATATTTGCATTATTTCAATAATATCATGTATGTAAATATACGCAACAATTATTCATGGTCAGCAACAAAACAGCGCTGCACATACGTACAGCGCCTTATTAAAAGCATTGGCAAAACGTTTTTATCCTATTTTATAAAGCTCTATTTATAACATCATTCATTCGTTTTACAAAATCGGCAGGATTTTCAAGTTTAAGCCCTTCGACCACAAGAGCCTGTTCAAAAACAAGCAAAACAGAATCATTGAAAAGGTCGCCATCTTCCATTTTCTGCATCTTTTCAATAATAGAATGCCCGGGATTAATCTCGAGTATAGGCTTCGAAGATGGAGCATCCTGGCCCATAGCCTTAAGCATTGCCTGCATCTGAAAAGTCGGGTCAGATGTATCTGCAACAATACACGACGGAGAATCTGACAGACGGGAAGAAGCCTTTACATCCTTAACTTTATCACCGAGTACTTTCTTTATTCGTTCGATAAGCGGTTTAAGATTTTCTTCAGCTTTTTTATCATCATCTGTTTTCAATTCATCAGCAGCATCACTGCGATTTACAGATTTAAGTTCAAAATCCTTGTACTTGTTTACTGAAGGTATCACTATTTCGTCTATTTCATCATCAAGAATCAATACCTCGATATCTTTCTTCTTGTACATTTCAAGCAGAGGAGATAACCTTAAAGAAGCTTCGTTTTCACCTGTAATGTAATAGATAGTATTCTGATCACCCTGCATTCTTGACGCGTAATCAGCAAGCGAAGTTAAACCTTCCACCTTTGTTGACTTGAATCTGACCAGTTCTAAAAGAGTGTCACGGTTCTCATAATCCTGATAAAGCCCCTCTTTTAAAGGACGTCCAAACTCCTTATAAAAATGCTCATATTTTTCAGAATCCTTGGCGTATTGAGTGAACTCAGAAAGGATTTTTTTAACTGAATTGGTTTTAATTTTAGCCAAAACCCTGTTTTGCTGAAGAATCTCTCTTGATACATTAAGAGGTAAGTCTTCTGAGTCTATTATTCCCTTAACAAAACGCAAATATGTAGGCATTAACTCTTTTTCATCATCTGTAATAAAGACACGTTTCACATAGAGTTTTACCCCGGGAGTATAATCGGCTCTGTAAAGATCGAAAGGCGCTTTAGAAGGAATGTAAAAAAGAGTAGTGTAATCAAGTGTTCCCTCGGCATGAACGTGGCTCCAGAACATGGGATCCTCATAATCGTGCGACAAATCCTTGTAAAACTCCTTATAATCGTTATCAGTCAAGTCACTCTTCGAGCGCTTCCAAAATGCCGAGGCAGCATTAATCTGTTCTTCTTTTTGTTCTGTTATGGTTTTTGCGTCATCACCCTCACCTTCTGTACGGGTATCTTCGTAATGCAGGAAGATAGGGAAAGGTATGTGATTTGAATATTTTTTAACAATATTCTGTATTTCCCAGCGACTGACATATTCTACGCCTTCTTCGTTAAGATGAAGAGTAATTGATGTTCCATGAGTATCTCGTTCGGCCTTTTCGATATCAAAACCTGTTTTACCATCACTACTCCACAAGTATGCGTCATTCTCACCCGCCTTACGGGTAACAACCTCTACCTTGTCGGCAACCATATAACAGCTGTAAAAACCGACACCAAACTGCCCTATAAGATTAGAATCTCTTTTCGCATCTCCTGTCAGTTGTTCTACAAATTTCTTTGTACCTGAATTGGCAATGGTTCCAAGATTTTCAACAAGATCATTTTCATTCATCCCGATCCCCGTGTCGGAAATCGTAAGTTTTTTTGCTTTTTCGTCAAAGGAGATATCAATTCGCGGATCGAATTCTACCTGCTTGTAGGCATCATCCGTCAATGTCAAATGCTTGAGCTTGTCAAGGGCATCCGAAGAGTTTGAAACAAGCTCTCTTAAAAAGATCTCCTTATGAGAATAGAGTGAATGAATGATCAAGTGCAGCAGCTGACTGACCTCGGTTTGAAATTGATGTTGTGACATTTTACACTCCCTGTTGTTTTGATATTATTGATGACCATAAGCTTACCATAGACAAATACCAAACCAACATTTTTCTTAATTGATGATCTTTGAATTATGGTCACTTCTGTTGATAAACATTTCAGTGGATGCTTACGCTATTTTCAGTAACTGGTTAAAATTATCCACCTGAAACACGTTTTCTTGAAGTTCTCAGATAGTTTGTTTTTTTGAGCAGGTTTTTAGTCAAGCAAATTTCTTGTGCCATGGTGTACAAATATTAAACCTGCCATTTTTCAAGGCATCCCGTATGCAGTTTATGGACGGAAATTCAATATCAAATTCTGTGTAAACCATGCCAACAGTATCAGGATAGTGCGAATCTGAATTGGTTATATGTGGATAGTCTCCCGAGTTTATAACAGACTGATTATTTGAACCAACTGCCTGATCCCTGTAATAAAACTTTGAAAATTCAAGTGCATCATAGGGATTATCAGGTATAAAACCAAGCTGAGAAGTAAGGGAATACGAAGCTCTATCGACATGAGCGGGTATAAAAAGCCCTCCCCTGTTGTGAACTTCAACTAACAGCTCTTCTACCGAAAGAGAGGTTGCTCCTGCAAGATATTTATCGACTTCACCGATTATCTCGTTTTTTTCGTTAACATAAACCTGATCGCCAAAAGCTTCCGGATTGTTAGGAATGGTATCCAATCTTTCGTACAAAAAAGAACCGAAATCCAGAACTGCTTCCAGGTCATCAAAGAGAGTCAGGTTATGTACTTCTTCTACAGAGGTTACCTCAATACCGAAAAGACAGCTTATGTCATCATATTGTTCACAAACCTTTTTCAAAGCCGGGCAGTTAAGCGCGCTATTGTGATCACTTATCGCAATCAAATTTAAACCGTTATCCCTTGCAATTTTTACTATATCAAGGGGTGACATGTCAAGAGATCCGCACGGTGAAAGACAGGTATGTATGTGCAAATCCGATTTAAAAATCATTCACGAATAGCCGAGTATATCTTATGCGATGTTACAAACTGATTCTCTTCAGTCTGCAGAATGGCTATCCCCTCCTGCTCGGCCGCAAGTCGCATATCCTCCGGAATCCTGCGCCCGTTACAAATAACGATACCGGCAAGATCAAGCTGTGAAGCAACGGCAACAGTATTCTTGTGAGCTTGAATCGTTATCAACAGAGACTCTTCTTCCGCGAATCCCATCACATCACTTAACAGATCCGAGGTATAACCATTTGCGACTTCAATATCATTGAATGATTTTGTAACTATTTCAATACCAGTTTTTGCTGCAACTTCACTGACTCTCATCTGTTTCCTCCAGATAAATAACTGATTTGACAATGGTGCCCTTGCCCGGTTCAGACTCTATTTTAAACTCATCAGAAACCCTTTTGGTATTCGGTATGCCCATTCCTGCGCCAAACCCTAAAGAACGGATCCAGTCATTAGCCGTAGAATATCCCTCTTCTATCGCCTGAGCCACATCCGCTATTCCCGGCCCGGTATCCTTTGTTATTATTGTTATTGAATCTTTTTCCAGTACAAAGGTTATTTTTCCGCCGTTCGAGTGAATCGCAACATTGATTTCCATTTCATAGGCAGCAACTGAAGCGCGGCGAATTATCTTGCGAGACACCTCTTTTTCTTTAAGCAGTTTTTTCAGTTTAAACGAAGCCTGCCCTGCCTTTTCAAAATCGAACTGTTTGATGATATACTCGCGAATAATCTGATTAGGCAATTCCACTTTATCATGATGCAGTTGGTTCTCGAGTATATTTATCTCATTGTTCATCTCGTTAAGTATCGCGGTCAAAACATCTTTTGTAGTCAGAATTCCCACAAACTCCTTGTTTTTATTTATTACCGGGAAACGTCGATATGGATATTTATTATAATATGACACGGCAAAAGAGAGAGGCATATCATCTTCAAGAACTATTAGCTGCTTCGACATATATGCTTCGATAGGCTCTTCAATATGACCGGAATCAAGAGCGTTAATTATATCACTTACACTGACTATACCCACAAGCCTGTTATCGTCTAAAACGGGTACTCCAGATATTTCATTATCACGCATTACAGTTTGTATTTCACGAAAAGTATGCTTTTTTGTTGCAGTCCAAAGACTGGTCATCATTGCGTCCTTAACCTTAAGCCTGAAAATAATCTCCATTGTAAGGCTAGGTACTTTATCCGCGCTATCTTCTGATAAAATAGGAAATCTATGTGGCATGTTAATCTCCAAAAAAAAGTGGAGCAAGCAAGTGCCCCGCTTCGAATACCGGAATTTCACAGCTAATAAGCGTTATTCCCAATTCTGACGCCAGTGAAACAGTATCAGAAGAGATAGGCTTACCACAGGCCAGCAAAATGGCATGAGCACCTACCATATCTGCCGTTCTCACAACCTGAGTTGTTGTAAGAGAGCTTAAAAGTAAAATTTCCTCTTCCTCGGTAGTTAAAACATCACTCATTAACCCCGACGACACAACCCAGCGGACATAATCGGCATCTCCATTATTTAATACACGCCCCTTAACAGCGGTTACCACATCAGACAGTAAAACTTTTTTTCTCATAAACGCTCCTGCGTATTTGTGAGCAAATTTGAAAACAGATTAGATAATTACATAATCCGTAAAATCATCTGATAAAAACCAGTATTTCCTGTCCATAAGATATTTTATAACTTGAGTCAATCAAGAAGTTTTTATATTATAAAGTCATCAAGTTGTGAAATAGAGCAGGCATGTACATGAAATCGGTTTCATTAAATAGCAGTGAATTTCGAAAAATTTAAAATTATAAAATAATAAGTATTAAAAACAATCACCTGCCGGCAAGCTCACTATAAATAAGTGAGTCCAAACTTTGTTCGGTTTCAATAATCGCGTACAGGTCTGAATTATCGCTGTAACTTTTTTCAATTACAGAATAAATTTGATTATTGATATAATATTCACTATCAGCTTTGAACGAAGTTATATATGTTAATAGTCCGGAAAAGAAAACGATCACCATTAACAAAGCAACCATACGGTTACGCTGACTTTTTTTCCGCCCAATTACCGTTGAAGCAATTTTATAATCCCAGTTGCTGTCACCAAGTCGTTTATTAATCTCATTCATTATTTTTCCTCACTGTTACGCATCCTTGAAATAAGCTCACGGGCACGCGAAAGCCTTGATTTTACAGTTCCACCCGCAATAGATAAAAATGCAGCAATCTCTTTTTCTGTAAACCCCCTCAAATAAAGATCCACAACCTCTTTTTGAATTCGAGGCAGCCTGATTAAATAATTCTGATAAGCCTCTTTCTGAGCAAAAACATCATCAGATTCCTTAACATCTTTATTCTCTATCCTCTCCATCGATTTTTTAGAAAATTCTTTCTGTTTTTGCTCTTCCCGAAGAGATTTTTTTGTTATTCGCAAGGCCTCATTTCTTGCAATAGCATAGAGCCAGGTTGACAATTCAGATTCACCTTTGAACTTGTCCTTTACCAACGCCCGGTAAGCTCGCAGATATGTCTCCTGAACTGCGTCGTCAATAAGATAATGGAATCTTTCCGGCAAATTTTTCGCAACTGCCGAAAGAACGATCGATTTGGTTTTGCCGACAATCTGAGCAAAATCTCTCTCTGAAATCATCTTTTTCTAAACTGCCGATTATGCCTGCGTGCCCTAACAAGCTGTTCAGGACTCAGAACTTTTTCCACTTCAATACGATGTTCTATCATCAACAACCGCCGACTAATTTCAGGTTCGGACATTTCTTTTAAAATTTCTTTAACCTTATTCAAATCAACTTTATCCCGATGCAGTTCAACTCTAAGATTATCTTCAAGCGGTTCAAGCAATTCTCTGATAGCTAAATGACGGCCGGAAAAAATTTCATTTATTTTTTTTATTTTTAAACCCTGCTCTTCGGTCAAATCCAATCCCCTGCAAAGTCTTTCCAGGTCAATATTTTCTGCTCTACTGTCATGAAGCCGGATGCGTCTAGACATCCCGAAACGCTCACTTTTAACAGAATTCCGGTTGTCTTTCCCAAACGGGAATTTTTCACAGGAAGTCAACAAGAGAAGAGCAGTAAAAAAAATCATAGCTTTATTATAAATCATATCTTGCTCCATATTTACAATATATTACTTAGACCTGTGTTGGTTCATTCTGGTTCCGTTTTTATTGTCAGTTAAACTATATCTCCAGCGCCTCTTTGCATTTTCAAAGTGGTACTGAACAAGCGACAACGGGATAATCAGATAACTTTTTTTCGCCTGCGTTTATCTTCGTACATTCGCTTATCCGCGCAATTTACAAGTTCGGTCAAGGTTTCCCCATCCCGATGCACAGACGCGCATCCCCAGCTTATCGAGATATTAAGACTGGTATCTGCCGCAGAAAAAGTGTTTTTTCTCAGGGTTTCTTCCAAAAGTTCAAAAAAGAGACTTACTCCGTCCATATCACAGTTAAAAAACAGTGCCACAAATTCATCTCCTCCATAGCGGCAAAAGAGATCGGCTTCCCGTTTTAAAGCTATATATTCCGAGGCAAAAAACTTGAGGGCATTATCACCCGCCGAGTGGCCATAAGTATCGTTAATCATTTTAAAATCATTCAAATCTATTAGTACTATTTGCAAGGGAAGCCCCCCACGGTAGGCCTGATCCATTGTGACCTTGCAAAGATCTTCAAAATAACCTCGTGTATAAACACCAGTAAGACTATCATATTTGGAATTAAATATCGCTTTCTGTATTCTATTGTGAGTTCTTATAAGCAAGCTTACCTCATTCGCGAAATAGCTTATTAGCACTAAATCATCCTCACCGAACGCATTCTCGTCAATACTGTTGATTACTAAAACTCCAAACAGATTCCCTTCGATGTTAATTGGAGCACAAACAGCTGAATGAAAATCTTGCGTTTCATCTCTATTATTATCAGAAAAGGCCGATCTTATTATGCATGGTTCAAATATATGAGTTTTGTTTCTTTTGTATATTTCAGTTTTCTTTAATTCGACAGGTAATACATTGGCAATATCAAAACCTATAACAGCCTCGTAGTGTAAAATACCATCGCAATCAAGTACAAGAAGAGCTCCGCTATCGGCTTGAGGAATAACAGTTATTGCGCTTTCCAAAACAGCTTTAAAAAACTCGTTACGGTTATCCATCTCGATATGAAGGTTATTCAGACTCAGAAGAACTGTCTGAATCATACTATTAGAATCCAGATGCCGGTATCGAGCTCTGATCTTGCTCTGATATACCGAGATTATCTGCTCAAAATAGCCCATTTTAGCAAACATATTGCTGATATTTTTTGCATCAGAAAGTGAGTGTATATGTATGTCGGGAAGAGACCTTATCAGGGCAATAAGCCTAAGATAGAGCTTAACAGCTCTGCTTCTACTGATAAGGATTACAAAAATACAGAAGATGATAAAAATCAGCAAAGGTATAATTAAAAAAGCCAGAGAAGAGAGTTCCTTATAATTTGACACGCCGGTCTTAATAAAAAAACCGGAAAGCAACCCAAACAGATAAAGAAGCAGAAAACATATTAACGTTTTATATCCGGATAACATATTACACCTTATTGATTTTGACTTTTCTAAAAATAGATAAATTTTTATTCAAAATCAAACTAAAAAAGTGTATAACCAGATAAATCCGCAAACTCACTTTTCTTATAATTAGCATGAATAACCGAGGATTACTATCCCGTTATAACAACATTACTCTATGGAAATATTACCTGATAATAGTGCTTCTTGTGCCGCTTGTACAGTTTCCTGTAAATTACTTACATCATTTCCGCTTTTATATGGATAAAAATCGATACTTATGCCTTTTTCCGAGAAACCGGATAAAGCCGGTTCATTATCAAATTCGCCCTTCAGCCTTTCAACAACTAACCTGTAAACAGCATTTTCAGGATTCTTTACAATATTTGCAAGAATAGTATCATCTGAACTTCCATACTGACCTTTTTCGCCAATTGCAAACACCCTGTTTTCACTGCAGGCCTTAACGATGCCGATACCGCTATTCCCGGCTATATGGAAAATAATATCGATACCTTCGTTAATCATCTTTTCAGCCTCTTTGTTGGCCTGTAGTGGATCATTGAACGGGTTTTCACCATTTAAATATACAGAGGCAACTCGAATCTTGCCGTTTTGATGCTGCACACCGGCTCTAAAACCTTTAAGTATCTCCTTTATAAAAGGAATATCCATACCTCCAATGAAACCCACATTGCCGGAACGTGAAACTAAGGCGCTGACAGCACCTGCAGCAAAAGCACCCTCTTTCTCGTTAAACAATACGGGTTTTACATTGGGACGCTTTACAAGTGAATCAATGATTATAAAATCAGTTTCAGGATACTTATCAGCAATACTCTCGCAAGCGTCGTGCATCAAAAATCCGGTTACGATTACCAAATCATAATTATTTTTTGCGAAATATTCAATTGTATTACCTATATCAGCCAGCGAAGCCGGTACTTTATAATCATAATTGATTTTATAATCCAATTTGGCACGCTCTAACGCTGCCAGGGCATTATCGTTAAACGATTCATCTCCTGGGCCCTCCACTGTCAAAACCAGGCCCACATTGATCGGATCATAACTTTTTGAACAACCGCAAAGAACTATTAACATCACCATGATTAAAGATGATATTTTTTTAATATTTTTCATAAGAATCTCCGTTAAAAATAACCGCAAGTTTTTTTAATACCGTGCTACATATAATTAATTATAATACAACTTGAAACGATCAAGAGTAATTATGGAGCAAGAATAAGACTTATAGATATGTTCACCGATTACAAACCTTATCCGAAAATACTCAATTTATGTAAAGGTAATCTTGAACTAATTTCTTACAATCTTTAAAAATTGACTTATTAATAAGGAACTTGCGGAAAATTCCTTTCGAACAGGCACTTAAACCATGCTGCCCTCTGGAAAATAGTAATTATTCAAAGTTCCCTTCTTGTATAAAGATGGATATAACACCTGTTTTATTAAATACCCGACATCTATCTTCAACAAATATTAAATTAATAAAATGAAAAATAGTTGACAGTTTGACCGAATAATCAGAAAAACTGATAATATAGAAGAGAACGTTTTCTTCTATATTATCAGTTTTTCCTGTTTAAGTTAACTGCTTGTTATGCGTCTTTGATTAATATCTGCATGCATTACAGATATTTTACGTCTGTGACAATCAGTTAAATAATTCTTAAACCGGGAATACCACTAAACCAAAAATTAAGTAGGAAGGAGATTTTATGGCAACGGTAGTACTCAAGGATATCAACAAGATATATCCAAACGGTTTTCAAGCGGTTTACGACGCTAATATAGAGATCCAGGACAAGGAATTTGTAATACTTGTAGGGCCCTCAGGTTGTGGTAAATCAACAACTCTTAGAATGCTTGCCGGTCTTGAAGAGATAACAAGCGGAGACCTTTATATCGACGACAAACGTGTAAATGATATTCACCCAAAAGACCGCGATATCGCCATGGTTTTTCAAAACTATGCACTTTACCCCCACATGACAGTTTATGACAATATGGCATTCGGTCTTAAAATGAGAAAAACTCCAAAAGATATTATAGAAAAACAGGTTAAAGAAGCAGCTCAGATTCTTCATATCGAAAACCTTCTTGATCGTAAACCTAAACAGCTTTCCGGTGGTCAGCGTCAGCGTGTTGCCCTGGGTCGCGCAATTGTACGTCATCCAAAGGTTTTCCTTTTTGATGAGCCACTTTCAAACCTTGATGCAAAACTTCGTGTAACAATGCGTGCGGAAATTTCGCGTCTACACACAAAACTTCAGTCTACAATGGTTTATGTAACTCACGACCAGACAGAAGCGATGACCATGGGTGACCGAATTGTTGTTATGAAAGACGGTTTCATTCAGCAGATTGACACTCCTATGGAACTTTATAACAATCCTAACAATATGTTCGTTGCCGGTTTTATCGGTACTCCTCCTATGAACTTTCATCCGGTTTCTTTGACTGGTGATAAATTGACAGAGAAAGGAATCAATCTTACACCTACACCTGAGCAGCTTGCAAAACTTAAAGAGTATGGCTCAAAAAATATTGTTTTCGGTGTTCGCCCTGAAGATTTCACTTTTGAAGAAAATCCAACAAACTCAATTAATGCCGTGATAGAAGTTGTTGAACCTCTTGGTTCAGAAACAATTCTTCATGTTCGTCTTGACTCTGACAGCAACATGGTTCTTAAAGCAGATCCTACAAAGCAATTCAGCGTTAATCAGAGTATCAAACTTGGGGTTGTTATTTCAAAATGTAAATTTTTCGATGCAACCGACAAAGTGGACCCAACAGGAAAAAGCGAAAACCCATGTATCGTCTAATTTAGTGAAATAATTATTCGCACTAAAATATAAAAAGAGTTATCCCCGGATAACTCTTTTTATATTAATCATATTTTCCTGATATATTTAATCAGATAACATTATCATCTATATACGAAGACGCCAGCCTGATCAGATCCGCAGTGCTCTCAAGCTGCAGTTTGTTTCTAATACGTAAGCGATGCGAATGTATGGTTTTTTCCTTTACACCGGTTTTATCGGTAATATCACTATTTTTCATCCCCATTCCAATGCAACGTAAAATCTCGATTTCACGGTCGGTAAGCCTCGAGAACTGCTGCTTTAATCGATCCCCTTTATGTTCAACCAGTGGAGCACCGTTTTGATAATAGAGCTCCCCCCTCATAACCATTTCGATTGCCTCAACTATTCGCTCAGTAAAATCTGATTTATTAACAAACCCTCTTGCGCCAGCATTATATGATCTTACTGAATATATCTCTTCATCGTGCATCGAAAGAACCATTGTCTTTGTTTCCGGATAGTTTTCAGTTACAAACCTGACAAGGTCTATCCCGTTTTTCTCGCTGCGAAGGCCTATATCGACTATCAAAAGGTCGGGTTTATATTTTTCCAGTTTTATAATTGCTTCATCATAAGTTTTTGCGTTGTCAGCAACCTTAAATCGCAAATCATCCTGAAGCATCTGAACCAGCCCCTGATATATTATTGGATGATCATCCACTACAAGTATCCGTATCATACTCCCCCTAGCGTCTATTGTGATAATCAGCAAGATATAAGGATGCGTCATTCTTTTTGAGAGGACGGCTAAAAAAGAATCCTTGGCCAAACTCGCAACCTCTCTCTCTTAAAAAGTCTACTTGTGCTCTCTCTTCTACACCTTCACCGACCACCTTCATTTTTAAGCCATGTGCAAGTCCAATAATTGAACTAACGATATGCTCACTATCTTCATCGAAAGTAATCCATTTTACAAACGATTTGTCAATTTTTAAAATATCCACAGGAAAATGTTGTAAATATGATAAAGAGCTGTAACCTGTTCCAAAATCATCCATGTAAATAGGAAAATTATTCGATTTTAGTTTTAAAAGCGCCAGGTTTGCTATCTCCTTGGAATCCATAAATGCCGATTCGGTTAATTCCAGCCCAAGCTGCCTCGGATCAATTTTGGCAGTTTTAACACTTTCAATTATTTTATCCGCGATTCCCGGAGATTCAAACAGATGAGCCGAAAGATTAATATTTACTCTTAAATTATCGCCATTTGTAGTGAATTTAACATTCCAATCCTCTAAATCTAATAAAACCTGATTCAATACCCAATCATTAAGCGCATAAACAACATCTGTTTTTTCTACAAGAGGTATAAAATCATCTGGAGAGATAAGCAGCCCCTTTCGGTTCCATCGTATAAGGGCTTCAAACCCGTATAACATCTGGTCGTTCAGATAGTGAACAGGTTGATACGCTAACGAAAATTCATCGTTGATAAGTCCCTCGACTACCTCCTCCTGGAGCCGGGAAAGAGAATCGTTTACAGAGGCAGCATCGACCTTTTTATTAGATGTAATATGAGTAACTGCTATTTTTTTCTGCTCTATATCCTGTTCTGCTATTCGAACAGATCTTAATAAAAAATCCGGATTAACACATACTTCTATTTTATCACCATTATAGTAAAATTGATATTTGTCGTTACTGTTTTCAGGAAGAATTACAACCTGCCTGCTTAACGAATCAATTATCTCGTACAAGAAAGCTCCTGACAATGGAAGAGAAACAGTACCCACAAGACCTTTAGTAACATAATTCATCATCTTGATAAACTGATTACTGTTGTTAAGACGCAAAACCGGTATCTTTTTGTTTATCTTATCCAACAACCTGTCACAGAGAATATCATCAACATTCAAAAGAACAAGAGAATAATTTGTAAAGTCGATATCCGCACTTTCGCCAGCCTTAACCATTGTAATTGCATGAACAGCACTTACGGCAGCAACAGACTGAGCAACCAACTCATCACTATAAACCATAATAATATTCATGTTTACCTTCTTCGATTACATTTATAGCAACGTCTGATGCTGTTTAAAGCAAAATATACCGTGTTAGAAACACGATGCCCTACTTTACTTTTCAGCAACCATCTGTATGGACGCGATGCAGGTACAAGCATTAGTACTTTACAAACTGCATCCCCCCCCTTAAGAACCTGACCCTGTTCACTAATGATATGAACCGTTTTTAGCAACTCTTCGCAAGAGAAACGGATCTCTTTCTTACAATAATCCTGGAGAGGTACAAAATCAATCATATTTTCATGATCTAGTTTCTCTACAATTACCGCAAATCGGGAACAAAGTGGGCAATCACGGTCATAAAGAAGTGTCCAACTTTCAGTTTTCAAACAAACGCCTTCCAACTAATATATTTATAAGACTAATCTCTTTGACATTCCATAAAACTAATGCCATTTCTATATATTTTTAATATAATTATACTAAAATTCCAAAAATTCCGTAAATTACTTATAACAAAAACCGCTTACACTAATCAGGTGAATTTATACAAATATCTTAATAAAATACAAAGTAACCTTGACAAAAGAAGTAACAAAAACCTCATGATTTATAAAACCTTTATTTTTAAAATTTTAATTATCTTAATGCCGTTTTATTTTGACACCACGGCTATTATTAGGGAACTTCAAAAAATTACTATTTTCCAGAGGGTAACATGGTTTAAGTGCCTATTCTAAAGGAATTTTTCGTGTTACCCGTGGGGCTTTTATCTTGTGCTAAAAGCTTATTGTTCTGATAAGAACAACCAACAAGGGCAAGTTCCTTTGCTCACTCGCCCAGCACCACTTTGAAAAATAAAGTGGTGCTGGGCTGCTCGCAGATGCAACCTCTGCTGGTCGATTACATGATGGATATATTCCTTGATGATGACGAGGAAATAGTTATTTTCCTCAT
>JAFGRW010000072.1 GCA_016934935.1 Spirochaetota bacterium | reverse complement strand
ATGAGGAAAATAACTATTTCCTCGTCATCATCAAGGAATATATCCATCATGTAATCGACCAGCAGAGGTTGCATCTGCGAGCAGCCCGGCACCACCTTATTTTTCAAAGTGGTGCTGGGCGAGTGAGCATAGGAACTTTCGAAAAATTCCTTTAATAAAGCCATAAATATCGCTTACTAAGCTGAAATTTGAAGCTGTCTTTAATAGGCTTTAAACGGCATAGCCGTTCAGGAACATGGTAATTTTTCGAAGTTCCCTGATATCAAAAGCTGACTAGCTGTATTTTTTTCCAAACAAAAAGCATGACAACTTTCAAAATACTCAATGCCTTTCACCAGAGATGATGAACAAGATTCTGGATCTCTTCGCTATAGATAGCATTCATACGGTCTATCTCGTTTTGGGAAAGTTCCTTATGCGAAAGAGTCTTCAAATTGCTTATCAGATGTTCCACACGTGATGCACCGGGTATGATAGTGGACACCTCGGGAAAAGACAAGATCCATTGAAGCGCACGAGGAGCGAGATTCCCTTCATCAGGAAAAACTTCACGCAATCGATCCACAGCCTTTACACCCTTGCTATAGTCTATTCCTGCAAAGGTTTCACCTTTGTCAAACCATTCCCCGTTACGATTAGAATAACGATGATCAGATTTATCAAAAACTGTATCCAGAGAAAATTTTCCTGTTAACAGACCACTGGCAAGAGGAACACGCGCAATAATTCCGATCTGCTTTTTTTTGGCCTCTGAAAAGAACAACTCTGATGGGCGTTGCCTGAAAAGATTAAAAATAATCTGGACAGTTGTTACGTTATCGTATTCGATCGACTTAAGAGCCTCCTCCACCTTTTCGACACTAACCCCAAAATTCAAAATTTTACCTTCATCTTTAAGCTTGTCAAAAAGTTCAAAAATTTCAGGTCGATAGTATACTTCAGTTGGAGGACAGTGAAGCTGAATAAGATCAAGAGTATCCAAACCGCTGTTTCTCAGGCTGTTTTCGACAAATTTTCTTAATGCCTCCGGTGTATATCCCTCCGCCACATGAGGATTTATAAAACGACCGCATTTTGTCGCGACATAAACACGTTCACTTCTTGAACGGACTACCCTGCCAACCGCTGCTTCACTCTTGCCATCTTCATATACATCAGCGGTATCAATAAAGTTTATTCCCCGATCAATTGCTTCGTTTATTATCTTTTCAGCATTTGCATCATCAAAACCGCTGCCCCAGCGCCCTCCTACCTGCCATGTGCCAAGCGAAACCTCTGATACATCAAAACCGGTTTTGCCTAATTTTCTATAATTCATCTTTACCCCCGGAATATCACTTATTTTTTTAAACGACAAAGAAGCTTTTCTTTATTGCCGTTTTTAAAAGTTTTTAAAATATTGTCCAAATAAAAGTAAAAAAAGTTCATTTGATAATTTCATAATATATATTTTAACAAATTTCTGGATTTTTTCATAGAACTTTTTTATTACTGAATAATATAATGTAAATTAATAGTTAAGCAGGACTTCGGCTTGATTAATAATCTTATTTCTTAACCTTTAAACTATTTTGTTTCATTACAAGTTCATTGTTCTGACAGGAAAGACCTGAAAATGCAAATTTCTTGTTGCAAAGCTGCCTGTTAGTGATTATCATTATCAAATACAATATATTAAAGAGGAACCTAAATGAAAGCAGTGGAAATAGCAGAAAACATCTATTTTATCGGAGCAAACATAAAAAACGGGGATCTATTTGAGGGCATGTGGCCTATACCGGACGGAGTATCCCTAAACTCATATATCGTTAAGGGTGATAAAACAGCGCTTATTGACCTTGTTCGAGACTGGGATAATGCCCCTGAGGCTCTAAAAGAACAACTGGCCTCCTTGAATATCGACATCAATAATATTGACTATCTTGTACTGAACCATCTTGAACCAGATCACACTGGATGGCTATGTGAATTTTTAAAGCTTAATCCCAAGGTAACAATACTTACAACTCAGCTTGGGAAAAACATGGTAAAGGGATTTTATAAAAATGAGGACAACGTCCAGATTGTAAAAGATGGAGAAAAACTGGATCTAGGAAATAATATGGAACTGACCTTTTACACGGCTCCAAACGTACACTGGCCCGAAACCATGGTCACTTATAATGAGAAGTCGGGAGTACTGTTCTCATGTGACGCTTTCGGATCATACGGCTGTGTAGACAACCCTTTTGATGATCAACTGGATGATGAGAAACACGCTTTTTACGATAGGGAATCACTTCGCTACTATGCAAATATTGTAGCGAGCTTTTCTCCATTTGTACAAAAAGCAATAGACAAACTGGCCTCTTTGGACATAAAGATGATTGCTCCTTCACATGGCATTATCTGGCGGGAAAATCCCTCGGTAATAATTGAGCGATATAGACGATTCGCCGAATACATGAACGGCCCAGCCGAACCTGAAATTACTATATTGTGGGGCTCAATGTACGGTAATACGGAATCCGCTTTGGCACCACTTATCGATGGTATAAAATCAGAAGGAGTAACTGTACACCTGCATCAGGTACCAAATGAAGACGTATCCTTTCCACTGACTTCGGCCTATAAATCAGCCGGCCTTGTATTCGCGATGCCTACGTACGAATACCGTATGTTTCCACCTGTTGCTGCAGCTATTGATATGTTTGGGCGAAAACATCTAAAGAACAAAAAAGTGCTGCGTATTGGGTCGTATGGCTGGTCAGGTGGTGCTCAAAAAGAATTTGACTCAATTACAGCTGACTATAACTGGGACTGTCTTGAACCTGTCGAGTGGCAAGGCGGATGCGATGAGGATACTAAAAAGAAAATTTATGAACAGGGTAAAAAGCTGGCAAAAACAGTAAAAGAGTTTTGTGGCGTATAATTTGATGATACTAAAATAGTATTAACATCGACATATTTGATCCTGTTTAAAGTATGTCGGTAACAAACGCGATAAAATATAATTTATGTAACGAATTATAACTCTTTATGTGTTTTAATTTTATAATCAATTTTTCCAGCATAATTTCCAAAACCCGATACGGAGTGTTCAAAACATGTTTTTTTCTAAACCAACAAGATGCATGATCATATTTACAATTTGTTGTACGTTTCTTTTATGTTTTCACAATCTTGAAGCTGGACACCCCTATTCTCTTAAATGGAAATCGATAGATACTGAAAATTTTCAGATAATTTACAACCCGGACATAGAAGAGGACGCTCAAAGAGTCGCGAATCTTGCTGAACACTACCTGAAGTACCATAACAAAACCATGAAAAGCGACTGGAGGCGCACAACGATTGTCCTTATTTCTGAAAGCGCCGAAGCAAATGGCTCCGTGTATTATGCTCCATACAAATCGCATTTTTACAACACACCCGGCCAATTCGCAGCAAACGAATGGTTTACTGCTCTTTCGGTTCACGAAATACGACATATGAGCCAGCTTAACACCATTAACAGTGGCGGGCGTAAAATCACCTGGTACGTTTTTGGTGATATCGGAGCCGCTGTTTACGCGGTAGCCTTTGTTCCTTCATGGATTATGGAGGGAGATGCTGTTCTTGCAGAGACAACTCTCACAAACGGCGGCCGGGGAAGACAGCCCTCTTTTGATATGTTTGTCAGAACAAACGAGCTGTCGAATCAAAGTGAAGACCGCTACAGCTACTACCGTGCGTATATGGGTTCTTACAACGACAATTACCCCATAGCAAACCATTATGTATTGGGTTATCACATGACAACATACGGTCGACGTGAGTATGGTTCAATGCTGTGGAACGATACATTCAAAGACATGGGTGGCAATATTATCAGATTTGACCATTTTAACTACTCACTAACCCGCAACACAGGTGATAAAACAAATATTAACGAACTGTATCATAAAACCTATGACGACTTAAGGCAAAAATGGCAAGAACAGCTTGAAGGCCTTGAATTTACTGAATCCAGACAACTAACATACGTGAAATCCAGACGCTGGACCAGTTTAACCCAGATAGGCGAATATAATGGACGTCTTTATGCCATACAAGTCGGTCAGGATTCTTTATCCGGTATTGTCGATATCAGCGGTAAAAACCCGGTGTTTCTTAAACAGATACCATTGGGCCCCGCTTTTTCAGGTGCACGAAACAACGAAAGGACAGTCTCGTTTGGCGGAGGAAAAGCGGTATGGACAGATCTGATACCCGACCCGAGATGGGATTACAGAAGTTATTCATCAATCAATGTATATGATCTAAAAAGTGAAAAATCACAAAGGCTGTTTCCAAAAGGAAAATTCATTTCGGCAACAATATCCAGAGACGGGAAAAAAATAGCAGCAGTTGAGTTTAACTCCCGAAGAGAATGTTCTCTTGTCATAATTGATTCAGCATCGGGGAAAATTATCTCTGAAACGAGTGCACCAGACAAATCTTTTCTTTTTGATCCCTCGTGGTTCGATAATGGGGAAAACATTGCCGTCTGTTCCCTTGACGACAGGGGAACCTCTCTTTTAAAGTTTAATGCCAATACCGGCACTTTTAGTACTGTAATTGACTACACACATGATGAGAATATTACTACCCCTTATCCGTCCGGAAATTATATTTTTTATCAATCAGACTATTCCGGAATCAACAATATCTACGCGGTTGACCTAAATAGCAAAAAACGTTATCAGGTTGTATCCGCGAAATACGGCGCTTTTCTGCCGTCGGTTAATCAGGCGGGAGACACTCTCTACTATTCCAACTACACAGTAAAAGGACATCAGGCTAAGAGTCTTACGATTGACCCGACAAAATGGACTCCTCTGGAAAATACCATTGTAAAAAGAGTAGACTACTTTAAGCCGGTGGTCGATCAGGACGCAGGTAAAAGCATAGCAGAAGATGTACCGCAAAAAGATTATGCTTCAAAAGATTATTCTCCTGCTTTAAATTCGATTAATATCTATTCATGGAACCCAATTGGGGACTATGGACTGGGGCTTGTTCTATATTCGATTGATGTTCTTGAAACAACCTCCACCGAGCTGGGTTACCATTACAACTACAATGAAAACACAAGTTCTGTAAGAGGGAACCTGGAGTATCGCGGTTTTTACCCTATTTTTGGAATTGGCGGTATATATGGAGACCGTTCAAAACCTCTCGACGACAGCTGGACGGAAAATATCGTCTGGCGCGAATCCACAGGTTACGGGTATGTATATCTGCCTCTAAATCTCTCGAGGGGGATTCATACAACATATTTTGAACTGAGAACCGACGCCCAATACACAGAAATATCTGATAAATCGCATACGGAAAACAACCTGCGCACAATTGATGACGGACAGTTGACATCTGTAAGCTACAGCGCACTCTTTTCACACTCAACACAAGGAATGCTGCTCGATATTTATCCCCGATGGGGGCAGCTTCTTATGGCCAACTTTCGCCATACTCCACAGGGAGACTATTTTGGAGAACAGATATCTCTCTTTTCAAAACTCTATTTCCCATCCATATTTAAACACCACAGCCTCTATTTTGAAGGTGCTTATCAATTTGACCGATATAAATATGGTGAAGATAACAACTATAGATATCAGTTAAGCTTTTTATATCCCAGGGGATATGATGAACTGTTTTTCGAAAAATTTTATAAAGGAAGTGTTAACTATACACTGCCGCTTCTTAGCACAAATTTTAACATTTGGAGATTGTTTTATATAAAGAGAATCAAGTTAAACGGATTTTACGATCACGGTTACGGTACATATCAGAGTAATTCTTTTTACAGCAGATCAGCCGGAAGCGAACTTGTACTGGAATATCATCCGTTTTCAAATAAACACATTGTACTTGATACAGGAATCAGATATGCTCACCTGATTGAGAGCAGGGAAAATGTTTACGAGTTAGTTTTCAGACTTAGTAATGAATAACCTTAAACATGCTATTAATTGTTTTAATCATCATTAATTGTCTTAATCATTATTGGCAACCGCTATAAATTAACTTTTCAACAAGGAACTTGCGAAAAATTCCTTTAGAATAGGCACTTAAACCATGTTGCCCTCTGAAACATGGTAATTTTT
>JAFGRW010000071.1 GCA_016934935.1 Spirochaetota bacterium | reverse complement strand
CAAAAGACCGAGAAAGAGACTTGACTATAAAAATCCAAGCGACACTATAAAATCAAAAGTTGCACTTAATACTTGAATCTAAGTGTTGAAAATAAACTTCTTCGACAAATTTTTGCTGTATTAAAAAATAAAAGAGAATATATAGAAAATTATTATTTTAATAATCAGAAAATTGCTTGAAATATAAGACAGTACATTCCTGCGAATGCAGGAATCTCGAATAAAGAAATTACTGACAGAATCAGGTAATGTCGTTGTGAGTAATACCATCTGTCATTTCTGCGAATGCAGCAATCTATATTGT
This sequence comes from Spirochaetota bacterium, assembly GCA_016934935.1. Lineage (GTDB taxonomy): Bacteria > Spirochaetota > UBA4802 > UBA4802 > JAFGJZ01 > JAFGRW01. The sequence continues at coordinate 26,558 of JAFGRW010000071.1, read as the reverse complement.
AAATCAGTCATCACAAGGGATTCCGGCACTTCGCTGGAAGGAAATTAATAATTAATTATGAAAAACCAATAATGTGAAAGGCCTCCTGATAAATAATCGAAGCAGACACACAATCAATGATTACGATAAATCCAAAAACCGTTTAGTAAAAATACATAAAACCAGAACTTCCATATTATGTACACTGGCGTCGACATGATGTCGACGTTGAGTCACCACTTCGCATCGTTGGCACTCGCGAAAGTGGTGATTCGTTTATTGTATATTTTCGGGCTGATCGCCCGAAACCGTCAAAACTTATGCGCTTGAAGACTGCGCATATGTTTTGACTATATATATGGCAGGAGGCCATCATAGAGAATATTTCAAAGTAGAAGTTATCAAAAAAATCACATTAGAAAACCTTACAAAGCTGATTTATAATCCTCACCCTGCGGGGTCGAGGGGCAGCCGCCCTCGTGGCCTTTTCTTTGGTCCTTTCTTTTTGCCATAAAAAGAAAGGACAACACTATTGCTTTGTTAAAAGCAAAAAACACATCTCTGGAAGAGAGAGAATAATAAAACCGTTCAAACATTTACGCATAAGAACTGCGCAATTGTTTGAACTATATAGCCGGCACGATGCGCGGCGCCGGGTGGGGTCGAAAATTTAAAATATTTTTTAGTTTATTAATAAAAAAAGAGGAGTCATTTCTGAACCTCCTCTTGTGTTTTGTCTTTCTTGTGTAGACATTTTTCGGTGTTTCTGTTTTTGGCGGCGGCGTCTTAAGCCTTACCACGGAGCGCATCATCGCGAGCATCTCCTTTTTTGTCACTTTTTGTTTCATTTTGCTTTTCTCCTGAATTACCTCTTTTTTTATGAACAGCTGGTCAAGATAACGGTCAGGTTACTTTGTAACTCACAATACTCTATTTGTCAAGCATCACAACTATCTTACGGCGAATATTCCCCCGTAATACCAAAAAAGATACTGTCGACCTCCCTTCCCTTTCACGAACTGCCTCTTCGAACTGTATCGAATCTGTTACAACCGTGCCTTCCACCTCCTGAATAAGATCTCCGGGGTTTATTCCCGCAAACGAGGCTGGAGAGTCGGGACTTACCTTTGTAACAACAGCGCCATACTTCTCTGTAATCTTATACCTGTAAGAACTGTCTTCATCAACAAAAGTTACACTCATGCCAAAATTTGTAAATCCATCACCTTTTTTAACCTGTTTTGGAACCGGAACCTCAGCAAGAGTGACCTTTACACTTTCCATCTTTCCTTCTCTGAAAATATCAAATTTTACTACTGTTCCAGGTTTAAGTCCCGATACAGCAACCCTCAGCTCTTTAACCGTGGCTACAGACTTTCCATTAACTTTATAAATTATATCATCCGCCCGCAAACCTGCCTTTTCGGCTGGTGAGCTGTCAACAACCCCGGTAACCCGAACACCTTTGGCTTTGTCGGTCTTTAATCTTTTTGCGTCATCTTCACCAAGCTCTTCGACATGAACGCCAAGAAAGCCCCTGACAATTTTACCGGTTTTAATGAGTTCATCAGTAATAGAACGCACCTGATTAGAGGGAATCGCGAAACCCAACCCATCGCTACCTCCACTGCGTGTATAGATGGCGGTGTTAATTCCAATAAGCTGCCCCTTCGCGTTAACAAGAGCTCCACCGGAATTTCCCGGATTTATTGCAGCATCGGTCTGAATCAGATTTTCAAAATCAAGCAACCCGATATTGTCACGATTAACCGCGCTTACAATTCCCATTGTTACAGTATGGGACAGTCCGAAGGAGTTCCCCACGGCGATCGCTATCTGCCCGGGAGCAAGCTTATCAGAATCCGCCATGTCAATTACGGGCAATGAAGCAGGAACCTTACCTTTTATTTTGAGCACAGCGATATCGGTCGCGGGGTCAGAACCTACAATATCACAGCGATACTCTTTTTTATCGAATAAAACAATATTTATCTCTTTTAATTCACGAATAACATGATAATTTGTTACGATGTACCCTCTTTTATCGATTATAACACCCGACCCCATGGATTTTCGCGATCCGCCAGGACGAGACCTTCCAAAAATACCTCGGGAACCAGCGTCATCAGCCTCACCCATGGTACTTACAACGGAGGGCAAAACCTTTGTGGCAATTGCTTCCAGATCCTTGTCTAATGCTTCCAGTGATGATGAAAATACATCAAAAATCGGCATGAATATCGCAAAGAAAACTATAGCGAGTACCATAAAACTTTTTTTCATGTTAAACTTCCGTCTTTATATCATTTTTAAACGTACTAATAACCTGATTATCGACTAATACAGTACAGCTCTAAAACAGATAATGCGCCTTGAATAATAATCCGATAGTTAATACTATCATTTCTAATCACTAACTAATATATCTTCGACAGTTCTACGAACACTCACAGGTTTTGGATAAGAATCCACGTAACCAATGCGAGCAAGAAGATGAACTGTGCCGTTTATCCTGATTTTTTTGTTAAACTCTCTTTCATAATTATTTTCTTCCAGTACTGCGTTAAAGGGATGAAACCCGATCATGCAGGAACGGCATTTAAGGTGAACACGCTGATACACTCTCCCGGCTTCCATCCAGTCTGTCGGTGTTGAACCGGGTTGTTTTATTACGATCCACCCTGCTTGATTACTCAATTGAACCTCTGCCTTCTTGATTCCAGCTTCAACAAAGGAGTCACTCTTTGAATCTTCCGGGGAAAAGAAGTTACGCACAAAAAGAGCACTGAAACCTTTAATACCCATACCCGCCGTGGTCAAGCCATCCCGATGTTTCTTAACATCTGAATTTGCGAACCTGATCCAGCCGGCAAGCTCCTCTTTGGCTCTTGTGTCTCGCGACTGCTGTGTATAGGCAAGAAGATTCTGTTGTGATATATACTTCCCGTTTTCTGAATCAGCCTTAATAAAGAGTACCGACTCCTGATCACTGCCTATCAGAAAAGAAAGATCGCTTTTGCTAACTGGTTCAGTCTTAAAAGGTGTCCGCAGTGTGGCTCGTGCTGATATATCGGCAAGGTCAAAATCCGTATGGTCCGCCTTTTTGACAGTTATACTTGCAGCCATATGATCCCCGGAAAATTCTGATGAATATTTGACATCAGCATGATACCCAAGGGCACCTGCTGACAGAACACAGTTTTCTATAAAAGCGCCTAAAGATATATAGAGCCCCCTCGAAGTTTCATCGACTACTTCAAGTTTACGCGAAAAGTCGGCATATATTTCGATTGTTTTGTCATCGATTATTTTTACTTTCCAGGGTTGCGTGTTATGCGAGTTGCCTGCAAGGGTTCCATAGTAGATTATTTTTAATATATCTGATTCATGTTTTACCTGTTTAAACGATGATCGTGTAGCAGTGCATGAGACGAATGCGAGACAGAAGACAAGACATACTGTTAAAAATGTTTTTGCGTTTATTTTTATTTTTAATTTCATAATTTTCCTCTTAATATTTCTTTTTAGATTCTTTTACCGGAGATTATCACCAAACAGCTCCCATAAAAGCATCACTATTTAAACCTTTAAATTTATATTTTACAACAGGTTCTGTTTTCTATTCAAATTTTATAATTCATAATCAATACGGCCCTGTAAAACTCCATGCTGCGTTCATTATCTGAATCTATTTTACGGGTTTGATAAAAATCATTATCAGCGGTTCCATCAATAAAATTACGTTCGGTTCTAAACTGTACCAGACATGTAGCAGAAATTTTATCCGTGAAATCGAACACAGCAAGTGGACTTATTGTCCACCTCGATAGGTCATCACCCCAATTTGAACCGTTTTCTGTCTCATAAAGTCTGAGTTCCTCCTCAAACAAAAAACCCGCAAAACTGAATTTTAAAGGCATCTGATATCCGATTAAATAATTCCCATAATAATTGTATCCGTTTCTGTTTTCTCCATCGTCATCTTCAAACACCCATGACTGGTCTTTATCTGCCGAAGTCAAGCCTCTGTAAAAACAGCTGTGATAGGTCCTGAAAACAACATGGTTCCATTCTCCCGGTACAATCGCCGCCAGATCAAATTGGAGTGCGGCGCCCCCGCCAGCACTGTAAACAATACCTTCAAAATTACCGCCTGTCAGCTTTCGTGATGTATCACCATAGGGTTCATTGATTCGTAATCCATCTGCAAGGCTGTTGTTCCACCCTGTACCAGCCGATCCTGCGCCAACTAACTGTAAAAACGGCAAAGGTGTCCATACAGCCTCTCCTTCCGCTTTTACCGATACAGGAGATACAGATCCTTTGATTTTTAAATCCGTGTTAGCTGGCAAAACAAAGGTATAATCCGCGCTTGCCTGAAATTCCGGCAAAGTTGAGGCAGTCAAAGATACGTTAGCGCTGCTTTTGTTATCCGATGCGGCAGTTAACACAGCAGAACAACAAACAAACAATAAAACAAAAGTCATTAATTTTAGATAATTCATGCTTTTCACCTTTTAGAGTATTTACTCTAATATAACAAAAAAAGTCCATTACGTGTCACTCCGGAACGGAAAAATACTGAAAAATACGGATTATTGTTTAGTCGCAAGCTGGAATAGATATTATATTCGGTTAATTACTATACTCAACACTCTACCCTTTTTCAAAAAACTCTTTTATTTGCTTTCGGCCTTTATCAGTAAAAAAAGGCATTACAAGATCAAAGTATCCCCGGATACCCCGAAAAATGGTTTCGGTTGTAATATCTTCTCCACTTATAGATAAATATGGTATCCAGAAGTCTGTATGCATCCAGGAAGATTCTATCAAAGACTTTAGACCTTTTGTAACAAGTTCTTCATTGAGCAAACCCTCTTTTGTCATATTTAATATAAGCTTCTCGATTATAGAATACTTTTGAATCTGATTATCCCGGTAAAGTTTTTTTAATTCGGTGTCCGCAGTAATCAGTGTTGCCAATTCGCGATAAAAGAATCTATAACGGTACAGTATTTGTGTTCCCATCTCGAACAGTCCAATAATATGATTCATATCATTATCCAGAATGGAATGATACTCCTCCGTAATTTGAATAAATATCTCACGTATAATCTGTTCCTTGTTTCTGTAATGATAATACAGATTTCCAGGACTCAGGGAACAGCCGGCGGCAATATGATTTGTAGTTACAGCCGTTACTCCACACTCATTAAAAAGACCTACAGCCGTATCAATTATAAGCTCTCTGGTTTTTTTCGCTGCCATAATCACACCCCAAAAAATTTGTTATTAGATAAATACCAAGCTCACAATCTCCCTTAAATTGAAACAAAAGCCTGACCGATATTAAAAGGGCTTTCTTTCTTTTAATTCTTTACAATAACTAAATATCGAATACTTTGACTTTTCATTACTCATATGCTTTACTTATTATTCAACAAGAACCGTACCGTTTTATACATGAAGAAGTTCTGAAATAAAGTCAATAACATCACTGGCTCTTAAAAAATAGAACATTCTATCATGAATGAAAATGTGAATTTATAAAGTGTCTATTTCTCATATATGTTATCCAGCATTGTAACAAAGGATATAAACATTTATCACACTGTTTTTCAAGATAAGGACATCAAAGGTTGTATAATGAAAAAACTTTCTCTAATATTACTTCTTTTTACCAAGTCTATTTTACTAGCACAAAACCCCATAAGCTATTCGATCGATAAAAACAATATTTTAACAGCACAGTTTGAGCTTGACGGCAGTGTGGATGAAGTTTGGAAGTTGATAACGGATTACGAAAATTCAGATAAAATAATGCCAAACGTAAAAAAAACCGTAATTCTCTCCCGTCAGGACAATTTGATCACAGTTGAAACCACCGTGGGCAGTGGCCCTTTTTCGATGACATATACCGCAATTATGACCGAAATTCCAAAAACAAAAAAACTACTTTGGCAACAAAAAGATGGTCCGTTTAGCAAAAACAGAGGCAGTTGGCACTTAACATCACTGCCTGGCAAACGTACGAAGGTAACTTACGAAATCGAGATGGACCATAAACTCTTACCTGATGGATTAAGACAAAAGCTTGTAAAAGGAAGCATTCCGGAACTTTATGAGTCACTGCAGAATAATCTTAAAAACAAAGAATAAGTTCATAAAACAAAATAATCCAAACAGGCTTTTTAAACCTCAAATCCTGCTTTTTTATGTTGACTGATTGATAACCCGTTTTCATTATTCAACACATAAAACAACAGGAATTTATGAAAGAGAAACCCGATTTTAACAAGATAGTATTTATTTCACATAAAGCCTCCGAATCTATCGAGAAGCCGGCTGCTTCTGTTACTCACTGCATGGTTGGTGACATTGTTAAAAACATAACTCATGCAATTCCCGCTGACACTGATGAGACTCCGGTTGCAGCAATTATTCTAATACACGAATCAGAGTACGAATACATACGAGAAACTGTGACAATTTTTAAGCAATGGAATTTTCTGTATGGATTTTGTCTTTACATTGAAGATAACAATGAAAATAATCCTGTTATTCAACACGATGATATACACTATATCTGGACCGAAACACTTAAACCTGTGGAATTCCGTTTTGCAATTTTAAACACTTTCGCTGCTTTACAACATCTATTCTATAAAGAAAAAAACAGCAACGATTATCTGGCACGCCTTTTAGATATGAAGCAGGATCAGGAAAACCTGATACGTATTGGCCGCAACCTTTCAATTGAGCGAAATAGCGACAAATTGCTTCGTCTTATACTTAAAATGAGCAAAACAATAACAGGGGCAGACGCCGGAAGTATTTATATAATTGAAACTAACGACAAGGGGGAAAAACAGATCAGGTTCAAGTTCTCACATACTTTTTCTAAAGAGTTGCCCCTCGAGGAGTATGTTCTACCTTTCGATAAAAGCTCTATTTCCGGATATGTTGCATGCACCGGTATTATACTTAATATTCCAGATGTTTATAAGCTAAATGAAAATGATCCAATCGCTTTCAATAACAAGTTTGACATCAAAAACAGTTACCGATCCCGTTCAATGCTGGTTATTCCCATGAAAACTCATACCGGTGAAATAATCGGAGTTATTCAGCTTATTAACAGCAAAAAAAGTGAAATATCAAGAAAATCAACTGGAAATGAAGCTTTTGAGATAGTTCTTAAAACACAAGAGGATTTTGACAACCTGGTGTTTCCTTTTGCAAAAAGATATGAAGACCTTATGGAATCTGTTGCCGGTCAAGCCGCTATAGCAATCGAAAACAGCCGGCTTTTCAATCAGATTCAAAACCAGTTCGAAGAATTTGTAAAGGCATCTGTAAACGCGATAGAATCCCGGGACCCGGCAACTTCAGGCCACTCATTCAGAGTAGCCGAAATCTGTAAAAGAATGGCGACATACATTTCTGATTGCCACAATCACCCCTGGGCCGAAATTGAATATTCACCAACCAAACTAAAAGAACTTGAATATGCGGCTTTGCTTCACGATTTTGGTAAAGTCTATGTCGAACTGGCTATATTTCGTAAAGACAAGAAACTTTTTCCCGAAGAATTTGAAAACCTTAGTTTAAAGATGGATTATCTTTACCGTACCATAGAGCTACAGTTTAAAATCAGGCAAAACGAGTTTTTAATCTCGGGAAAAAACGATAATGACAGAGCAGAACAGATACATAATCTGGAAGAAGAGATGAGTCAAATGCTGAAGCGGGTAAAGGATATAAAGTCAACATTAACCAAACTTAATGAGCCCACACCGCTTGATGAGGATCCCTCAGAGCTGGTATCGCATATTCACAGTGAGATAAGTACGCTGGCATGTTGCGACATATCAGGCAAAACAATGAGCATTTTAACCGATCGCGAAATCGAGAACCTTAGCATAAAACGGGGAAGCTTGAACAACGAAGAGAGACGCGAAATTGAAAACCACGTTGTTCATACGTATAATTTTGTAAAACGGATACCATGGCCCAAGGAATTTTCCAATATTCCAAACATCGCATGGATGCACCATGAAAAACTGGATGGCACAGGATACCCCCGTGGCGTAACCGGGAAAGACATCCCTCTCGAAGCGCAAATGATGGCCATTGCCGATATTTATGATGCCTTGACCGCCAGAGACCGCCCCTATAAACGAGCACTCTCTCATGAAAGAGCTCTGGAAATAATTGAGAGTGAAGCAAAACTTAACAAGTTAAATATTAAACTTTTTGATGTTTTTAAGGAAGCTAATATAAATATAAATAATCTCGGTGTATAATCTAACTTCTGTTTTATTATTTTGGGGAATTCATGATTACAAAACTTGCTGCCGAATATACTCTGCTAAATGCTTTTGACTTGAGTGAAGACAAGCCTACAGTAAAAATAAAAATCGGTGCTCAATATAATTGCAAAAGCAATACAGATATGCAATTGATATTTAATCCCGTTTCAAAGGAGCTTTGCAGTGTAAGCATCAATGACACCGCTTTATCCCCGGCCGATTTAAATAATCAACAATGCCGTTATAATTTTGTTTTGCTGCCGCAGCTCAACCATATAGAGGCTGTTTTTGAAACAGATATTTTAGCAAGGTCTTACAAAGACGGCTTTTATTCAAAATACACACCTGTTTATACTGTTTTTACCGATTTCGCGCAATTTAGAATACCTGGTACTGATAATGATTTTTCAGCAACTTTTAAAGCCATGTTTTCACAGAAAATTCCTCTCTTCGCTGAAATTTTTCATGGACGTCCTTCAATTAGATTTGGAAGTAAAGCCTTTGACGAAGAGAGAGGAATTCTTCACCACGGCAAAGTAAAAAATACAAACGGGATCTGCTCGTCATCGGTTACAATTGCGACTGCTCTTCCCGACCTGATGGCTGTTAACTTTGCCCTAGGCAGGCGTTTTATTAATTGAATTTATGCATAACCACAATAAGCAAACATAATCGTTATACATTTTGTGCTATAAACAAGTCTCTTTTTAAAATGAGCCTGTTTTTTTGGTTGCAATTTTTTTAAAAAAAACTCCTGATATAAAGCAGTTTATCTGGAGGATTTAGATGAATAGCCAAACAGCACTCGGTATAGATATCGGCTCAATAACTTCCGCAATAACCTTAATAGATAGTAGAAAAAAGATCATTAAATCATCATATTATTATCATAACGGAGACATAACGGACTCTCTCAAAAATGAATTAAAGAATTATCCGCTGGACTCGATTTCCATCATAGCTTTTACATCAGATTCCCCAAAAATTTATACTAACTGCGAGACATATGACTCCAAAGTTTCACTGATTACAGCCGTTAAAGAATTTTTCCCAAAAATGATAAATGTTCTTCATGTCGGTGGTGAAAAATTTTCTTTGATACGCTTTGATGATAAAGGTAATTATCTGGATTGCCGGAACAACTCATCCTGTGCTGCTGGAACAGGTAGCTTTCTTGACCAGCAATCCAAACGTTTAAATTTATCTTCTATACAGGAGTTTAGCGACCTTGCATTCAATAATAGAGGATCCATTCCCAAAATCGCCTCTCGATGCGCTGTTTTTGCTAAAACCGATCTTATTCATGCACAACAAGAGGGTTATTCGGTAGGTGAAATCTGTGACGGTCTCTCACGGGGATTAGCCAAAAACCTGTGTGATTCACTTTTTCCCGAAAACCCCGATTCACCGATACTGTTTACCGGAGGCGTTTCTCAAAATCGGGCGGTTATAAAACATATTGAGGATATAACAGGTCAAGCTGTAATAACATCAGACATGGCTCATCTCGCCGAAGCCGCCGGTGTTGCGATTTGCGCAATTAACGATCTTGATAAAAAAACTGATTTTGTGAAAGGTCAATATAAGACGGAATCAATTATCATTGAAGAAAAAAACGAGAAAAATTACCACTATAGCAAACTAAATACGGACATTCCCGACTACCCCGATTTTAAAGGCCTTGAAAGTTTCTTGCATAAATCTGAAAGATTTATCGACACTGCCGCAGTCGAGACTGATTTATACATGGCTCTTAAGGGGCTGGATCTTGAACTGTATCTGGGGATTGATATTGGTTCAACAAGCACCAAAGCTGTTCTGGTTAATGAAAACGGTGATGTTGTCGCCGGATTTTATACGCGTACAGCAGGTAAACCCGTCATAGCGATGCAGACAATATTTGAGGCTATTGATAATGTAGCATCGCGATATAATGCCTCTTTGAAATTTAAAGGAGCCGCAACAACAGGTTCCGGAAGAAAATTTATCGGAACCATAATCGATGCTGACCTGGTACTTGATGAGATAACAGCACACGCTCGCGCTGCTGCTCAGCTTAATCCAGATGTTGATACCATTATTGAAATTGGTGGTCAAGACGCAAAGTTTACAACTCTAAAAAACGGAATGGTAACCTTTTCGGTAATGAATAATGTTTGTGCTGCAGGCACAGGAAGTTTTATCGAGGAACAGGCCGGCAAACTGGGGTGTCCACTTTCGGAATACTCCATCAGAGCCGGAAATTCAAAAGCTCCCCTGTCAAGCGACCGATGCACTGTTTTTATGGAACGGGATCTCAACTATTATATGAATGCCGGATACACAAATGCGGAAATTCTTACAGCGGTACTCCACTCTGTACGCGACAACTATCTTTCAAAAGTTGCTGTAAATCGTTATATTGGAGATACTATTTTTTTTCAAGGCGCTACCGCCAAAAACAAAGCTCTTGTAGCAGCCTTTCAGTACAAGCTTAATAAAAGAATTATTGTATCAAAATATTGTCATTTAACCGGGGCATTAGGTTCTGCACTGCAGTTGGCAGATCAAAAACTGAAAAGTTCTTCTTTTACAGGTATTGAAATTTACAAAAAAGATATACCAATAAAAAACGAGATATGCTCGATATGCACGAATCACTGCAAAATTAGAGTAGCCAATATTAATGGTCGAATTGCCGCTTTCGGTTTTCTTTGTGGAAGAGATTACAATACAGAAAGTTATATTTCTAAAAACCTCAGTGATTACGATCTTTTAAAACAAAGAGGAATAATTCAAAACTTTTCACGTAAAAAAATTGAACCTGACTCTCCGGTTATTGGTATACCTGCTGCTCTTCATATATTCGAAGAACTTCCGCTTTGGCAGTACTTTTTTAATATGCTGGGACTAAAAACCGTTACCAGTATCAACTACAAAGAGGGTATTACTGCTGGAAAAAAAATTGCTGGCGCCGAATTTTGCGCACCCATCTCCAATCTGCACGGTCATGTTGAGTATCTTGCAAACAGGTCTGATTATGTTTTTTTGCCGACATACCTTGAAGAGAAACAGAAAGACAAGAATATTCGCCGTCACTACTGTTACTATACGCAGTTTGTACCGGTTATAATCGAAAACCTTGAACGATACTATAAAAAGAAGATTGTTCTTTCTCCGATGATAAAATCACTACAGGGAAGCCTCGGTGTTAAGATGCAACTATTCGGCATGATGAAGAAAATTTATCCTCGCGCAAGTTTTCTACAGGTTTCATCTGCTTATGACAAGGCGGTCAATTTCCATAATGATGCTGCTGGTCAATATTGTGAGAATTTTGCCAGCAATTGCAATTATGACGATATAAATGTAGTGCTACTGGGACGCCCTTATACTACCCTTGTACCTTCGATGAACAAGGGGATTATAAGAATATTTGAAAATCTGGGAATTAAAACCTTTTATCAGGACATGATACCTAACCAATATAACGAGGATATTGAAGGTCTTGATCAGATTTTGCGGGCTCTTCACTGGAATTATGGCGCAAAGATTATTGAAAGCTCTGCTGTAGTTGCAAAAACCGACGGGCTTTATCCAGTGCTTGTTACATCGTTTAAATGTACACCCGACTCTTTTGTTGCCGAGTATTACAAGAATATCTTTGAAGCACATAATAAACCCTATTTGATACTTCAACTGGATGAGCATGACTCTAATGTAGGATATGAGACTCGAATCGAATCTGCGGTACGCTCTTTCAGAAATCACTATAATGCCAATATAAAATGTCCTGATAGTGTGAAACTTAACGAAGAACTGACTAATATCTCTAAAAATAAAAACATAGTAAATGATAAAATTCTGCTTATGCCCTGCTGGGATCATATAAATTCACGTCTTATGCAGGCCAGGTTAATACAGGAAGGTATTGACGCACGACTTATACCTGACACGATAGAATCTATTCAGAGAAGTTTGCAGCATAATACCGGTCAATGCATACCGCTTAACATAATTGCCCAAAACGCAATGGAATATGTACGTCAAAATAATCTTGATCCGGCAAAATGTGTTCTCTGGATGTTTGACTCCAGTATATCTTGTAACGTTAGAATGTATCCTTACTATCTGCGCAAGCTTATGCAGCAACAGGGCGGTGGAATGGAGAACCTTGCTGTATACATCGGAGAATTAACATTTACTGATTTTTCTTATTCAACTGCAATTGACATCTACTTCGCTCATATGTTTGGCGGATTGTTAAGAAAAATGGGCTGTCGTTTACGACCTTATGAAAATATTCCAGGAAGCACTGACAAGGCGATAGAAGAATCTACCGAAATTCTATTCAATATGTTTAAAACAGGTTCAGACAAAGAGGAGGCATTGGAAAAAGTTATCTCTCTGCTGGAAGAAATTGATATAACTCCCGGATCAAAACCCAAAGTCGCCCTCTTCGGTGACCTTTACGTACGTGATAACGACATTATGAACCAGCAGCTTATTAAAACTATCGAACAAAACGGCGGAGAGGTGGTTACTACACCCTATAACGAATATTTAAAACTCATCGCCAGTCCTTATATCCGCAAATGGATCACGGAGGGTCTCTACTCTAATGCAGCGCTTGGCAAAATAATGGTTACCGTTGTAAACATGATCGAAAAAAAGTATTCCAAATACTTTAGCAGAATTCTTAAAGAAGAGATCGAAACGCATGACATATCAGCCGAAACTCTGCTTGATAAATATAATATTAAACCCGAGCATACCGGCGAATCCATGGACAATATTTTAAAAATATGCACAATAGCCGAGCGATATCCTGATCTTGCCCTTTTTGTGCAAACCAACCCGGCGTTCTGCTGTCCCTCTCTTGTAACTGAGGCCATGTCACAGCGTATAGAAGCCGATACAGGAATACCTATAATAACGATTGAATATGATGGAACCGGCGGTAATAAAAACGATGTGCTTATACCTTACCTTCGTTTTCCGCGAATGGCAAGAACCGAAAAGAGCCAAAACCATAATGAAGCAAACGCGGGGTAAATTATATGAAAATGACAAATTTTATAATATCATTAATACTAACTTTATCTATATTCGGTATTTTCACTGAAGATATCACCCCCAGCAAACCAGTGCTTCAACTGGCCGGGTTTGGGGAAGCGCTTGATCAGCTTAAAACTTCTCTTGAAAGAACCGAACAGTTTATTACTAAAATTTATGAAACAGTTAAAGCAATAACATCTTTTGCCGGTCTTAAAACCATCATAGTGCTTATTTTTACTTTTGGAATAGCATCTGGAATTGGCACAACGGGTATTGCTAAAGGCAAAAACATCTTTATACTGTCACTCCTTATTGTCGATCTCTTGTGGTATTTTTGGTTTGGAGTATTTTATGATGAGAAAAAAGAACTTATCCGGGATATGATTAAATCAAATCTTCTTATCCTTTCGCCTTTTTTACTCATAATACTTTTGAAATACATAATGCCACCGGTTTACAGATTCGCTCGCTCCTTTAACAGAAAGAATGTACATACCAAAAAATTCTGTATCAAACACTGGAACGAATTTAACACGGAATCATCTAGTTTTATTACAAATTATAATAACGATATTCATGAGGCTGGCAATAGTGTTGTGTTATCGGCTGACACAACACGCAGCATAAAAAAACTGATGATTTTACTTAAAGAACTCGGCAGCAAAGAAAAAAGTGTATAACAGCAGTTAATGCAGATTTTTGACGCACATGCACATCTTCGTACTGAAACTGCTACACCTCAACTGGAGACCGCTAACAATGGTGATCTGCCATTACCCGATTATATTGTCTGCAATTCTATCCGGCCTCAGGAGTGGAGCCGGACAATTGACACTTGCCGCCTTGACAAAAGGCTTTTACCTGCTTTAGGTATACATCCTTGGTATACGAACAATGATTACATGCTCTATCTTGATAAATTGTCTTTATATATGTCCGATCTGCACGCGATTGGCGAAACAGGTCTGGACAAATTGCGCGGAAACTTTGCTCTGCAAAAAGCTTCTTTAATAGAGCATATCCGGCTTGCTGATAATTCAGGTCTCACCCTTGTTGTCCACTGCGTAAAGGCTTTTGACGAGCTTTATGCAATAATAAATAAAGAAAAACCTAAAACATCAATTTTAATTCATGGATATAATAAATCAAAACAGTTAGCCCAGCAACTATGCACAATATGCGACTGCTATTTTTCATTATCACCTTTATTTTTTGAAACAGATAACGGTATCAACGGGAAAAAAGGCCAATTACTGGATTATCTTATATTATCAAACAGGTTGCTCCTTGAAACAGATTTTCATTTTTATTATAATAAGAAAGAAGGCATCGAGGAGTACCAAAATCTTATTCAAGATAGCTTGAATAAGATCACACTGGTATTAAAAAAAGATAAAGCGATCTTATCAAAAAATATCTTCACTCTCTCTTGCAAACTTTTTAAGGCAGATTGAATCAAGAATTATTTTACCATACGATAAAATATTTCAAGGTAACCTGCATTTTAGCTTATCTTGAAGAAACCGACAGCACTTTTAAGTTTTTCAGCAATAGAAGATACTGACTCCGATGTCCCGGCCATCTCTTCCGCGCCTGATGCATTGCCCTGTGTAAGTTCGTTAATTATGGAAATAGAGTTAACAACCTCTCCAACGGCCACCTTCTGTTCTTCTGTAGCGCTTTTCATCTCGGAAGAACGCTCTTTCATTGATACAGTCTCTCTTAAAACCCTATTTTTAGTGTTCATCTGGGTATCCATATACCCCACTAAAAGGTTGGTCATTTGACTTACATTATTCACACCAGAAATAATCTCGCTGATTGTACTGATTGCTTCGGCAACAGAGCCCATACCGTTTTCGATCTCTTCATTGTTAATTTGAATATTGCGGTCTATCTCTTTAATGCTGGAAGCTGTCTGTTCGGCCAGCTTTGACACCTCATCCGCTACCACCGCGAAACCACGCCCCGAATCACCGGCACGCGCCGCCTCAATAGCCGCGTTCAATGATAACAGGTTGATCTGTTCGGAAATATCGTTAATCATAGCGACGATTCCTACCATCTCGTGAGAGCTGTTGGTTATCTTGGTCATACTCTGCGACATTCGAGTAAGTGACTTTTCACCCATTTGAGCCTTCTTGACAATCTGGTTTAAAATTGAAGCTGTTTCATCAAGCTTTTCACCAGTCTGCTGAATTATTTCTGAGAGGCTTTGCATCTGCTGTTCGAACTGATCAAGTTTGTCATGCTGGCTGTGTGAATGAAGTGCAACATTTTCGATTCCGGCCGAAACCTCTTCAACTGTGGCTGTAATCTGTTCTGCAGAGGCAGCCTGATTTTGCGCATTATCAGAAAAGGATACAGCTGCTCCCGACATTTCTTCAGATGATACAGCCAGTTCGGATGCAAGATTTTGAATACTTCGAACAACATCACTCAACTTGACACGCATATTATGGAGGGACTCCATTAATACTCCAGTTTCATCCTTACGCTCAAAATGCCTGTTATCGATATCAACGGTAAAATCGCCCTGTTCAAGAACGTTAGCGTAATTTGCTGCTGCTGTAATAGGCTGCACAATACTTCTTGAAATGATAAAGGTTACAACTATACCTAAAAGAATAAAAAACAGGGTAAGGATAATTACCATAAATCGCATAAACGGCAGCTGATGAAAGACATCACTCCGATGAGCACCTACCGCTATTGACCAACTGCTATCAGGTATTGGCGAGTAACCAAAAAAACGTACTGAACCCATAAAAGGATACTCATCAAACCCCATTTCCCCTTTTACCATTTTTTCAAACATTTCTGAAAGTTTGGCAAACTCGGGATTTGTTTTACCCTCTTCAAGAAAATTACGCTGATTATTTACAAAATCCCTGTTTCCATGAGCGATAAGAGTTCCGGTTTTATCAATTATATATGCATAGCCTTTTTCACCATAGCCAAGCGAATCAACCGTCATGCTTAGCCACTCTGCTTTCATAACAGCCAGAACTCCTCCAACAATAACTCCGTTACCATTTCTCACAGGCACTGAAATTGTCATAACAGGTATCTTTAAAATACGATGTATAAAAATGTCAGAAACATGTGTTTTGCCTGCTATTGTATCTCCAAAATATGGTCTATCCTTTATATTTGTCTTAGAACCATCACTAAGAGTAACATCTCCATTTGTATCAAAAAAACCGAGCTGCATGAAACCGGATCTGCTGGCCTGCTTTAATACTACCATCTGCTCATCGGGATTCAGGTTTTTTATATATGGAGTTTCGGCAAACTGGGTAACTGTCGTTATATGCCTGTCAAGTATGGCTCTTACAATAGAAGCGGCATTTTGTGCTGTTTGAGGAATTACCTCCTCGACCTGCCCCTTTAAAGCCTTAGCGGCCTGCCAGTAACCAACGCTTCCGACGCCTATGGAAACACAGATTAGCATTCCAATTACTCCGCCCGTTAAACGTGTCCCGATTGATTTATTAGTGACAAGCTTGTTAACCATTTTTGCATTCTCCATGATTGTTCAGCAGTTTATTTGATATCTATTATTGATCTCATTTGAGCATATAAAAAAATGGCAAAATTCAATGCCTTTAACTTTACAATTTTACAAATTTTAATATTTCCGTGAAACCTTGCAGCTAATTATTAAGAGAACTACTACCAATTACCATTTCCGGAACGGCTATGCCATTTAACGTACTATAAGGACAATTTTTCACTAGTTCCCTGTTTATAAACTGATTATTAGCGGATCCTTTAACCTAAATTGCAACTTGACTCTGATACCAATAATTTATCGGAACAATTGACGCAATACACTATATTGTCGGTTTTTCATACATCTTTTGTTAATAATGTTTTGTCCAATATTTTTTGTAATATACATTACAACTTAATCATTAGAAGCATGAAATTTACCTGATAGATATCGGGTAATTATTCAATCAATATAGACCTCGACCCGGCAAATTATTTCCGGGTCGAGGACTATACAAAATACTCCTACTTAAATGAGCTGCGGTTATGCTCCCTGATTATTTTGGCAAGTGCTTTATCACGGGATTTCTTTTGACTACGCCCCTTTTCACTTCTCATCATATTAGTCACATCGATCTCTTTTTTCAACTTTAACCAGCTATTGTATCTCTCTAAACTGATCTTTCCCTCTTCGATTTTTTGCATAACATTGCAACCCGGCTCACCGTTATGTGTACAATCTTTAAACTTGCAACTAATCGCAGCCTCTGCAATCTCGGGGAAAACTTCTTCAAGAGAGTCCTGATCGGCTAAAAGACGCAGTTCGCGAAGACCCGGAGTATCGATAATCATAGCTCCGTTTTGCAGCTGATAAAGCTTACCCGAGCTTGTAGTGTGCCTTCCACGCTTGTCATCCGATCTGATATTGCCGGTTTTTTGAACATCATTTCCGGTAATGGCATTTATCAGTGCCGACTTACCTACCCCTGAAGGTCCCGTAAAAGCTGCGGTGACTCCGCCAACAAGATATGACTGTAGCTCCGGAAGACCTTCTCCACTCAAAGCACTAAGGGCTATCACATTAATATCCTTGGCCACAGACTTGGCTCTCCCTTTATACTGAATAATCTGATCACTCGTACACAGATCTGATTTGTTCAGTAAAATAACAGGTTTTGCACCTCCATCCATAACGCTCAGAATATAGCGTTCAATACTCCGTTCATTAAAATCTCTTCCACCCTCAAGAGCATTTGTAATAAACATTATATCAATATTGGCCGCGATAACCTGCCTGTCAGATGTTTTTCCAGCGTTTATCCGCTGAAAGACCGTTTTTCTTTCAAACACCCGTTCTATGAGATTCATATCATCACAGGCCCTGAACAGCACCCAGTCACCGGTGACAGGATAGTCTGACTTCTCCTGAGCAAAGCAGACAAAACGGCCGGAAAGCCGTGCCTCACAAAAACCATCTTCATTTATAATTGAAAAAACAGATGTATCAGCAGAAATGACACGGGCAACATTCAGCGATTCATCAGAAATTTGCAGCATCTGCTCTTCGAAAAAAGAGTTCCATCCGCATATGTTAATACTCATAATAATCTCCTTAACTACATAACCAATCATGATAATGATTCTAAACAAAATATTGATTAGTCATTACCAAAAACAAAAATAGATCATATTTATATTAAGCATCATGGATAATTGAATATTTCAATACTGTATCATTGCTTTTAACGTTGCTTTTTAGCAATACTATCCGATTAACAAACATTATAAATTATTCATGGCAATATGCTTAATATTTATTAGAAATGAATTCTGCAAGAGAGGTGCAACAGGAACGGAAGAGTATATAAACGAAGTTTATAGATACTTTAACAATTGATAAAACTACACTATTTACGCGCGTAAAAACAGTGTTATATATTACCTATTATTACAACCACCCCAGCAGAATTCAGTTACTACAATATCCAGTCTCATAAAGCCTCCTTATTTGTTGTACCTATATGTCTATCAGGTACATTATTTTGTCAAATATTATTAATTACCCTACTTTGGCAATCTCTAATAATTAACTTTTCAACCAGGTTGCATATGCGAGCAGCCCAGCACCACCTTATTTTTCAAAGTGGTGCTGGTCGAGTGAGCATAGGAACTTGCCCTTGTAGGTTGTTCTTATCAGAACAATAAGCTTTTAGCACAAGATAAAAGCCCCACGGGTAACACGAAAAATCCCTTTATTTATGGGCTATTGACAGCATAGCCGTTCCCAAAAAGGTTATTTTTCAAAGTTCCCTTTTAAAAAAATCTGAATCTCTGTTTTGTATTTATCAGGATTTCCTTTAAAAAATATTCCAGGCCCTTTAAGATATATTTCTCTTGTTGGAAGACAGACATCGTACCCCCTATCCCTGATGTAATCAAAAACAAGTTTGTAGGACGTGCCGATATCTTCATATCGACCAGAATGTATCAGTGTCACAGCCCTTCCACCCTCAATCTTGTGTACATTAATGTTATTATCAGAAATTTTCTTCAAAGCGCAACCCTCTCTAACCTGACAGCCGCCTTCGATATCGGCATCTCTCTCTTTGTACTCGGCATCATAATAGAGGGTCATTGCTTTACCATTAACAAAGCGACCACAGTTTTTCCAAATTATAGAAAACGCCTTTCCAACCTGATCATATCTTCCCGTATAACGGTAACCCGCAAAAAGCATATCTTCTATAATCTTTTCTTTAATAGCCAGTGAATATGATTCTTTCATCTCATTACTCCTAATAGTATTAATTGCCGTCTCAAGCTCCTCCTCAAGACGATGATATTTTACAGCAAGATTTTTGACCTCACTGCTTCGACTTTGAAGATGCTCAAGAAGATCACAATCCTTGTTGGAAGATGCTAAAATCTCCCGAATATCCGCAATGGAGAATTCAAGACGCCTCAGCTCACTTATCAAAAACGCACGTTCTACCGATTTCGGTCGATAATACCGGTAACCACTATCATCGTCTACATGATCGGGCAGCAAAATACCCCACTGATGGTAATGACGAAGTGTTTTTGTTGTTAGCCTCGTTATTCGCGAGAATTCTCCTATACTGTACATTAATCAATCTCCCTGATTTTTGATGAACTCCTCAAATGCCGGATCCTGTAATTTTTTAACAAGATCCATTCTGTTAGTAACAAATGATTGCTGAAAAGGAAAAACAAGCATAAAAAGCAGAACTCCTGCGACAAGACCGGCAAGACCGGCACGCAAACGCTCGCGATCAGACCAGATGACTACACCTGTAAAAATAATTGCTGCACTCATAAGCAGATGACCCACCTGAGAAAAAAGAGCCGTGCCGCTCCAACCAAAAATAAATAGACCTCCAACACCGTAAAAAAGCATCAATGGCACTGCTGCCGACATTAGCCAGATTTTACGCAGAACAAACCCTGTGATAAAGATTATTGTGGACGGAGCACAAATATTAAAAAAGAACCACTCCACAAATGAGAATCCCACCATTCCAAAGAAAAAATACATCCCATTAATAACTGCTAACAGATTAAGAGCTGTGATAATACAACCAATATAAAACAGTTTTTTTGACTTCATTACAACCTCCAAGGGGATTTGCACCCAAATATTTTAAACACTCACATGCTGAAACAAAGATCAGGGTTCCCGCGGGGGTAAAGTCAAAGGTTTTTCCTATCAGTCAAAAAAACCTTATTGTCTGAACCTATAATAACTCGTATAACAAATATCACGAAATTACTTAAATATATATTGACTTGCAATATAATATGTATTTATATTGAATTTATCAGATAACCTTATGCTGACAAGGTCTCTACTTGCATTCAACTACTTTTCCGGCCTATCATCTGAAGTTTTTTTTAATTTATTATAATTTCAAGTAACAATTATTTACTTCGAAAAATTACCATATTTTCGAAGTAAATACCGTTTATGTAATTATGATATTATAGAAAGACTACTATAGCCTTTACTCTTGCTATGCAGTTTAATTTTGACAAGGAGCCCATTGCCAAAACACAGTTCACTTTCCCCCATCGATATACTGATCTACTCCTGAAGTCCGCGTTATAATAAACACTGGTGTTAAGGAGGATACAAATGCATCTACAAAACCCGCTTACTATCGCAAAACAAAAATATTCTGATAAAGACACATGGAGTGAAGAAGAAAAATTTTCACGCCTTGATGAAATTCTGGACATGTTTAGAGATGAACCAGGAAATCTTATAAGCTGTCTTTACGCGGCACAGTCAATCTTCGGCTATTTACCTAATAACGTCATTAAACATGTTGCACAGTACCTTCACCATCCAGTTGTTACTGTTCTGGGTGTTGTTACCTTTTACTCTTTCTTTACACGGTTTCCAAAAGGAAAATATTCAATAAAAGTCTGCCTGGGTACAGCCTGTTATGTACGAGGAGGGAAACATCTTCTTGAACAGGTAGTAAAAGAGCTCAAAATCAAGGTCGGAGAAACTACTCCAGATGGTCTCTTCTCTCTGGAAATTGTCAGGTGCATCGGAGCTTGCGCACTTGCGCCTGTAATGCTTGTAAATAACGACACACATAAGCGCATGAAGATCAACAAGGTTAGCGAAATTTTATCACTTTATACAAAAGAAGCAAAAGGAGTTCAAAATGATAAAAAGTAGAAATGACCTTCTTGAAATAAAAAATAAATATGCTGATTTAATAAACCAGCGGAAAAGCGGACCTTTTACGGGAAAGAGATCAGTTATGGTCTGTGGTGAAACAGGCTGTATCTCGTCGGGTTGCAACGAGGTATTCGATACATTCAGGCAGGAAATTGAAAAACAATCTCTTGTGAACACAATTGAACTTGTACGTACAGGCTGTTTCGGTATCTGCGAACTTGGCCCTGTTGCTGTTGTCTATCCGGATAATGTTCTTTACACACAACTTGACAAACAAAAAGCCATTATAATAACCAAAGAACATCTGGTTGAAGGTCATATTATTACAAAATATCTTTATCAAGATACAAAAACTGGTAAATATCATCACTCTATTGACTCGATTCCATTCTATAAAAATCAAAAATTTTTAACCAGAGAGTTTTCAGGAAAAATTGATCCGGAAAAAATAGAAGAATATATAGCTATGGGCGGTTATTTCTCACTTGAAAAAGTACTTTCTTCCATGTCGGGAATGGAAGTTATTGAGCAGGTGAAAAAATCCGGTCTTCGAGGTCGTGGAGGAGGTGGGTTTCCTACTGGATTAAAATGGGAATTTGCAATACGCGAAAAGGGCGACAAGTACATTATCTGCAACGCCGATGAAGGTGACCCTGGCGCCTTTATGGACAGAAGTCAACTTGAAGGTAACCCTCATACCGTAATTGAAGGTATGGCCATAGCCGGTTATGCAATCGGAGCAAATACCGGATATATCTACTGCCGGGCAGAATACCCACTTGCAATAGAACGCCTTGAAACTGCGATTATTCAGGCACAAAAAGCCGGATTGTTGGGTGAAAACATACTGGGAAGTTCATTCAGTTTTAAAATCGAGATACGTATGGGTGCTGGCGCATTTGTTTGCGGAGAAGAGACAGCACTGATTAACTCAATTGAAGGTAAACGTGGCGAAGCAAGGCCGAAACCACCCTTTCCAGCCAAAGCAGGTGTATGGGGTAAACCAACTGTAGTAAATAATGTAGAGACATTCGGCAATATTCCTTCGGTTTTCAGGTATGGAGCAGATTATTACTCTTCTCTTGGTACCGAGCAATCAAAGGGAACCAAAGTTTTTGCGCTCGCGGGAGCAGTAAAAAATGTTGGTCTTATTGAAGTTCCAATGGGAATGAAACTTGGAAACGTTATATATGATATTGGTGGCGGCATTCTGGACGATAAGGAATTCAAGGCTGTTCAAATTGGGGGTCCATCAGGTGGATGTCTTTCCAAAGAGATGTTAAACACCCCGATTGACTACGAATCTTTAAAAAAAGCGGGCGCCATGATGGGATCCGGTGGTCTCATCGTCATGAGCGAGGACACCTGTATGGTTGATCTGGCAAAATATTTTATGGAATTCGTACAGGAAGAATCATGTGGGAAATGTCCTCCATGCAGAATAGGCACAAAGCGAATGCTGGATATATTAAACAGAATTTCAGAAGGCAAGGGAAAACTGGAAGATATTGATGAGCTTATCAGTCTGGGAGAAGATATAAGCGCAACAGCGATATGCGGACTCGGGCAAACCGCTCCTAACCCCGTATTGAGTACATTGAAAAATTTTCGTTCAGAGTATGAAGCGCATATAATCGAAAAACATTGTGAAGCCGGAGTATGCCCTGAACTTGTTTACGCACCCTGTCAAAATGCCTGTCCAGCAGGTGTAAATATTCCTGCATTTGTTTCTCTTACCTCTGCTAAACGTTACGAGGAAGCCCTTGCCGCGCATATTGATAGAAATCCATTCCCGGTGGCCTGTGGCATGACTTGCACACACCCCTGTGAAACAAAATGCCGACGTCAGACACTGGATGCTCCTCTGGCCATACGGGAGATCAAGCGCTTTATGGCCGAAAAGGGTGGTAAAGCCGGCAAATATCCGATGCCTCCAATAATGACTCGACCTAAAAATGAAATAAAAAAAATTGCCATAATTGGCGGCGGTCCCTCTGGACTTACTGCTGCCTTCTTTTTAAGAAGACTTGGACACACTGTAACAATTTACGAAGAACAGGAAAAACTGGGTGGCATGATGCGCTATGGCATACCGGAATACAGATATCCCAAAGCAATTCTGGATAATGAAATACAAAATATACTTGATATGGGTATTACTGTAAAATGCAATACTGCCGTAGGCTCCGACATTAGCCTTGATTCTATCAAGAAAAACAATGATGCAGTAATCATAGCAATAGGTGGATGGCAGAACAAAGAGATTGGCCTTCCAGGAGAAGAGGCAAAAGGCGTTATTTCCGGTAAAGATTTTCTGTGGCTCATAGCACATAACTCATTAAAAAATCTTAAAGGAAAAGTTATTGTTGTTGGAGGAGGAAACACCGCTGTGGATGTTGCGCGTTCGGCTCTAAGACTTGGAGCAGAAGAAATAATCCTCGCGTATAGAAGAACAATTGATCAGATGCCGGCTGAACCTGAAGAAATTGACGAACTTATTGAAGAGGGTATCCACCCAACCGAACTTCAGAATATTGAAGAAATCATAGTAAAGAATGGTCAAGTCAAAGGAATAGCATGCCGCAAACAGCAGCTTGGAGATTTTGACCGTTCGGGAAGAAAACGACCTACACCTCTTGATGGAGAAACGAACAGGGTCATCTATGAATGTGATTACTTAATACCGGCTATCAGCCAGGGTATTGACCTTTCTTTCGCGCCAGATCTGGAAAAAAATGAAAACGGAACATTAAAGATAGATAAAGATACTTTTATAACCAGTGACAGTAAAATTTACGGATCAGGTGATGTTGTTGAAATATCAAATTTGGCTATTGCAATAGGGCATGGAGAAAAAGTCGCTGTTTCAATAGAAAAAGCATTGAATCCGGGAATAATCAAAGAATTCAGCTGGCGTATACCCAGGTCATCAGATGTACTTTTTGATACAGACAAAGAACCTGTAGAAACACCCCGTGTTGATGTGGAATACTCGCCAGTTGAAGAACGCATTAAAAACTTTTTAATTGTAAACCGCGGTGTTAACTGGGAAGAGAAAATTTTGACTGAGGCAGAAAGATGTCTTCGTTGTGACTATAGAGAACCGGAGACAACCGCTTATACGGAGGTAGCAAGATGAGTCAAATGATCAAACTTACAATAGATGGAATTGAAGTTACCGTTCCGGAAGGCACAACTGCACTTAACGCGGCAAAAAAAATCGGCATTAAAATCCCAACTCTTTGTTATTTAGAAGATGTTCATGCTCACGGAATCTGCAGATTATGTCTGGTTGAAATGACCGGCCGCCCCAACCTGCTTGCCTCATGTATACTAGAAGTAACCGAAGGAATGGAGCTCAAAACAAATACCCCAAGAATCCATAGAGCACGTCGCACAAATCTTGAATTAATACTCGCGAATCATGTCAAAGACTGTTTAAGCTGTGATCGAAGCGTTGATTGTGAACTGCTAGCGTTTGCTGAACAGATGAATGTTGACGCTTACCGGTTTGAAGAAAAAGTAGAAAACCGTGTTATTGATGATTCTGCTTTCGCAATTGTACGTGATTCCGGCAAATGTATATTATGCCGTCGCTGCATAACAGCATGCCAAAGCATTCAAACAGTTAATACAATAGGTGTTCAACAACGAGGCGCAGCGACTGTAATTGCTCCGGCATTTGATTCCCTTTCCGATGCTGTTTGTGTTAACTGCGGACAATGCGCGGCAGTATGTCCTGTTAATGCAATTTATGAAAAAAATGAAATTGGTGAAGTTGAAGCCGCTCTTGCCAATCCTGAAAAATTTGTTGTTGTTCAAACAGCACCAGCAATTCGAGCTGCATTGGGAGAAACCCAGGGTCTACCCGCAGGAACATGTGTTACGAATAAAATGGTAACCGCCCTTAAAATTCTTGGCTTTGACGCAATTTTTGATACAAACTATACCGCAGACTTGACTATTATTGAAGAAGGAACCGAACTTCTAACACGTCTAAAGAGTGCCTTAGTAGATAAGAATACTAAAGCAATTCTTCCTATGATGACAAGCTGTTCACCCGGATGGGTAAAGTTTCTTGAACATTTTTTTCCGGAATTTGTTGAGAATGTGTCAACTGCAAAATCTCCGCAACAGATGATGGGCACCATTCTTAAAACCTATTATGCTCAAAAGAAAAATATAGATCCAAAAAATATGATTGTTGTTTCGATTATGCCCTGCTCTGCAAAAAAATATGAGGCACGCAGGCCAGAAATGCGATCAAGCGGATATCAGGATGTTGATTATGTTCTAACAACCAGGGAATTGGGCAAATTAATTAAAAAATATTCTATTGACTTCGATAACCTGCCAGACTCCGAATTTGATAATCCACTTGGCACATCATCAGGAGCAGCCGATATTTTTGCCAATTCAGGTGGCGTAATGGAGGCAGCGCTGCGAACAGTACACGAAATAGTTACCGGTAAAGAACTTCCAGGAGAGAACCTGCATATAAAAGATTTAATGGATATTCATGGAATACGTGAAGCGAAAATATGCTTTAAAGATTGCAAACCGGAATATACATGGCTTGAAGGTGTAACGGCAATTACTGCTGCTACATCCGGTTTGGGAAACGCCCGTAAACTTATGGATCAAGTTCAAGATGGAAATTCACCATATCACTTTATCGAAATCATGGCCTGTCCGGGGGGATGCATTGGCGGTGGAGGTCAACCTCGTATAACTAATGATGAAGTAAGAAAAAAACGTTTTGACGCAATTCTAAAAGAGGACGAAGGGAAAAAAATACGCAAATCACACGAGAATCCATATATTGAAGAGCTCTATAAGGAATTCCTGGGAGAACCCAACGGACAAAAAGCGCATGAACTTTTACACACTCATTATACAAAACGCAGTGAATATTAAAGGGTGTAAAACCTGATTATTTTTACTGCCCCCAATGTCAAGACCATTTACTTGAATAATTTAAGGTGTAATCATTCAGCTTGCGTTTTCCTGTTTTAAATTTTTAT
>JAFGRW010000070.1 GCA_016934935.1 Spirochaetota bacterium | reverse complement strand
ATGATTTGATTTATTCAGAATACTTACATAAAATGACAGGGGGTCAGTATACCGAAAACTGAGGGGTCAGTAATGCGGTTAGTGACATCAATTGACTATTTACTTTCGGATGAAGTAAAAAGCGGGATTCAACTGTATTGCAAGACAAATAATTGCTGGAATCATTTGCTAAAGTTGAGAGAATAAACGAGTATACAAAATCCATTGTAAAAGAATTCCTGGACGCTTTTATCATAAAAGAGCAACTTGGAGACATGATTACAAAAAAAATACACTTTACTGTTTAATCGAGGTACTGCATGAACACTGCTCATTCTCTTAAAGACGATGCAATAAACGCCATTTCTTCACTACCTGATACCGCTACAACCTAAGATATCATGTATCGCCTCTATGTAATTGACAAGGTAAAAAGAGGGCAGCAGGCTGCAAAAGAAGGGAAAACGCTTACCACAGAAGAACTAAAGCAAGAAATTAAAACATGGTAATAATCTGGGCCGAACCGGCAAAATATGACCTAAAAGACATTTATACTCATATTTCCAAAGAGTCCACATTCTATGCCAATAAGGTTATTGATACCATCATAGAATCAACAGACCCCCTTGAGAAACACCCCTAAATGGGTAGAATTGTACCTGAACTCGAAGACCCCAATATTCGGGTGATCTTTGTCTACTCTTACCGTGTTATCGATGAAATTGCCGGGGAAGAGATACAAATTCAAACTGTTATTCATGGCAAAAGGGATTTAGAAAAGCTTTTTCAACACTAAAAAACGCACGGTTGCGAAGCGTCCGTCCAATTTTAGTCTGGTGTATTATGTACACAAAAAGCCTACTCTGCTGATGATACGATCTCTTATGTAACCGCCGCTTGTCGGCGGCAAGCTAAGCGCAGCATTTTTTGCATAAGACGATCTTATCAGCCACAAGGCGGTGGATGTCGTCTGCTCCTGTCCCCTCCAAAATAAAAATCACATTATACTTTGCTTGCAGCCCTGTGATTCACTTTTTACGGTGTACCTTAAATCATCATACTGTAAAGTACTGTATCCAGCATTAAACAAGACATCAGGGAAGTGGACGATGCCCATTCGTGATTGAGGAAAAGCTTTGAACCAGTTTGCGATTCATTTTGAAGATATAGTGCAGATTTAATATGAACTACTGGCTATTAACACAAAAAATCTGACAGACTCATCCCGCGCTTTTTGTATCGTATACCGACCATAAAATCTTATCGCAACCAGCTTTAACCTGCTTCCGATAAGATCTGCATTAAGGTTAATATATCAGCCTCCGGGGCTTCAAAAAATTATGACAAAATCTTTTTGTATAATTAACACCTTAGATATATAGATATTGATTAAATCCACATGCATTTTGTCATTAGCGCTTTCTTAAATGCCCTGAACATTGCGCTTTTGCAATATGTCAGAACAATCATGAGCAGAGATTTCAAAAAAGATTCTTCTTAATACAAGTCAAGATAAATTAATCATCTTAAAACTTAATAATTAATACGCCAATTATTTAATATAAAAGCAAATATTCTAATTATCAGATATAATATACACCCTCCACCGCAAAAAACAATATATTGAATATTTCTTACAGACAGCTTTTTAGAATATTTCATTTTTTGAACCAATAAGTAAATTGAAAAAATAACAGACAATACTGCAACTATATCCATATAAATTGATTCCATATTACCTCATATATGCCTTCACATAATCATGTACAAACGGACTGACTGCTCCTGCATGTTGTACTGCAGCTGAATCAATTTTCTCTTTTATGCTTTCCACACCATATTCATATTAGTCGGAAACAACTGCTCCCCAAAGATCATTAACATACTTGACACCAGACGAAATATTATTTAATACTGAAGTTGCGGCGTCTTTTGCATACTGAGGCAATCTTCCTTTTGACGATTCAGCAAAGTTACGCGCAATCTGATTGAATTTTTTGTTTGATATACTAGAAAAATCCTTTGCTATTGGTATTTTTATACTAACTAAACTACCTATAGCAAAAGCAGTTGTCTCACGAACAGCATCACCATTTGCTTTGTTTAAATCATCTTTTTTACCAGTATAACGGTATTTATTGTATCCTAATACAACTTTACCAAGGTGACCAAAATTTTCAATACTTGATCCGAAACCCATGGTTACTGGCAAGGGACCTCCACAATATTTAGCATAACCACCAACTTTTTCTAAATCTTCGAAACTTTTTATACCGACCTCATTTAAATAATATCGTGCTCGAGTTCGTTGTCCTTCTTTTTCTGAACCAATTGCTGTTCCAATTATAACAATTGGTTCATTTTTCGAATAGTAGAATAAATTTTGTAACATCTGTCCAATTGCATAATGCTCGCTCGGATCCTTATACAGAACCGGATTCCCGGCACAGTACATATACCGGTTCCACCCCGACACAGAATACTCACCGTCAATTACAGTATCAGCTGTTACAAACCTCGCAAGCGCCGCGTCATAATATGAACCAGACAAAAGCTCTGCTTGGTATTCTGAAACAATAGTACAAATAAATTGGCGTTTCAAAGGTCAAATATATGCTCACAAGTTTTTCAAATTTACTGCTTCATATCGGAAAATGTCAACCTTTTCACGTTCTTCACCAATCATCTTTTTTTAGCCTTTTACAGTATTCATAACAATCGAGGGTGACACCTTCATTACACACGTTCTCTCCAGAAATAATACATTTTATATATCCGCTTTTAATTCTCTATCATATAAATAAAGTCAGTCAATCAATTATTTGATCACAATAAATGCGTTGATCAAGAAATGAAAAATTATTCAAAAAATTTTTAACAAAACGACTTCCAGTCCAGTATGTATAAATAGAAACAATCTGGAGGCAAAAAATGGAAATTACCGATTTTAGAACATCAATTGATGTGGAAGAAGGCAGACTGGAAAGAATCGAAGAGTATGCACAGAAGCATAATATGGATATCTCTGATGTAATGAATACTGTTCTGGATAAGTATTCGAAAAAACTGGCTAAGAATCCAGTATGTAACGATACTTTGAACAGATATCAAGATAGAGGCACATACTATAAATCGGTACATATCCGGTTTTCAAGTATCTCCAAAAGAAAATTAAAAGATATAGCGAATCTTTACTGTTACAGTTTGTCGTACATGCTGTATCTTGCAATGGAGTTTTTCGATGAGTTTATGGATGGTGTTACGGAGTTTGTTCGTCCCTGTTTTCATGCTTCTTTTGTTCACGAGTTTTTCGGTTTTCCGTACTTCATAAACAGCTGGGGCATGAACTTTTACGATGGGCAAGATCATACTGCTGGACAACAATCCAGAAAAGTAACGCATTTATTGTGTTGAAAAATGTTTTTTAATTATATAACGAAAAAACAGCAATCATTTTTAAATTAAAGAATATAAGAAACCATATTGCGACCATTCTCTTTGGACATGTAGAGGGCACGGTCAGCTCGACCTATAATGTCATCATTTGTAACGTCCTCTTCCCGTAGCTGCGTAAGTCCGATAGAGACTTTTACCGATAATCGTTTTCCCTCGTGCTCCACAACAGCATGCTCTATACCACGTCTTAAACGCTCGGCTGCGATTATTCCAGCTTCGATATCTGTTTTAGGAAGAATAATTGCCATCTCTTCACCACCATAACGAGCGGCGATGTCTATCTGACGACAGTTATTCTTTATAACGTTAGCAACATTTTTTAGCACCAAATCTCCACATAAGTGGCCATACTTATCATTAAAATCTTTAAAGTGATCAATGTCCAGCATCATTAATATCAGAGGTTTTTTCCGCTTCTTTGCCTTTTCACGCTCCTCAATCAAAAGACGTTGAAAAAAATGATGAATCTTGAGTTTGGTCATCATGTCGGTTGTGGCAAGCTCATAGAGATACGCGTTTTCAATTGCAATACCTGCAAGTGAGGCAATATCAAGCAAATAAAGTTTTTCCTCTTCACAAAAATCCAGCTGATTAATACGTTCGCCAAGAATAATAATACCATTCATTTTACCACGGCTTTTCAAAGGTACAACAAGGCTGGGATTTATTTTTTTTAGGCATTCAAGGCATGATAACCTGTCATCTACTTCAACCTTTATCTCTTCCAGTGTCCAACAACGGTCATGATTTTCAAAAAGATCAATGATGGGCGATGCACCGAGTATTTCATAATCGGTATCATGATCAATATCAAATCCCTTGTAATTACGGTGAAGTATATAGGCATCTTCATCTATACCTTTTTTCAAGAATATTCCCGCTTTAATAAGCTGCATTTGTCCCATACATGTAAGAAGTATTGACTCAATGAGCATATTATATTCAAGCGTCGAATTTAGTCCCTTGCTGATTTCAATAAGCTGTCGCAAATCAAATATTTGCCGCTCGTACTTTTCTAATTGTTCATGATTTAGTTCAGACATGTTTTTATCTTTCTTTTGTTGTATCGCATCCGGTTAGATTTACAATATTTTCAATTATTTTAAGTCCTGCCTTATGGCTTTTTTCTGGATGGAATTGTGTGCCAAAGACATTATCGTTGCATACAATACTGCTAAATAACGCCCCATATTCTGTTTCACCGCAAACCCAACTTATATCTTTTATTTCAGGATAATATGTATGAATAAAATAAAAGTAACTATTATCGTCTATTCCTTCAATAAACGGATTGGGTTTAGTAAATTTTACATTATTCCATCCCATATGTGGAACCTTAAGATCATGATAATCAAACTTTTTTACATTACCAGGAATAAGCCCTAACCCTTTACTATAACCGAACTCTTCGCTTGATTCGAAAAGCAGCTGATAACCGACACATATACCAACAAATATCTTACCGGAATTTATATAAGAAAAAACAGGGTCTACCCATCCGCCATCTTGCAGGTTTTGCATTGCCATTCCAAAAGCACCATCACCTGGTAATACAACAGCACTGCTTGATTCGATATCTCTTGGATCATTTATTATTCTAACATCCGGAGTATAAAGTTCAAAAGCTTTAACAACAGAACGAAGATTCCCCATTCCGTAATCTATAATCGAAATCACCTATGTCTTTCTCCTAATTGTAATAATGTGCCAATTACAAACAATTTTCTTGGTTTATATTATACCTTTTGTCGAAGGAATATCATCTATACTAATCTCATCAAAACTAACTGCCTGATAAAACGCTGTAGCAAACGATTTAAAGAATGACTCATGTATATGATGACGATTCCGACCATAAAGCAAATTCAGGTGAAGATTTATCTCTGCGTGATGAGCAAGGGCATAAAAAAATTCATGAGTCAATTCTTCATCGTAATCTTTAATCCTGCCATCGAGAGACTCACCGTTATAGTGAAAATACCCCCGTCCCGAAAGATCAACAGATACCTGTGTCAAGGAGTCATCCATTGGTACAGATCCGAAACCAAAACGGCGTATTCCCCTTTTATCTCCAAGAGCCTCTTTTATTGCGTCACCAAGAACTATTCCAATATCTTCAACAGAATGATGGTCATCAACATGTGTATCTCCCTTACAGCAGATATCAAGATGCAAACGTCCGTGGCGGGCTAATGCTTGAAGCATATGATCAAAAAAAGGTACACCGCTAGATATTACTGAAGGTTTTGTAGAAAGTAGCTCTACAGAAACGGTTATATCTGTTTCGGCTGTTTTTCTGGAAGCTTTCGCGGATCTTTTCATTAGAATCGGACTCCTGATGTTATTATTAGCCTGAACTCTTCACCATCTTCATAATCAGCCGTGTAAAAGGCGTCAAGCTTTAAAAAAAGACGGTCGTTAGAACCGGCTTTGATCGATAAACCGCTAAAAACATCTCTGATTGCATCATCATCCTGTTTCTTAAACATAGTAAACGCCGCAAAAGGTCCTATTCCGACAGATCCACGGAAGAAATTTGAGTGATAACGTCTAAAAGGTACAAAATATAAAGCGGCCCGGCCCGAAAAAGCATACTCAGCCAAAACCGGATTATAAAGATATTCTGAAAAATTAAAAAAATCAATACCAATACCCGCTTCAGATGAACTATTTATATAGCATCCAGACAATGCTGTTTCAGCATAAAAAAGAGGCGAAACAGGTATACCTTTCGATCCTCTGCCGTATAGGAGCAGAGATCCTCCACTATCTTCACCGTCACAGTAACGATAATCAGCAGTAATATTCGCATTTTCCGTATAAAAAACAGATGAATCACTGCCTCTGCCGAAAAACAGTGTTAATGCAGAACCATATGATAAACCAGTCTCTTCGTCATTGCCATTATTTACACTTTGATTTTCCCCATAAATTGAAGCGCTTATGGAAATAGAATTTGTTGTTATCATAGAAACTGAAGCCCGCCCACCGATGGTTTTTAATGTATAAAGATTTGAATCAAAACCTGTAATTGGAGGCAGAAAACGCAAAATAGATACCCCATCGGTTTTATAAACTTCAAGGGAAACATCTAATGGAAATCCTCTATATACTGCTCCCAAAATCGCTCCTGGAGCATCTTCATCGCCACCTTTAGCATAGGCTGCAGTTCCATAGAGAGCATACCTGGATGTACTATTTTCCATGACGAAATCTGCATATCCACCGGCCAGATTTTCTCCCCGTAAAAAAAATGCTGTTTCTAGCTCTTTTAAATATGTTCTTCCGGAATGGGAAGTCAATTGTCTTTTGTCCAGATCTTCATCAGATCGCTGTCGCAAACCCGCTTCAGGATTATAATCACTACTCAAAACAGACAAGCCTGTAACATTGATATATTGTTTTTTATAGCCGCCCTTTTGTTTAACCAGTAACAATACATCTCGCTCTCTGATATGCGCCAGGGAATTTGTTCCTACAGACAGAAGTTCAGATTCATAAACACCATCTTTATCAGCAATTAGAAGAGCCCGCCGTCCATTCCTTATTTGAAGCATAAAAGCAGCCCCCTGCCGGTTTACGGCAAGTGAGTCAAGCCCATAGTTACTTCGAAGCACAACGCTTTCACTTCCACTCTCCAACGAATAACTGTAAAGATGATCCGAAAAACGGTCAAACCTGCTCAATGAATCCTTATTACTTAAGTAAAAAACTGTTTTTCCGTCAAAAGTGATGCGTGGTGATCGCACCAGGAAGGCTCCAGATGCAATTTTTGTTATATATCCATTTTCAGTTTTAAGGAACAGAATCTCGTTAGACCGGCCGGTTGATGCACTAAAAACCACAGTCTCAAGTTTAGAATCAACCGAGGCAGAATAGATTCTCCTGTATCCCGTCATAAAGCGATACATCTCTTTTTTTTCTTTTAATGAATATACAACAACCCCTCTCTTTTCACCTTCACGAAAAGCTGCAGCAAAATAAGAGGAGTCCGAAGTAAAACCAAGCGGAAATTCACCTGTAAGGATATCATATTTATATGAAACAATTTTTCTATTCGGAAGACCGCTTGCTGCTGTATAAACGGTGAAGATACCATCGTTCACAGCAACTGCATATCTTTCATCCTCAGAAAGTATATATTTTTTATGATAGCTTCTGCCGGGCAAATCCGTCTTCATGTCGATTACGTAATAATTTTTTAATTCATATAAAAACTGGTTTGATGATATAGCAAGTTCAGATGACAATGCTTCTGAAAAGGAGGCTCCATAAATAATTCTTAAAGTCATTCTCCCTACTGTATCAGCACCGTATTTTTTAACTATATAATCGAGTACCAGTAATAGTTTGTCTTTTTTATCATTACCACTGCAAATTTCGTGTACAGAATCGACGTCTAAAAGCAGTCCCGGATCCGGAAGATCAGGATCACTAAACGTCATTTGTAATTCTTTCAATGCCAATCTGTAAGCCGTGGGAAGGTCTTTCCACAAGACTCTTATTCCGTTTTTACGATAACGCACAGATGATAAAAGATCATCTAACAAAATATCAGTTAAATCAGATTTAATTTTACGGCGCAACTTTCTGTAATCAGGATATGAACAGATTAAAATGGAGCGCGGTTTTAAATATGTTCGTAATGGCGAAGCAATTAAATCCTGAGATATATTTCTTGATAATTCAGGCATAAGAGGATCTTCAAGACAGATAGTCACAGGCGCCCCCAGTCGACTGCCAGTAATATCCGAAACAAAAAGAAGCTCATCCATAGCGATACGAGCAGTATTGTGAGCCGCGTCTTCCATTCCTTCTGCAAAAATTATATCTAGCTGTTTTGTTTTAAGATGATTAAGCTCGGGCATGTTTTTCGCGTATGCAGAAGACAAAGAGATACCTATAGAAAGAGCAGATACAATTATCCCGAAGCAGATTTTTCTCAACATAAATAAGCAGGTTACAAGACCATCCGGAATACAGGTTAATTTATAATGTTCTATTTTGTTATAATAAAAATCATGATCGTATTTGCAAGAATTTACAGGAAAAAACAATGTTATATCTCCAACGCAGGCAGGAACATTTTTCTGTCTGCCTTTTTTTCTTTACTTATTAAACGATTCTGTTTATTTGACAAAATATTTATGGAGCAATCTATATCAAATGCTCTAAATAGATCAAAATATTAAACAAATAGTAGCGATTCTGAACTATTATGTGACGGATAAGCATGTTAATTGTCAAGAACCTATCAAAATCTTACGGATCCAAACCTCTTTTTCTGGATGCTTCCTTTACTTTGACTCGTGGTGAAAAAGCGGGTCTTGTCGGAAGAAACGGGCACGGCAAGACTACTCTTTTCAGAATAATAACCGGCAAAGAAGAGGCAGACAGTGGCACCATTGAGACCCCATCCGGCTACCGGATTGGTGCGGTTGAGCAGCACCTGAACTTCAGCCACGATACAGCTGTCAATGAAGCTGCAAGCGGTCTTAGTGACCCTGACGAGAAATGGAAAGCAGAAAAGATACTTTCCGGACTTGGCTTTTCAGAGCAAGATATGCAAAAGAATCCCTCCACCTTCTCCGGGGGGTTTCAAGTACGCATTAATCTTGCAAAAGCTCTTTTAAGCGAGCCCGATCTTATGCTTCTTGACGAACCAACCAACTATCTTGATATTACATCAATACGCTGGCTAATTCAGTTTTTAAAAACCTGGCAAAACGAATTAATACTGATAACACACGACCGCTCATTTATGGATAGTGTTATAACACATACCATATCCATCCACCGCGCAGCCGTTAAAAAAATAGTTGGTAACACCGAAAAAATGTATCAGCAGATTATAAAGGAAGAAGAGATCACCGAAAAAACCCGTGTAAATGATGAAAAACGCCGTAAAGAAGTTCAAAAATTTATTGATCAGTATCGTTCGAAAGCCCGTATCGCAAGCCGTGTACAATCACGTATCAAGATGTTGGACAAAATGAGCTCTAGCGAAAGACTTGCTGCAATCGAAGAGCTTGATTTTAGTTTTAACGAAGCCCCCTTTTCGGCAAAAACCCTTTTGACAGTAGAGAACATAAGCTTCGGTTACGATAAACCATTGTTCAGCAATCTGGGATTTTCAGTACAAAAGGGAGACCGTATCTGTATTATTGGAAAAAATGGAAAAGGCAAAACAACTCTTCTAAAAGTACTCGCCGGAGTTCTTAAACCAGACACCGGAGAGATACATACACACCAGCAAACAAAATCCGGCTATTTCGAACAGACAAACATATCATCCCTGGATCCAAACCGTACTGTTGAGCAAGAGATCGCCGCCTCAGGTACTGGTGAAGACGCACAACTTGCTCGCAATATTGCCGGCTCAATGATGTTCAAGGGTGATGATGCTTTAAAAAAGGTTTCTGTACTTTCGGGTGGAGAAAAGGCGCGTGTTATGTTAGGTAAAATTGTTATACAACCTGCCAATCTTCTCTTACTTGATGAGCCTACTAATCATTTCGATATTCAAAGCTGTGATTCACTTATAGAAGCTCTGGACAGCTATGAAGGCGCGGTAATCATGGTAACACACAACGAGATGTTTTTACGGGCGATCGCTCAAAAACTTATAATTTTTAACCGTGACAGGGTTCAATTCTTTAACGGAACATACGATGATTTTTTACAAAAATATGGCTGGGAAGAAGAGGACACCAATAAATTTTCAGGTAACATCCCGGCAGACAGTGCAGAACATTCAGAATCACAAAAGCTTAACAACCAGATAAATCCAAAAGAGGCTCGAAAAATACGTAGTGAAATTATCCGGGAACGATCGGAAACTCTTAAACCTTTGGAAAAGGAAATAGAAAACCTTGAAAATATAATTACAAAGACAGAAGAGAAGCTTGAAGAGATACAACAGACACTTATCACAGCATCACAATCTGATGATGGATCGGCTATACAAAAACTTTCGATAGAATCACATAACCTGAATGAGCTTCTTGAAAAAAGTTTTGATTCTCTTGAAAAAACTACACTTGAATATGAGGCAAAGAAGGCCGATTTTGAAGAAAGACTTATCAGCATAGGTCAACAGTAACTCTACTTTTATCCTTAAAATTATTGACTTTATGCTTCTTTTGGTTAATCCTGATATGTATAAGAAATATAATAACTGCCCTTGACGTAACTAACAATAATTACATCTTTACCATCGTTTTTTGGTTTTCCTTCCGTCGAATACTTTTTTAAATTCCCCCCTACTCCTATTCCCAGAAATTTCAGATAACTCTCTTTCCGCGTCCATATTCTGTAAAAATATTCTATGCGATTATCCAAAGATTTAAATTTACATAATTCATCTTTATGAAAATATCGTGACGCAAGCTGATCCATCATTTTACGTGGCCGAATATATTCGATATCAATACCAACAGGTTTATCATAAAATACCACACAGACCATTCTGCACGAATGAGATACGTTAAAACAAAGCCTGCTGTTTATAAAAAACGGCTTTCCTTTATTTCCGTATTGTATTTGTAAATCATCAATGCCGTATAAATTCCGGGCAATTTTATCTCTGAATTTTGCGGCATATCGACTCTGAATTTTAGAAGATGGATTACTTCCATACCATATTGGAATTTTTTTTATATAAACGTCAGGCTTCATCTTACAGCTTTTCAAGCTCTTTAACAAGATTAAAAAGCACACTGTTCACGGTTCTCAGTCTTATTCGCTGACGATCACCAAACATATTAAGTTTTCGAATAGAAACCTGACCATTTATATATAACCCGGTATACACAGTGCCAACCGGTTTGTCATCAGTTGCCCCTCCGGGACCAGCAATACCAGTTATAGAAATCGCAACATCTGTATTGAATTTTTGTGCACAACCAATAACCATTGCTCTTGCACACTCTTCGGAAACCGCCCCGTTTTTTTCCAGAATACTCTCTTCTACCGAAAGTTCTTGTATTTTTACAGCATTGCTATAAGAAATAACAGAGCCCGCAAAAACATCCGAAATTCCCGCATAGTTAACAAGTGTCGAGGAGAGCATACCACCGGTGCAGGATTCAGCACATGATATTGTCATTGATAATTTTTTTAATAATTCCGCGGCACGGCTTTCCAGAGTATCATCATCATATCCATAAATATATTCAGGAAGCCTGTTGACAATTTCGTCTTCGAGCGGTTTTATCAATTTCATTGCATAATCATGATCTTTAGCACCAGCAGTTATTCTTAACTGACATCCGGATGTTTTTGCGTATGGAGCAACGGTAGGATTTTTGCCGTCAAGAAGATCTTTGACTCTGTCATTCATTTCAGATTCACCTATATCGGAAAAATGAATTACTCTGGATCTGAAAACCTGCGAACTAATTTTTTCTATATATGGCAAAACTGAATTCTGAAACATCAGTTCCAACTCAAACGGTGGTCCAGGCAGCATTATTACGGTTTTGCCATTAGAAGAAGCAATCGCTCCGGGTGCTGTTCCCCTGCTATTATGACAGATAATCGAGCCCTCCGGAAACATTGCCTGTTTAAGATTTGAAGGTGACATGCTCCGCCCTCTCTGTTCAAAAAAAGCTGCTATTTCGGTTTGAGCCTTTGCGTCAGAAGCCAGTTCAAGCCCCAGAAAACGAGCTACAGCTTCACGTGTAATATCATCCTCTGTTGGGCCAAGTCCACCTGTGGTAATTACTGTATCACAGTTTTTAAAAGCGGTCTTAAAAGTATCTTGAATGCGATCCGGATTATCCCCAACAGTATGATGCGAAAATACAGCTATACCATGTTCCGCAAGCTTTCGAGAGAGATACGCAGAATTTGTATTAATTATATCACCAAGCAAAATCTCCGTACCGATTGTTACAATTGAGCACTTCATTTACGGCCTCCCGTAATAGCTGTGTATTTCGCGTCTTAATTCTTCAAAAGTTCCATTTTCGATAGAACTCCTTACTCTCAGCATTAGTTTTTTCATATAACTGAGATTGTGATATGTATTATAAATTAGTGCCGATATCTCACCCACTCTAAAAATATGTCTGAGATAAGATTTTGAAAAATTGCGGCATACATAACAGTCACATTCCGGATCAAGTGGTGTGAAATCTTTTTCGTATTGGCTATTTCTGATATTAATGCGCCCCTGCGAAGTATAAAGCGTCCCATTACGCGCAATTCTAGTCGGCATTACACAATCAAACATATCTATTCCGTGCGAAACCGATTCTATTATTTCAAGTGGCGAACCAACACCCATCATATACCGTGGTTTATCTTCAGGAAGTTCAGCTGTTGTTATCTCTGACATTTCGTTATAAAGATCTTTGGGTTCTCCTACAGACAAGCCGCCTATGGCATATCCAGGGAAATCAAGATCGGCAAGTCGTTTTGCACAATCTTTACGTAAATCGGGATAAGTAGATCCCTGTACTATGGCGAATATCTTTTGGCGTTCCCTATCAAAACTTTCTCTGTAATAATCGATAGCTTCACCTGCCCATCTTATTGTTCGTTCACACGCTTCTCGAGCGTACGAGTGGTCAGCTGGATATTCGACACATTGATCAAGTACCATCATAATGTCCGAGCCGATTGATCTTTGTACATCAAGAACCGAACGTGGTGTAAAAAGGTGTTTCGAACCATCCAGATGAGAACGGAATTCTGCTCCGTCTTCTCTCACTTTGCAAAGATCCGACAGAGAGAAAACCTGGAAACCACCCGAATCCGTTAGAACCGGCAGTTTGCAATTCATAAACTTATGCAACCCTCCAGCAGCATCGAGCACATCAACTCCTGGACGGATATAAAGATGATAAGTATTCGCCAAGATTATTTCAAAACCTATTTCATCAAGTGCGGAACCTGGCAAAGCTCTTATTGCGCCCCTTGTTGCGACCGGCATAAAGACCGGAGTCTCAACTGTTCCATGAAACAGCTTAAGCCTGCCTCTCCGGGCATCATTATCTTTTGTTATTAGTTCGAACATAATTAGTTCCTGATTATGTATTTATTTGAAGAAGTAATGCGATTATTTCGGATATTTTTCCATG
Source organism: Spirochaetota bacterium (assembly GCA_016934935.1). Taxonomy (GTDB): domain Bacteria; phylum Spirochaetota; class UBA4802; order UBA4802; family JAFGJZ01; genus JAFGRW01. Next base: position 53,679 of record JAFGRW010000070.1, on the reverse strand, counting down.
AATAATGGAAGGTTAAGGTAGGCAAGTAATTTTCTAAAACTGATATCTTGCTCCAAGGACCATGGTTACATCTTGCATATTATAAAGGTTTACTGCACTTTCCAATGTTAAACTGAAATCTCTAATATCAATTTCGCAACCGAGTATTGCAATAGGCATAAGTGGAAACGGATTATAAACATAATCACTTTCGTAACTTATGGTAAGCAGGTAATCTGCTCGATAGTCAAACCCGTTACCAATAGCCGAATCTAAAGAATTATCTCTTGCCATTAACTCTCCTTCACTTTCAGCTTTCATTCCAAACCAGTTGTATCCTACGGCACACCCCAAACCTGTATAAAGGTTCATAAACCGCATTACCCTAAAATATGAAATTACATCGACCCCTAACGACATCTGAATCCATGTTGCTTTGGCAGTATATTCACTCTCAAGTTCTGTATCAACTGATCTGTCACCCGCAGGTGTCGAAACAGTCGTGTCATCCTGTTCTATATCGTATAAGCCCTTGGTGCCCATATAACCGGTTAAAATATCAGCACTGGCACCGGCAGTAATTCCTTCGAAATTAAGTAAAAACGGCAAGAGCGATTTTCGGTCAATAATACGCCTGCGATATTTCCCACCGATACTAAACTGACGATAATCTTCTATGGTAACATCGGAAAGCTCGGGCTCACGTCCTGTCATAAAAAGATCGAGTATCATAATCTTTCCAATAACATCACTACGTGAATCCAATTCTTTACCTAAATGGAAATTTACAATAGGAGCAAATGCCGGATAAGTATCAGGTTTGGCTGTTCTATCCCAGTATTCCCCGTTTGCAAACGCGCTTCCTAAAACGAATCCAGCCTGCCACCCCTTGATATGCGGCTTACCCACAACGTATCCCAGCATATTTTGCAAATAGAAGGCTTCCGCGAAATTTGGGGCATTACCCATTACAGTGTCCGCGAAGTCATCCTTGAATCTGGTCTCTTCACCACCACCAAGCTCAATATCCGGAAACAGAGGGTTACTCTCTGTCGTAACTGTCGTCTTCGCGGTAATCAGACAAGGCATCAAAATCAGATAAAACAGAGCTATTTTCAGAATATTTTTTTTCATCGGATACTCCTCACTCTATTAACGGAAAACAAATAACCTTTCTTTACACGAAGTTATGGTAATCATTGAGATTTTACAAAATATTATATACTATTTTTGCGTATGCCGAGTGATTATGAATCGATTCCATGTTTTCAGACTCAACAGAGAAGCCATCAATAAGTTCATGAGCCTTAAGTTTTACAGCGATTGCCCGTACAATGTCCTCTACAAATGCAGGATTATTATAAGAATTTTCTGTTACGTATTTTTCATCTTCACGTTTAAGAAGAGAATATATTTCAGATGATGCAGAGCTCTCTGCTATTGTGATCAGTTCTTCGAACCATATTTTTTTGCGTGTTTTTATCGAAATCTCGATTATTGAACGCTGATTATGCGCACCAAAACGACTTATCTCTTTTGAACATGGACAAAGGGACATAACAGGCACCTTGACCTTAAGAAAATAAAACTCCGCTGAAGAATCTCCGTGAATAGAACAGATATACTCCATTACAGATTTAGCATTGGATACAGGAGCACTCTTCATTATAAAATAAGGAAATTCTATATCAAAATATGCAGTCTCAGCGTTCAGCTTTGATTTCATCTCTTCAAGAATAGCAGGAATATGCGAGGGCGTTATCTCTTCGTAACAATTTAAAATTTCCAGAAAACGACTCATATGTGTTCCCCTGAAGTTATGGGGCAGAGTGACATACATATTAACTGTAGCAACAGTGTGCTGAGTGCCATTGCGCTTATCCTGAACTCGAACCGGGAAACGTATATCTTTAACACCAACCTGATCTATCGGCATGTTTCTATCATCAGGTTGTGATTGAATATCTTTCATAAAATATATCCTCAAACATAATACATATGCGAAAAGTAGCGACAATTATGAATTATCAATAAAGTAATATCATTCAGGTAAGCACAACCGGTCCGTTTTCAGTTATCGCGATTGTATCTTCAAACTGTGATGTCGGGCTACCATCGGCAGTTTTAACAGTCCATCCATCGTCAAGTTTTTGATATTTGCAGTTTTTAAAAGCCATAACCGGCTCAACCGCTAAAACCATACCGGATCTCAATTTCAAATCATTAAAGCTACCTGCTCCATGAAATACAACCGGCTCCTCATGAAGAGCATAACCTACGCCATGACCTGTAAAACTGTCAAGTATAACCAGTGAACTTTTTATTGCGAAGGCACTAATCTCGTTACCAATAGCATTTAAGGGTGCTCCTTCCTCCATAACCGATACAGCTTTTTTTAATGCGGAGCGGTTCGCTTCTACCAAATAGTGCAGTTCTTCATCCACAGAACCAACAGTAAATGTCCGGCATGCATCGGCAAAATATCCGTTTTTTACCACGCCTGCGTCAATAGAGACAATATCACCCGATTTGATTATTTTCTTTTTACTGGGGATTCCATGAACAACCTCATCGTTAACCGATATACAGCTGGCAAAACGGTAACCGGGAAGTGTTAAAAATGAAGGTCTTCCACCATGAGAATTGATAAAATTCTCAACTACCGAATCGACCTTCCATGTAGAAAGACCCTCGAAGTCGAGAGTATATAAAACTTCAAAAAGCGCTCGCAGTACTGCTCCAGCCTCTGCAATCCTTTTAATATCATCGCTGCTTTTAATTAATCCGGATTTCATCTATCTTTCGGTTTCGTGCAAAAAAACCGTATCTCCCGCAATATTTCAGTTTTAGTCCGATTCTTGATAAATCTCACGAATAACAGATATATAATGGTTTTCACTTTATGCTGATCAATAAATCAATTATTCTATCGGGTAATCAACTCATCAACTGTTATTTATATTTTCACCAGGTTCTGTATTAAACAATCAAAGAAATAATAAATATCAAGGAGAATTAATTAACAGCCAAGCGCTGCCATGGAAATTTATTTTTTCATCAAAAATACAAATTAAGATTGATTATTTTATGCAAATTTATTGTAATCATTAAACTATATATTTTAGGAGATATTCTATGAAGAAACTAGTCATGTTTTTGCTAACTTTATTCCTTTTAACAATCTTAACGTCATGTAATGACGATAATGATGATGATAACGATGACAAAACCACATCAGATGCATCGTCATTAACTGGATACTGGATTATGACCGAGGATAGTGATTCAGGTCCTTGGCCATCAGATTATACTCTGGTTCAACACTTTGACGGTACAAACTGGCGAACATACGATATTGATGGTTCTGATATTACTTATGATTCCGACTGGGATTTGCCATATTCTTTTGATGGTCAAAATTTATATAGTGGCGGTGAATTTATTTGCAAGATTACAATTTCAGGCAGCACCATGAAAATGATCGATCCTGATGACGGCTATACCGAAACTTATTCTAAATCAACTTCTACAGTAATAGCTGGAGCCATCGAAACAGATTGGGACAAAAAAAAGAACAAAACACATTCTCAACTAAAATTTCATACTCCATAAATAGACATGACACTGATCTTTACAATAAATTTTAACTAGTTACCAAGTGAAATTTACTTATAGAAAAGCCCTTCAACTAAAAGATGAAGGGCTTTTTATATTGACTAATGATTTCTAAACGACAATTTTACTTTTCTTCTGTGACAGCCTCTGCACCAACCTCAATCTCTGCTTTAACCTTTTCTTCTTTAACAGATTTTTCATCATCAGGTATCAATCCTGATGCTTTTTTCACTCTTAACTCAATCTCCTGTGCAATCTGTGGATTATCTTCCAGATATGTTTTAACATTTTCCCTTCCCTGGCCAATACGATCTTCCCCGTACGAGTACCATGTTCCGGCTTTATTAATAATATCAAACTTGACTCCAAGATCAAGGATGCCTCCTTGACGGGAAATTCCTTTATCATAAATAATATCAAACTCGGCATTTCTAAACGGTGGCGCCACCTTGTTTTTTACAACCTTAACTCGAACCCTGTTGCCATAGGCGTCTTCACCTTTTTTTAGAGTCTCAATACGTCTGATATCCATCCTTACCGATGAATAAAACTTAAGTGCATTTCCGCCTGTAGTTGTCTCGGGTGAGCCAAACATTACACCAATTTTATGGCGTATCTGGTTAATAAATATAACCGATGTTTTGGATTTAGAGATAATACCGGTCAACTTTCTTAACGCCTGGCTCATTAATCTGGCCTGAAGCCCCATATGCGAATCCCCCATATCACCCTCAATCTCTGCTCGGGGAACCAGAGCCGCTACAGAATCGACAACAACGATATCCACTGCGCCCGATCTTACCAAACTCTCAGTAATCTCTAAAGCCTCTTCACCGGTATCGGGCTGAGATACCAGTAAGTCATCAGTATTAACACCGAGTTTTGCGGCATAAATTGGATCAAGAGCGTGTTCGGCATCCACAAATGCAGCAATTCCTCCCGCTTTTTGAGCCTCCGCGATAATATGCAATGTCAATGTTGTTTTCCCTGATGATTCAGGTCCAAATATCTCTGTAACACGTCCACGTGGAATACCACCTATACCAAGTGCAACGTCAAGTTCAAGCGAACCTGTACTGATTGAACCTATCGGCACCCTATTGGCCTCGTCCCCAAGCTTCATAATGGAACCTTTTCCAAACTGCTTCTCTATCTGGGATATCGCCGACGATAAAGCCTGCTCCTTCTGATTCATCTCTTTTTGAGTCTCTTTTTGTTGTGCCATTTTCCCCCCTTTGAATTATACTTTTTTGCACGACCAAAACGTGCAGGCATGTGCCTGCTATTATTAACTGATTTTTTCAAAAAAGTGTCGAACTTTTTTGTCATATTGAAATATTATCGGAAAGAAGTCAAGAACTACTTAAATTATGTTTAGTGGTGGCGCAGAACATCCCTTACATTATGTATTCTAAGGTCATATCGATTACGGCGATAAGCCTCCTCTATCCACTTTTTTGCTTCTTTAAAGCGTCCATCGGCCACAAGCGACTGTGCAGCCTTAAGCCATCCCCCATAATATTCGGGAACAAGATCAGTAACTGTACGATAATAGTCAAAAGCACTTTCAAAATGGCCACTTCTAAATTTAACTTTGCCCATTCTTAGATATCCCCAGCAATTCTCCGGATGTACAGTGATAATTCTTCGAAAGACCCTGTCAGCCTGAGCAGTCTGGTTCGTATTGAGATAATAATCACCCTCTATAAAATCGGTTACCCAGGAATCTTTTCCGTTAACACGTCTATGAGTAACAAAGTTTTTACTATTGAACCAGGATTGCTGACGCAAAATTTCGACACCAAAAGATATCTCGTGTTTCCAATCTTCCACGACAGGATCTTCATTGCAAAATATAAGCGGGTTAGAACTTTTGAACCAGATTGAAGGTAACAGTTTGCCATTCATGACTGCTTCATCATACAACGTTGTTCCGGGAATATAATGCGCCCTGACAACATTGCATTTAAAAGGCAATATTCGTTTAAGAAACGCAAGAGTTCGCTCCATATCCGCCTCAGCCTCTTCAGGAAGACCTGTAAATGAGCGGACAGACAGATAAATTCCAACTTTGCGAATACTATCAGCAGCCTTTTTAATTTGATCAATCTTTACACCGGGAGCGTAAAGATTCAAAATCCTCTGTGAACCGCTAACAAGATCAAGCCTTATACGATGAAGTCCCGCTTTTTTCATTAATACAAGAAGTTTCTCATCCAGACTGTATACATCGGTATAACAGGTCCATAAGATATAGACCTTTCTTCTTAACAGCTCATTACAAAATGTTGTAACGTAATCCTTATCTTTTAAAAAATTGTCATCGCGAATATAAAAATATATAATTCCATACTTTTTTTTAAAGTTAACAATATCGGCGACAAGTTTGCGTGCTGACCTGAAACGGATTACCCTTCCTGCATAGGCTGGATAAGATGACAAAATAGGTTCATGATCAGAACCACGACTGGTGAGCAAATATTTATATTGCTCATTTTTATCTATATTCATCGTATCTATATCAGATTCCGAAACAAGCGGCAAGGCATTCAGCTTAAGCATTGGATTTGAGTGATGTATGCGTTCCGGTGTTTTTTTACGGCTTAATTGCCCGCAAATATCGTGTAGAGTCAACTCCGGCTCACCGCGAATTAGAAAATCTATCTCCTGATACCTTTCAGCAGTCTCGGCACTTAGAAACGTGATAAATGGGCCGCCCGCGGCAATATAAGCGCGACACTCTTTTCTTAGTTCGCGTATTGTTTTAAGCGCACCGGAACGGTTTTCAGAATAGATCTGGAAATAGACAATATCCGGATTAATCTCTTTTACATGTTTAACACTGCTTTTTAAGGATAGATCAGATAAAAAAGCCACCTGAACATCATGCTTATTTTTTAAAAATGCAGCTAGCATCATGCATTCAGAAGGGACTATTCGCTTCTTAAATTTCCCGCAACTCGTTTGCGGAGATACATAAACAAGCATAACACGCATAAACTACCTCAAATAAACATTATGGTAACTTCAAAAATCTGTCGCTATTATCATTTAAGCTATGTTTCCTTCATTAACATAGCAATTTTTCATAGCTCCCTGACAATAAAGCTTAAAACAGAACTATCAGAAACAGACAAAATCAGAAATTTTGATATAACCATATCTATAGACTGATAATAGTTACAATGTATCGGCACTGTAAACAATAAAATATTTAACCATCCTCATAAAACAAACTGCCGCAGATTATCAGCTAAATTAACTGAAAAACGCGGCAGTTTAAAAAGAAACATAAAAAAAGATAATCTACTAAAATTTCCAGGATTGAAAGCTTATATAGCAATCACTATAAATTTTAAAACATCTTTATACTATTTAATTTTGCATTTGGCAGCAACCGCTTTAAGAGCAGCTCCCGCTTTAAAACCCACATTTTTTGAAGCCTTGATCTTGATCTCTTCACCGGTAAGAGGATTACGCCCCTTGCGCGCCGGACGAGATCGCACATTAAAAGTTCCAAACCCTACAAGCTGAAGAGAACCGTCTTTTTTTATTGCCTCGGTTATTCCATTAATAACAGCCTTGAGAGCCCTGTCAGCAGCAGCCTTGGATTCGAATCCGGCATTTTTATCCTTAACAAGTAGTTCAACTAATTCCTGTCTATTCATTTTATCTCCTAAAATCCTTATTGTTCCCGCATGTTAGAAAACAACAAATAGATGGCAATATCTTTTTTTTATAAATACAAAAAAACTCTTTTTATTATTTAAATTCTTTAAACAAATCGGATTTCTCCTTTCTTATTACAGGAGTTATTGAAGACACTGGCATACAAGACCTTTCAGGTATCTGCCTTCCGGAAACACAAGACCGACAGGATGATCCGCAGACTGTCCTAAATAGTCAATTATCGAAGCATCTCTTTTTGCATCCAATGCCGCTCCAGCCACAATTTTCTGAAACAAAAGTTCATCAACTGCACCAGAGCATGTAAAAGTAAAAAGGATACCAAACGGATTAAGTAATTTGAAGGCCAGCATGTTTATATCTTTGTACCCTCGCGCGGCTTTTTGAATATTAAACCGGGAATCTGCAAACTTTGGAGGATCAAGGACAATAATATCAAAATATTGTTCCTGTTCCAGTAAACTTCGCATAACTTTAAACACATCGCCTTTCAAAACCCTGAACTTTTTATCAGAAAAGCCGTTAAGCTCTGCGTTTTTTTTGATCTGTTTTACTGCTGAATCACTTATCTCGATATGAGTAACCAATGAAGCCTCACCTTTGCAGGCAAAATGTCCAAAACCTCCGGTATACGCAAAACAATTTAATACAGAAGCTCCATTTGCGTAATCAGACAGTTTTCGACGACTTTCACGCTGGTCAAGATAATATCCGGTCTTGTGACCGTTTATAATATCTATGTGTAACAAAACCCCATTCTCTTCAATAACAAGATTCTCGAGCGGCATCTCTCCACTTAAATGACCACTTGAATTTAAAAGCCCCTCTTTTGCCCTGGCAGAGGTATCAGATCTTTCATAAATCCCTTTACAGGAAGTATGCTTCATAAGCGCCTTTATGATATCATTTTTCCAAAACTCAGCACCGCAACTTAATAATTGGACACAAACAAATCCTGCATAGTAATCTGCTATAATACCGGGTAAACCGTCAGATTCTCCATGAATAATCCTGTATGCCGACCTATTATCACATGTAAACCCCAAAGCCTTTTTCCTGCTAACGGTTCCGTTTATCATTCTATCGAAGAAGTCGCAATCAATTTTTTCACTCTCTTCAAAACTCCACACTCTTACCGCAATATTCGATACCGGAGAGTATGAACCGTATGCAAGAAACTTTCCGGAGTAATCGGTCACTATCACAGTCTCTCCCGGAGAAATATCTTTATCAAACTCTTTAACAGCTCCGCTAAATACCCAAGGATGTCTACGCAATAGGCTTTTTTCCCGCCCCTTTTTCAGGGACACCACTTTATCTGATTTCATTATCTTTTTCCCAAATATAATTAACTCTGAATTTTAACATAACTTATACAACTTACCCTTTTATAGGGGTATCGTGTTTTCTTTTTATTTTGTTGTAAATTATTTCAATTTTCCTGCTCAGGAGTAAGTCAATTGAGATAACCAGAACATATTTTCACTTAAAAGATTTGTACCCTGGCAGTGTTTCGAATGCACCTAATACTTTTGCAATTGCTTGATAACTCGGTTCATTAAATTTGGCATTCATTAATCTGTAGTGCTCACAGTTTAATACTGTTCTAAGTCTTGACTCATCTGGAAAATCGATAGTCATCAATGAGCCACTTTCACTGATTTTTATTGAAAATTTTGAATACTGTTTTTCAATTTCTTTCTTATTTTGATAATAATCGCTTAAAAGTTTATAAAGATCATTATCAATTTTAATCATAGCGGTTAAAAATGCTCGATTATTTACGATGCCTTTATAGATATTCGGGCGATTATTCTGTGCGTGAATAAGATAGGTGAATATATAGTATCTAAAATCCAGCGCAGCTGTAATATCAGGAACTATGTCTTCCTGATATCGAATTAGCCCCTCTCCAGGATTGTTCTGTATATAAAGAGGATAAAGATCCAACACGACTCGTGCTCCCCTTATATATGCATTCATCTCGTCAAGTAAACCATAAATACCCATTCCCTGTGAAACCAAGGAACTGTCATTACTGTCGATATATACTTTATAATAGATACCGCGCAAATTCTCATCAATAATATCTTTTATATCTCTGCTTGGAAAAACGCTTGTTACTTTTACAAGAATACCTTGACCGGAGGATTCATAGTAACAAAAATAATCATCAGCAGATTTTATCCTGGATTTTTTAGCAATTCGTTTCAATGAGTATATTTCACTATAATAATGAGTACTCTCATGAATAGCCACCGATAGTGAGGAGAGAAATACGTAACGGGAATCCCCTTTCAAATGTGTTTTGAAAGGGTCACCGAAAACTTTGCAGCCTGAGAACGAGTAACTGTCCCTGGAAGTCATAACAGCGATACGGTAGCTTTCATTACTGTATTTTTCAAGAAGAAGCAGAGCCCCTTTCTCCGGATCATCAAAGAGAATACCTTCGGCCATAACCGTGACAAAAAAAAGCACAATTATCGCAAATAAGAGAAACCTTCTCATTGTTTTCGCAACCTGTATTCACCAATTAATTCCGCAGCCTCGTTATCACGCTTAAGCTCCTTTAAGACTCTGACTACTGCGTTATAAAGCTTTTTATGGCCGGGATAATTATTTAGACCTTCTTTATGATGAGACAGGGCACTTTCAAACATTGATCTTCTATTTGAACCACTAAGTTCCAGTGCCTGTTTTTCGCAACTCTTCCCAAGGTACAAATAGTACAACGGGTCACTATTTTCCCCTTTTAATAAGGATAAAACAGAAACTGCTTTTTTGTAATTACCTGTTTCATACAAAGCTGCACCGTAATACAGTACTATAACGTTAGCACCTTTTATATCATCTAATCTGTACTTTGAGACTATTGATAATAAATCAGAGTACATGTTTTCAGCGAAAAGAGCCGGCACAAAACGCTCCAACAGAGGAATGTCGGCCGAACTGTAAGTGAGCGATTGCATGGCCGGTAAAAATCCGGCATGATTCTCGCCGATTTTAAAATAGTGAGCTGCAACGATTTTTTTTAACTCTTTTCTTTCAGGATATATAATAGACAGCCGAGTGGCATAAGAGAGAAAATCGTTACTATCTTCAGATTTATAGAGTTCTACAAGCTCTTTATAATATATATCAAAGGAGTCTTTTCTTATGATATGATAATAGAAAAGCAGATAATGCTTATAAACAATATCACTATAAAATGCTGAAAAAACTCCGCCAATCAGAGCGATAACCACTAACAGGTAAAAAAACGCTGATTTTAAGCCCGATTTTTTCTTTTTTTTTCGCTTCAACACAAACTCCCGCTATTTATCATTCTGGTATACTATAGTCGGCACTCAATAACGGCAATCAGTTTTTAACAAATTTTTTATTGCAAATTTTACTGTTGCATAATGATCTGCTTTGAGTTGGTAATTATTTGTTTTATTTGACACAAATGAGGCTAAATTATATTTTTTTTAAAGAATATTAAAAAAAATTTAAAATTTTCAAATAAATTCAGTCTACAATATTAAGGATGGATAGATGAAACGTATTATTTTTATATTGATACTACTATTCGCGTTGCCTCTTTATTCAATAACCGGCAGCGAAGCTCTTTCAAAATTCAGGGCACGTATGAGATCTATTGGATCTATGCGAGGGATGATCTCCATGTCTACTGAAGGCGGCATGATGAACGGAACTTTCAGTTACAAGTCTCCGGGGAAGATTCATGTGCAGTTCGATAACGGCAAAACCATAGTCTCTAACGGACGCAAACTTTGGGTTTATAATCCCGAAAGTGGTATTTGCGGTGTTCAGGACTTAGGGGGCGGCGGCAGCGGTGGAATAGCATCATTAATTGACGGATACACAGCTATGGCTCGTGAAGGTGGAAGTGGTGCTGTAATTAAACTTACGGGAAGCGGATACTATGATGACATTACCATTATAACCGATGGGTCGTATATGTTGCGAAGCGCTACTTTTAATAATTCGTCAGGTGGAGGTTTTAGTGTAAACCTGTCAGGGGTTCAACTGAATCTTGGATTACCAGGTGGTATGTTTGACTACAGTGTTCCGGCAAACGCACAACTTGTCAATAATCCGCTAAATATTCAATAATGAAGTATTCAGTTGCTTTAGTAATTTTTTTTACTACACTGGCAATTTTCTTCCCCCTTTTTTCTCAAATCGATGAAACTGCAGCGGATTCTGATAATTACGATCCTGCTGCAGAAACCACTGACATTTCTCCGGAAACAGACAGCGATGATGAAACTCAGGATTCAAATTCTACTAATGATTATCCTGTGATAGAAAATAAAGAACCGGAAACATTCTCCGGAGAAGATAGAAAAACCAGATACTATACCTACATTGGTTCTACCGTATCAGCCGGCTTTAACAGTATCTCTTATAGCGGTTGGGAAAGCGGCGAACAGAGTTCCATTGAAGAATCAGGATACTATTTTTTTCCGTCTGTTTGCGCCTTTATAATCGCTCCTCCACTTATGGGACAGTTTAATCTTGGATTCGCAATTAATCTTAACGATTCAGAACTAACTTCGATAAATCATGTTAAAGCGGATGCAAGGATCAAGTACATGTATAATGAAAATCTTCCAGTCACGCTTACAGGCGGAGCAGGTTTCTTTATCGAAATGCCTCCTGCTTCCGAAAAATATGACGGAGGTGGTGCTCTGATTACATTGGGTTTACTCCATCCTTTATCTTCCGACTGGTCACTATTATGCGATTTTGACCTTGGTTACGGATATTTCGGGAAAGGCTCCGAAGGGAGGAAGTTAACCTATGGAATTACAATCGGCGCGGCAGCAAAGGTGGGAAATCTTTAAAAAACTTGATTCTGTTATCAGACTCCCCTCTTTCATTTTACTTGTTTATACTACACTGCTTAATCTTCTGTTATACTGGTTTTATTTGCCTGAAATCGTTAAACCGTTTCCAATTGCAATAGCTTTGACAATTTTAACTGCTATAGTTGCCTACTCTGTCTTTATAAAAACTTTTAAACGAATAATTTCAATCTATGTATTACCTCTGGTAATAACAAGCCTGTTATTAATAACACGATTTTTTATTATGATACACCCGATTCAAAACGAATCTGAAATTATATCTGAGCAAAACTTTCGTCATAACTGCATGGTAAGTTTTATTTGTAATGGTAATAAAACTGCTGCTTTTATAGACAAAGATGTCAAAAACAGGGAAATAACGGTTTCGGGAAAACCAAAAGAGATAAGACCGGATACAGATTTTAATATTTTCCTTTTAAGAAAAGGTATAACTCACTCAGCCTTTGTCAAAACAACAAAAAGACAAAATGCCTCTTTTCGAAAAAAATTACGTCACAGAGTCGATACCTCATTGATAAGGATATTCCCAAAAGAGGAGTATGCCCTTATAAAGGCTCTGCTTTTTGGAGACAAGAGCAGCCTTTCCCGCCAAACGCTCCATCTTTATAAGAAAGCAGGTCTTTTACATCTATTAGCGGCATCTGGAATGCACGTAGCAATCGTTAGCGGATCAATATTCTTTTTAGCAGGAGCAATAAGCGGAAAAAAGAGTATTGCTCTGATCATGGCATCGACCGCTGTTATACTGTATACATTTATTACTGAGCTACCAGTATCATTATTAAGAGCGGCTATCATGTTCTGGATTTACGCTTTTTTTGTTTTGTTAAGAAAAGGCAAAAACGCAATCAACGCGCTTTTTTTCAGTGGTGTTTTTATTCAGATTATTGACCCATCGGATATTTTTTCACTGGGGTTTCAGCTATCTTTCGGTGCAACTCTTGGAATACTGCTGTTTTATAAAGATTTTTTAGAAATTCTTCCCAAAATACCCTTAAAATTATCACAATCTATTGCACTTTCCTTATCCGCTCAACTCTCTGTAATCCCATTACTATTCTTCAGTCTTGGAGAGTTTAATCCCGCATCCATAATTTCAACCGCAACCGCCTCACCATTACTACTTTTTTTCATATACAGCTCTGTTCTAAAGATATTTTTTTTTTGGTTTTCATTCGCGGTTCCTTATCTGTCTTCGATAAACAGTTTTTTTTACAAGGCTCTTGAACTTAATACAATAATCTTCAGTAAAGCAAACCTTAATTGCAGACCTGAATCATTTATGGCTCTTTTCTTGCCTTCAATGGCGCTATTAGGCTCCCTTTTTTTACCTTCTTCAAAAAAAATCAAAAAATCCCTGGTTATTACCGCACTGCTTTTTATGTACACAGTGCCCATAATCTATAATACAGATTATTTCATTTACAATAATTGGAGCCATAACCAAAGCATATTGTCAGATAAGGATGGTAACACAACGGTAATATACAAAGAGACATCCGCGGTGCAGATAGCAAATGAACTGAACAAACGAAACATCAAATCTGTTACACTTCAAATTTCATCAATAACTCCAAAGTCCTGGGTTGCTGAACTTATTAGGCTTTATCCTGTAAAAAGAGCTATTTTTGTTGATATTCTTTCCAAAAAGGACTATTTATTATTTACAAAAAAATTAAGCCAGGAAAATATAAGTTACAAAACAATCCTACCTGATGATTACAGGCATTTACGAGCAAAAAAACAGAAAACGAGAGCCCAGAAAAAGCAAACTCGGGCTCCTAAATAACTGATTTTTTTATTCAATAATGTTGAAAAATATAAAATTATGAAAGACAGCATCTCATAAAAATCATATTTGACAAATTAGATATATCTTTATAGGTTTTCGGATGTATTCATAAGGAGATTTCCATTGGCATTATACGCTTTACAGCATATCAATCTGAACGACAAAAGAAAAGAGATTCTAAACAAGGTAATATCAGGCGACCGGGTTAAACTCTCTTTTTCATTCCCTCAAAAGAGCTATATGCTTTTTTTAAATGGGATGATTGCCAATCTTCTTGGCCATACGGATCTAATATTTCTACATGAATCTTTCTTTACCATTCTAAGGGAATCACTTTTAAACGCGGTTAAGGCTAACGCTAAACGCCTCTATTTTGAAAAACACAATGCAGATATACATAACTCAGCCGATTATGACCGAATAATGAAAAAATTCCGTAATGAGGTTATCGGCGACATGGCCGTTGTCGAAGAAACCCTAAACAGAAGTCGTTTATATGTAAATTTTATTGTCGAGTTGACAAAAACTCATATTCTTTTAAGAATTGAGAATAACTCAAAGATACTTCCTGCCGAAGAAGAGCGTGTTCAAAAGCGAATTACACAAGCGTGGAGTTTTAAAGATTTTTCAGAAGCATATGATACTATGTACGACGAAACTGAAGGGGCCGGCTTGGGCATAATATTAACAGTTATGCTTCTAAAAAATATTGGTGTTACTCCGGACGATTACCGTATATTTGCTGAAAAGGATATGACTATTGTATCTCTTCGCATTCCTCTTCTGATTAAGAAGCAGGAAACCATAACCGCTGTTAAAGAAAAGATTCTGCGCGAAATCAATCTGCTTCCAACTTTTCCTCAGAATATTATGGATCTTCAGCAGCTTTGTGATAATCCCGACTCCTCAATAAATCTTATTGCCGACAAAATACAAACTGACCCTTCCTTAACTGCCGACATACTTAAATTAGCCAACTCTGCCGGATTTTTAACTGTTCGCAAAATAGAAAATGTCAGTGAAGCTCTTATGAGAATTGGATTAACTAATCTCAAATATATACTTATAGCGGCAAGCTCACGCAAAATAATGGATAAGCGCTATAAACAATTTTCCAAGATATGGGCACATTGTCTTGATGTTGCAGCCTATGGCCGGTTTATTGTTAACAAACTCTCCATGCGCCGTCTTCATGATAAAGTTTTTATTGCTTCTCTTTTACACGATCTTGGCAAAATTGTACTTTTATCAGTTGATCTTGATCTTACAAACTGGATTGCTGATTTTGTACAACAAAGAGGCATTAGAAGCACAACGATACTCGAAGAGGTTTCTATTGGAATAAGCCATTCGACTATTGGCAAGCTTATAGCAAAAAAATGGAACTTCGCGGACTTCATGGAAGAAGCGATTGCGTTTCACCATGCACCACTGCAGGCAAGTGAAGAAAATCGTACTGTAATATATATAACCTATCTTGCCAATATTTTTGTTGGAATAAGCACAAAAAAATATACTCTTGACCATATTGATCCAGGTGTATTAGCCCATCTCTCTATTAAGTCGATCAAGGATTGCGAAGATCTTTATAACTACTGTACAATTTCATTGAAAGAATCCCGAGATCTATGAGCTGTATCAAAATTATTGCATCAAAATCCGGAGATATAACAGCCGAAATTATTTCAAACGGCAAAAACCTCAGACTGCATTCTGCTTTTGACCCAGTTAAAGAAGCTTTCCGAGCAGTTTCTTCTTTTACATCCTCTAAAAATCGACTTATAATTATTGCCGGGCTTGGTCTTGGTTACCATATTAAAGCCATCAAAGAAAAATACCCTGACAATGCTATTTTGATAATCGAAAAGAACCAGGAAATGATCGATCTTTGTCACAAACACTGTTATGACAATGTTAAGAATATCAGGATAATTACAAACCCTGATGATGCGGCTTCTGCTCTTGAAAAACTTGAAATGGCTTCATTTAAAGGTACATCTGTTTTTTTTCATCGCCAATCTTATGGGCTGGATAAAGATTTTTATGATACAATAATAACAGATATGTCACGTTATTTGACATCTAAGATAAGTGATCTGTTAACTCGTTTTGAATTTGAACAAAAATGGGCCGAAAATATACTTTTAAATACATCACAACTGGCTGATTCTTTTCCGGCTTCACTTCTATTTGACCGTTTTAAAGGAATACCCGGAATTATCGTATCAGCCGGGCCATCACTAATTATGTCTATCGATTCACTGAAAAAATGCAAGAATCACGCTCTTATCGTCGCAGTAGACACAGCATACAAAGTACTCTTAAAACACGATATAGAACCGCATATTGTGATGGTTCTTGACGCGCAGAAACAGAGTCAGCTTCATTTTTTTGGAGCAAACCCCGGCAAAACTGTTCTTATTGCAGATATTGTCAGCTCGCCTGCTGTAATACGTAATTTTAAGAACCACAAATTTATTAGTACTACTGCGAAATATTACGACGATAGCGACGGTAAGCTTAAACGCGAAGCAACCCCCTTTGTTGACTGGTTAGAAAAATATATTGAACCGCTTGGAGACATTCAATCCGGTGGATCAGTTGCAACAAGCGTATTTGACTTTTTATTAAACAGCGGATGCTCATCTATTTTACTTGTCGGTCAGGACCTTGCCTATACCGGGCGAAAAATTCATTCAAACGGAACTCATCATAACGAAAAATGGATATCCCTTATTAACCGGTTCAGCGGACTTGAAAATATTAATCAGGCAATTATCCGTAAACGTAAAATTAAATATGTCGATTCGATCATTAAAGAAGAAAAAATAATTACAGACTTTGTTCTTGATCTCTATCGTTCCTGGTTTAGCGACTCCGCAAAAAAAATAAAAATCCCCGTTTATAACGCTACCGCAATCGGTGCAAATATTCCCGGCACTATTATTACAACCCTTGACGAATTTTTCATTGATAAAAAATCAAATAAATCTGATTCATCTGAGATCATCGAAGCTATCATCAGACAGTCTCAAAAATTCAAAATACAAAAACTGAAAGAGGCTTTTTGCAGTACCATTAAAGCATTAGAAGAAACCGCGGAACTTCTTTCTAACAAAAGTATCAATGCAGACGCCGTACTTGACAACATGGAAAAAAACGATCTTGATGTCGTTTACAGACCATTTATGAAAAAAACACTAACCTACCTTAAACGAAACACACTTACTGATCTGAAACAGAATCAAATGTTACTTGACGAATTGAGCCATGTTACAAAAAAAGTAACCGTTCTGTTTCGACAAAGCCTTGACAGGCTAAATTAAACGTTATATTACTTCGGAGACTACCGTGCAAGATAAATTTGAACGCTTTTTATGCCCTGCTCTTTCTCTAAGAGCATATACAGCTTTAACAACAAATACCGCAAAAGAGATCACTACCCTTCATAATACAACACCCAACGCGACTTACGCAATGTCAGAAGCCATAACCGCAACCGCTCTTCTTTCATCTCTGCTTAAACCGGACTCCCGGCAATCACTATCGTTGAAAGTATCAGGCAGCGGTCCAATGGGAACTATATACATACAAACAGATACAACCGGAGCTCTAAGAGGATACGCGGACAATCCCCAACCCGAGACAAAGCAAAAATTTGATTCCATAGATTTTTCCCAAGCAATCGGCGCCGGAGTCATAACCGTTACCAGGGATATCGGCATGAAAGAGCCTTATAGCGGAGTTAGTCCACTTATATACGGATCTATAGCCAAAGACACGGCCTACTATTTAACTACATCAGAACAGATACCTTCGGCGGTGATCCTGACTTGCGATACCGATAATGATGGAAACATAATATCCAGTGGAGGTATTCTTATACAAACCCTGCCCGACACACCAGAAGAGTCAATCGCGATTGTCGAGCGGTCCATGCAAAAGTCCAGGACATTAAAAGAACATCTCGGTTCAGGTGAAGATATAACGTCGTATCTCTCATATCTACTAGAGAACAATACGCTGGAACTTCTTTCTTCAACATCTTTACACTACCAGTGCTCATGCTCAAAGGATATAGTAATGGCTTCTTTAGCTGCCGTCTCGGTAAAAGATCTGGAAGCAATGATTGAAGAAGATCACGGTGCCGAAGTATGCTGCACATTTTGCAATAAAGCATACAAGTTCGCAGAGAGCGACCTTAAAGACATAATAGATAAAAAAGAGATATTGCAATAATTTACGTTTTCTACTACTTAGATATCGATCTTATGTGCAGACTTAATGTCATTATTAAATTAAAAAAACATAATCCTATTTCCAATTAATCCGGGAAAACAGGAAACAATAACTTCTGAAAACTTAAATTCGATGGTAGTGTCTAAAATCTTTATCTTCAAATCTTGCAGTATAATAGTAGTTTGTTTCAAATCCTTCTTGTTTTTATTTCTCATCGCAATTTCGTATAATTGCGAAGGCTGACAAAGTAGGCGACATCGCCTATTTCCGGCCGACGATAATTATGCGATGATGCCTGGTAGGTTCCAATAGCATTTTCCAAAAATGACATAAGTTATTTATGGGTGTTAGGTATAAAATATCAACAAGAAAGTCTTAGACAGCAAAATCATATTTTTTAAAAAAAATTTTAACAAAACAGCCTTCAATCCAGTATACATATATAGGTAACCTCTAAAAATTAACTTTTCAACCAGGCCGCATATGCGAGCAGCCCATCACCACTTTATTTTTCAAAGTGGTGATGGGCGAGTGAGCATAGGAACTTGCGAAAAATTCCTTTAGAATAGGCACTTAAACCATGTTGCCCTTTGGAACATGATAATTTTTCGAAGTTCCCTATAGAAATATTCTGGAGGTACTAAATGGATGTTACAGATTTTAGAACATCAATAGATGTTGAAGTAAGCAGACTTGAAATAATTGAAGAGTACGCTATTAAGCATAACATGGACATCTCAGATGTCATGAATACTGTTTTGCATGAGTATTCAAAGAAACTGACTAAGAATCCCGTATGTAATGACTCTCTGAACAAATATCACGAAAGAGGCACGATTTACAAATCAGTGCATATCCGGTTCTCAAGTATTACAAAAAGGAAATTGAAGGACATCGCCAATCTTTATTGTTACAGTTTATCATACATGCTTTTTCTGGCAATGGAATTCTTTGACGAGCTTATGGATGGTGTTAAGGAGTTCATTCGTCCCTGTTTTCATGCTGTTTTTGTTCATCACTTCTTTGGTTTCCCATACTTCATAAACAGCTGGGGAATGAACTTTATTGAGGTGATAAGCATGACTTCTGGCTAAAAAACCAGAAACAACAGTATTTCGGGTTATTTATTCAACTTAATTGGCTATAAAGCATCTTAGCTATACCTAAATTACTATTCTTGGAAACTGACTTAGCGTATTCATCATAAAGAAGATCTTCAAATATTTCTTCTGCATGTCCGCCGTTTAAAATCTCACCTTTATGAACAGTTTTACGCATTTCATTAAACATCTGTTTAACAAAAATTGACTCAAATTCAATACAGCTATCCCATAGTTTCTGATCAAGAGGATTCTCATTTTTACTTATCTGTTTAGAAAGCTCTTCATTAAAATCTTTGTTTTCACTCTTTCTAGTCATACTATCCATAATCTGCCGGCCTTTTATATGCGCTAACTGCTCTGTTCCTATTCCCTGTATCATATAAATCTCCTGCTGATTATTTAATTATTAATTCTGCATGAAGAGCGCCCGCGTCACGAAGCGCCTTTAAAACCGAAACAATATCACTGGCTTCAAGTCCGGCATAGTTTAATGCTTCAACAACATCTTTTACAGTAGTTGATTCTTTTATAAGAGCTGCCCCTACCGGCTGTTTCTCTCCGCGAACCGATATGGTTAAACCGTCTTTAGAGACAACAGATTCTGATACCTTTATTGATCCGCCCATAACGATGGTTCCCTCTTTCTCGTTTATCACCACTCTTGGTCCATAATCAGGAGTAACCTCCATATCCTGAACCCTGGCAATAAATATTGAAAAATTCACGTTTTCAGGTATGGTAAAGGTTATTTTACCATTTTGGTTTATCGATGGACGCGAATCAGGATACTCAGCAAGAACATTTTCTACTATCTGATTGGCCAAATCAAAATCCCACTCATTTAAGACAAGTGTTACCATATTCTCAGTAGAGAAAACTGTTTCAATATCACGTTCAACAATTCCGCCTCGGGAGATAAGCGCCGTTGTACGAAGTTTTCTCCCAGCCCTTCCAGACTCTACCGACGAAACCCTTCCTTGTGCTACGATATATGTATTACCATCGGCTCCTTTTAATGGAGCCTGTACAAGCATTCCACCTTCAATTGATTTCGCATCACCAATTGATGATACGGTTACATCAATACGATCCCCAACCCTCACCATTTCGGGTAATGAAGCTGTCACAAGTACTGCTGCAACATTTTTAGATTTTTCTACATCATCTTCTTCAAGCCCAAGGTTTTTTAACAGATTGCGTAATGAATTTTTTGTAACATTTATTCGCGAATCACCAGTTCCCTGCAAACCGACTATCAGCCCATAACCGAAAACCTGATTTTCCTTTAAACCATCAATATATGATATGTCGCCAACTTTGACTGATACCTGTGCTGAAATAAATGAAAAAACAAATATTCCGTACAAAAAAGCGATTACTCTAATCTTCATTTTGTTAACTCATCCACCATTTTTTGCAGATAATCCGTAATAATGCGCTGCTTTTGCTCTTCGGTCAATTCTGCAGTTGCGCTCTCATCTTCTTCAAGTGTACGTTGTAAATTTAATCCAAGTCCTTGCGTGGCACTACTGATATTCAAAGTAAAATTTACAACCTTTTCGGCTCTAATCGCACCACCTGTGATACTGCCAGGATGTACACGACCTGTTATACTCATTCTGGTGCTCACGCCGTTAAATGTATAAGTTTTTGTTCCAGCAACATTATATGTTCCATCGTCCATACGGTTATTAACTGTTACCGCAAGACGCAGAGCAAGATTTCCTCTGCTCTCAACTTTTACTCCGTCATTATGCTTTATATTTCTATTACTATTTACAGGTGGAAGGTATGCAGTTATGGAGGTATCCGGTACAGAGTTTACTGATGAACTTTTACTGTTTTCAACATTAAGTGTATACCTCATACGCGAAACATCATCAATAATTACAACTATTGTCTCTCCAGCAACAAGATTTGCTCTTGGAGAATAAAGATTGCTTTCCCGCCATAAAGTCTGGGCAGATAAAACAGTCGTCAGGAAAAATAACGTAATAAAAGATTTTTTCATCCGCCGACCTCAACCTTCCTGTTCTCTAACAATATACCTTTTAGGCGTCTCCCCTTACTGTTAACCTTTACGGTTACCTTGTCTCCAGGCCTTGCCTTTACAAGGGATGTACCTGTAGTCTCTATCAGTATTCCATTTCGACTAATAATAATATCTACTATATCACCCCTGTCAACAAGAGAGCTTTTTTTAACTGATCCATTTTTTTTATCAATAGGAAGTAACCTGACAGATGTTCCATAAACAACACCGGTTATACCGTTTTCCTGTAAAATAGTTTGAACAGTTTTACGACTAATATATCCATTTTCCAAGTGCTTCTGTTCAATCATTATCTCATCAATTTCTACGGCTCCGTTATGCGTTCCACCAATTCGGGCTATATCTGACAAAGATACACCTTTCCCATCTGTTTTTAATGATGAGTGAAGAAATACCTTAACCTGCCCGAAAGAGACAGAGCTTGTCAATAGAACAAGCATTATCAGAATAGTTTTCATTAACGTTTCAAACCTATCGCTGTTCCAAGCATCGAATCCGAAGTCTGAATGGCTTTTGAATTTGTCTCGTATGCACGTTGCGCGACTATCATATTAACCATCTCTTCAACTACCTTGACATTAGACATCTCAAGAAAACCCTGATGGGTTTTAGCCATACCGTTCATTGCCGGTTGACCCGGTATTTCTTCACCAGAAGCTCCGGTGACTTTAAATAAATTCTGGCCTATACTCTGTAATCCGGCTGGGTTAACAAATCTGTAAAGCTCTATCTGACCCACATCAACAATATCATCATCACCAATGAGTTTAACGGTTATTCGTCCATCCTGACTTATATTCAAGGTTTCTCTTTGAAACTCATCAGGTAATATCACCGGGGGATCAAGAAAATATCCGTTAGAAGTCACAATCTGCCTGTTAGAGTCCATTTTAAATGAGCCGTCTCTGGTATAAGCCTCAGTGCCATCATACAGGCGAACCTTAAAAAAACCTTCACCTTCAAGAGCTATGTCAGTAAGATTTTCTGTCTGCTGCAATGATCCCTGAGTGAACATCTTCTGTGTCGCCGAAACCTTGGCTCCATGTCCGACCTGAATTCCGGTAGGAATCTCAGTAACTTCAGTTGCTGGAGTTCCCGCAAGAAGTACCGTTTGATACAAAAGATCTTCAAATTCTGCACGCTGTTTTTTAAATCCAGTTGTATTAACATTTGATAAATTGTTGGATACAGTATCAATATTAAACTGCTGCGTTATCATACCAGACGCGGCAGTCCACAGTGATCTCATCATATCGAACCTCTCAACGGTTGTTATTAAGCAATTACCGTTATTCAATAATTTTTATTAAAAAACCTGTTGTGAATAAATTACTAAAAACTGTACAATAACAGTCGTTAATAAATTTTCATACCAATAAACCAGATTCCCTACTTAAATACTTCGGTATATTTGAAAAATAGTTTAGATAATCTCTAAAAAAATCACCTTATGTCCCTTTACAACAAATATATTATACATCTATCATCAAATAAGCACTCAGTTGGTTTATCTTTTGAATTTTTTCCATAAATTTGAGTTGATTTATACCGCTCAAATGTTTTTTAAGTAATGTTTTTAATGGTAATAAACTTGTAATGCCAAATTATTGCACATTACCTTGTAAAATTTAACATATCTAAGAAACAATGGAGATATCATGCTTGCAAAACGAGTTATTCCATGCCTTGACGTAAAAGATGGGCGCGTGGTTAAAGGTGTCAATTTTGTTGACCTCATTGATGCAGGCGATCCGGTGGAAAATGGAGCCTTCTATGATTCTGAAGGCGCCGATGAACTTGTATTTCTTGATATAACTGCCTCCTCAGACAAACGTGCGATAATACTTGATATGGTTAAAAAAGTAGCAGAAACAGTACATATCCCCTTTTGCGTGGGTGGTGGCATTAGAACAATAGACGATGTCAGATTATTACTGGAAAATGGAGCAGATAAAGTATCTATAAACAGCGCGGCTGTAAAAAATCCGGATCTGATTCATGAGGCATCACGCCGCTTTGGGTCGCAGTGTATAGTCGTAGCCATAGACGCAAAACGCAATGAAACGGGAGGCTGGACCGTATATCTTAACGGGGGACGAACCGCTACCGAGCTTGATGCTCTGGAATGGGGAATAAAGGCTCAAGATCTTGGAGCCGGAGAAATATTACTGACGAGTATGGATCGAGACGGCACAAAAAAAGGCTATGACACAAAAATCACATCTTTATTTTCATCGACTCTCAAAATACCCGTAATTGCCTCCGGGGGCGTTGGCAATCTTGAACATTTGTACGAAGGGTTTTCCAAAGGTAAGGCAGACGCAGTACTGGCAGCATCTATTTTCCATTTCAGAGAATACTCAATCAAAGAAGCAAAAGAGTACCTATTAAAGCAAGGCATACCAGTAAGAATGATCTGATTAAGTCTCTATAAAACCACAACAATCACAAAAAGAATAAGCATAACAATTGCAGCGGTTAGTCCTATTATAATCGGAATGCCTATACCGCCCTTATCAGATTCGTCCTCATTTATTAAGACCGTAGCAGGATCAAGCGCTACTTTTATACTTGTCTCTTCTTCAATTATCTTCGCAATGATTCCTTTTGCAATAACAGCAAAAATCTTATAACCTATTCCATCGATATATTCAATAGACTTGACACGCGCTGGTATCGAAGATATTTTTTTTGATTCAGAATCATAAGCATTAAACGCTTTGGCAATTTCGATAACCTGTGGAGTGGTTTCTATCATCGAAACCATTATCTTGTCACCCGGTGCGACATTCGAGATATATTTACCTTTTATCGGGGACAAGACTACAGTACTGAGTATAACAAGACGAACACCGTCTTTGCCTGCCACAGGATCTGTATCCGCAGGTTGGTTCTGCTCTGCTTCAGCCTCTTCCGCTTTTTTTCGAGCATTAAGCTTCCCACTTATTTTTACACTGGTTAACGACTCAAGTTCAAGCTGTAATGATGACATATTCTGGATTTCTACAGACACTTCTATTCGCTTTAACTCTGTCGATTCCTGCATAAAACGTTGTATCATATGAGTTACCTGGGTCATATCACTTTTGCCCAGATAACGGGCAAAATCCCTTCCTAAAGACAAGGAAAAGCCTTTTTTAAACTTATCAGAAAAATCTGCATTTATTCTTGAAGCAGCAGAAGAGGTTCGTGAGTTTAGAATCTCCTTTTCAAGACTTTTCCAGTCATTTTTTATAACAAGCGACTGAAGCTGATAATCAGGTGAAACAACGAAAACAGTGTGTTCTACTTTCGCATATTCAACGTTAAAAAATATAATAAACGCGCCGTAAAGGGAAGAAGAACTAAAAGATCCTTTCACTGCAACAAGATCAAAATAGGAGTTAGAAACCATACGTTTCGCCTTATCCTGATCATTGCCTGTAAAATGAAGCGCGATATCATACTTTTTCTGCTGATCCGAAAGCGAATTTATAGCATTATCCAAATTTTCCAAAACAACCCCGACCCTATTTTATTTTATCTGTTAGCATTTTCATTCTTTCAAGCAACCTTATTCTTTTGATTGGCTTAAGAATAAAATCTGATGCCCCCATGGTTAATAAATCTTTAAGAACACCCTTGGTAGTATCGTTACTGATAAAAACAACCTTGGCTTTATAGTTTTTCTCTTTTACATTGTAAAGGAAGGCATAACCGTCAAGTCTGGGCATGTCAAGATCCGTAGTAATAATATCAACCTCTGAACCGATTCTTTCCATAATATCCACACCATCCTGACCGTCTTTTCCGGAGGCCAAAATTTCGTATCCTTCAGACTCAAGAATCTGGATAATTTGCTTTCTCAAAAATTCATGAGGTTCAATAACCACAACCTTGTAGGGTATCCCGTTAGGCTTAATTCCGTCCGGGGTTTTTGTGTTAACAGAAGGGAAATCGTGCTTGCTTCTCATGCGCGTTGCTCCTTAATCATTAACTGTTAAAACCAAATTCCAACTATATATCAAAAACCTAAAATCAGTTCAAACAGTAGATTCCGAAAATAATGTCCATTTAATAATCACGTTATCAGATAAACCAAAACTTCGCTTATAAAGCCCGGCAAGGCTCATTTCGAAACCTTAAAACATCAAAATGAAACAAATACTACCGATACTTCAAAAAAAACAGTGAAATTGTCAACATAATTATTGCCTCTAAAACAGTATAGTTTACCATAGGTCAAGCAAAAACCTTTTACACCGGTATGGAGGTTCAATGACTTGCCGTTTTATTCTATACAACTTAAATATTTATTTACAAAATCATTACCTTCAAATATTACTATTAGACAGTTTTTCAGATGGATATTTTACTAACTCGAAAAATAATTTTATATATAATTATATATTAAAGCCTAACGGAAAAATCAATGAATATTAAACCTAAACAGAAAATTGAGTGCAGTACTAATGATATTTCTGGTTCAATAAAGCGAAAAGATCAATACTATATTCAATTTGCTCATTTTTCAAAAGAAGTCGAAATTTTTTTTCATAAATTATTAACAAGAACATTAGCCTCTTATGACCTGTTATATTTGAAAAGTGGTATTTCTACAATACTTAAAGAACTCATAACCAATGCAACAAAAGCAAATATAAAAAGACTTTATTTTGCACAGAAGGGCCTAGATATTAGCCTAAAAGCCGATTATATCTCCGGGATGGACACTTTTAAAGAAGATTGTCTTCGGGAGAATGCCCCTATACTTGATCAACTTGAAAAAAGCAACTTCCGTGTACGAATACTATTCTTACCGGAGGGGGATCTGTTTTCAGTTAAAATTATTAATAATATCCAGATTGCACCTGAAGAATTAAAAAAAATTGAGGCGAGAATATCCAAAGCCTACAAGTACAGCGATATTACTGATGCCTTTAACGATGTTCTTGATGACTCTGAAGGAGCGGGTCTGGGTCTTATTATGGCAATGCTGATATTTAAAAATAGCGGTTTTGAAAAAAAGGATTTCTCCATAACTTCCGGCCCGAAACAGACCGTATGCACTATAAGAATATCAAATACCTCAAATAAAATCCGTACTCGGGAAATAGCAAAAGAGATTATCGACGATGTTGAATATCTTCCTTCATTTCCCGAAAACATCATAACTTTAACGGAACTTTGCGATACTCCAGACTCAACCATACAGGAAATATCAAACTATGTTAAAAAGGATCCTTCCCTCGCAGCCTCGATATTAAAACAGGCCAACTCAGTCGGCTACTTAACCTCAAACAAGGTTACGACGATTGAAGAAGCAATCATGAAGATCGGTCTGGCCGGTATCAAGGCTCTTGCAATAGCAGCAAGTATTGAAAAAATTGTCGATGAGCGTTATTCACAGTATAAAGATCTTTGGGAGACTTCATACAGAAAAGCATTTTACGCTTACAAGATCGCAATACAACTAAAAGATCGAAAACTTGCGGAAAAAGCATATCTTTCATCCTTGCTGTCAAAAATTGGTGAAATTGCACTGCTATCCGCAAAAAAGCTATCCATGGAACGCATTAACAAGATTGCCGGAATTAAAGAGATAACCAGCATAGATCTTCTCCAGGAAATAAGCCTCGGTATAAGTCACCCCACGCTCAGCGCGATGATAACCGAGAAATGGAATTTTGACTCTGAATTAACCAACGCTATTAAATACCATCTTCGTCCACACATGGCACCTAAAGAAATCAAGGAGCTAATATATATTATCTATTTAGCACATATACTTATAGAATTTGAACACAGAAACATTCTTTATCAGTCACTGGATTTCGATGTTTTAAAGTTTTTTAACCTTAAAACAGAGGAAGAGCTTAAAAAACTCCACTCAATTTTACATCAGGCTTATTCAAAAAACATGTAACTATCTGCTCAAATATTCCTTGACCTAACAGGCTTTGGTTTTCTTAAATCATTTGTACACATTACCAAATAACCTAATAATCAAGGATATAAATCATGTATTTTCAGGATCTAATAGCAACGCTTAACGAGTTCTGGAGCAAGCAGGGCTGCATCAATATACAGGGATACGATACCGAAGTTGGAGCAGGAACCTTTAATCCTGGCACTTTTTTACGCGCATTAGGCCCCGAGCCATGGAATGTCTCGTATGTTGAGCCTTCACGACGCCCCACTGATGGTCGCTATGGGGACAATCCAAACCGTCTGCAGCACTATTATCAGTATCAGGTCATAATGAAACCTTCTCCTGAAAACATTCAGGATCTTTATCTTGATTCTTTAAAGGCAATTGGTCTTAACTTAAAGGAACACGACGTCCGGTTTGTTGAAGACGATTGGGAGTCTCCTACTCTGGGTGCAGCCGGCCTTGGATGGGAGGTATGGCTTGACGGTATGGAAATCACACAATTCACCTATTTTCAGCTCTGTGGAAGCCTGGAGCTTTCTCCAATACCCGTCGAGATTACTTACGGACTGGAAAGAATTTGCATGTATTTACAGGGAGTCAACAGTGTTTATGAGATAAAGTGGAATGATACGCTTCTTTACGGGGACGTTCATCATCGAAGCGAATATGAGTTTTCACACTATAACTTCAATATATCCGATACAAACCTCTATTTCAAACTTTTTGACCTTTACGAAAAGGAGTGCCTCTCTGTATTGGAAAAAAATGACGAAATTGTACTCCCTGCATACGATTTTGTCTTGAAATGTTCTCACAGCTTTAATATGTTAGACGCACGCGGTGCCATTTCGGTTACCGAGAGAGTCGGATATATAACTAGAGTACGTAATCTCGCACGAAAATGCGCCGAAAGGTATGTGCAGATTCGTGAAAAAATGGGGTATCCTCTCCTTGAAAAACAAAAAATACCCGAAAGAGACAAATAAAATTTACGATGAACTTGATGCCTTTATTTTCTCGCATCAAAAGTTCTTCATAACTACCCACGAAAGCCCTGATGGTGACGGACTTGGTGCACAAATCGCCTTCAGGGAATATCTTTTTTCTCTTGGAAAAAATGTACACATCGTAAACGGCGACCCACTACCTCCTAAATATGACTTTTTAGACGCAGAAAATATAATAAACATTGCTGACAAATTTACACTTCCTGTTGATTACAAAGATTATTCTTTAATAATTATTGATACAAATACATTCAGCAATACGGGTGGAACCTATACCTTATGTAAAGAGTGGATAAAAGATTTCTTCATAATCGACCATCACGAAGGAAATTCCGACATATTCGCGTCCAATCTTGTTCTTGTACATGCCTCCTCTGCATCTGAAATAATAGCCCAATATCTGATAAGAAACAACTTCATACCGTCAAAAAAAGCAGCTACCGCTCTTTATACCGGTATTCTTTTTGATACCGGCGGTTTTCGCTATTCAAAAACATCATCAGAAACTTTTTTGGTTATTTCATGGCTGGTAAAACACGGAGCAGATCCGACATCAATTTACGAATTAATTTACGAGAACAACCAGTTAGCAACACTTCTGTTAAAGTCCAGGATGCTATCTTCAATCGAAACTCATCACCAGGGCCGGCTTATTTATATGGAGCTTACAACGCAAATGCTGGAAGAAACGGGTGGCGAATTTTCAGAAGGAGAACTAAACATCAATATCCCACTTACTATCAAAGGTGTCGAAATTAGTGTTCTGTTAAAACAGGATATAGGTGGACAACTTAAGGTAAGCATGCGATCAAAAGGAGATCTCGATGTTTCGATTATTGCGATAAGCAGAGATGGAGGCGGCCATAAAAATGCAGCGGGATTCAAATCGAATCTCTCTTTTGAAGAGACTAAAAAAATTGTATTATCAGACCTTGAAAGATTTTTTATTTAACATATTACAGCTACAAAATCAGTCCGATTTTAAAAAATTTTTTACTTCACTTATCATCTTATCATCAAGAGATGAAATAATTTTTTTTAATTTACCGGTATTACTCTTTCCAGTTATCTTTATTTTTATTTCAGCAAACCCACCTTCAAAATATGGCGGGAAACTTATTGAAGCACCAAGATCATCAAATTTTCGAGCTATTTCTTTTGAGAAATTTTCTTTTAATTTAAAATCAGGATACCTTAGTTTATGTAATTCATCAATGATTGATAACTCATCATAAGTTTTATCTTCATCGATTGTTGGCAAGGGAATCTCCGCATAAACCAAATCATTTACCAGTGAAACTATTTGCCTCATTAAATTTTGTTTGGGATTAATTATTCCGGATATTTTTGATATGTATTGAATAACATATTCATTGGCTTCGGCAATTTCTGCTAAAATTTTTATTGGTATATTGCGTTTTACAGCATAATGTACAATTGTTTGAACATTATCATCTTTAAGCAATAAAAAATCGATAACACCCGCCGGAATATTCAAATCGTTCTCGAAAAAAGTTCGATTATTATCAAGCATACCAAGTTCGTTATACAATAAAATCGTTAAAATACGATCAGCGTTATTTAACCGCTCTTGACTAATTTTTATAATAATTTCTGTTTTTATAAAATTACTTATTATATCTTTTTCAGTAATGTCGCATAAGACATATACCGGTAACTCTGATAATCCACATTGGCTGGCACAATGAAAGCGCGATATTCCATCAATTACAATAAAATTACCACTATTGTCTTTAATAACAGTAATTGGTTCAATAATACCGTATTTTTTTACAGAAGAGACAAGCATAGGTAAAATATTTTTTGCCTTAAAAAAATCATATACAGATAATTTGTCTGCTTTTTTATTTATAATAGGTTTCAATTATATCAACCCTTTAAGGTATTTGTTGATATCATCAGGTAAAACAACATCAATTTTTCTCAATTGGTCAAGACTTGCCATTGCCCCATCCGTTAAATCCGCGGTTGTAACGAAAAGCCCTTTCTGAGCTTTCATCTCATTAACCTGCTGAGCGAAATTACGCAGAGGTATTTCTCCAACTCGCATCGATGTCCACCTTCGAACCGACACAAAAACTGTTTCACCGGTCTCTTTCTTTGTTGCCATGAAGTCAATTCCGTCATGTTCGCGATATGTCGGCATTATTCTATCTACGGAATAACCAAGCTTTTGCACAAGCCGGTTCGATATAATCCTGAATGTTTCCAAATCAAGTTTTACAAATGTATCAACATTGTTAACCTTACTTTTAGTCACGGTTGAGCCATCTTTTTCATCAACATCATCGTATTTCCCCCTATTTCCGGAAAGTAAATATTGTTTAATATCAAATGTATACTCCGCTTTTAAACCGCAGATATTCCAAAGAAAGTTATTGGGGACAAAAGTCTCGACCCATCCTTCAACATAATCGTATATTGAGTCATCGAAGGAAGTATCACTCTTTTCCATTTCGCGTTGAAGTGTCATAAGCATATTTTGAATATCACGAAATCCTCTTTTCTCTGATGCAAGACGTTTCCAGTAGACCTCTGCCTGTCTTATTTTGTCGGCTCTGACGCAAGCAAATCCCGTATCGTACAAGGCGATATAAAGCTCATCCGTCATCTGATTATTTTGCGCGTATTCGACTAGTTCTTCAAACTTTTTTATCGCAGTTTCGTATTTTTTCAAAAGTAGCAGATTAATGGCTTCCAGTCTTACTGCAATATACGTCACTTCGTTATTCGATGTAAGACCTGTCAATTTTGACGCTAAAGCTTGAGCCTTGGCGTAATCCTTTTTTCGCATTAATGACAATAAAAGAGCAATAATGGTAATCTCGGAATCACCACGCTTTTCAAGAGCCTTGCTGAAATACTCTACACACTCATTTATTTTCTGATTTTGGTAAACACATATTCCAGCCCCAAAAAATATCTCATAATCAGGTTTTGAAGATCTTAAGAGCTTTTCGAAATAGCGCTGAGCAAAATCGTACTCTTCCTGACCAAGTGCAATAAAGGCAATATGATAAAGGGCTTCTGTATCGGAGGGATTTGCTGAGCTTATGGATAGATAAAGTTCAAATGTTTTCTCGATCTCTTCTCTAAAATAATAAATTTTTGCCAATTTCTTTTGAACAGATTTTTTTTCAACTTCTATGTTAAACTTTCCCTGTTCTAATAGTTTTTCGAATAAAGCAGCTGCCTCGTCAATTTGACCGGTATCATAATATATTGATGCAAGTCTAAACTGTACCACAAAATCGTACGGATTCTTATCAAGAATTTTCCGATATTCAATAATTGCATCATCATAACGTTTGCTTTTTACATAGTCATTTGCTTTGTTACGGGGATCAAGTTTGGGAGCTAAAATAAAAAAGTAGTAGGCCGCAATTGACACAAAAACAAATAACATAGTTATATAAAACATTACCATAATGATTCCTTATACAATTGCAGATATTCCAAAATTTTATCAGTCTATTTTATAACCTTCGCCTAAATTATATTCAATGCACAAAAAAAGAGCGAATAAACGCCCTTTTATTAAATAATGACCGGTAATTATAGCATAACGAGCTCAACAATAAAACATTTTATAAAGATAATTATATCAAACAGAGGCTAAAGCCGTCTCTTCAGAGTCATAAATATCAAACATGTCCATAAGCTCTACAACTTCAAAAATTTTCTTAACAGCGCTGTTGATATTGCAAAGCTTCAGCTGTTTTTGATTATCGCGAAGTATTCTCATGGTTGACACAAATATCCTAAGTCCTGAGCTGCTCATATATTCAACATCTTTAAGGTCAAGAATAACATTCAAGTCAGGATTTTCTTTAATCAACTGATTGATCTCTTTTTCAATATCAGCTGAAAGATGAACATCAAGTCTGCCGGAAAGATACATAACAATAGCATTATCCATTTTTTTATTTTGCAAATTCATTTTATCCTCCAGGGAAACAATCTCTTAGTAGATGCAGTATGTAATCATAAAGAGCATATCAAAGCAAGTTATGCTCACAATTAATAATATTTCAATATAAACACTAATTTATACAATTCATCGATTGCGCTTCTTTTTTGTCAAGTACAAACAAGTCATATTCAATATTGCCACAACAAGAAAAACAAGACTAATAAATATTGTCGCGTTATAATCACTGGAAAAGAACTGTTTTAGCATATACCCAAGAAGTATTACCGGCAAAAAAACACCGTTAAAATAGATGAGCTCTCTGTATCTTTCCGGATCGTAAAGAGGCATTACCATGGATGCACCAATAAATGTAATTACAATGGCAAAAGATTTAGATAATAGATATAGCAACATCAAATAGTCATCAATACGTATCTGGTTAGACCATTCAGTATTAAGAGGAATTTGAAAAATCGAACAAAATAGTTCAGGCTTAATAATATACAGCCCACCAACTATGATATATACAATACCAGTCAGTAAAACAACAACTTGTAATAAATTGGTAAGTCCATTACGCATAGGATAAAACTCCAATATTAAGTTAGTATTTTTTGTGTTATAAACAACAAAAACTGCATTTTAGTTATATTGCAAATAATTTGTTAATCAAACAAGGTTTGAGTATTGTACAGATCAATGCGGGAAAGGTCAATAACAAAATCTCCTTTTACTGTGCTTAAATCCCTTCTTCGAATCATCTCATTTAAAAATGTCCCCTGCTTAAAGGGATAAATAATTTCTTCGTTATCAATAGAAACATGGCGGTATTTTGCCCCTCTGACACGATACATTATGTTTTTACGACCAGAATACGAGGCTGACAAAGGAATACCGGAAACATAATGCCTGTTAAAGTATGGTTTTCGGGAAAAAGCTGCTGTTACAAGATCCGCGATTCGACCACTGGACAACGCATTCATCCTTCCCGATTCTCCAGAAAAAAGTGCGATAACCGGGCTCTTAAGATCCTCCATTCGAGACTTACCGAATAGTCTTTTTACATAAGAATAGAAATAATCCGCGCTGTAAAGCCGCTCATCAGGATAAACAAGTTTATACAAAAGTTTATGCCGTGATTTACAGAAAAAATCATTCATTAAAGCTGTAAAATCGTCCCCGTTGCCGGTATAAAGATAAAGTGCTACAAAAAACAATGAAAATCCTGTACATATAAAAATATCATCCTTATTACTCTCGAGTAACTTCACATAAGCAATGGATCTATAGCAATATGGTTGAAAAAAATTAATATTCTTTTTATCAATAAATTTAACAGCATCGTCTGCTCTTATATTTTTTGTTGCCTCTTCAAAACCGGATATTGAAATATCTGTAATATGTTCCAAATTTACAGAATATCCATCACTATTATCCAGAAACAGCCTGTTAGCTACATGCACAATTCTCTGACCTTGACAAATAAATCTGTCAAGCCAGATACCTGCCGACCTTTTATCATTACCATTTCGGCACATATTGAAAATACAGTCGCAATTGGCCATAACATATTCGGAAATAGAAGCAGGGCAACCGTCAATAACGATATAATCAAACTCAAATGAAGTATTCACTATCAAAGCAGCAAGAAGCTTGTTACTGTTATCAGTTTTTTCACCATCTGAAAAGTTAATTAAAGAGAGGTTTGAATTCACCTCCACTAAATACTTCTGATAATCAAATTCCTTGTTTTGCTCTTTGATTACTACAGGAACACCACTGTTACAGCCTAAAAGAGAAGATAAACCGCTATGCGACCTGGAGGCGTCAATCAGTAATACCTTTCCTTTTTCAGACAGATTCTTCGCAATCAGTGCAGAAAAAAGTGTTTTACCGCTCTTAACCTCTCCTACGACGCCAATTACAGCTGTATCTGAAAGACCGGAAACCAGTTCATCATTGATTATTTCAATTCCACTGTTTACTAAGGCACCAAGATATCCCCTGATTTTTTTCAGATCGGATAAAAGATATAACAACATTCTCTCATCATCGATTCTGAAAACCAGACTCTCTTCCAATACATTAATCGAATACCTGTCACTGGTTACTGCAAATGGAAGACGTCCAAAACCGTCTCCTGAATGCATTACAAGGGTCTGATTTCCATTTTCGAAAGAAACCGAGACACTGCCCGACTCGATATAATAGTAGAAAATATTGGAAGGTTCGATAGTAAGCCTGGCACCTTTTTTTAACAAAATAGGCTCGAAACAGTCTATAAACTCTTTCTCCTCGTGTTTAAAAAGAAAAGAGAAAAGATGATTGTTTGCAAATCCGGAAAAACTCATCAGGACACTTTTTTGAGCAGTTCGATCAGTTTTGTTTTGGTAACAAGTTCAATTGGGCGTGTATTTGAATAATCAATGGCACTTTGCGCGAATTCACCCGTCGAAATTACCATAACCCGCTGCGCGTTTTTTGGTTTCATCATATCATAAAGATTTCGCATATAACCGTCATTAATTACATTCGTAGTTCTATAAATTCTGATTATCCTGTAAACTCGTCTGGTATTTCGACGATTATCCTCTTTTTCAACAGCATAAATCTCAATTTCGGTGTCCCTAAGTACTTTCAGCTCCTGGACTTCGAAATTCATCACCTCTACCATTTTGCGAGAAAGATGTTCAAAGTTGGAAAGTGATGCTATCATAAAATCCTTTATTCTGTCATCCTGCCTGAATTCCGCGTTCTGTCTGAGCTTCTGCTCTACATCCCTGAAATTTTTCTTTTGCTCATAAATCTTTTCCCAATGCTCAATTGCAGTCTGCAGATCACGCATCTTCTCATGTGCCGCAGCCAGAAAATATCTCATATTAAGTTCGGTATCAGATCCTCGCCTTACAGTTCGCAATCCCTTATCAAACTCTATTATTGCCTTCGGATACTGTTCTGTCTCCAGGTAACAGCTTCCTTTAGCCAAAAAGCATTTTGACCTGATATCTTCGCTTCTTTGCGCTATCTCAAACTCTTTTACAGCCCATTCGACATCGCCTTCACTTCTCAATACAAGTCCCAGAAAATAGTGTGCCTTAGTATTAGATCCATCAAGTTTAATTGTATTAATAAAGGCATTTTTTGCATCCTTATTGTTTCCTGAGCGATATTGTATCTGACCAATATAATAAAATATATCCGACCTGGTCTGATGAAGGCTTGCGGCTTTTTTAAGATAATCCAGCGCCTTATCAAGCACACTGGCGTTAAAGAAGAGAAGCCCCAGCTCATAATAGTTCAAATAATTATTCGGGTCAATCTGAGTCAGAATCATATACTCTTTTTTTGCGTCGTTTATCTTATTCTGTTCTTTATATATTAATGCAAGTTTTTCCCTTACATCGACTTCGTTAACCTTGTCATTATATGTTCCAAGCTTAACTACTTGCCGGAATTCCAGAATCGCATATTGAGGATTTTTGTCCAGGCGGTATGCTTCCGCAAGAAGATAGTGGGCATAAACATTTCTGTCATCGTTGGCAAGAATTTCATCGAGTTTACGTATTGCCAGCTTGAATTGCCCTTTTTTTATCATTTCGGCAATTTCATCAAGCTTTCGGGGAGAAAAATATGTTGAAAGAACGTATAACGCAAGAATCGTTACAACAATTATTATCAGGAAAACTATTATATAGGAGATATAGGCCATTGAAAACTCAGTTCCTTATCAGGTTTTAATCTTAAACTTATTATCGGTAAGTTCCCTGATTTTGGCAAGAACCTGTTTTTTTTCTTCGTCACAAAGTTGAGCAACTCGCTCATTTGCAGAAATAGTCTCTTTAAAATCGATCATTTCAACCCGGGAGTACTCAATGGCACTTTCATACATTGAAACAATGGCCATCTGTGTAGCAAGTTCCTTTTCATTAAGTCGCAGCACCTGCTTGTAACTTTCAATTACCTCAAGAAGTTGACGATTTTCATCCTCAAGTTTCCGTAAACGGTTATTAAGTTCTCCCTGTTCCATGTTTCCTCACTTTTTAAAAGCGTGTATAACCATACCGCTGCGTAGTTTTGGTTCAAACCAGGTAGATTTTGGCGGCATAACCAATCCACTGTCTGATACTGATATCAGCTGATCAATGGTCGTTGGATACATCGAAAAAGCCACAGCAAAATTACCCGAATCAACAAGCCTCTCAAGCTCATCTGTTCCTCGTATTCCCCCAACAAAATCAATTCTTTCGGAAACTCTCGGATCATCAATACCAAGAATAGGTGAAAGAACCTGTTTTTGCAGAATCTGAACATCCAGAGACTCTACCGGATCAGACGATATTTCAAAAAGCGGTGTCAGCATATACCATTCAGAATCAATATACATCGCAACAGAGGACGAAGCAAGGGGAGTTTTGTTTTTTGTTGCTTCTATTTTATATTTTTTTGAAAGTAGTTCAAAAAATTCATCTTTTGAATGAGCGTTCAGATCATTTACAACCCTGTTATACGGCATTATATAAAGTTGCTCATCGGGGAAAACCACGGACAGGAAATAGTCTGACCCGTCTTTAATTCCCTTTGCGGCTCTCTCACGACCAACCCGTGCAGCGGAAGCAGCACGGTGATGACCGTCGGCGATATAAAGATCTAGACAATCAAAATATTCAACTAATGACGCGATCTGATCATCCGCTCTAATTGCTCGCAATGCGTGGTAAACCCCGTCATTTGATGTAAATTCGTAAAGTGGTTCATTTTTCAACACATCTTCAAACAACTCACGAATCTCTTTTTTTTGCTTATAAAGCAAAAAAACCGGCCCTGTTTGAGCGTTGACCGAATCGATATGACGTATACGGTCATCTTCCTTTGCCTGACGGGTTAATTCATGTTTTTTAATGACTCCCTTATCGTAATCATCAACCGACACTACTGTAACAAGCCCTGTCTGAGTCCGGCCGTTCATTGTGAGAGTATACAGATAAAGAAGTTCTTTTTCATCTTCAACCAGATAGCCTTTTTCAACAAAGGCTTTAAAATTTTCTGCTGCCTTTGAATAAACTTCAGAGCTGTAAGGATCTGTATCCTTTGGCAAATCAATCTCCGGCTTGGTTATATGATAAAAATTATATTCATTTCCGGCAGAAATTTCACGCGCTTCTTCGCTGTTACAGACATCATACGGTAATTCACTCAACTTTGATGCTATATCTGCGCGCGGACGTAATCCTCTGAAAGCTTTGATTGATGCCATAAAAAACTATCCCCCTATGCACTGTACTCAGAACCATGAATGGTTTTAAGTTTCATTATTTTAAATTTTTTCACACCTACAGGTATTGTTACTTCCACAATATCACCAGCCTTTTTTCCGGCAAGTGCTTTTCCATAAGGAGTACTGAAAGCTATCTTGTTCTCCGAAGGGTTGCTTTCTGCCTCAGTAACAAGCGTAAACGTGAGAGTCATGGACGAGTCCTGATCCGCAAGAGTTACCTCTGAACCGAAACCTACAACTCCGTCCATAATTTCTGAAACATTTACACTTGCAATCTTGGCAAGCTGATCAGAGAGCTGCGCTATTTTCGCCTGTACAAAGCCCTGTCTTTCTCGCGCGGCATGATAATCAGCATTCTCTTTAAGATCACCATGTTCTCTAGCTTCCGCAATACGAAGTGGCAACTCCACTTTGAACTCATGCTTCAATGCGTCAAGCTCATCACGTAATTCCTGCTTTCTTTTTTCGATATCGTTGCTCATAGCGCCTCTCATCTTATTTTACAAGCCATCCACTGTTTTTTGGACAAAAAAAAACCGGTAAAACTACCTAATTTATATCAAACAGGTGATTTTATATGATTTTCTTGCCGGAAATATTTGTGGAAGAGCGTTAATATTTTTATTATAAGACTAAAAAAACAAATTTATGTCAAGTTATATTTATCTGCCTTACCGGATCTTCCGTTTTAATCCGGTAAATTTTAGAAGAAGTTTTATTCTTTTGTCATGATCCATTTTAACTTCAAATCCCTCGTCCTTGAGTTCTTTTTCAAGTTTAAACGCGATAAAATCAATAATCCGAGCCACAATAACTACCTTCCCTGGTTTAGTATTACAATAAATTTATTTATACAGCAACTATCATCATCTATTTTAAACAATACTACATATTTCTCACCTTTGCAGCTGTTTATTATCGGCAAAACAGATATTTGTTAACTTCTAGTAATTAAATATTAGCAAGGAACTTGCGAAAAATTCCTTTAATAAAGCTGGAAACAGTGATATTTTAATCTGTTTTTTAATTATCGGATATTCATAGGCCGGTCTTTACGTGATGAGGAGCAAATCATATATTGAAAGATAAGCTATATTATTGAAACTGGAATTATTAAAGATTATCAGGCTCGCGCCTTACAACATGCGCTACAGGTTTACCCCTTCTTAGAAGAAAAACCAGTACTGCTGACACAGGGAGTGCCGCCAAAATTCCCATGAGGGTATTAATGTCATTATCGGAAGAAATTGAAATATGTCGACTACCCACAACAGCACCTAAAATAATTAATAATGCCGGTATAAGGTAAAGCAAAACTGAAGCATAAATCAGAGGAAAAACCAGATTAAAAGCGACCCTGTCTCCAACACTTAATTCTATTGAAGAACTGCAAATTAAACATCTTTTCTGATCACC
This sequence comes from Spirochaetota bacterium, assembly GCA_016934935.1. GTDB lineage: Bacteria > Spirochaetota > UBA4802 > UBA4802 > JAFGJZ01 > JAFGRW01. Next base: position 14,788 of record JAFGRW010000070.1, on the reverse strand, counting down.
AGATGATCCATGACAGCTTCTACGATGCCGGCACGACACACACCCTTCCTGTAAATCCGGCTCTATAAGATATTCATCACCTCGCACTTGAACAACCGTACCGGTCTCGCACTCATTCATAATGTAAATCCTTCGCGAACATCTTCAGCCCATCTTCGTAAGATACAGTGTTAATTCCGGTTTTTTCTACAAAAAGAGCAGAATTCACAAGATTAGCTAAAAGCTGATCAGCATGCGACAGATAATCTTCATATGGAACTTCCTGAACATCAGGGGAGATATTGGTTTTTTTTACTTCATTATAGATGTCAAACGCACGGAACAGAAACTGATACATTGTCACCTGGTCAGATCCCGCGAAATTATAAATACCTTCGATCTGCTCATCAATTATACTCAAAATTGCTGATGCCACATCACCAGCGTAAATAGGCATTAATTTCTGATCTTTAATAATTCTTATTGTTCTGTTTTCAAAAGCAGACTTAAAAAATGGTTCTAAAAAATTATCATTTATACCGTAAACACGTGGTAATCGAAGAATCGCATATCGGCAACCGGATTCGCGAATATATTTTTCACCAAGAAGCTTACTGTCAGAAAAAACCGAAACGGTATCCGTTGTGTCGTTTTCATCGAATACTTTTTTATCATCAGAGGGATACACGTCAGTTGTCGAGATATGAACAAGAAAAATATCATGTTTTGAGCAGATCCCGGCAATTTTACGTGGCGCAAAACTATTACTATTGTAAGCCCATTCCCGATAAACCTCCGCGTCGTCACTGTCATCTACCTGCTCAAGATTAACAAAAACAGTAGGAGCTATATCGCGAAAAATATTATTTAAAAAGGAGTCATTATTAATGTCTCCCTTATCCGGACCGAAAGAGCAAACCTGGTGAATATCCCGTAACCTTGGCAACAGGTAATGTGCTACGGTTCTGTTTTCACCGGAAAGTAATATCATCAAATAACCTATTTATCCGTTTTATTATCAGAATCATCAGAGTCATCATTGATGCTTTTTTTAAACATTTTAATACCTGAACCAATATCCTTGGCGATTCGCGGGATTTTCCCTGCGCCAAAAAGAACAAGAATTATGAAAAATATGATAACTAGTTCGCCCATTCCCGGCATACTCATAATAACCTCCAGATTATTTTAATACTGAAAATAATTCTAATTGTGGTCAAGATTCTTTGAATGGAAAAATGCTCAGTTAAACACATGACGCGAAACGTATCAGCTTGTCCTCTTTGTCATAATAGAACCTTGCGTTAGTCATGGTCTCTTCTATTTTTTTAACCTCACGTCGCACTGTAATCACAGTACCTGGATACACATTTCCGTAAACAAGAATTTGAGGTTCTTCGTCAAAAACAAGCAGTTTTTCGGTCTCTTCAATTTTTTCTTTTATTTCGCTCTCTCTATTTTTGCGTATTGTCAGTTCGTTTAACATCACAACACAATTTTTCTTTTTTATATCAGGAAGTGCCGAGATAAACCCCTTCGGATCTTCAAATAAATTATTACCAAAACTATTCTTCAGAATATTCATCTGCTCAGAGACCGACTCCCTTGCTTCTGTCAATTCATGACGCAAATCATCGATAATCTTTTCAACTTTCAGATTACGCCCAACCATAAGATCAGAAACAGTCTCTTTTTTTGAACCTACCGAATTTGCCTCAATTCTGTTTCGGGCAACACTTTTTCCACCCATTATTTTACCGTTTTTTGAAGTTACAATAATTTTGTCATTTGAAAGCAAAACACAGTTTATTACCGACTCATCTATTGCGACTGTGCCCTCGGCTTCTACTTTGGAGTTAAGCAGATACTTTGCGTTTACATCTTTACCCGCGATAATTTCGGTTCTTCCTTTGCCGGCTACTCCAAGGGTAATAGTGACTGAGCCTCCGGCATCAATCACGGCATCATCAACATTTCCATCAATAATAATATCCCCCCCGGCTTTAACTGTAAAGCCGGGCAGAACATTTCCGTTAATCTGTACACTGCCGTGAAAATTGACGTTACCGGATTCATAATCCACATCACCATCAATTATAGCTATCTCTTTTACGGAAAGCTTGCGATTGTTTAGAAAGATGCATCCGTCCACTGACGCTTCAAAAATATCAGGATTCTGCCTTCCCGGCACCAGATTTTCCCCCAATAGCAATCCTTTCGTTGGTTCGGTTATTGCCGGAGCTTTTTCTCCAAATATTGTATAGCCTGCCTGAGCATCAATTTTTGGAAATCGCTTTAATACAGGATCCCCTTTTTTAACTTCATGGATGGAATTGACTTCTTTAAAATTAATATGTCCGTCAGTTTCAACTTTACCGGCTTTTCTTTCAAGGTCAATCAGAGGTTCATAAAATTCTGCGCGGCCATGTACTGGAGCAATTGATTTAGCTACCAGAATCCGATTGACCCTCGGATTATTAACATCAATCCTGGCAAGATCACGTTCAATATTTTTTGAATCAACATTGGTTACTATTTTCAAGGCAGCCAGTTGTTCATTGATATCGGCCACAGATGGTATTCTTTTATGTATTGTAGGAACTATATAATAAACGGCAGCTGTCTTCTCTTTAATGACCTGGATCGGTGCTGTAACCTGAAGCAACCCTGATCCGTTAAGTGTAACAAATCCGTAGTTCTGGGCCCGGTAACTGCGATCCTTCTCTTCAAAATAGACTCCCGGCCCCATCGAAATCTTTTTAAAACCTACGGTTTTATAATAAGTATATCCCTGATCCAGATATTTTTTTGTATCCGATTCATTGTTAACATCTATTACTCGGGCAATTATTTCTGAACGCGCGGCGAAATTTACGGCAGAAGATACAGTGATAACTTTTTCACCTTTTGCGTTCTGCTTTTGAACAAGCATTTTGCCGGCCTGATCATTAAAATAGAGTAAAATAAGTTTCATCTCTCTTTCCTGTAATCATTTGAATGACTTGTTTAAACAACACTAACTTAAGAAACCGAAAAAGGAGCAGTCATAAGTTATCAAATTGCGATCAGTTTAAACCCTGTCTTTAATTATCGTTAATAACTATCCAATACTTAAACTGTTGACCAAACAGAGGTCAACAGGTCTAATTTCGCTTAACGTAAATAAAGACCGGTTTTCGAATAATATAAACTCTGTAATCATGGTTAATCAAAAAAATCATCAAACCAGTGTTAATATACTAAAAAAACAGAATCTTATCAATGATTCAAAAATAAAATTTGTAAAATTAAACTATGATTAGCATAATCATCGTGTTGGTAAAGAAATACAGCGAAGTTTTTGTTTTGGTATTACGTAATTAAAGGAGATAATGAAACCATATATATATGATAAAGAAGACTACTCAATATACTTCTCGCGATTTTTTTTGATAACTATTGTTCCTGCGTCATCCAGTGCCCTCATAATATCTACAACCTCACGCCTTGCCTTCGTAATATCGGACATTCTTACAGGCCCCATTCTCTCCATCTCGGTAATGATATCCGTAGCCCTGTTATTAGAGACATTCCGTAAAAACTTGACGCGAATGTCATCACCGGCCCCTTTTAATGCTATAGACAGAAGTTCATCGCTATCCAGATTATCTATTAAAATACGTACTTCGTAGTTAGTAAGATCAAGAACGCTTTCAAACGAGTATATTCTTTCAGCAATCTTTCTGGCAGTATCCGGCTGCTCTTTCTCAAAATGAGACATAATCTGCTGTTCGGTTCTCTCATCAAGGTGATTTAGAATATCAGCAAGCTTATCTACTCCACCGGGATGATCATGAAGGACATCGGCCGATGTTAAAGCGTCATATCTTTTTTTCAAGGCCGAAGCAACCTGCATGGCAGCTTCAGGTGAAACCTTACGCATGCGCGCAAGCCTTAGAGCAACCTCCTTCGCCTTATCAGGTTCAAGCATTTGAAGAACAGCACCCGCCTGAGAAGAGCTGATATTTGAAAAAACAAGCGCAATTGTTCCAGAATTTTCATTTTGAACAAGGTTATGTAAAACATCCGAAGAGACATTCTTTAAAAAACTGAAACCCTCTTCGGGAGATACTGTTTTGATTCTATTATAGATGGATTCCGCTTTCTCTTCACCCATGGATGAGACCAGAGTTTTACGCACAAACGACTCACCACCGTAACTGATGTTTTTAATACGGTTAAAGTCCACCATGAAATCGCCGATAATTTCTTCCTTCTCTTCAGGAGAAAGCTGTTCAATACGGGACATCTCTTTCGTTATTGCAACAACAGTATCGTCATCCATGTTTTTTAATATTTCCGAGGCAGCCTCACTTCCTATAGAAATCAGAAAAGCTGCGGCTTTTTCGATACTATTCATTTTCTTTTACCGGAAAAGTAATCACTTTTTGCGGACAGATATTTGAGCATTCCCCGCAGTTTATGCAAATCGATCCATCAACAACAGCCAGAAAATTATCAACAGTTATAGCGCTTTCAATTTCAGGATTATCGGCAAATACATTTTTACACGCTTTTACAACGCAAAGCCTGCACCCGATGCATCCAGCTGAACACCCCTGTTTCATAACCGGCCCTTTTTCCATATTCAGGCATTTTACATACACCTGTTGAGTAACCGGCAGCAACGAAATTATGCCCCTTGGACACGCCTCCACGCATTTACCGCAACCTGTACAAAGGTCAGGATCAACAGACGGAAGACGATCTTCACCCATGGTTATGGCGTTAAAAAGGCAAACATCAGCACAATCTCCCATTCCAAGACAGCCGTAAGAGCAGACCCTGAAACCGCCTCTAATTTGGTTGGCGGCATGGCATGTCCGTGGGCCTTCATATATATACTTGTTTTTTGTATGAAATAGTCCGCCCTGACAATGAACCCGGGCAATTTTTTTTTCCATATCAGAAGCAGAAAGCCCCATAATCTTGCCAATCTGTTCAGCGCACTCGTCACCACCGACTGGGCACAAGGCTATATCAACACCCTCATTTACCACTTTCTCGGCATACGCGGCACATCCCGGAAAGCCACAGGCACCGCAATTTGCACCTGGCAATACTGTATTAACTGCTTCTATACGGGGATCTTTTTCGACATGAAGTTTTTTCTTTGCAATTGATAGAATTATTCCGAATATAATACCAAGGGCCGTTATTCCCGTTATTGCAGCAAAAGTTTGGATCATCTGTTCACTCATAAACGGCTCCATAAAAAAATTTTGACTTGCCAACCGCACAGTTTTACAAGAAATTGTTGTTAAATACATTTTTGGCGATATAACAGTTATTAGTGAATTAAATTTTGCCGGATTATGTCAATATTTATTTTATGCAAACGATTTCATAGAAAAGCACGGTATAAGCGTGATTAACAGGTTATTAAATGGAAATTAGTGAAAAAGTCAAGAAACTGATAGATTCTACATGGGAAAAGAACGGCGAGATCGTTTTTGTCGCCTATGCAATGATAGAAAAAACAGAAAACAGTATAAAGTACTTATTGGAAAAAACATTTGAGGGGCGTGAAACAGATTACGCGGTTCCTGTCTTCTCGTGTATTAAAGAGCTAACCACAAATTCGATAAAGGCTAACATTAAAAAAGTTCTAATCGATGAAAATATAATAGATAACCCTAAAAACAAGGAAGAGACCCTTTCCAAACTAAAATCGATTTTGAAAGAGGATATTTTACTCGAATACAGCATCAAAACCAAAGAGTACGGGCTCTCGACCCGTGTTTACCTCAGGAAAGACGATCAGCAACTTGTTGTCAGGGTAATAAATCCGGTTCCCCTAACCTATGACCAGCTGGAACGTATAAGCCGGAAAATGAACGCTTCCCGAAACTACGATTGTCTGGCACAATTTTATTTAGAAAACCCTGATCCCGAAGCAGAGGGTATGGGGCTTGGACTATCCATGGTTACTGTACTGCTTAAAGGTTCCGGAATCGATCCCGATGCTTTTCGTGTATATTCTGACATGAAGAAGAAAACGGTAGCCGAGCTCAGTATTCCTCTTGTTTAGCAGCGCGGTAAAATGTACCGCGTTCACCCTCTTCCGCCTTAATTAGCCCCTCGTCAATATAACTTTCAATTATAGCTGTCAGCTCATCACGCGCTATACCAACGATTACCATCAGATCATCAATTGTTGACGGCCTTCTTTTAACTGTTGAGACTATTTTACGGCGTAGCAGTTCGCGCCCCTGTGAAGTTTTAACAAGATAATCGGGGCGTTTTACCAGCTGTACATTCACATTGTCAAAAAAAGCAGCTATCTGTTCAAGACGGGCATCGTCGGGTTTTGTAACCATAGACGAAGTTCCCGGGCGATCAAGCGAGTTTATCTGAAGTGCATCAGGCCTGATTTTGTCTAAAGCCGACTTTATGAGTGCGAGTTCTTCCGGTGTATCGTTTTGACCGGGAACAATAAAAAGCTCTACAACCAGCTTGCCGGAATATTCATTTCTCAGTTCAGCAATAGAGTCGATTATTTTTTGCGGATCAAGAGACGAATGCGGTCCCAGTATATTTTTAAAAACCTGCGGGCTTACTGCGTCAAGTGACGGTACTATAAGATCGCAACCGAGGATATCCCGTCGTAAAGAAGAGTCATCAAGCAGCGCGGCATTTGTCAATAGTGCAATTTTCTGTTCCGGGAAGGATGATTTTATATATTTAATTATTTCACCGATCCCCGTATGCAGTGTCGGCTCACCTGATCCGGAAAAGGTTATGTAATCGGGATGCGATTCGGCAGTCTTCATGTATGTGCCTATTTCAGTGCATACATCATCGACAGGCACATATTCGGCCCGTTTCACTGTCAAATTCGTTGTTGCGCCGCATTCGCAGTAGACACAATCAAAAGGGCATGTTTTAAAAGGAACCAGATCAATTCCAAGTGACAAACCTAGTCTTCGAGAGACTACTGGACCAAATATATATTTGTACATATTACCTTGCCTTCATTTGAATTCACCAGCACACCACCCGTGACTGATAATCCTAGTGGTTATAAGCAATTTTTAATTGCATTTTTTGTGCCCAATAAAGAGCCTGTTCAAAGGTTTTATCCATTAATAACCTATATATTTATTTGTCAAACGTAAGCATTCTTAAAAAACAAAAAACAGATTACCTGTCACCGGAGAAGAACATGATAGAAAGATACAGCCGCAAAGAGATGAGCAATATCTGGGATCTGGAAAATAAATTCAGAATATGGCTTGATATCGAAATAGCCGCTTGTGAAGCTAACAACAAGCTGGGCATTGTACCCGACAAAGATCTGGCTGTCATAAAAGAGAAAGCCGACTTTGACCTTAACCGTATTCACGAAATAGAAGCGGAAACTCATCATGACGTTATTTCCTTCTTAACCGCTGTAGCCGAAAAAGTCGGAGAACCGAGCCGCTTTATACACTACGGATTAACTTCAAGCGATATCGGAGACACAGCTCTTTGCATTCAGATGCGTCAGGCAGGAGAACTTCTGGTTAAAGAACTTGACCGGCTTATCGAAGCACTTAAAGAACAGGCTGTTAAACACAAGTTTACTCCATGTATGGGACGTTCTCACGGCGTTCACGCTGAACCCACAACCTTTGGAATGAAAATGCTTCTTTTTTATGAAGAGTGCAAACGAAATCGTGTACGGCTTGAAAGGGCAATTGAAAACATCAGTTTTCTCAAAATGTCCGGTGCGGTTGGAACATTCAGCAATATATCACCTGAAGTCGAATCAATGATGGCTGAAAAACTTAATCTGACACCTGATCCTGTATCGACACAGGTAATACAGCGTGACCGTCACGCCGAATACGCTGCCGCTCTTGCAATTACTGCCGCAACCCTTGACAAGATGGCAACCGAGATACGCCATCTTCAGCGTACCGAAGTACGCGAAGCAGAGGAACCTTTTCAAAAAGGCCAAAAAGGCTCTTCCGCGATGCCGCATAAAAGAAACCCCATTATTTGCGAAAGGGTATCCGGCATTTCGCGTGTAATCAAATCAAATATGTTTACAGCTCTTGATAACGTAACACTGTGGCACGAGCGCGACATATCACACTCTTCGGCCGAAAGGATAACTCTTCCCGACTCTACCATAGCGCTTGACTATCTTCTGGACAAGATGACCTTTGTAATTTCCGGACTTCATATATATCCCGAAGCCATGCTTGATAATATTAATAAAACCGGAGGCCTCTTTTTCTCTCAGAGTCTTCTGCTTTCAATTATTGACAAGGATGTTTCACGCGAAGATGCTTACAAAATGGTGCAGACAAACGCGATGCGTGCCTGGGGCGGCGAAGGTTCTCTTAAAGATCTTGTTTTACACGATTCCGAAATTACGGCCCTTTTAAGCAAAGAAGAGATCGAAAATATTTTTGATATTAATAAATATTTCGAAAACATTCAGGCTGTATACGCCAAAACCGGAATTGATGAATAATAAAAACAAATTACCATTTTCAAGCTATTTTATTGAGACTTTCGGCTGCCAGATGAATATCAGCGACAGCGAACTGATTGCTGCGTCTTTGGAAAAAGAAGGTCTTGTAAAAATGGATATGATCGATGCCGATGTTGTTGTATTTAACACCTGTTCGGTGCGCAAACATGCCGAAGATCGGGCTGTAGCGCGGTTAAGAGAGGCGAAGGCTCATAAGCGAAAACGGGGTATTGTAATTGCCGCCGGTTGCCTTTCTCAGCATATCGGTACAAGACTTTTAGAGGATAAAATTTGCGATATTGCTGTTGGACCCTACGAATCTCCCAATATTGCACAGATTATTCGGGAGTTTTTAAAGGATAACAGCCGCAATCTGTTTATCTCTTCTGAAAAAGATGATTTTGCAGGCCGGCTTCACCCGTCACTGATAATGCGTCCCGAAAGAGAGCATTGGCACAGGTTTGTGACCATAACACATGGATGCGAAAACTTCTGCACATACTGTATAGTTCCGCATGTGCGGGGTCCTCTTATATCTTTCAACTCGGAAGAAATAATCGATTTTATAAAACAGCTTCCACGAAGCGGAGTATTCGAAGTGACACTTCTTGGTCAAAACGTAAATCAGTTTGGTCAGGATAACGGTGATATCAGCTTTTGCCAACTTCTGGAGCGGGTATCAACAATACCCGGTATAGAAAAAATTAATTTTATGACATCTCATCCCAAGGACTTTAATCCGGACATTATACGACAGATTGCAAATAATAACACTATAGCGCGCTCGATTCACCTGCCTCTTCAAAGCGGTTCGGATGAAATTCTTAAAAGAATGAACCGTGGGTATAACGTTAAACACTATATTGAATTAATTGACTCGATACGTCAGGCCGGCGATATTGCCATTACAACCGATCTTATTGTAGGTTTTCCCGGCGAAACCGAAGAACAACATAAAGAGAGCATGGCTTTGATAAAAGAGATTGGATACGATGATGCCTACATGTACGCCTACTCTCCACGAGAAGGAACCGTAAGCGCGAAGTATGACATGCAGCTCTCTAAAGAGACTAAGAACAGGCGTTTAACCGAACTTATTACAATGCAAAGAGAGATAACCGTATCGCGTCTTGATAATCTGATTGGCAAAAAGGAAAAAATAGTTGTTGAAAGAGTCAGCCGTAAAAATGATAATGAGGTATCCGGTAAAACATTCTCAAACCGGCAGGCTGTACTCGCCGGAAGTCGTGATGATATCGGTAAAATATTCACCATAGAATACGAGAAGGTAAATGGGGCTACTCTTTACGGTAAAAAAGTTTAGGATATGTACTCTTTTTTTGTTTCTTGTGCTGCTTTCAGCAGCCCCACTGGTTGCGTCTTCTGAACAGAATGACTATATTAAAATTGTTGAAAGTGCCTACTCTGATGACTACGGCCGTATCTCCTGGCTATGCCGCTCTTTTTACAGCAAATACCCCAAAAGCCGGTTAATACCTGATGTAAGAATAATCGAGAGCAGAACTCTTCGTGACAGTAACGCGATGATAAAATCGCTAAAAGATATTATAAAGACATACCCAGCATTTAGAGACAATGACCAGTGCCAGCTTAAAATTTGTGAAATACTTTATCTTTCGGCCAGGTGGGGCGAGCTGGACAGAGAAGCAACCCTTGCAATATCTGTTTACGGAAGTAAAAACCGGTTTTACCCCTACTTTATTCATTACAGATCAAAAGCCGCCTTTTACACCCATAATTACGAAGCCGGGATCGGCTTCGCGGATAACGCCTTTGAGGCTGACAGAAGTTTTGTTTTTTACCCTGAGCTTAGACTTCAAAATATATTTTCTGAACAGAAAATACACTATGACGGCGACCGTTATGTGTCACAACTTCTGGAATCATATTACGAGCTTGAAGGCAGCGGCGCCGAGGTATCATCGCTTTATCTTCTTGCCCGGAACAGCGAGCTTAAAAACCAGCACTCAATAGCATACTCAATATATACCGACCTTATTAAGAAATATCCCCGATCTCCCGAAGCCCTTATGGCAGCAAACCGTATCTCCATAATGAAAGAGTTTAAACCCGGTTATATAAAAAATCCTCTTGCACAACTTGAAAAACAGAAACCGGACATTATCGATCAGCTGTCACCGGACAGAGCAGTAGACAAGAGCAATTTCAAAAGTTATTACGCGCTATCGATCGGCCCGTTTTATAATCTGCAGGAAGCGGAAAAACTAATGAAACAGCTTAAACGGGATTTCGATTCGGTATTTATTATACGCGGTTACAATACATTCTCCATCTACGTTGGTCAAAGTGAATCATCAGAAAACGCAATGCACTATAAAATACGTCTCGCGGAAGAGTTCGGTATTAATGGAGATATTGTATATATCGCTTCAGAGGAAAATCTGAGGTTTATTCATAAAGAATAAACGGGATTAATCTTAAATTTTTGTAAGAATCATTTGAGGTTTTAATGGATACAAAGCTTACACCAATGCTTAGACAATATCTTGATATCAAGAAACAGCACCCTGACGAGATACTGTTTTTCAGAATGGGTGATTTTTACGAGATGTTTTTCGAGGATGCTCATACCGCGTCTTCCATACTGAGCATTGCGCTAACCAAGAGGCAAAACGATGTTCCCATGTGCGGAATCCCTTTTCACGCCGCGGACAGTTATGTTTCACGACTGATAAAAGCCGGACATCGGGTTGCAATTTGTGAACAGTTAGAGACCGTACCTTCTGAAGGTAAGATTGTTAAACGTGATGTTGTACGGATTATAACACCAGGCACGGTTGTTGAATCACATCTTCTTGGATCTGACGACAACAATTTTCTGGCCGGAATCGTATTTGGAAAAGAGTCAATAGGTCTTTCCTTTGCCGATGTTTCGACCGGAGATTTTTATCATACCGAAATTACCCGTTCTTTTGATATATTCAAAGGAATTTTAGCAAGATTTATGCCGCGCGAAATAATTATGAAGAGTTTTGAGAACCCGGACGACCGGAAATTTACCGAATACATTGAGCTTCTTGAAATCCCCTTAAACAGAATCAATGACTGGCTTTATGACAAGCAGTATCTCGAAAAAACGATAAAAGAGATATACAAAGTCAGCTCACTTTCCGGCCTCTCTCTTGATAGTGAACTCTCAATTTTAACCGCAGGTTCAATTCTTGAATATATTAAAACTGCACATAAAAGGTCAATTGAGCACCTTAAACTTCCGCGCATAATCAACAACTCATCAAATATGATGCTGGATGACGCGACTGTAAATAACCTGGAGCTGATAACAAACGCATACGACCGATCACGATCCAAAACACTTTTTTCGGTTTTGAACAGAACCAAAAGCCCGATGGGCAAAAGACTTCTCGAACGGACAATACTTCAACCTCTTACAGACAGGATAAAGATAGAAGAGAGGCTTGATTGCGTTCAATATTTTTTTGAATATCATGAACTGGCGCAATCGGCCGCATCAATAATCAAAAGTATTAACGATATTGAGCGTCTTCTTTCAAGATTTTCTATGGGGAAAATAGTGCCTAAAGATTTTCTTGCAATAAGAAACACAATTCTTGGTTGCGAAGAACTGAAATCTCTTTTCAAAAAGCACCAGGAAAGCCCCTTATACCCAATTACACAGAATATTAATGCCCCGGTTAAACTAGCGGAACATATCGCGCAGGCCATACTGGAAGAACCGGCTTTATCACCCGAACAGGGACGGGTTATCGCCGAAGGCTTTGACAGCGAACTGGACTCTCTTCACGATATTAACCGCGACTCGCGTAAATGGATACTGGAATATCAGGAAAAAGAGAAACAGGCACTTGGAATTAATACCCTGAAAATAAAATACAATCGTGTTCATGGATACTATATTGAAGTCAGCAAATCTTCGACCGATAAAATACCGGACACTTATCTTCGCAAGCAGACACTGGTTAACGCCGAAAGATATACCACTGATGTGCTTCAGCAGCTGGAAACAAAAATTTTGTCCGCTTCTGACAGGATTGTCGAAATAGAAAAAAAAATTATAAACGGGATACATAATGAAGTATTAAAAAACCGTGAACAGCTGCAAAAAAGTGCCTCAGCAATAGCTGAAATTGATCTGTACCTCTCTTTTGCAGATACGGCCAGAGCAGAACGGTATGTACGCCCTGGATTTGAAGATGGAAGACGAACTGAAATAGTTAACGGAAGACACCCGGTTGTCGAAAAATATTTTACAAACGAAGTATTTATACCCAATGATGTTCTCTTTGACGGCGAAGATAATCAGCTGAAGATTATTACCGGTCCGAATATGTCGGGCAAATCTACCTATATGCGGATGTGTGCTGCAGTTCAGTTAATGGCTCAAATTGGATCATTTGTGCCTGCCGATCTTGCAAAGCTCTCTATTGTTGACAGAATTTTTACACGTATTGGTGCTTCTGATAATATATCGCGGGGGGAATCGACCTTTCTGGTTGAGATGAACGAAACAGCCACAATACTTAATAATGCTACAGACAAAAGCCTGATAATAATGGATGAAGTCGGCCGGGGGACTTCTACATACGATGGACTATCATTGGCTTATGCCATAGTGGAATATATTGCGACCTACATAAAGGCCAGAACCCTTTTTGCCACCCACTATCATGAGCTGACAGAGCTTGAAAAACTTAACGGAGTTGTTAATTATAACGTAATGGTTCAGGAGACCATGCGCGGTGTGGATTTTCTGCATAAGGTTGTGAAAGGAGCGGCTGATAAATCTTATGGAATACATGTCGCAAAACTGGCAGGTATTCCCAGAGAGATTACCTCGAAGGCTGCTTCGATACTGAAAAAGCTGGAGAGCCGTAAAGGCGACAAAAAAAAGACAGCCGAACCGGCTGCCGTTAGCGAGCAGGTTGATCTTTTTAACGCGGCAAATCATATAATTATTAAAACCCTGGAGAGTATTGACACTGACTCGATTACTCCGATAGATGCTCTTAACGAGCTGAACAGGCTGAAAAATCTTTTATCGTAAACAATGAATTCTATTTTTTCAGTTTACGTACAAGTTTGCCGTTTTCCCAGATACCATTTACAATACGGCCTTTTTTGTACTTCATGCTGCCCTTTCCGTGCATCTGATCGTTCCGGAATGACCCTGTGTACACACGGCCATCGCTGTAGCGCATAACTCCGTTTCCGTCTATCTTGTTGTTTCGAAAAGTCCCTGTATAAACGGAACCGTCTGTATAAACGACTTTACCTTTACCATGAATTGTACCGTTCTGAAAAGTGCCTGTGTAAACCCGTCCGTCTGCAGTGCGAAACTCGCCCTCGCCATGAATACGGTCGTTTGAAAATTCGCCCTTGTAAACGGCCTTGTCAGAAAATACTATTTCACCCCTTCCCTCCATACGGTTTTTTACAACGGTTCCTTTGTAAACTGATCCGTCCGGCAGTGAAACAGTCGCGTTTCCATCGACATAGCCGTTTTTAAAGATCCCCTTTAAGACACGCTTATCGACAAAAGTGAGAGTACCCTCTCCTTCCATCTTGTCATTTGCCCACATACCTTCATATTCACGGCCGTCATAATATTTCTGTTTGCCATGGCCGTGACGCATGTTTTCTTTCCATTCACCTTCGTAAAACTGTATTCCGGGATACTTAAGAATCCCTTTTCCGTGACGCATTCCGTTCTTTGTATCACCAATATACTCTGTACCGTCATCTGACACAACCGCAGGCATATCAGCTCCGGTTATTCTGGCAGGTGTAGAACCGCAGGATAAAATTGTAAGAAATAGAGATACAAAAAATATTTTTTTCATATAATTACACCATCAAATTATGTCGGTAAAACAGGATACACCCCTTTATTATCGGATTTTTGAAACAGAATCTGAAGACATGAATCAAGTTGTAATAAAGTAGAATTAACCGAAAGCCTATAACAGATGCGCAAAGTTATTAGCCGGCGACAAGCAGTGTTTAATTGACATTAGCTAAAAACTGTCCGCAATGCAACCCGAAACTCTCCAACCTTTTTGACTATACCAAAGAATTAATATCTTTTTCGGAAAGATCGGTAATCTCTGCAATTTCCTGAACCGAGAAACCTTTTAGAAGCATTTTTTGAGCTGTTTCTAACTTACCTTCAAGTTTGCCTTCGAGTTTACCTTCAAGCTTACCCTCCATTTTGCCCTCAAGTCTGCCTTCAAGTTTACCCTCTTCTCTTAATTTCATCGCAGTTGACATAACAATATCTTCTCCTTT
>JAFGRW010000069.1 GCA_016934935.1 Spirochaetota bacterium | reverse complement strand
TGCTTCTCCGATAATAAAGTTTTTCATCTTCCACATAGGCCATATGTACCGTTGAGTTAGCAATACTATAGGCAAAGACTGCTTCAATAGAATCTGACGCGGTATAGGTCAACCTTTGAGGGGTTGTGCTTGGGCCGTCTTTTCTGATCTGAGACAGGCCGAACCCGCTAAGCATGAGAAAAATGGTGATGATCGTAAAAACTTTTTTACTCATAAATTCCTCCTCTTTATGATTTAGCTTTAACATATTGTATTAGATTTAATTTGTCAAAGAAAAAACTTATATCACATTCACTGCCATTATAAGCAGCAGACTTGCCTTAATGATTTGATCTTCATCTCTTACATGTCTCTTTTTTTTAACAATTTGAGTTTAATTCTTTCCAGCAGCAGTTTTTCTTCCTTACTTATCTTTAATAGATACAAATTAGCGCCATAGACAAAAAGGAAAATAGCTGAGGCCGCAACAATATAAAGCAAGTTTCCTGCTGTATCCAAGGTTACCTTACCGACAAGATTTCTGAGGAGAAGAAGAATGAGATAGGTTGTCCCTCCAGCTAATAGGGGCTTAAAAATGTCTATTCTGTAAGGATGTATTTTAAATAAAAAGTATATTTCTAGAAGTCTCATTAGATTGATTATAGTGATGGCGATTCCTAAACCAAGGGCTGCTCCTAATATTCCATATTTTGGAATGAGGATTATATTAAGTGAGATTACAGTGGCTAACACAATTATTGTGTTGATCAAGCTCAACTTGGTGTAGCCTGTCATCATTAGTATAAAACCTGCCGGACCGACAGCACAGTTGATTAATTGGGCAATACAGATGACCACCAGGCTCACTGAGCCTGTGACGAATTCTTTTCCCCATAAAGATAGAAGTTCTTTCGCTAAAAATAACATCAATAAAAATAAAGGAAATGAAATAGAAAAGATCCATTTGGTTATAATTTTGTATAGATCCGATATCTTTTTTTGCTCCTTTTTATGATATAAGTCCGAGATCATGGGAGCAAATATGGAATTAAAAGAATCTAGGATAATTGGAATAAGAAACGCTGTTCTCTGGACAGCTCCAAATATTCCTACTTCTGCAGAAATTCTATAGTGTCCAAGCATTATTGTGTTTATTTGCATTAAAAACAAATTAATAAATCCCACGAAAAAAAGAGGCCATGAGAAGTTTAAGATGCTCTTGACTTCATAGACAGGATGGATTTTATGATCGGTTATTTGCGGGAATACTTTTTTTAAGTAATAAAGGGCCAGTAGAGTCCCCAATACGATGGAACCCAAAAATGCGAAGGCTGCTCCAATTAGCTGCCAGCCAAGGATAAAAACAATGATCACCGAGAGAATTCTCAACAGTGGTTCGAAAATCATTCTCACCATTACTTTATACTTCATGATTTGAAAAGCCTGGGTAGAAAACACGAGGATTTCAGTTATCCCCGAAAAAATTATACCTAAAGCAAAGATCCTTAAAATCAAACCCAGGCCTTCTGCATGAAAGATTTTATTTGAGAGCGGGTCTGATAGAATCAATAATAGTAAGGTGATTAATCCACCCATAATAAAAGTAATTTTCAAACTTAGGATGATAGTCCCTTTAATCCTGCTCTCATCTCCAGCTCCTCTGTAAAGAGCAATATATCTTAAAACTCCGTTGTGCAAACCGACTACAGAAATTCTTTCTAAAATTTTAAAGGCAGTAAATGCCAAAAAGAAGACTCCAAATAATTCCGGCCCTAAATGTCTGGCAGTTATCAGTTCAAATAGATACTTTAAGAAGGTCCCGATGATGGAGCCAAAAAAAACAATCCCAGCTCCTTTTGCGATGATCAGAATCTCTATTGATTGCTGGGGCTGCCTGTCTTTTGTGTTCAATTTTAGTCCTGCCTATTAAGTTGAGAATTTGATTTTTTTAATTGACTGTTAATGATTTGTCTTATTGTTCTGATA
Source organism: Spirochaetota bacterium (assembly GCA_016934935.1). Classification (GTDB taxonomy): domain Bacteria; phylum Spirochaetota; class UBA4802; order UBA4802; family JAFGJZ01; genus JAFGRW01. The sequence continues at coordinate 4,330 of JAFGRW010000069.1, read as the reverse complement.
ATTTATCCCTGTTGTTTTAGCGGATAATTCCAATTTTCCCGGCTTTTGCCATTAATAAGCACCCTTTCTAAATAACAAAACTTTAATGCTCTTTAGGAGAATAACTATGTCAAACCAAAGAGACCAATTACGAATGTAAAACTCGTCAAGAGTAAGTCTTTTCTTAAAAGGGAGTTCTGATCTGCCGCTTATCTGCCACAGCCCTGTCATTCCAGGTTTCACTCTAATGATTGTATCGATAAAAGAGTAATTGTTCTCTATTTCTTCATATATATATGGTCTCGGCCCTACCAGGCTCATTTTCCCTTCAAAAACGTTAAAAAGCTGCGGCAGTTCATCTAGACTAAGTCTTCTGATAAATTTTCCGACTCTAGTTAATCTAGGGTCGTATCCTTTTAATTTTTTATATTTTTCCAGCTCTTTTTTTGCTTCTTTGTTTTGGTCAAGATATTTTTTTAATCTGATCTCACTATCTATATACATAGAGCGAAATTTGTATACATTGAACATTTTTTTTCTTTGACCCAATCTTTTTTGCTTGAAAATTATTGGTCCTTTTGAATCCAGTTTTATAGCAATAGAGATTATGATGAAAAAAGGAAGGGACAGGATTATCAATAGGAAAGAGAAGAATTTATCAAATATGTTCTTCATCAAGATATTCCAAGGTTTTGCTAAATTCTTTTTGATATAAAGAGTTAATACATCACCTATAACCTCTACTTCAACTCCTTCAGTTATAAAATCCCCACTGCGAGGTATAAGCCACATAGATTCGCTTATTTTTTCACATTCTGACAGAAGTTTCTTTAATGTTTTTCTGGGAAGATTGGGGGTTGCAAGCATTATATCTTTGGATTCAAAGGTTTTTGTGATGTTAACCAGATCAGAGAGCGAGCCAAGGATCTTAGCCCCAAAATAAGTTTTCCGTTTCTTTTGGGGATTGTTATCCAAAAGGCCGAGTACTTCGTATCCCATCGATTTGTTATTTTTTATGTATTTCAAGATCGACAGGCTGGTTTGCTGTATACCTAAGATAATGAGTTTCTTTTTCCAGAGATTGGTTTTTGTAAGTATAATTTTTGTTGCAAGTCGGAATAAAGGGAAAAGTATTAAACTGAATATCCATGACAATATTACAACAGTTCTTGAAAACTGGAGTTGTGCTTTTGCGATAAAAATTATTGCCATTATCAGAGAAAAAGATATTGTCGTACTTTTAAGTAAAACTCTAGTTTCCTCCCAGAAAGAATAGCGCTTTGTGTAAAGTTTCTCATAAGCAAAAATGATTATCCAAATTAAGGCCACATAAAATTTATCCAAGAAAACATTTAAAGAATAGACTGGAATTGTTTTATATTTATAGAAAAAAAAAGGCAGAATAGCGGTTCTTATATAGTTAGCTATAAGAAAACTAATAAATATAACAAGGAGATCACAGATTATCAATGAAATGAATGAGAGAATTTTCTTTTTCATGGGAAATCGTTTTTTTATATTAAGTAAATTGATAATGAAAAGCAAATGATTATGATTTTGGTAGAGATTATTTTGATCAGAACAATTTTAATTGATGCGAATCGTCGATCATAGACATTTGAAGAGCTTTAAAATCTATTATCGTTGATTTCAATAATAGTTTAATATAGTATAGCGAAAAATGAAAAAACATTTTCCTCTGAGGATTGTCTATCTTATTTTATCTCTCATTTCTGCTGTTATTATTTATTTTTTTTATTTCAAATATATTCCGTTTATTAATACTTTTAATTTGATCCTTTTCCCTATTCTTTTTCTGGTTCTTTTATGTACCGTTTATAGAGTGGAGTCAGGAATTTTAGTCTTTGTTTTTATTTTTCCCTTGATCAACAATCTCCCCTATTTTTTTGGAATAGATTGGAATATTCCACATGCACCGACAGCATTAGTGCTTTTTCTGTTTTTTTTCTTAGGTTGGCTTATCCATTCTTTTTTGAGGCCTCCCCAGCTTGATTTTAGTCACCCCATCTTTAAGCCTATGGTTATATTTACATTAGTAGTTTTTATATCTGCAGTTTTAACACTCGCTCGTTTTACTAACTTTTTCCCATTCTTGTCAAATAGAATTTATGAACTTCCGGTCAATATTAATGGTGTCAGAGTTGGTGGAGCTGTCATGAGTGTTATCTTTAGCAGTTTGAATTATATAACAGGATTCCTTTTTTTTGTTATTTTGTATCAAACAATAAAAACAAAAGAAATTTTCAAAAAAATCATGCTTGTTTTTTCAGTGTCAATTCTAATATCTTTATTCTTTGCCTTGGTTCAAAAATATTTTTCCTTGAGTTTAGGTAATACCTCATTTTGGATAAATATTGAGAGAATTAATGCCACCTTTAAGGATCCGAATTCCTTTGGGGTCGTTTTATCTTCTTATTTGCCTTTAGTATTTGGGATGATTTTTTTTTACAATAAAAAGCTTAGACCATTTTTTATATTCCTGATCATATTTGGCTTGTTTATTTTCCCTTCGATAGGTTCAAGAAGTGGGCTTTTAGGATTAGGGATTTCTATTTTTACCTTTTTTATATTGTATTTTGCCAGGAGTGAGATAAGCCTTAAAAAAAAATTGATGTTTGTTTTTTCTGTTTTTTTAGCCTCAATACTGGTCGCTGGTTCTTTTTATTTTATTTCAAGTCAGTCTAACCTGTATAAAAGAATTGGATGGAGTATTGATGTATTTAACAGACAAGAGTCTTTAAATAAATTGTTCACCCGAAGACTTGATTTTTGGACTGCCGGGTTAAATATGGTTGAGGATTATCCTTTAACAGGAGTTGGAATCGGGAGTTTTATCATTGAGTTGCCCAATTATTTGAATCAAATGGGGAAGCCTTTTAGATTCACGGATTCAGGTGAGAATTATTTTTTCCAGGTTGGATCGGAACTTGGGCTGATAGGCCTGATTATCATACTTTGGTTATTTTATGAAATTTTTAAGCTCATGAAGAAGGGGTGGCAAGAAAAGGAGAAAAAAAGTAAAGATAAATTTATTTTAATTGGGATTATTTCAAGCATATTCTCGTTATTTATAAATTATATCTTTCATAGTTATATTGGAGCCTTTGCTGTTAAGTACTTTTTTTGGCTGTTGATCGCTGGGCTTTGTGTTTTCTCTAATAAGGCTGAAGGATCTATATTATTTACAAGATCCAACAAGAAATTCTTGATTATTACTCTAGTGATACTCATAATTTTTGGTGCTGTTAATCTTGTGAATACAATGGGTTCTTTATCATTACAATTTCAAGCTGAAAAATATGGCTGGGATCAGAATTTTGGGCTCTATAGTGCAGAAAAAGATGATAGAGGTTTTTTGTTCAATTGGGCAAAGAGATCAGCCGGAATAAGTGTTGATAACCTAGGTCCTATTCTCATTATTCCTGTTTTAGCTTCCCACCCGGACATAAAAAGTAATCCGGTAAATGTGAGAATATTCTTGAGTGATACCTATTTCAGAAAGAACAGGTTATTGAAAGAAATTATCCTTAGAGAGAACAAATGGGTTGAATTTGAATATCCTGTTCAGAATTTTAATAAAGATAAAATTCATCTGGTCTTTGAGACAGATCGAACATGGCAGCCTCTGAAGTATTTGAATGTTATGGATTCAAGACATTTGGCTATTGGACTTGGAAAAGAATATTTTAGATATCCCCATAAGATTCCCGAAGATAGAATCAATAAGATAGAGAGGATCTCTTGGAAATCCTGGGAGGGTAAGCAAAAAAACAGACTCTGGTCAAACGGAGAGGGGAGGATCGAATTTGAGTCGGATGAGCAAAAAGTCGCGATTCGTTTAAATGTAAAAATCCAGATCGCCCATGATTTGGGTCCCTATATTATCTTGAGGATGGATGAGAAAGTAATTGGCAAATGCATGCTGAATGAAGAAGGATGGAGATCAATAGTTTTTATCCAAGAGCTCTCAAGAGGCAAGCATATATTTAGTGTGGAGTATATAAATGATTTCCATGATATACAAAAGGAATTAGATAGAAATATATTACTTGGTGATTTGGAGATTGTTTATTTAAAGTGAAATATATCTATAAAGGCTGAAAAATGAGTTTCTTCTTAAACAGGGGGAAAAAGACTCAAATTTTACTTGGAAGGTCCGGTAGTTCTGATGGGGATAAATATAGGCCGCAGGCGATTAGTGTCTAGGGCTTATAATTCTTTATGTTTTCTTTGTTTCCGCCGATCTTTCCAGTTGGTATAGATAGAAGCGCCTAAGGCGGACGCTAAGAAGGCCACTGCGAATATATCCACTAGATGGCGTTCAACCTCT
>JAFGRW010000009.1 GCA_016934935.1 Spirochaetota bacterium | reverse complement strand
GAATATTTTCCGTTTGCAACTGCTGTCGGTTCTGTTTCATACATGCCAAGGAAATAAGCATGAATATCTCTGGTCGTAATCCCCAAACCATACATGGGGAAATTTTCTTATTAAGGCTTGTAAAACTGTTTATATTTTCCGGGATAATCTGCGGTTCAAATTCACTATTCCTGTCTCGAGGAATATCTATTGGCATCGAACCGGCTTATATCCAAGTTCATAAATTCGCGAACGTAAATAATTAAACGTATCAGCGTCATCACCTGTAAAATGTACAGACCACCCATCGGAAAAACTTCCCATGCCTTCATAAATACTAAGAATTTCAGAAGTACCACCACCTGGATTTTTTTTTAACGAGTTGTAAACTTTATTTAATATTGATATCCAATGATTCTCCCTGTACTTTTTCTGCAAAGCTATCATTTCTAACAGGCATTTTAACAAATCCAGGTGTTCTTGGTTCTTTTGTTTGTTTCTTTTATTTTCTTTGACATGTCAGGTTTCTCTTGTTTTAAATAATATAAATTTATGAGTAACAATCTAAAATTATGATTTAATAAGTTAATTCAAAAATTTGGACTGGTCGCTTTATGAGGCGTTTGGTTGTTATTCTTATTGAATAGTTCTATTTTAAGCTGAATTAACCTTCTATATGTCTTTAGCTTTTACATGGTTTGTTCCAGAGAATACTGAATTTAGAGAAGGGAACATTAGCAGGTCTGGAATAATGTTCGAGTACAAATCCTGAAAGGCTCACAAGTAAAGCTGTTTTTATGAAGGTAGATTGTTAGAAAGCTTAAAATAAAAGAATTATGGCTGTTTATCTTTGAAGATATTTTCATAAAAGAATCCCAAAGGGTCTTCAAAATGTTGCAAACTGGATAAAAACAGGGGTTTTATATGGAAAATATTGATAATTATGATTTTAAAAAAAGTAACTGCAAGTAATAATGGTAATCAATATTACTAGTATAGGTTCTACAAATTTTCGATTTATTATGCTTCCAAAAGATGATTTAATCATTTTTGGGAATATACCACTCTACTTTAAAAAATACACTTTCCCCCCTACATTATAATTCCATGATTTAAAAATTGTATTTCAACGTTTTACATCATGAATACTGCAATTGCTGTTGATTATTGGACTAAATTTCGAAAAAACCCATCCGTATAAATACCTGGATGATAAAATATCAAATTTTATAAAAAAAGTGAACTTTCAGGTATTTGTACGGATGGCAAAATTTTATATTAAGTATAAATAAAAATGGTAAGATCGTTTTTCCCTATATTCATTTGGGTGAAACGGATCAATTATCTTACTAAAAAAATTTTTTGGAGGGATTCATGAAGTACAAGACACGAAAAATATCGATTGTTTTTTTTATATTGATATTTTTATTTCTGTTAGGCGCCTGCTTTGATGACTCAAGCAATGGCGGAGAAGATAATGATCCGGCTAACGGGAACCAATTATTTGAGAGAACAAGTTTCTCAGATGGAGTTTATCCGTGGATACTTGAAGCAGACAAGGGAGCAAAAGCCGAATTAGTTGATAATGCTGATGGAGAGATAAAGATTCATGTCTCCAAAGATGTCCTTAGTGGATTTGAATATGGACTTCAGTTTTCGTACCCAATGCTTGAGATACAGAAAGGTAAAAAATATGAGCTGAGTTTTGAGGTTAAGCTTGAAAAAACAGGAGTAACTGAAGACTCTCCATTTAACATAACAGCAGCTATTGCAGGTGACCGCGCTAATGTTAGTGAAGCTTTTTCTGCTGTTTGGGGTGGTTGGGGTGAAACACTTGCAATAGAAAAAACAGGGAAATGGATGACATTTAAAAAATCATTCACTATGGCAAAAGTGACGGATCCATCTGCAAAATGCTACATTCGTTTTGGCGGGCAGGGTGAAAATTATAATGTCTGGATACGCAATGTGTCGCTTGTCAGCCCAGAGACGGGTGATGATGCTCATGTTGTTAAAGTAAAAGAAGAAACGGAATCTTCTATAATAAGGGTGAATCAACTCGGGTACCTGCCCAACGCGGTTAAACGGGCCTCAATTGTTTTAAGTAAGGGTGATCCATCGTATGTACCTCAAGAGGGTGAAGAAAAACCGGAAGTATGTATAGAGTCTCTAGATGGTACAGTGCAAAGCTGGGATGTTTCGCTGGTACGCCATGCTTATGATGATACTGCCGGTGAATATGTTGCTGTTGCTGATTTTTCCGCTTTCAGAAAGCCCGGCACATACCGTATTAGCGCTACCTACAATGGTGAAACCGAGCTCTCTCATGAGTTTACTATTGGCAGCAGCATTTATTCTCAACTGAAAAATGACGCGATTGACTACTTCTATTACAATAGAATTGGTGAAGTAACAAAAGAACTGGCTGCACGTGAAGATCTTGCCAGGTCTAAAGGAGAAAACCATACTGGAAAGTTTCAATCCTTAAGCGTTAATAATTATGAAAATGATGACTTCCAGCCTGCTAAAAGTTCTTATGAACAACTTGTTAAGACTTATGGATCGGATTTTGAAGCAAATATCCAGTCTGGCTGGTATGATGCCGGTGATTACGGAATGTATGTAGTAAACGGAGGGATCGCAGTATGGACCCTTTTAAACTGGTATGAGCGTTCAAAAATATACGGTAAAGCTTCAGAATATGGCTTTGCTGACGGGTCATTACGTTACGAAGACGGTACAAATGAAACACCAGATATTGTTGACCTGGTTGAAGATGAGTTGAATTTCATGCTGGCCATGCAGGAAAAAGACGGCGATTACGTCGGCATGGTTCATCATAAAATTCATCAGCTTAAATGGTCCGATTTTCCAAGTACACCTGATCAGGATGCTGGAAGTAGAATAGTATTTCCGGTAAGTACTGCTGCGACACTTAATTTTGCCGCTGTTGCAGCCCAGGCAGCAAGAATTTATAAAAACCTTGCAAGTGAGGCAAAAACCTCAAGCGGAGGTATGAGTAACCAGAGCAGGGGTCAACGATTTCTGGAAGCAGCAGAACTTGCCTGGGATGCAGCGAAAGCAAATCCGGCTGTGTATGCTCCAAACCCTGCGTGGAAGCCGGGTGGAGGTCCTTATGACGATACACATCTATCAGACGAATTCTTCTGGGCTGCTGCAGAGTTGTATATTGCGACAGGTAAGGATAAATACCTGAAAGAAATTGTCTCAGATAATCCGCCAGTAAATTTCTCACTTAAATATAATATGGATTATTCCTTAAGTGCCGGTGAAGATGCTGGATTTTACGGATCTTTCACATGGGGCAACACTGGTGGTCTTGGAGTTGTATCTCTGGCTCTGGCGCCTAAAGGCGTCTCCGGAAAATCGTTTATCAGTAATGCAATTAAAGATAAGGCCCGTGAGGGAATGATTAAATCAGCAGAGATCTGGAAAGGTGAAATGGTGACAAAGGGCTATGGAACTCCTGTCCGGTACCTGGGTGATGAGAATGGCAATAACAGAGATAAGCTGTACCCTTGGGGCTCAAACTCATTTATACTGAATATGGCAATTGTTTTTGGTTATGTGCACGATTTTACCGGTGATAAAGAATATCTGAATGCTCTTGTAGAATGTATGGATTATATTCTCGGCCGTAATGCCATGGATACCTCGTATGTTACCGGTTATGGCGAGCGTGCTTACAAAAACCCGCACCATCGTGTCTGGGCAAACCAGTATGGGCCGGAAATTTATCCTGAACCTGCACGTGGTGCTGTTACAGGCGGACCTAATAACGGCGGCCATTGTCCGTTTGCCTATTCGTATCTGGCTTTTCGTGATGTACCACCGCAGAAATCGTATATAGACCATATTCAGGCATGGTCCACAAATGAAATAACAGTAAACTGGAACGCTCCGCTGGTTTGGACTTCCGCATATCTGGATGAGAAAGCTAATTTTTCTGATAAAGTTTCTGTTGAAGTTTGTGTTCCTCGTCAGCTCTGGATGACCGGAGGCGTAATGACTCCGACTGTTGGTAAAGATGTTCCATTACTTATTAATACCAATGTTAATGTTGATAGTATACATTTCTTTTATGCTGATAAAAACCTGGGGCAATCAGGAAATACTACCCGGTATGAAGATGCCGGAACCAAAAAAGTGAATTTAAGAAAGTTTACTCATATGATAGCACGCCCTTCAGCTGATTTTAAAAATGATGATAGTTCGTTTTCTTTATACGCAGATTTCAATTACGCATCTGGAAAGATTGTTCGTAAAGAAATAAGTCCGTTTCTATTAAAACGTGCAAGTGGCAGCAGCTCTGATATTGAATTCTATGGTCTTGCAACAGGCGGTGGTTATGACAGTCCAATATTAAATGAGTATGTTGCAGGTGCAACTGTACCAGTGGTTGTAAAACTTACGCCAAGTTTAGATTATTACTATGATAATGGATCAAGTGATCATCGGAGTTGTAAGATCATTCATTTTTATGCGGTCAAAGCATCGGATGATATAACTCAACCGTCTTCGTGGAAGTATCTTGGTCAAAAGGATCTTGCAAGTGATGAGTTTGATGATATTGACAGAGATAGTGAAATATCTGTTAATATTGAATGGACTCCGGATGGCCCGGGTGAGTATATCTACGTTATTCAATCAGAATGGTCTTTTTCTTATACTGGTGCTTATATTGAAGGTGTAGGAAGACCGGGAAGTGGTGGTTTTCAATATTTTCAATATGATATTTCTTCAGTATTGGAATATGGTTCTGAATAATTACGAAGTATGAATCGAGTAGGAGGTGGGTAATTATTTTACCTGCCTCCTCTCACATCACCCATACCGAGAGTGTAAAAAAGATTGTGTAAATAGCCATATTATATCAGATAAAATACACTACTGGTCTAACAACTCTATATTAAAATTATTCTGTTCTGAAGAAAATACAAAAGAGTTATTCTTAAACAGAATATCTTCAGAATATTTTCCGTTTGCAACTGCTGTCGGTTCTGTTTCAAGATCAGGTTTGCCATTACTGTTTTGATCCTGCCAGGCAAAGATAAAATATGTATCGTAATCCAGATCTTCAATTTTTATAAATGCTTTTCCGTTTGAAACGTCTGCATTTCCATATAAATATGTATTCTCTTCTTCAATCGGATCACAATTAAAAAGCGCCCATATAATATTTACCGGCCCTCCGTTGTTGGATTGAACACCTGAAACAGTAATATGTAAATCACCGGAGACTGTATTAACATACGAAGATTTATCTTCTGTATAAACAAATCTTGTTACTTCTACACCGTACCAGCTTTTATCAAGAAACCATTTTTTTGTTTTACTTGCCTGTATGTAATTTTTATGTGAGGCTATTTTTTTCAGATGAAACCGAGTGGGATCCCCGGGACGGTTTGTTATCCAGATGTCTTTTTTGTTATCCAAATAACGGAGGTACTTTGAACCGGGACCATAGTCTCCTCTTTTTTGAAACACTTCGTAGTTAGAATAGGGGTTATGCTTATCCGAATAATAGAGATAATGAAAATTGTCAGGAAAATAGTATGAAAAGGTTCCGAAATTATGTTCACTGCCATGAATAAAAATATCACCAGGTTTAACTCTGTGTGAAATATGCGCGGTCACATAATTCATCGGACCGTTGAAAAAATGGAAATAGATTCCATAGAGTGTGGGCAGTATAAAAAGCAGATATAAAAAAAGAGTTTGTATAAATTTCTTTAAATCCGGAATAACACACAGTGCATAGGTTAAAATCAGGAGAAAAGGACCCAGTATTGCTGTTATGTAACGACCCATTACAATCGGCTGGAATAGTTCACTTAAAACAAATACCGCCAGAAGAGTTAAGAAAAAAACAAGTATCGCAGCAAAGAAGAGTTCAGACCCTTTATCCTTTGTTCGCCATGCATGTAATAGTGCAAAAATAATCAGTACCCCTGAACCCAGAGCTGCAAAAAGAACCACTCCTCCGTTCAGGTGTGGAGACTTGTAACCGAAAAAATAGGTAAAGAGAGTCATTACTTCCCAAAGAGATCTGTCCCAGATCCAGAACCCCTTACTGACACGGGTTGCCTGGTAGAATAACATATAAAAAAAAGGCATGTAGGCGATTATCAGTAAAACAGAAGTAACAATAATTCGTATCAGATATTTTTTTTTAAAAAAGCTGTAAAAAAACATTATTCCATAGGTTACTGTAACTGCAATTAATCCATAATAGTGAGTTAAGGCGGCAGCATAGGCAAAAAGTGAACCATAAATCCAGTGAGATAATTTTCCACTCTGCCATGCCTGATACAGTAAAATGGTTGCCCATGAAACAAAAGCTCCGCACCAGCTGTACATGCGGATTTCCTGTGCCTGAAAAATCGAGACCGGCATTGTATAACAGAGCAGAGTGTAGATGAGAGCTGCTTTATGTGACCAGAGTTTGCGAATATGAGTAAATCCAAGCGATCCCATAAAGATTATTGCCAAAGCAGAAAAAAGCCGCATTACAAATAACGAATTACCGAAACAGATAGTAAAAAGTTTCAACCCTAAAAAATAGAGAGGGGGGTGGCTGTCGCGCCCTATCATTTTCACCATTTCACCAAAGCTGTTTCCAATAGCTGCTATGGTATATGACTCATCATACCAGACAGCCTCATGAGTTGAACGGAAAACTGTTAAAAAAACACCTGAAAGGAAAAGCGCTGCCCAGATTATATATTGGCGTTTTGATAAGGGTGCGTTTACAGAGCTGCTTTTAAAACCTGCCGGATCTTCGCTGTAATCTTCCGTAAACGTTTTAACAAAATACTGCTTTATCGGTACTAAAAATAATCTGATTAAATTGTATATTTTTTTCATATAGTTATTTTCTCCTGACAGTGATTACTCTTTAACTGATCCCATTGTTAAACCGCTGATTATATGTTTTGAACAATAGGTATAAATCAGAATTATCGGCATTAATGATAACGTAATTGCCAGGTACGTTGCGCCGAGATTTACCGGATATTTTCCGCTGCTTAATGAAGCAATCAGCACTGAAAGCGGATACTTCTCATCGGAAAATATCAGTAATATGGGTGCCATTAAATTATTCCAGCTTAATACAAAATTAAATATTGACATAGTCGCTATCACCGGTGTTAAAACGGGAAGAGCTATTGTGTGAAAGATCTGCAGCTCAGTAGCCTGATCTATACGGGCAGCTTCTATCAACGAGGGATGCAGCACCTGATCAGCATACTGTTTAATAAAAAATATTGAAAGGGTATTTACCGTACCGGTGATAATAAGCGGGAAAAAGGTGTCTACAAGACCCAACTTCAGACAAAAATCAAAATAACCGATAATACCTAATTGCTGCGGAATCATCATGGTTGCTAAAACAAAACCAAAAAGATATTTTTTAAATCTGAATCTATAGACAGAAAAACCATATGCGGTTAAAGCGGAAAAATATGCTGCTAAAAGTGTATACGGTATAGTAATTCTCAGGCTGTTGGAAAACCCCTGCCATAAAGGAACAGCTCTATCTATCAGATCCATGTTATTTTGAAAGTGGGATCCCGGATAAAACTGAAACCCGTTTACAATTGTTCGATCATCAAGAGTACTGCCGATAAGCATCAGATAGAGGGGCAGAGCACAAATAATTGTTAAAATAACCAAAATAGTATAAATATAAATATCATGAATTTTTGAGTTTTTTGTTGTAATCGAATTAAATGCATTCATTCAGGGGCTCTCATATTCTAAATTTTCAAAAAATAAATCTGGATTCTGATGATGATTTTGTAAACAGTTAAAACTCTAATGCAGGTTAATTGTGATAGTACTTAAGTACGAAAAATGTAAAAGTGCCGGCTGCTGAAAAGTACATAGAGGGTGTTTCCGAAGCCGCATTAGAAGAAGTAACCGGAGTAGTTGAAAGATCAGATAGTGAGATATCTCATATTATTGAAGATATGAAAACTACCATGCATATTTTCTTCACTTGCCGATAAAGAAATACATCTGATTAGGCAGTAACATTTTACTTAAGCCGGTATTGAATGCCGGAAAAACAGGTGCTCTATAAGTTACAAATGTTTTATTCTTGACTATTGATACAGTTTAATTATTATCTCTGTAATTAGCGATATGCGATTTCTTTCGCAAAATGCTGCTTTTTTTAACGTTTTTTGAAATACATAACTTTACTCTTTTTATTACTGCTCTCTACTACTCTACTCTGATGAAATTCTTAATACAAAGAAGAAGTTAAATAACAATCTATTTACCAATCTACCGGAAAATTAATTATAAAAACAAGCTGACCTTGCATATCTGAATAACGGAAATTAAATCTGTGAGGAAAATATGAAACGGGGTTTTCTATTATGCGCTTTATTTTTATTTATTTCAGTAATAATTTACTGTTCTCAAAGTAACGGCTCATCCGGCAGTTCATCCGGCGACACTAATGTTCAAAATGACAATTCTGAATCCGGAAATGATGATACTGCTTCCATAACTGATGGAACTCCGTCAGGAAGTGGAAGTTCCGCCGGAGATGGAAGTTCCGCCGGAGATGGAGGAGATACCGGTGACGGCGGAGACGGCGGTGATGGCGGAGACGGCGGTGACGGCGGAGATACCGGTGACACTGTATTATACGATCCGATACCAGACGGGGAAGGTGCACCGGGTTATGCAACACGCACCTGGGACTGCGGTAAGCCGCATTGCGGATGGAGTGGAAATGTTCCTTCCGGCATGAGCCCGTTGCCGTCATGTAAAAAAGACGGGTCAAGTAACGGAGATGATTACGAGGTTAAAAGTTCATGTGACGGCGGAGATGGTTATCTCTGTAATAATTTAGCTCCCTGGAAAGTTTCTGATACTGTTTCATACGGATATGCTGCATCAGGTTCCGGGGATATATGCGGTAAATGCTATCAGCTGCAGTTTACGGGTAAAGGTCACTACAGTGATACTCCGGGTGCGGTCGCACTTGCCGGAAAAACAATGATCGTTCAGCTTATAAGTCTTGGATATGATGTATCAGGCGGACAGTTTGATATACTGATTCCGGGCGGAGGTGTCGGGGTATTTGACGCCTGTTCGAATAAGTGGAACATACCGAACAGCGAGTTTGGAGCGAATTACGGAGGATTTCTTACTGCATGTCAGCAGCAGCTGGGTTATTATGATCATGATGCATTAAAAGCATGTGTGAAGGCAAAAGGGCAGAGTGTTTTCAGGGACAGGGGAATAGATGATATGGCGGACGGAGTTGACTGGTTTGTTGACTGGTTTATGGCAGCTGATAATCCGAATCTTGTGTATAAGGAAATAGAGTGCCCGGCTGAACTTATAGAGAAAAGCTCTATGTGCCGGCCCGATTAATCATAGAAAACTTTAAATAATCGCCGTACTGCGGCGATTATTATATTTGTAAGTAGTAAGTTCTTTTGCCGCTATAGCAGTTCAATCAGAAAAGTCGCGGAAGCACCAGCACCTTGCATACAATTTAAAAGACGGCTCCTCTGATGAGGTGCTGATTACCCGGTATATTTCGGCTTGACAAACTGAATAATCATGATCTATCATTGCGGTCACTTTTATTTACATAAATTTTTATGCGTGAAGTTGTATCTTAAAGCCGTGACCACCGGGTGATGTGAACCCCGATCATTTCTACACAGAACAGAGGTTTAATATGAGCAAACATTCCTTTTCAGCTAAAACGAAGTACTCGTTTGACAACTTCATGTCAAAGGGCGGATTTTCTGTTTTCATGGCTCTGCTGTTTCTATTTGTTGTATCGTTCGGACTGATGTCAGTTATCAGGTATGCCGGTAATTTTATCTTTAAAGATGATTCAGTCGGAAACCTGACTGAGCAGCTTTGGAGGGTTTTTCTGCAGATCTCTGATGCGGGAGCAGTCGCAGAAGACGGTGAAGCAAACGTGTGGCATAAAATAACCGGTATTGTAACTATATTTCTCGGTCTGGTACTGTTTTCGAGTCTGGTGGCTTTTATCACAGCCCAGTTTGAGGCGAAGCTGGAAGAGCTTAAAAAAGGAAAGAGTGATGTTATTGAGAAGGATCATACTCTTATTCTGGGGTTCGGGGACCGCGTACTGGAAATTATCCGGGAGCTTGTTATTGCAAATGAGTCTGAAAAGAGCCCGGCAATTGTTGTTCTTTCTGATGTAGAAAAAGATGAAATGGATGATTTTTTCCGTGAACGTGTTGAAGATCCAAAGACTACCCGGATTATTACCCGTTCAGGAGTAACATCAAGTCTTCAGATGCTTCAGAAGGTGAGTATCAGTGAAGCAAAATCAGTGGTGATCCTGAATGATGCGACGGTTGATGCGCCGGATGTGGAAAAAGAGCTCGCTGATGCACGTGTGCTTAAGACTATTATGGCCGTAATCGCATGTACCGGAGAAGAGAATCTTCCTCCGATAGTTGCTGAAATTCATCAACCCAATATAATGAAACTTGCCGGAAAAATTTCCCCTCATATTACCACAGTAGAAGAACATTCTCTTTTGGCGAAACTTATTGTTCAGACCTCCCGTGTTTCGGGCCTTGCAATGGTATATGACAATCTGGTGGGTTTTGACGGAGATGAGTTTTGCTACTACCGGCCGAAAGCAGGATGGAGCGGAAAAACCTATATAGAACTTATATATCATTTTCCAACATGCTGCCTGCTTGGTTACCGTGACAGAGATGGAAATGTTGTGGTGAACCCCTTGCCGGATACTGTAATGGATGAGGAGTGGGAAGCACTTCTTCTGGCTGAAGATGATTCAACAATCAGTTTTTCAAAAAAACCGGTTGCCCATGCTCAGATTGAGGAAACACCTGCAGCAGCACTGGAATCGCAGATTGAAAAAGAATTGATAGTCGGCTGGACAAAAAAGAGCGCTATCATTGTAGATGAGTATACTGATTATCTTCCCGAAGGTTCTACAATTGATGTGATTGTATCTAAAATTACTGAAGAGATGAAGGCTGAATTTAAAGCAGTACAAAGTGAACATACTGAGATCAAGATGAACCTGATAAAAGGTGATATCCATAAAGAGGGTGTTGTAGCCAGACTCAGACCTGAGCAGTACGACAATGTTATAATTCTGAAAGATGACGGCGGTGTAGCTGAACTTCGTGATTCTGAGACTATCGCAACACTGCTTGAGTTCCGTCACTATTTCAGGGAGCTTGGTACAGAGGTAAAGACCCAGCTGGTCAGTGAAGTCGCAGATTCAGACAACGTAGAAGTAATTCAGCAGGTCGGAGTTAAGGACTTTCTGATTTCAAACAAGTTTGTATCCAAGATCTATGCTCAGCTGTCAGAGGACCCTGATGTAATGAAGGCCTATGATGAGCTCTTCAAGGCGGAAGGCAGTGAGATTTATCTGAAACCGATGACCCTTTTTCTGCAGAAAGAAGGTACCTACACCTTTGCCGATCTTTGTGAAGCTGCTATCAGACGTAATGAGACCGCTTTTGGTGTCAGAATAGCAAGTGAAGAAAAAGACGCAGACAAGGGATACGGTATATACGTAAACCCTGATAAAACAGAGAAGTTTACTTTAAGCAGAAATGATTATCTTATTACACTTGCTGAAGATGAATCGTAATTGATTTTTAACACAGATCAGAAATGAATCATAAAAAGGCTGCCGGTTTCGGCAGCCTCTTCTTTTTCCGGTTCCCCTTTTTACTGCTACCGGTATAAAGACTTGTGTTATTCGGCAGGTATTCCCCTGCAGTACGGCAACTTACAGCATGTACTTTGCTATAAGGTTTATTTTTGTAAAATGGTAAGTGACCATGACTTGAAATAATAAAATAGATATCAGGATAATGCCGTTATGTTGGTAGTAGTAGGTCAGGAAAGCAAATTGATTGTGTAATTTTCTTTAAATAACTAAAGGCAACGTAAAAGGGCTTATTGATAAACGGCTCATGCTGTCAATTACATGCTGACGTAAAAGAGGATACATGATTTTTAAAATCTGTTTTTCGTAAAAAAACTTTTTAACAGGCTCTAACCCAAGAGCCGATTCAAAAACCTGTTTGTCTTTAATTTTGAAACGGACTATAGTTATCATTGTTAAATGAAAGAATTCTTCCTCATTACTTTTTAATGAAAAATTATATTTCGGTCGAAAGACGATAACATTGTCATCAAGAGAAAGCGGATCATTTTGGGAAAAACTTTGTTGCCACGATATTTTTGCTTCTGATTTTTCTTTTTCATTTAAATCACCTAAGCGTGATTTGCGATAATGAACATCCAATACCTGAATATCCTGTAAGTGTATAGCCTGTATTAATGCAGCAAACTGCTCTTTCTCTGTAGTCGATAACTCCACACTCATGATGCTAATCCTAATAATCCATCATCGCCATCTGAAATAATTGCCAGTGTTGGTTTTTGATATTCTGTTGCAGAAATGGAATCTGACAAAGAAGGCATATCCTGTATTTCAACTGTTTCTTCATATACAGAAGTTTCCAACTCCCGTCGAACAATATCGGAAACAAATTTTTGTACGGTCTTATTCTCCTGTTCTGCCCGCTCCAGTACCATATCATGAAGATCATAGGGTAGTGTCAGACTCACATTAGCCAAAGGAGTTATGAAAAGTTCACCCCCTGCAGCTTCACTTATCTTTCGTAAAAGTTCATAAGCCGGTTTACCTTTCATTCTTTCGAAACGGGATATAGCGCTCTGGGTAGTACCGGCTTTTTGGGCTATATTCTCCTGGGTTAAAC
Organism: Spirochaetota bacterium; assembly: GCA_016934935.1. Classification (GTDB taxonomy): domain Bacteria; phylum Spirochaetota; class UBA4802; order UBA4802; family JAFGJZ01; genus JAFGRW01. The sequence goes on along the minus strand of JAFGRW010000009.1, from coordinate 4,111 downwards.
CGTTAAGACCTTTCAGGTGTTCATAGTCAGTCAAAAATGAAGCCAATGGACCCCAGATCTTTTTATATGTATAATATGCTTTATCTTCTTTTGTCAGCTCTTCAAAAAAGAGAGCAACTTCATCTTTATATTTGTTTTTCATTTCACAACCTTCCTACTTTAAGTAGTCTTTCATCCGTTTTTCAGCTCGACCAGTTTTACCCGGAGCTGTATCTTTTTTTAGTTCTCCATCGAGAAGAACCAGAAGACCATCATCACCGGGTTGCTTAATAAAATAAATTCGAACAACTCCACCTCCTCTTTTCTGAGGTATTCGCATCTCATATAGATCACCATTTATGTATTTTAATGGTGCAATAGTCTGATTCCTAAAAAAAGGATCGAGGGACTGCGCATTTCTTACCTTATCAAAAAAGTCTTCAACAAGCAAACGTAAATCCGGGCGTTTCTTCAGGTCTTTACGTATAAAGGACTGTACAGCCCCCTCATCTTTATATCCTGGAGGTTCAGGATATAACTGTAATCTCATCAAAACCTCATATCAAATATAGCAATTTTGCTATATTTTGTCAATAATTAATGTATTTTTATACCAGACATACATTTTTTCAGTTTTATTGTATCGGTCAGATTAAGTAATAACCCGGAAAAGAGTGCAAATTCAAGACATAGATAGGATTTAATTACTTACTTTTTTGATTTTGTCACCGTCCATATTTAAAGAGTTCATGTTACAACATCCTCAATAGTTTGGCTCTCCGGCAAGCCCAACGGAAATATTGTTATGTTGACCTTACGCTCACCAGAGATTTCAGAATAGGTTGCACCACAATAAATTTTATTGTGGGTTTGTTGTTGCATAAGCCATTCTGCTATAGAGTAGATTGAATTTTTTGAAGTATATAAGCCTTGGAAATACGAGTTCCTTCGAAATTTGAATAATGTAGTTAAATTATTCTGACTTTTTGTAAAAGAGAGTATTGTTTATTAGCCCCACTACCTCGAGAACTGTGTTAAATTCATTAGATAATCTGGAGTTCTACCGGTTTATAAAAAATTCTTATATTTTACATACTACACAAATGTTTTGCAAAAAAAGTGCTGGAAATTATTTAATCTTTCATTAAGTTGTAACTTACTATATCGTAATGAGGTTTGATTGTGAATATTGTATCATTTTTCTCTGGAGCCGGTGGATTAGATCTCGGTTTTAAAAAAGCTGGGTTTAACATTATTTGGAGCAATGAATACGATTCCGAAATTTGGGAAACATATCAAAAAAATCACAAAGAGACATACTTAGATAAAAGAAGTATTATTGAAATTAATACAACGCAAGTGCCAGATTGTGACGGTATAATTGGTGGACCTCCATGTCAAAGTTGGAGTGAAGCAGGTGCAAAACGAGGAATTAATGATAAAAGAGGTCAGTTATTTTTTGATTTTGTTAGAATTATAAGTGAAAAAGAACCTTTGTTTTTTCTCGCTGAAAATGTATCAGGAATGTTACTTTCTAGGCATAAAGAAGCTCTTAAAAATATTAAACATCTTTTAACTAATGCCGGTCGTGGTTATAAATTATCAGTTAAACTTGTAAATGCTGCTGACTATGGTGTCCCTCAAGATAGAAAAAGGGTTTTTTTTGTAGGTATAAGAAGTGATATAAGTTCAGAATTCGTTTTTCCACAAATTGACTCTTCTAGAAAAATTTTATATGAATCAATTTTTGATTTAAATGAAACAGCAATACCTGGTCTTGAGTTTAATAATTCAAATGGCGATAAGTGCAAAATCCCTAATCATGAATACATGATTGGTGACTTTTCTCCAATTTATATGTCAAGAAATAGAGTACGCTCTTGGGATGAACAGTCATTCACTATCCAAGCTGGTGGTCGTCATGCTCCAATACATCCACAAGCCCCTAAAATGCTATTTATTGAAAAAGATAAAAGGATTTTTGTCCCGGGAAAAGAAAAGCTATATCGAAGGCTATCTGTACGAGAATGTGCTAGAATACAAACTTTTCCTGATGATTTTATTTTTTATTATCAAAAAATCGCATCAGGTTATAAAATGGTTGGAAATGCTGTACCAGTTGAATTAGCAAAACGAATGGCTTTAGCAATAAAACAGACGATGTCTAATTCATTAGTTATCAGTGATAAGTCGGAGGATTTGAGTTATCGTGATTTTGATATACCTAAAAAGATCGTTAACCAATAAACATTATGGCAATACAAACTAAAACAGGCAAAGCATTTGAGTATGCTATATTGTTAGAATTTTATAATCGCTTGAAATCGATTATAGATGTTTCGATAATTGAGAATCAAGCTTTTAATTATGCCAAAGTGTGTTTTAAAGAATTTGAAACTGTTGAAAGAGATGCTTATTTGTTAAGTGCTAGTCAATCTGTAAATCTATTAATTGATCTTGAACCAAGACTATCAAATTCCATTGATAAAGCAGACATATTGCAATTAGAAATTGTTTCAGATATTAGTGGAGAACATGGAGATGTGCGTGACGTATTGATGATCCGTTCATTACAAAAATGGGAAATTGGAATATCTGCAAAAAATAATCATAGAGCTGTAAAACATTCTCGATTATCACAAAAAATTAATTTTGGAGAAAAATGGTTTGGTATACCTTGTACTTCAAAATATTTCGACGAAATTAGACCAGTATTTTCTATGTTATCTGATTTAAAAGCAAAAGATAAAAGTTTAAAGTGGGACAGTATTAATAATATGCATGATTGTGTTTATATTCCTATTTTGGATGCATTTAAAAATGAATTAATTAGGTTAGATAAGCAAAATCCTGAATCTGTTCCAACGAAACTTGTTCAATACTTAATTGGGTGTAAAGATTTTTACAAAGTGATAAAAAGTAACAATAAAGTTGAAATTCAAGCATATAATCTTTTTGGAACTTTAAATCAAGCATTTAATCACATTAAAGCAAAAGCAAAAATACCTAAACTAAAGCTGCCAAATAGATTAATTGAAGTGGTATATGAGAATAATTCAAAAACCACATTAATCGTATCTCTTAACGAAGGTTGGCAAATTTCGTTTCGCATTCATAATGCAAAATCAACAATAGAATCTTCATTGAAATTTGACATTAATCTTATTAGTTCACCTCATAGTCTCTTCACAACTCATGTTTTTCTATATGAAAGCTAAATGAATTTTTAAAACAACAAAATAATGGTCGTTATTGCTTGAGCTAGAGAAAATTAAATACAAAGTATGGAATTTTAAAAAGATTGTTAAATCATGATAATGGGAAAACTCTTGCAGGTATGGTAAGTATACTAAAGGACTTGGGTTATAGAGTATTAACTCCACGAGTATTAAAGGCCATTCATTATAATGTACCACAAAAAAGAGAACGTTTAGTGATAGTAGCCATACGCAATGATATTAAAACTGAATTTTATTTCCCACAGCCAAATGGAAAAATATTTACAATCAAGGATGCTCTAAAAAAAGGAAGTTTGTTTGAGACAGATGTTCCCCCTTCTCAAGGTCAAGTTTATCCAAAAAGGAAAAGAGAAATTCTGGATATGGTGCCACCAGGAGGCTATTGGAGAGATTTGCCTGAAGAAATTCAAAAAGAATACATGCAAAAAAGCTTTTATCTGGGTGGTGGTAAACAGGTATGGCGCGAAGAATTTCATGGGATGAACCATCATTAACATTAACATGTTCGCCTGCTCAAAAGCAGACCGAAAGATGTCACCCTGATCATACAAGACCTTTTACTGTCCGGGAATATGCTAGGATTCAAACTTTTCCGGATGATTGGAAATTTGAAGGTTCTATTTCTCAACAGTACAAGCAAATTGGTAATGCTGTTCCAGTAAATTTGGCAAAAGAAATTGGTTATTCAGTTGTTGATTTCCTTAATAGATATTACGAAAATGAATTTCGACAAGATCAAAATAAAGAAGTTTATAGCCTTGATTTGGCTTATAAATCTTAAATTGCATTTATTTAAGTATCCCCCCCCCCTATATGTCAGCATAGTTGAAGCTTCTAAAAACACGGAGGATTTCAATTATGATGTACAGTTTAGCATTTAAAGAGTCACATGT
>JAFGRW010000068.1 GCA_016934935.1 Spirochaetota bacterium | reverse complement strand
TTTGCTGATAAAAAACGTTCAAACTAATTATTTTTATACTTCCTTCCTTGATAATTTGTCATATATTATCACCATATTTTAGGTAAATTTAAAAAATTAATTACATATGCATATTCCGACGCATGTTGCCACCGTTTCCGATTTTATGTTGCCACTTTTGTCTGTTTACTTTTCATTGATAATGTTATACATCAAGTGGCAACATAATTCAAGAATTATTTGATATTACTTTCCTCAAGGAGTCGCCTTTTAGTGAAATAAACTCGGATTTTGATATCAATCTGTCACAAATAGCGTCAGCAATTGTTTTTTCTCCGATAATATCATACCAATTTTCAACTTGAACCTGACTTGTAATCATCATTGATTTATCTTCCGTCCTTTCTTCAAGGATTTCAAACAGGCTCATTCGGGATTCTTTATCAAGAATATCAAGTCCAAAATCATCAAGAATAATCAAATCCTGTTTAATAATTTTATCGAATTCCCTCAAATAATTACCGCAGGATTTTGCATACTTTAATTGATAAAAAAACTTATTGGAATTGTGGTATCCAACTTTAAATCCCTTCATACAAGCCTTTAATCCGATTGCACAAGCTAAAAACGTTTTACCTGTACCCGTATAGCCTGTAATTATGATGTTACTGCCCTCTGACAGCCATTTAAAGTCTAAAAGTTTTAAAATCTGACTTTTATTCAAATTACGTTCAGCTTTAAACTTAATAGACTCAAACGGTGCAATAAACCTAAAATTGGCATTCTTAATTAAATTTTGAAGCTTTCGTTCGCATCTCTCATCATATTCAGCCTCGATTAGATGAGATAGAAGCTCATCCGGTTTAAAATTATGAATCATTCCGGTTTCTACGGCATTCTCAAAGCATGTATGCATTCCATAAAGCCGTAATTTTTTCATTTTTTCTAAAGTTTGTGTGTTATCCACGTTGATACCCCTTCATTTTTTTTTTAAAATATTCTTTACCTCTAACATTATTGTTTTGAGGAATATTTTCTTCGCTCGACGTAGGCTTTTCATCGATATTTTCAAGATTATTTTTTAGAATCTCGAAAACAGCCTTATATTTAAAAAAACCTAATTTGATACTCCTTTTACATGCCCTATCAAGACGATCATTCCCATATATTTTTGCCAATTTGATAAAACCTTTCGAGGAATAATAGGATTGTTCAGGAATCTTGTGTTCTGCAATGATAATATTCAATAATTCTTCAACATATTTGCCTTTTGACCTAGCAAGAGCAATAGTTTTTTCAGGATTAAGTCTTTCAAGGTAAGCTTTGTGATTTGAAGGAAGGTGATTGGTGTTGGTTACGTATGATTTTGAAGAATAGTCCCTTTTATGAACAGAAATTCGCTCATTATTAAAATATACTTCAACAGAAGCGTCTGTATAGTAAATATCTGCCTTTGCCTTCCGACTATCAGCAAAATATTTGAATGGTACACTGTAATATTTCTTATCTTCGCTTAAAAAAACGTGATAATTTGAATGAATCCTTGATTTAGTATATTTTTTATGTTCATAAAGCTCTGTAGGTAGATTATTTAAGATATTTTTCTCTGTGGAATTAAATAAATCGATTCTGGAAAGCTTTGTATTCTGCATTTTTCGTGAATTGTATTTTTCAAGTTCAATAAGTATTGCACGATTCAATTCTTCAAGAGAATAAAACAGATCATTTCGTAATCCCGCATAAATCCTTGAATAAACAATTTTAACTGCATTCTCAACAAGAGCTTTATCTTTAGGATGTGCGGGTCTTGCAGGAACAACGGCAGCATTGTAATGTTCTGCAAAGCGAGAATATTCAGGATTTATTTCAGGATCATAGCGGTTAAACTTAGTTACAGCCGATTTAAAACAATCGGGTGTGATAACTTTGGTAGATCCTCCAAAATACCGGAATGCTTCCTCTGAACCTCTAATCCAATCTGCGGTTTTCTGAGATTTAACAGCACATACAAACGTGTAATGGCTTGCAGGAAGAATTGCGACAAATACTTCAACAGGAAGCAGTTCTCCGGTCTTCTTATCTGTCAAATGAAGCTTTTTTCCTGCGAAATCCACAAACATTTTCTCGCCTGCTTTATGTTCGAGATGCATCGTAAGCTCACATGACTGTCTCCATGAATTAAAATGATCACAAAACTGGCTTCTTGAATATCCATCAGGATTTTCTTCAATGTATTCTTCCCATAATTTTTGAAGAGTAACATTCTTTTTCTTAATTTCTTTTGCAAAATACTCAAATTTCTCAGAAAGATCAGCATAACGTTTATTGTTATCCTTATCTTTTGGGTTACCAAATAGTAATTCAATTAACTGCTTTTCATTAAGATTTTTAATCTCATCATATCTTAGCTTTAAAACATTAAATGCATTGATATACTTCGAAATAGCCGGTCTTGAAACACTAACAGCTTTTGATATTTGCCTAAGACTCAAACCTTCAAGGCAACTTAATCTTATAATTTCTTTGATCTTTTTCATATTTGTCCTTTTCATAATTTAATGCTCCGATTTTATCTTTTATCAGAGTATTATATAATTTTGAAAAGTAAACAAGATGTGAACATGGCAACATGTTTCCGGAATTGGTGGCAACATTATACCGGATTGGGTGGCAACATGTTTTCGGAATGAGTGGCAACATTACACCGGATTATGTA
>JAFGRW010000067.1 GCA_016934935.1 Spirochaetota bacterium | reverse complement strand
GTGATTTTACTTATATCTTCTATTGAATAGTTTAGCTGAAAAAGCCTGAATGCAACATGCTCCATTCTTTCTCCAATTTCTATTAAGTTTTTATCATAATCATAAAATCTGATAACTTGTTGTTTCCAGGGTTGTTCAACTATCTCGTGTAAAAATTCCAAGCCAAGTTCTTTGATTTTCCCGACTATTTCTGGTAATTGATCATGCTCAAAATAGAGCTCAAAATTATTTGATTTTTCTTTGATTTCGGCATTGTTGATCAATGACTGATAATGACTTTTTTTGTGTATTGCAAAATCACCTATAAAAGTTACGTTTTCACCATAATCAACCTTAACAGTTTGGTTCAAAACATTTTCATAAAAATCACGCGAGCGATTAATATCACTTACAACAACTAATGGACATATATATTTCATTAGCTTTTCTCCTGAAAAAGATTTTTATTTATTACCGCGGCTTTACTCAGTTGCCCGAAACGTTGACGTGTACTCGCGGTTAAGTGATGCTTGTTTTGATCTTGTCATAATATTCATTTTTGAATTATCATCGGTAAAATATCGATAATTTCTGCAAAAATTATAATAATCATAGAAACTATCAATGTTCTCATAAAGGTCTCTCCTTGAAAGTATTACAAGACCAATTTCACATAACTAAAGTATATCCGCTATGTGGTGTATAGTCACCCATATTCATGAATTTTTCGAAGGTTGCATCCCTAGCCCTAATCCTCTTCATATTAAAAATTAATTACAAGAATAAAAAGTAAGCTGGTCTAAAATATATGAACTTGTAATATTTTGTTGGGACATAGAGGACAAATTTTAACAGATTAGATACACTTGTCTGTGAAAATTGTAAGAAGTCAGAATTTAAATGAGTTTAGTATAGGGAGCTTCAAATTTTCTAAGGAATTCATCTTTCTTTTCGAATTAGTATTTTTTTTGATCTTTTTTTTATTTCCTTATCTATTTTATTATACGGAATCGGAAATTTCTTTTGGACTTCGATTGCGACAGGAGTTTTTAGATTTCCGGAACCAACCAGGAGGCTCACATATGCTTTTGCTTTTATGATAATATTTTTTGGTCTTTTGCCAATTGATTTTACAACTGAAGGGAAAATGACCCTGGTTGTAACAGGTTCAATTGCAGATTTTCCCGGTTTAATACGTATGAACTTTTTATGTTTAAAGTTGCTGGTTTTGTGTTTATCCAGAAATATCTTTCCTTCGATACGATCGAGAGCAACATCGTTATTTGTTGTATTGGTGATTTTCAGGTAAATATTAAAATCGACATACCGGATTATCAGCCCCTTAAGTTTTATGTTAGTAACTTCAATTTTTTCAAATTCATATTTGCACTTGCTCAGGTTTTTACGCGCGTTAATATTATCATCCATTGTTTTGCAGGAACTCACTATTACTAAAAGTGAGCATAATAAGAATATTTTTTTCATTTTTACTCCATTGTTATTATTATATTTCATAAAAAAATGCTGTTAATAAATGAAATTATGTATTTTCAATTGAGTTCCTGTGAATAGTCACAAAATCAGGGGCGAGCCCAATACATTTCATGAAAGGAAACCAGTTCCGATTTAGTATTAAATTCCAGTATATAAACATAGCTGCTGATGTACTCGCCCTTCTTTTTAAAAATATGACTGCTTTTCTGAAAATAGATGCTTATAAAATCGATTTCATTACTATCAGCAATATCTCTATTCTCATAGGGCGGACCAACTTCTGCAGCAATCTCATCATATGTACGATGTATATATTTCGCAAGTTGTTTTGAATTAACATATGGTGAGTAAAAACTGTTTATTATTGCATCTGTTTTTATATCAATTTCAATGATTAATGCTTCATTTTTGTTTCCTTCTGTTACCCAGAACTTTTTTCCGGAATTCTGTTTTTGATAATAAATTGTTTCAAGTATTGATTGGACATCAACTGCATTTTTTCCAATAATAGTTGAAGAATCAATGTTCTGGATATTATTGCATGAAAACAAAGTTAATAAGACAAACAGATATTCAGAATAACGAATTATAAATTTCAAAATAGTAACTCCTGATTTAGATTTGACCGATGCCGGGTGAGGAGCAGAGTTGTTAAGATTAGTTATTTGAGGGCATTTAGGTAAGCACAAAAATTAGTACTTCATACTGCCATTTTATATTCACTAATCAGCAGTTGAGCTGAGATGTTTAATCCATAACTTAGATTTCTTATCATATTAATTGATAATGGACGTTTTCGATTTAAAACTTCAGAAACTTTGCTTTGAGATCCAATGTATTGAATCATATCTGATTGAGACAGTCCGTTTTGATCCATTATAAATTTTATAATATCAATTGGGTCAGATTTCTCAAACTCCAATGAATATTTATCACATTCCCATTTGTCAATTAAGAGGCCAAGTATTTCAAATTCATCTTGTTCCTGTTCGTTTCTTTTTTTATTTCGAAAAAGTTTTTTATATTTTACTATAATACTGTCATATTGTTCTTCATTTTTAATTAAATTAATATTCATTATCAACCTCCATGCCTGTTCTAGTTGATCTTATCATGCTCCGCGTGAGTCATTATGGTTTCAACAAGAACAATCTGACCTGAATAATCTATATCAACTACTAATCGATAACTATTGCCTTTAACGTTAAAAATAGTGAGACTGATAAAGGTTGTGTTCTTTATAGAATCAGCATTAGAAAATGTTTTATGTAATTCATCAAAATTATGAAACGAACTGTTTTCAATGATATTTTTCCAGTTACTAACCGGTTTTTGTATATCCGCATGTTTTTTTTGATATTCTATCAAAATTTTTTGGTTTCTAATTTTCACAATAAAAATATATCCCATAATGGGAATTCGTCAAGAATAAAATCAAGAATTCAGATTATAATTGCAGAAATTTGATTTTGATAATATCGAAATAGTATAAGCACTGCTGCATGAGTACCGGAACTGTTAAAATTAACTATACGTCGCTTATGATTATATCCTGCAGCAATAATGTACACGGATGAACTGTATTGTCGTACTAATGAATCATCATTTATATTCTGCTTGACTGAAAGTCTATAACAGTTTCGTTATTGTAAAGCGTTTATTTCTTAATACAGATCATTATGTATTTTGCTGCAGCGTTTAAATTTACTATACGTTATATTGTGCCACGTAAGTTTTAAAAATTTATTACCATATAATATTCCTTATTATATAAAGTGCAGTTGATTTAATACAATGTGCAGGATGCCTTAATCCGGAAAACATAATAGAATAAACTCGCGCCCGTAATATTTGCAGTTTTGCTTTATATCGCATTGCTTTTCAGCTGGAAAGGTCTTTGCAAGCAGGAAAAGATGAAATAACAACAGGGGATAATAGAATGAAGTTATCAAAAGATTTTTATAAGAAATTAGATAAAACCTTAAAAGAGAATATGGTTAATAAGGAAAATATAAGTATTATCCAAAAGATTGACTGGAACAAAGAGGCTGATAGGTGTCTTAAAAGTCTGAAAAGCTTTTTCGATCAACTTGACTTTGACCAGTTTAAAGACGATGAAGTTGGCGTAGTAGATATAAGATGGAATGAGTATGGTGGAGATATAGAAATAGACTTTATGCCCGACAATGATTTTGATACAGCCTTTGATCAAGGGTGCATCATGAACAGCTCTGCTATTGATAATGATGAATTTTTTATAGAATATTTTGATTGTATGGGGGAAGAAAGTCATAAAAAAGTTGATGATGATTATTTTAATTTAATTTATATTTTTTACCTTATGTTTCATGAAATAATACCTGTTCTTATTAAAGACAGCTGTTTTAAGGATTTACCAAGAAAAACACCATATTATATAAGTTTTGCATTTTCACATGATGATAAAGAACCGGGAATTTTATTTCCGGATAATAAAGATGAAACAAATAAGAAAGAAATGTTAAGAAAAAAGATATTAGAAACATTTAAAGCATATTCAGATAAAAAGTATTTCAATTTAAAATTAGAACCAGTATCTAAAGTAATGTTTTTAGGCAGTTCTGAAGGTGGTTTTGATTTTTGCTCTTTAGTAAGCAAAGAGAACGGTGATGAGATTTTCAATACATGTGATGATTTTAATTTATCTTCATTTTTTGAAGATGGTTTAAGTGAAAGTGCTGAAGAAAATTTTGATAGAGCATCTGAAATTTTATCAGAAATCATAAAAGAGAGTTCTAAAACAGAGGAGTTTCAATCAATACCTAAAGATGGAGCAATTGAATTTGAATTGAAACTTTTGGGAGTAAAACAGAAGGTATTATGTTGTATAAATCCGGATGGAACTGTAGTATCTTAATACAGTTAAATATTTGCCGGATAAAATATTTGCCGGTTTATATATTAAAGCATAAATCAGACTATAGAGACCCGGTTAAAATTTGCTTTTTTTACGCTTATGGAAAAGCGTGAATATTCTGCATATAAAGCGGACCACCGTAAAACTTCGGCTTTAACTTTAAAAATCCCATACCAGGGATACAACAGGCATTGGAAAAGGCCCTTTCCATCCCGAATCCTGTTGATGTTCAATCCATTGTGCAAATCCCAGCCGAAGACCAATACTGCTGTTTTGCAGACGGTAATAAATTACCATATCTGCTCCGAATAACCACCCCGCATATGGATCATCAATTATATCGTCCCGATCAACATATCGATCTTCAATCTGGTCAAAATAGGCAAGAGGAATGCCTGCTTCAATATCGATAAACCATTTTTTCCACTGCAGATCTGAATGATGAACAAACATGAAGTTATAGCTGACAGTTGTTATTGAAAAAGGGGATATGCCCAGGGCTGCCTTAACACCCCAGGAAGCATTAAATTTACGTTCACAGCCAACCATTGGCGTCAGCATCTGGTTAAGTTCAAGATAAGCATTGTAATTCTGATTTGCTTCAGGTTGCTGGCAGTGAAGTTTTGTTGAAAATATAATGAAGAAGAGCAGCACACCGGTTTTTATAATGATTTTCATAAACAGCCTCATTGTTAAAATAGTATGTTTTTGATAAAGAGCGACAGAAATTCTATAAATTATCAATTGGGTATTTCTCCTGAAACCAATACGGTAAAATGTTCCGGAATTGATAATTTTGAACTTTTTGCTGCTATGCTGGAAAGCAGTGTGGACGGAACACGCTGGGATAACTACTTCGCTATTAATGTGATAGGTATGGTTGATGCTGTTGATAAAGAAAATTCGATGTATAATGAAGTAATGGACGGTGAAGATGGCGGAATGTCCTCAATGGGTGCTTTTACTGTAATTGCATTGCGTGAAAAAGAAATAATAAACTTCGACTTCTTCAGAGAGCCTATAGGAAATAATCTTATTATTTCAGAGCGGGCACTTAACAAAGTGGTTGAATGTTTCCCCAATGGTGGTGCTGGTTTAATAGCGCACGAGGTTATTTTGACTTAGTAACTTATTACTGGATTTCAATGTCAATGTCCGGTCTGAAACTATTTTAAGAAGAGAGACTGCTTTTTTTGTGTTTCTTATCAGGTTTTTCAAAATCACTAAATTGTTCTTAGATTTAAATACAAAGAGTAGCTCAAAATGTTTTGTAATATAATGTAAAACTGCTAATGAAAGTTCAGCGGTTACAGCATTGGCAACTGCGCTAAGACCTGTATCCGTTGTGCGAAGCTGAACTATGTAATTGTTTTTAAATAAGATATTCGCGTTGACAAAAACATTTACAGAGGTAAATTTCGATAAATAATAACTCTAACTCATAAAGCGGTGAATATGAAATACAATCAAAATATCAAATATATTTTATTATTAATTTTATCTGTTACAATTGTAATTATACTTACAGCATCAAAATCAGTTTCGTCTATAACAAAAATAAATGGCGGGGGCAGTTTGACCGGAACTGATTATCTGGCAATCACTATTGATAATAAAGAGTACTTTGTTCAATCCAACACCTGGGGAGGTGCTAAGCAGAAAATAATTTCCGGAGGAGAATCTGTATTGCATGTAGAATCTTTTACCCGTTCGCCAAAAGCAAAACCCTGGGATGTGGGGTCTTATCCTTCAGTATTATTGGGCTCAAGGTACCGGGGATACGGTGTCACAAAAAACAGCGGAATGCCCATTCAGGTTAAAGATATCACGAGTATCCGGACAGGACTCTCAACTAATCGGATGAAGCTTTCCAATGTAGACGCTAATACTTCATATGATGTCTGGTTTACTAATGGCAGGGAATATAACACCGCTAATCCTGATCTTGCTGTATTACTTATGATTTGGTTTGGATCAAATAATGTAAATCCGATTACCTCTGCTGGTTATACCTGCAAGGTTAATCAGCCGTCTTACACCACAGCATGTCCGACCCATGGTTCATTCAAATACAAGGGAAAGACTTTTTATCGTTTCGCAGGCAGCCACAGCGATGGTTCAATTGTAATGAGCTATCTGCCGGATAATCCAATTGATGAATTTGATTTTGACCTGGCTGATTTTATCAATGATGCATCCGCTCAAGGGATAATTTCACAAAAAATGTATCTTCAAAATATTCAGGCCGGATTCGAAATTATTAAAAATGGAAAAGGATTAACCATCAATAGTTTTTATGCTGATGTAAAGTAAGAGAAAATTATTTTCCACGACTGAGGTTATTCGACTTACCCTTTACAGAGCTGCCTATTTTCTAATTAAAAAAGACACACCAAAACATCCCAGAAAAAATTATGGATCAGATTTGTATTTCAAATTTCTAAAATAGCAGGTGCTTATATTTGTTATTATTGTGCATCAGTGATATGGAAATTATCGAGAGTGTAAAAAATTATGTAAATAGCCATAAAATAAATATTAGCAAGAGGACAATAATATTGCTAAATCACAAGAACAAATTGAGAAACATCTCGATGAAATAGATTTTTCATCACTACCACCAGAGAAAATCACCGGTAAAGATGTCCTTTTGAAACAACTCACAAAACGAATGTTTAAAAAAACGATGAATGCAGAGATGGATACTCTTCTTGGCTATGAAAAACATCAGCGAACAGACGCATCTTCAAACTTCAGGAATGGAAAAAGTAAAAAACAGTTACAACATAATTCTATTTGAAAAAAATTTAGAGGTCGACAAGTGCAAAAAGAAGTTTTTTAATCTTTTCTTAAAAAATTGCCACATCCAAGTAATTATACGGATGACATAACTTCTTTCCTGGTGCTATAAATTACAAATAAAACCAGCTTTTATGAATCTGAAATAAGCTGATTATAGAGAGAATGAGGCAAAATTATTATGAAAAAACAACTTTTACTTTTATTATTAACATATTCGGTAATAGGTATAATCTCGTGTGACAATTTACCTGAAAATCAGCAAATAATAAGAGATAATGAATATATTTCAGAACAAACAGAACAAACAGAACCAGCAGAACCAGCAGAACCAGCAGAACCCGCAGAACAAACAGAACCGGAAATATCAAATATTCCGGTAACAGGTGTATTGTTAGACAGAACCAGTATTGTAATTGAAAAGGGTTCAAATGTTAATCTTCAAGAGATCATAAGTCCTGAAAATGCCAGCAATAAGAAGGTCTCCTGGGCAAGCAGTGATTCAGGTGTGGCAAGCGTTTCACCAAAGGGAGTTGTTACCGCAGTAAAACTGGGCACAGCAGAAGTTATTGTGACAACTGATGACGGCGGATATACAGCCCAATGTGATGTTACTGTAACACCTGTCTCTGTAACAGGTGTTACCCTGCGTAAAACAATTGATGTGTCTGTTGGCGATGAGTGTAAGATTAACGAAATTATCGAGCCTTTTAATGCTGCCAATAAAAATGTCAGCTGGTCGTGTAATGATTTAAGTATTGCAACTATTGATACTGACGGTTTAATTACCGCAGTAAAACTGGGCACGGCAGAAGTTATGGTGACAACCGATGACGGCGGATTTACTGCAATTTGTACTGTAGTGGTTAAAGATCCGACATTTGTCAGCCGCTGGAATACCGGTAGGGTCTTACCTGGCGAGTATTTTGTCAGTGATGCTAACCAGGTTAAACTTCCACTTGATGAAGATGGCACCTATAATTTTACTGTAGATTGGGGAGACAGCACCTCAGATGTTATAACAGCTTATAATCAGGCAGAAGTTACTCATACCTATGCTGTATCGGGTGAGTATGATATTACAATTAATGGTATATGTAAAGGATTTGGCTTTAAAACCTGTGCAACTGAACGAACGGGAGATAACAGTAAACTGATTACCGTAAAAAAGTGGGGATCTGTAATTTTGCATAACAAAGGCGGAGTTTTTTCGTTTTGCACCAATCTTGTTAGTTTTCAAGCGACTGATACTCCTAATTTAACAAGTGTTAAAAATATGGACGGTATGTTCGATCACGCATCAAAATTTAACAGTAATATTAACAATTGGGATGTAAGTAATGTTATAAATTTGAGATATATGTTTCGTAAGGCTAGTATGTTTAATCAGCCTCTTGATAAGTGGGATGTGCATAATGTCCGTTCACTGGGAGATATGTTTATGCACGCCACAAAATTTAATCAGCCGTTAAACAGCTGGCTGGTGTATAATGTAAAAGATTTTAGTCATATGTTTTATGCTGCTCTTGCCTTTAATAAACCGCTTGATAAATGGAATACTATAAGTGCAACTGAGATGCAGGGAATGTTTTATTACGCATCTTCCTTTGAAAGTGATATAAGTATGTGGAACGTCTCTAAGGTTAGTAATATGAGTTCAATGTTTTGTTTAGCAGTTTCCTTTAATGTTGATTTAAATGATTGGGATGTCTCGAGCATAGAAGATATGACAGATATGTTTTTTGCATGCCCGGCCCCCAAACCGAGCTGGTATAAGCCGTAATAAGTTACAATTTTTCCGGATTTGCGGGATAAAACGATTTAGAGTGGACTTTCGAAAATTATTGTATAAAATTTCAGGATTACCAGGTTGGCAAAAATGCGGACAATCATTTTCAGGTACATCAAAAGATGTGCGATATCAAGTTGTTGAAGATTTATCAGTTTTTGACAAAATGTGTTTTCTTTCTGTGCCAAAACATCGAATACAATGTTATTGTGATTATATTGGAACAGATGAAATTACCCGTAAAAAAAGGAGACGGATATAAAATTTAGAACATCTTAGACTATAAATAATTCAGCAATTAAATTTCAGGGATATTAAATCACTTTTGATACATAAGGCTCATTCCCGAAAAAGCGGAAAGAGCCTTATCTTCTTTAATTTATCAGACATCAGACCGCAGAAATTTATACAGCCGTCTGATTTTTATGTATTACTCATATCAGACAAAATACACTACTGGTCTAACAACTCTATATTAAAACTCTTTTGTTCTGAAGAAAAAACAAAAGAGTTATTCTTAAACAGAATATCTTC
>JAFGRW010000066.1 GCA_016934935.1 Spirochaetota bacterium | reverse complement strand
TTCACTGATAAGGCAAGTAATAGTGAATAATTGTAAAGACGCTCGACCGAGCGTCTCGTTATATACCGTTTAGAACAAATCCACAAAACCAGAATTACCATATTATGTAAATTCACCACTTCGCGTCGTTGTCACTCTATTAAATGGAAAATTTTCGGGCTATTCGCCCGAAACCGCCCAAATAATCGCGCGTGAAGATTGCTCAATTGTTTTGACTATGTTGTTAGATTACTTTTAAAGTAAGCTTTTGTTAAAATTATTTTAACAAAACTACCTTCTATCCAGTATAAATATATAGAAACAATCCGGAGGTAAGAAATGGAAGCTACCGATTTCAGGACATCAATTGATGTAGAGGTTAGCAGACTGGAAAAAATCATAGATTACGCAGAAAAACACAATATGGATATTTCAGATGTAATTAATACAGTTCTTGATAAGTATTCAAAGAAACTGGCTAACAATCCAGTATGCAATGACACTCTGAACAGATATCAAGATAGAGGTACAAACTATAAATCAGTACATATCCGGTTTTCAAGTATTTCGAAAAGAAAACTGAAGGACATTGCTAATCTTTACTGTTACAGCCTGTCGTACATGCTGTATCTGGCAATGGAGTTCTTCGAAGAATTTATGGATGGCATTAAGGAGTTTATTCGCCCCTGTTTTCATGCTGTCTTTGTTCGTGTATTCGAATTTCCATGTTTCATAAACAGCTGGGGCATGAACTTTTACGATCCCCCGGACGATCCCTCTGGACAAGAAACCAGCAAATTGGTTCATTTACTGAGTTGATCAATATTATTTAGATGATTTGTTCGGCAAAAAAACTTCTCTCTGGATAATAAAAACATGTTCAACTGCCAACAACCATTTCACTCTCTTCGCGGCAGCTGTTTTCCTTAATATCCATTATTATGCGTTCGGCAATCTGGCTGGGAGACAGACCATCTGTTACAAATTTCTTTCCTATAAAGCCCGTCTTCGCTGCCTTTTCCTGAATCGCATTGAGCTCGATAAACCTTTGAAGCTCCCAATCAACCTGATCTGTATTTCGCCTCATTATACGTTTTTTCTGCTCTTCAGCCGAACATGTAATCCGGTAGCAACAAACCTGCGGATCAACAGTCTCCAGTCGATTAACTAGACTCTTTAACGACTGCGAGGTCTCGAAAACATAATTTATCACAAAATCCTGATATCCGTTGGATTTGTGAAATTTGATAAGATATAATAATGTATCATACAAATACTCGATTCTGGAGTCATCATATATCTGGAAGGGGTGAACAGCACCTATACAATCGCCGTCCAGCATTACCGATCTGGTAAATTGTTGCTGCATAGAATAAGCTACAGTTGATTTGCCTGATCCGACAGATCCGTTAATTATCACTATCATTCTGATTATCCCGAGTTTTTAAGTTAAAAACCAGTTTCTGATAATTTGTTTGTAAAATCAACTGTTTTGTACATTTATGTAAGTTTTAGGGCATAAAGCTGGCTAACAAACCGGCAAAAACGCCCTATACTGCCTGAAAAACCCGTTATTCTTTTCCATCCCAGCAGTAGGTACAAAGATTTTCATGAGGCAAGCCGACAGCGTCAAGCATCGATTTCAAATCTTGATACTTGAGTGTTGTTAATCCCAAACCTTCACGAATGTTGTTTACCATCTTCTTATAGCATTCCGAAGAACTATCGGTATAGGCTTCAAGATTTTTGCAAACTCCACCCTCAAGTTTGCTTATTTCTCGACGAGCAGCAAGATCCATCTCGTTCCGCGAACGAGAAAAATTTAGGTACTTACAGGTATAAACAAGTGGTGGACACGCAAGTCGCATATGAATCTCTTCGGCTCCACAATTATAAAGACGGCTTATTATATCCCGAAGCTGTGTACCCCTTACAACCGAATCATCACAGTAAAGAAGTTTTTTGCCATCAATCAATTCTTTAACCGGTATCAACTTCATGCTTGCTATTAAATCACGCTTCTTCTGATGCTGCGGCATAAAACTTCGAGACCAGGTTGGTGTATACTTAACAAACGATCTGGTATAGGGAACTTTCGCCTCATGAGCATATCCAAGCGCATGTCCGACTCCCGAATCCGGAATTCCGCTAACACTATCAATAACAACATCATCATTTTTTGCCAAAAGCCTTCCATTTCTGTTTCGCACAACTTCGGAATTAATTCCCTCATAACTTGAAGCGGGGTACCCGTAATATATCCACAAAAAAGTACAAATCTTGAGTTTGTCTCCTGCGGGAGCAACAGTTTGATAGCCTTCCGGCTTAACAAGTGTTATTTCACCCGGGCCTAAATAGTGTTCAATCTCATATTCCAGATTTGGAAAAGCACAGGTATCCATAGCAACAGCATAGCTACCATTTTTTTTTCCAATAACAATTGGCGTGCGTCCGTATTTGTCCCTTGACGCGTATATACCTTCAGTTGTAAGAAGCAGTATTGAGCATGACCCTTCTATACTCTCTTGTACAAGTTTCAACCCCTCTTAAATTGTCGAGCCCTGATTAATAATTGTCGCAACAAGTTCAGTCGGGTTTATCTCACCACCTACCATTTCCGAAAAGTGTGTTACCCTGTTAGCAAAGGCTTTTTTTACCAGTTCCTTGATATTTTTTATGGCACCAACGGTTACAATAGCGTAGTTTCCAAGATGAGAAGATATTAGAAGAGGCTGATCTTCGTAATCACTGATAACCCCGATTCCGCTGCTACCTGTGAGTTTAAGAACATCCAGCTCGAATTTTGATCTAAACTGAGCGTTAGATATATCATGAATATATCTCATGAAGTCTTTATCGTTGCGGACAGCCATACCGCCGCGACGTGTACCCAAATGAGAGTGATAATCCGTGCCATAAAAAAGATCCGCAACACAATCTCCATGAGATGTTACTCCAAAAAAACCACCCATATTATTAGCCCCAATGCATAAATTACTTAGTATCACAGGAAGAGTTGTCACAGCCTAAAATAACGCGGATTTTGCCAATAACAAAATACTTAAACATGATTTGCTCCCGAGAGGATTCGAACCTCCGGCACATAGTTTAGGAAACTACTGCTCTATCCACCTGAGCTACGGGAGCGTAAATTTTGTGCTTATGAAAACATCTGTTTGCGGCGCGAGTTAACCTGTCGTTGAAAATCAAGTATGTTTTTAACAACTATTTTTTCAGGATACATTTCAATCTTTCCAAGGTTCACCATATGTGTCAATGCATTTTGAGTCTCTTCCACTGACATTCCTGACCAGCTTGAAATATCCTTAACACTCGTCTCCAGAACAACCTGACTATGCAAGTCCACTGAAGTATTTGCCTCCGCAAGCATGCAGAGGACATCCATAACCTTTAATGCGGGTTCATTTAAAAGCAGTATCATTAAACGGCGCTTAGCGTCATATATACGCTTTGAGAAAATAACAAGCAACTTGAAAGCCAGCTGCGGATTACCCTGAAGCAAAGCATCAAAATTATCCCGATGAAACTTGAGCAGTTTAGTAGGCTCGGCAGCAATAACAGTCGCGGAGCGGGGTTCTGCTTCTAAAATAGCCTGCTCACCAAACACATCACCTGCATACATTACGTCCATTATTTTTTCACGATTATTGATAAGTTTAACAATTTTTACACTTCCGGAGTGTATAAGATAAAACTCATGCCCGGGCTCGTACTCGCAAAATATTATCTCGCCGGGCGCGTATTCAACTCCAAAACGTTCCAAAAAATGATCATCAAGTAACATCTTGCTCTCCTGCGGTAGCCACGACTAAAACTTATACTGCTTTAAAAGTGCCAACGCCTGCTGGTTTAGTTCATCTCGCGGCGGCATGGCGGCCACTTTTTTCAGATAGGCCATTGCCTTATCCTTACTGCCGGCTTTTAAATAAACATTGCCAGCTTCCAGCAGGGCCTCCTTAACAAATGGAGAACGCGGGTAATTTTTCAAAAAAAGTGATAGCTCGCTCAGTGCTTCCTGAAGTTTTCCCTGTTCAAGCTTGCATCTGCCTGTTTCAATAAAAACTTTATGTAAAAGATCCGGATCCGAAACCGAATTGTCTGCCTTAATCTCGTCCAATAACTTGATTGCGTGAGTACAATCACCGTTGTTTCTAAAAGCGACCGCTTCGTTATACTTATCCTCCGGACTCGAACTTAACGGCTCTCCCAACCCAAAATCATCCATCATGCCATCATCGGGACTGTTAGAAACAAACGAGTCCATCTCGGTGCCAAAATCACTTAAACCACCTGAATCATCGTAGTCATCAAAATCAGAGAATTCCGAATTTACATTTTCATCATCAAAACTGGAACCAGCTCCTGCTGACGGCTCGGAAGCGAAAAAATCATCATCAGATTCACTTACAGACGGCCTGCTCATAACTGGCTCGTCAGCAACCGCCACAACTGGTGCCTGATAATTGCCTGATTCTATATTACGTATCATTCGCATGGCGTTTGACGCATATTTACCGTCAGGATAGTATTCCATATATTTTTTATACGCATACAATGCTTGTTGTGGGCGTCCGCTTCCAGAATAGTGATCCGCGATTTTATATAGTTCGTTTGCGGGGTCAACAGAATTTGTTTCGCCCATGACTTCCCGTACAGCGCGTCCAATTCGACGAAGCTGATTAGAAAAGACTCTAAGCATTTTTTTGACTACCTGAATATTGGAAAGCACGATTCTTTCGAAATCTACTGGAGAGAGGATGAGAATTACAGTTTCGCCGATGGTTTGAGCATTCTCTTCGCGAGGATATTTACCAAGAGCCGACTTTACACCGAAAAACTCACCGGGTCTGACCTCTTCCTTGATCTCTTCTCCTGTTTCAGGCCGAAGGTAAGTCAACAGCACCTTTCCCTTCTTTAAAATATAGATACTTTCGCTCTTATCACCTTCAAAATAAACAATTGCCTGAGACTTATATGTTCGGGTGCGAATTCCACCACCGGATATTACATCAGACATTATGACTCCGTAACCGCGTAAAAAAAGCGGCAATGTAAATGTGAAGTGTTATATATGAGAACTTCGAAAAATTACCAATTCTAAAACAGTTATACCGTTTAAAGATCATTTATAAAGGAATTTTTCGCAAGTTCCTTGTTAAAAAGTTAACTATTAGAGATTACCATGTTACTTTCACAAAAAAAAGTGAGCACTTAATCAAATATCGTCAACTAACAATCAAATCTTTACATCCCGAAAGTTTCTGAAACAACTACGCTTCAGCAACAGGCAAAAACGGAAATTTCTTGTTAAACCCGACTGCCCGGTTCACCCGATCTAGTAGACCTGTTAAATTACCAATCACAACTTTTTCTGAACCGTCAACAACTACATGTTGAACTTCAATATCCTGCTGCGCGAAAACCTCGGCAAATTCGGCATCTCCATACACAGGCATACCTTCTATTACAACCAATCTCACATCTGCAAGCGAAGCATTAACTATTGACTCATAAGGATCTCCACCCTGATTGCGAAAAACAGTAATGTCGGCGAGCATGCCCTTTTCAATGCGACCACTATCTAAAAAGAACGCTTTACCCGGATTTTCAGTCACCATCTTTACTATTTGACGGCAAGGCAGCTCCTCCTGATAAAGTTCGTTATAAACTTTTTTGCAATACCTCATTTCATGTAAAATATTGAGTCCACCCGACATTGGAGAATCAGTGCCAATACAAACATTAACCCCCGCAGCAAGCATCTCTCGCACATTCGCAGTCTTGTTAAACATAAACATATTGGAATCAGCACACCATACAACTGAAGCCCCCACAGACGCAATCTCGGATATATCCTGTTCTGAAAATGCAATTCCGTGAACAAGAACAGAGTTAGGTCCGAAACCTTTTTTACTTTTTAGCGTCTGAAGATCCGAACGCGTTTCGTCATCAAAACCTTCGGCGATATGAGTAATAAACGGTAAAGAGTTGGCAGCCGCGTAAGCATACTCCTCTTGAATATCTCCCCCCCAATTAAGGGCAAACGAAGCAATCGAATGGGCAATTGCGAAGTCAGAAATCAGCTTAATTGGCAAAATATCAAGATAGGGCTCTTGGACAAAATGAGGGATATGATCCTGTACAGACGTCACCCCGGATAACAGATTGCGGTATGACCCTATCAGGTACAAATCCCTGTTAGCTATCTGCTGACGCTCTTCATAAACCGGGGCACTTTTCAGGTCGTTATCCCATGGTAACCAGTTCTCATATGGACCATTACCGACCTTTGGATAATACGACCCCATTAGATGATCATGCGAATTTATCAGTCCAGGACTTATTATTCCGTCTTTTATTGTAAGAAGCATACGGCTATTAGCGTCTCTTGAAGTCACATCTTCAATTACACCATTATTTATTACTATTTTGCCCTTTGTAACCGGTTTTCCGGGAGTTATAAGAACATCAGATTCAATAGCCCATTTTTTCATATTTTTCCCCGACAGGTCTACCCAAATAAGCGATAGAAAATAGTTGGTTCCTTTTGCTGTAGAACCTCCCCAAAAACTATTACTGTGTGCCTATACAGTCAAGTAAAATTAGTTACAGCAGTTTTAAGCTACAAAGACAATTTTCCAAACTCTTCCTTTCCTTATTGACAACCCAACAAGGATTGATAAAAAAGTGAAAAACTATCGCTGTCTTTAAAGCGATTGTTTTGAGCGTTTTTTTGAGTGGCTACGAGAAAAATTTAAAAAAGTGAAAAAATATCACTGTCTTTAAAGCTATATTTTTATTATATATTAACTGGAGCTTTCGTTATGGATCAAATAAGAATCTGGAAAAAAATTGATATTAACGATATAGAAGGACACCTGCTGATATGCGATGATCTTAACGCCTATTGTAGCTCTTGCAAAAAAATGGGTGTGCCCATTGACGCCAAGACCTGTCCGGGGTGTAATACAACCCTGGACTTTATAACTACGCACGAAAAACATAACACAACAACAGGCGCACAGATTCTTTTGAAAATGTTGCAAAAATCACAAAAAACAGTTATTGAATATTCCGATTACAAACACGCTTCAGATAAAAAGAAGGCCAAGAATCTTTTCAATTCTTAACAGAAACTCATTACTCGTTCAGTCTTCATTTTGCTTATTACTGCTAAAACCTTGTTATCCAGAACAGAGAGTTTATATGTCAAAAATTTCATTAAAAACTTTATTATTTATACTCATCTTCTCGTTTAGCTGCTCGCAACCCTTTAGCAGCCAGAAACCGGACAATACCGTGACAAAGTCTCTTATCACGGAATCATTAACAGAAAAGAGAGAGCTGTCTATAATTGTTAACTCATACGAACAGAACATTCCACTGATTTATGCCAATGGCGGTTTTCAAACTGCTACCAACTCATTTATGGCAAAAAAAGAGATATCGGCCTCTATCAGTCAGAAACAATCCGCTGAAGAAAGTATGGCTCTGCTTCTTGCAGAAAAAGCTGATATTGCCGTTATGCCCCTGTTTGAGTATCTCAGCGCGCGAAAACTTAAAAATGACGATTCAACTGTCATCTTTATGCTTACAGGTTACTCTACCGGCTGTCACTCAATTGTAGCTCATTCGTCTTTTTCACGGCCGGCAAATCTAAAAGGGCAAAAAGTCGCTCTGGTTCAAAATTCGGCCGAACAAATACTGTTGGATTTTTTCCTGAAAAACAACAATGTTACACCGGACAATATTCAGACTGTTTATACCAATACATCCCTGGAAGCACTGGAACTTTTTAAATCAAAAAAAGTACAAGCCGCGGCATTGTCTTCGTTTACTGATATTCCAGAATCCACTCTAATTTCAACCAGAGACGCATCAAAGCTTATTCCTTATGTTGCAGTTGCAAATAACAGTTTTTTATTATCATATCCGGATCTGATAAGAAATTTCACCTCGGCATTTTTAACCGCTGGTTCCGATTTTTCAGGTATTTCAAACGATTTCTCGTCAATAATCAAATCGGGATTATTACCCGAACAATTCGCGAGAAATGAAACTATCAAAATAACACGGCCAGCCTCTTATTCAGACAATATGAGTTTTTTTTCAATCGACGAAACAACAGTAACCGATATCAACACTCTGCTTAACCTCTCTCAACTTTTTCCTACTCAGTTTTACGAGCAAACTACAAAATCAGTTTTTTCAATATATACGCCACTGATAATCGAAGCTGTAGACATACCCAGCAAGATCAAAAACATCTCACTAAACAGATTATATGCACCTCGCTCATCTGCTTATCCGCTTATACCAATTCTCTTGCCGTTTAAAGATGACAACTGGGACATTACATCTTTTCATGAAAGAAAACTGACAAAAATAACTGAAATAGCAGCCCTGTTCCCCTCATCAGTAATTCGTTTGTCGTACATTCCCAACAGAAATGCCAATTCACGCTATGCAGCAGAACAACGGATATCTGTATGCAGCAAGCGGCTTTACCAGATAATGCGCAACCGAGCCAATCTAAGAATCGAAACCAACTACGCGTCAATCGCGGCTGTTAACTCTTCATCGTATTCAGGCCCTTACGAAGACTTGTCAACCGTACTTGTCGAGATAATGGCTGTATCTAATGAATAGTATGCATGTTTTTACAGCCTCTTTAACCGGCCTGTTCTTTGCAAGCTTTCTGTTGGCACTTGCGGATCGTTTTATCAGCAAAAAATATGCAAACAACATTAAAGGTTTTCTTTGTGACCGTTCATCGTGTGATTATTGCGGCAAAACAATTCCCTTTTATTATAATATTCCGTTGGCAGGGTATATAATTTCACTGGGACATTGCCGTTCCTGTAAAAACAGAATATCACTACGGTATCCTCTTTCCGAGGTTTACGGGCTTATACTTTCACTTTTTTCTCTATACCGGTTTGGTTTTAATATTCAAGCTCTTGTTTTTTTCTCAACAGTTGCTGTCTGCAGCACTGTAGTATACGCTGATATTAAAACCATGGAAATACCCGATTCGCTGCTCTGTGTGCTTATTGTCGCCGGCATACTGTTTTCTTTAAACGGTGGTTTCACAAAAGATTCCTGGTTGGGGTTTGCAAGTGCAGGAGGCGCCTTCGCACTTTTTTTGGTAGTGTTTCCCGGCTCCTTTGGCACAGGTGATCTCAAATTCGCGGCTCTACTTGGATTTTTTACCGGTTTTCAATTTGTACTTGTTATGCTAGAAACTGCGCTGATAACAGGATCAATATTCGGAGCACTGTACGCGGTAACGAGCGGACGAGGTCTTCGAATTAAAATTCCTTTTGCTCCGTTTATAGCAATAGGGTATATCACCGCAATCCTATACGGAGCCGACATCCTGATACTTTATCACAATGCCTTTGCTCCTTAAAAGCCCTAAGAGGACTTCAGACTTGCCAAAGTATTTTGCCAATTGTCAAAAACACCCTTATCTGTTATAAATCTTGAAATATCCGAACAGTCGACCGTATCACTTAGGTAATTACCGATAACTATTCCTTCAGGGGCTACAACGCCATTATTAACTATTGCCACTTCGTTTATTGAGGCCCGGTTAGCTTCTATCTCTACCTCAGCATAATCACGTTTATCAAATAAAAATCCGGGAATAACCAGATCAACCGGAACCCCCAAAGATCTTGCAGCCAGAACAAGCATTGCACATCCACAATGAGCCCGAAAAACTCCTTTTTCAAATATTGAATCAGCAACAACAACAACACGAGATATCAGTTTCTTTTTCATTACATAGTGAGACTGTATATCCGGAATAACCTGTGTTTCCAGACCCTCATTCTTCAAGTCGAAAGCCATAATCCGGGAACCCGAAAAATCAGGCCTTGTCTCACAGCAGCATGTACTGATTTGTTTATCATCTTTTTTTGCTGCAATAAGAGCTGAGGTAATAAATCCACCAGCTGGTGCAGCAAGTGATGAACCTGCTGCAGAAAACAGAAGAATTGACTCACCAGACACCATTGTATGTTGAACATTTTCGGCTACAGCCGCGCATCTATCATGCAGATCAGAAAAAAACGAGACGGACATCTCTTTGAATTTTTTCACTGTCTCGGTATTGTTGCTGCTTCCTGCTACTTCTTTTCGCAATTTCGAGAGAATTCCACCAGTTAAGGGGTTTGCAAGAGTTATCTTTTCAAAATAATCGACAACAAAAGAGAGATGCTCTTTAAACTGATCAGCTTTTAAATTAACCGACTGCTCTGCCGTTAAAGAAGCTGACATAACAACAGCTATAGCACGGGACACCGTACCAGGTATAATCTTGGCCTCAACAGCCGCTCCTATTTCCCTGAAATTCTTGTAATTATGATAATAACTCTTATCCGGCAAAAGTTGTGCATTTAACACAGTTATCGAATCACTATTCCACTTTATTGCTTCCATCTGTTTCCACTCTATATTTTTTCAGTCTAAGAAAATTTCCCGGAGAACGCCATTCAACTTCATCCATATGAATCTTGATAATTAGCAAACCCCGGCCACTTTTCTTGAAGAAATTTTCTGGATCCTTCGGATCAGGCAACGAGCCAAAATCAAACCCGGGTCCTTCATCAATTATTACATATTCAACAAACTCATTTGTCAATTCATATTGAACACGAACCTTTCTTTCTTTGTAAGGTGAGAGCTCACATCTTCTCTCAACCTCTTCGTTAAATTCCCTGACACCGCCATCACTTTCGCGCAAATCTGATGAGACCTCCAGATTTCCATGATAAATAGCATTGGATAGAGCTTCCCGAAGAGCTAAAAGTATGTTTTCGGTCTCGGCCTTGCTACATAGTCCTATACCTGGAAGATTTTTAGTGAGTTCAAAAGCTAAAAGGTTGGCCAATTCGGGATCATTCGGTATTAAAAACTCCCGTTTTTCGTAAACAGAGAAACGCCCGAGATTTATATATTTACGCTCTTCCTCGCGAACTTTTAACACATGTCTAATAATCGATGCTATCTGGTTAACATCGACAGGTTTTTTTATAAAATCGCAGGCCCCGTATCGCAAAGCTTTAACAGCATCTTCGACATTGCCGTTACCAGTCAGCAAAACAGGTACTGGAGCCTCAAGAGAATTAATATGCCTGAGAAGCTCTATTCCGTCCATTTTGCGTAATTTTATGTCAGTAACCAGAAAATCTATACGTTCGGCCGAATTCTTTATCAGATAAAGCGCATCTTCGCCCTTATCAAGAGATATGACCTTGTAACCAAACCGTGCGAGTTTCTTTCGCATGGTATATCGTACTATCTCTTCATCATCAACAACCACAACGGTATAGGTTTTGGTACTGCCACCATGCTCATTTATCATCGCTGCCGCCAGATAATTTTTCAGAGTTTAGTATATGTTCCATCTTGTCTTTTTTGGTCTTCATATAATCGATATTCTCATCAAGAGGTTCAATTTCAATAGGCACACGCTCGACAACCTTTAATCCGTAACCTTCCAATCCAATGATTTTTTTAGGATTGTTGCTCATTAGCCTTATTGTTGACACGCCAAGATCAGCTATTATCTGCGCTCCTATTCCGTAATCACGCAAATCCGAAGCGAAACCCAGCTTTATATTTGCCTCTACAGTATCAAATCCATGCTCTTGCAGATGATAAGCCTTAATTTTATTATCAATACCTATACCACGCCCCTCTTGTCTCATATAGAGTAAAATTCCGCAACCCTCTTTCTCAATAAGTTCTAAAGCGCGATGTAGCTGCGAACCGCAATCACATCGACGTGAAGCAAAGACATCTCCGGTAAGACATTCCGAATGAACACGTATCAGAACATTGTCAACTCCGCGTACATCCCCCTTAACCAATGCGAGATGAATATGAGGTTCAACGGATGATCCATAGGCATGTATACGAAAAGTTCCGTAATCTGTAGGAAGGCTTGCCTCTGATATATGGCGTACAAGCTTTTCAGTCTTTCGTCGATATTTTATAAGTTCAACTATACTTATAAGTTTCATATCAAATTTTTCGGCAATTTTTATAATATCATCACGCCGAGCCATTGTTCCGTCTTCTTTTAGTATTTCACAAATTACAGCGGCAGGAGAACAACCCGCGAGTCGCGCCAGATCAACACTGGCTTCCGTATGACCACTACGCACAAGCACGCCTCCCTCGGAAGCCACAAGCGGAAAGACATGCCCTGGCTGATTAAAGTCATCCAGAGTCACCCCGCTCTTAACCAGGGTTTTAATGGTCTCACTGCGATCCGAGGCGGATATACCAGTGGTAGTATTTTTTTTAGCGTCTACGGATACAGTATATGCCGTAGAATAACGATCACTGTTTTCAGGACACATCATTTTAAGACCGATCGAGCGACTTATCGACATATCAAGAGGCGCGCAAACAAGACCTCGACCATGAGTAATCATAAAATTTATTGCTTCAGGTGTACAATGGTCGGCAGCTATAATAAAATCACCTTCATTCTCGCGATCCTCTTCATCTACCACGATAACCATTTTACCATTTCTTATATCTTCAACTGCTTCTTCCACAGTATTGAACATTTTGTAACCTCTTACAACGTAACTTAAAGCTAAAATTGACGTAAACCGAACAGCCGGTTTTTATCAACCTTAAATCTCTATATATCGTTTTAATCACTCCATTATAAGTCAAGCTTTAACTTGATTGCTGCTTTAATTAATAGCTTTTATCCGGAAAGTAATATTAAATAGCGCCGCAAAAAATCTGTTTACATAGTGGAATAATCTAATGATTTTTTTTAAAAAGCGAAGTGGATTTAGATTTTTAGTCTGTAAAAATTCATAAAAAGTTATTTACAAATCATTTTATATGACTATCTTTTAGGTAAAATCTGTTTTTGCATCAAGGATTCAAATGAATTTTATTAATAAAATTACAAGATTCAATAAAAAAAGAAAAGCTAAATACAAGGCATTTTTTGTTATAGCTTTGGTAATGACTATTCTTTTTGCCTTTCTTCATATAGGTCTCTCCTCCTACTTTTACAACAAAAGTTACGACCTCATGGTTAAAAATATCGGTTCGAGCATAGATGATCCCCATGAAGATATTGTCATGATCCTTATTGATCAGACATCCATGATCTGGGGCGAAGAACTTCAGCTTGGAAGATGGCCATGGCCGAGGAATATTTACAGTGACATCATAACTTATATCAACGAGAAAGATCCTCCCAAAGCGATATTTTTTGATATAATGTTATCGGCTCGAGATCGCTCAAACGACACCAACGACATTCTGCTTGCCGAAACTATCGCACTAAACAATAATGTTTTTCATAATGTTTTTTTCAGTACAAACAATGAGTTAACAACCGGCATGAAGATG
The DNA here is from genome assembly GCA_016934935.1 of Spirochaetota bacterium. Taxonomy (GTDB): domain Bacteria; phylum Spirochaetota; class UBA4802; order UBA4802; family JAFGJZ01; genus JAFGRW01. Next base: position 38,359 of record JAFGRW010000066.1, on the reverse strand, counting down.
CCTGACGATGTAATGCAGAACCACTCCATCGTGATAGATAATGCTCCATCGGATTTTTTTGACAATGATAACTACAACGAGGTGGAACTTCCTCTTCCATGCCTTAGAGCCGAAGTAAGTTGCGATACAAAACAAACAGATGTTCATGACAAACGCCCCACAGCAATGGGTGTTTCTGTAGTAACAACAGTATTTCCTGATGATGACGGTATATACCGGAAATCAAAACCCGTAGCAAAATACGGCAATCACTTTTATCCCTCTATGGCGCTTTCTGCCATCCTTGCATATCAGGGGCTTTCAAACAAGGTAACCTGGCTAAACGATAATATAGTTGCCGGTAACTACACCATACCTCTGGATACAAACGGAAATTATCTTATAAACTATCACACCAAAAACAGAATCAAGAGCTACTCCATGAGCTGGCTTCTTGACTCGGCAATAGATTATTACAGTGGCAACAGTACAAAAATCAAACTGCCACCGGGATCATTCAAGGATAAAATTGTAATTATCGGTGTATCCGCACCGGCCGGGCAGGATCTAAAAAACACACCTATATCAAAAACAACCCCCGGTCCCGAGATACAGGCAAACATGATATCTAACATTCTTCAGGGCAACCATATTATTAACAGCTCCGGAGCCAGCTCTTTTATACTTTCAATTTTACTGATGTTTATCACTGTATATATTGTCGTTTTCAAGGGTAACCCCCTGGTTAAAATATTATCCAATGTAATAATCTACTCTGTCTTTGCTATGATATCGGCTTTTATATTTTACAAAACCAATTATATCGTTAACTCTGTTTTCGGCTTAACAACAGGAGTAATTGCCACTACCGGTTCTTATATGTTTTTAAGCATTACTGAGGGGGCCGAAAGAAGAAAATACAGCAAAATACTGGGAAGCATGATTGATCCAACCATTGTGAAAGAAGCGCTAAATGACCTTGATGCACTTAAGAGGGGCGGCGAAAAGAGAATTACCGCTTTTTTTTCTGATGTTGCATCATTTTCAACAATCAGCGAAAAACTTACCAGTGCCGAACTTGCAGCGTTGCTTAATGAATATCTATCTGCAATGACCAAAATTCTTAAAACACACAGAGGCACTCTTGACAAGTATATCGGCGACGCGATTGTCGGAATATTCGGTGCTCCAGTGGGATACTCTAAAACTGCACTTCTTGCCTGTAAGGCTTCATTGAAAATGCAGCAAGAACTTGCAATTCTTCGTGAAAAATGGTTAGCCGATCATGCCTACTGCCCTGAAGCTCGCGAAATGCAGTTTCGCATTGGTCTTAATACAGGAATCGCTAAAGTAGGTTTTATGGGAACTTCAGAGTTGGCTTCTTACACAATGATGGGCGACACAGTTAATCTTGCTGCCCGTCTTGAAAGCGCCGGAAAAGATTACGGTGTACACACCCTTATCAGTCAATACACACAAAAAGAGGTCAAAAACGAAATGGTCACACGACTACTTGACAAGGTTCGTGTCAAAGGAAAAGAGAAGCCGGTAGCTATATACGAATTAATCGGGGAAAAAGGAAGCATATCACAAAAAATACTGGATTTTATAGAACTATATGAGCAGGGTTTTGAATTGTATCAAAACCGTCAGTGGCTTAAAGCCGCTAATACTTTTACAAAAGCAAACAAAACTGTTCAAAACAGCGACAAGTCTTGTTCACTTTTAATAGCCCGCTGCTCATATTATCATAAACGCACACCGCCAACCACTTGGGATGGCGTATTCACAAGAACACATAAATAGGAGGCGTTATCATGAAAATCCGACTACTTTCATTTTTAATTTTTTTTAGCGTTATGCCGTTGTTTGCCCAGACAGCCTACACTACTTCTCTGAAGACTGCAATATACTCCGAACCGTCGCTAGGTTCCGAAAAAGTTGCTCAACTTACACGAGGAACCGCCATTACCATTAAAAAAACTCACAACAAGTGGGTCTATATCAGTTCAGGTTCAAAAAACGGCTGGATTCAAAAAGCCTTTACATCAACGGTTAAACCAAAGGGAAAAGTATCTATTTTGGGAAATGCCAACCGCACATCACGAATGAAAGCACGAGAAAGAGCCTCATCTGATGTGACAGCTGCATCCGCCAGGGGTTTTATGCAAACAGAAAACTCCAAAGGTCGCAGTCGTCCTAATCAGGAAATGCTTAAATTTGATCCCGCAGATATTGACAAAATGGAAAGTGTCACCTTAAGTGAAGACGAGTTAATTACTTTTCTTCGACAAGGCGGTCTTCTGGAATAATGATTTATGAAATCCTGCAAATCCCGGATTAAGGTTCTAAAATGAGAACAAAACAAAAATATTTGGCTGCAATTTTTTTTGTAGCATTTGCCATTCTATCATGTGCCGTGGGTGACAACGTCCGCAAACGTGAAACCGAACAGCATCAACGGGTTACCCAGGAACTTCTCTATGGCCGACTGCTTTCAAAAGAAATACTGTCCCGATACAAAGTCTACAACAATCCTGAAGCATCAGTTTACGTCAACAAGGTAGGTAGAGGTGTAGCTCTTTTCGCAGGTCGAAGCGAACTAACCTACTATTTTGCCATTCTTGACAGTGAAACAATCAATGCGTTCGCAGCTCCAGGTGGGTACATCTTTATTACCAAGGGCTCAATAATGGCCATGGAAAACGAAGCCGAACTAGCTGCTATGCTGGCTCATGAGATCGGTCATGTTAATAATCGTCATATCATGCGTCAAATTCCACTTCCTAAAGAAAACAATATAGCCGATACAATCGCCTCCATTCTGGTTGCTCAGGGAACCGTTGTATCTGCTGCCATGAACGAAACCGTAAAAAAAGCATCGACTCTTTTATTCGAAGATGGTTATCTTATCGAAGACGAGTATGAAGCAGATCAAAGTGCAATAAGCTATTTGATAGAAACCGGTTATGATTACAGGGCCCTTATCCAATTTATGTCCAGAATTGAATCTATAAAAAAAACCGACACAAAGCTTCAAGTCTATCACACGCATCCTCCAACACTTGACAGGATAAACATGATTAACTCATTTCTCAAAGAACAGAACAGTGCCTCCATAACTGGAAAACTTGTCACCGAGCGATTTCAAAATTTTAAAACATCAATTCATTAACGAGGATTAAATGAAAAAGCTATACACATTTTTACTTTTATCTATCTTTGCAACCGCGGATATTCTGGCCAGTGGCCTTTCAACTTGTGATTTTAATTATATAAATGATCTGGTTGGAGGTCGTGCTACCGGATTGGGGGGGGCTTACACAGCAATATCGGATGATCCATCAGGCGCTTTTTATAATCCTGCCGGTCTTGTTTATGCTATTGACAATCAGATTTCACTTTCAGTTAACAGCTACAAAAATCGTACGTCTGTTTATAAAAGCGTTATCGGTGGTAATGATTATGAACAAGAGGTTTCTTCATTTTATCCCAGTTTTTTCGGAGTCACTCAAAGTTTTGGGCAAGTCAAAATTGGTTTTACCTTTGCTACACTAAACAACGAAATTCTTGATCAGGATTCATATTTTGATGATTTAACTCAGCCGATAAACGATACTAATGCACCAACAACCTACAACATGAATTACAATATTACAGAAAACACCATACTCGCCGGGCCTTCTGTTGCATTCTTCGCGACAGACAATCTCTCGTTTGGTTTAACACTCTACGTAATGAAAAAAGCAAAACAGGAGATTGCCCTTCAAATGATAACTTACGAGTATAATGGAGCGAAAAGATACTCAATAGACAGCACCTATATTACAGAAGATGTCTGGGCGATAAAGCCGGTACTCGGCACACAGTTTATGCCCAATAAATATATTGCTTTAGGACTGAGCATTACGCCAGGGTTCGTACTATCCCACTCAAAAGCTGTACAGGTTTTCAAAAAGCCCTATGCCGGTGGTACCGACATGAATCAGACTGACTCCGAAGGTGACCCTGTAACAACTTTTAAAACAGCAGACAATGATATTGATGACTCCCGGATTCCTACACTCATCAGGTTAGGAGCCGCCTATTATCCATCAAACAAACTGATCTTTACCACCGACATCATCGCTCATATTGGATCTCAAAATCTTCAAAACGATGTAGAAAACACTTTCAATATTGCTTTAGGAACCGAGTATTATCTAACAGCATCCTTTCCAATTCGTTTTGGAATTTTCACCAACTTCGCTAACACACCGGATATTGATAAGAGCAAAGCTAACCAGGAAGCTCATACCAACCTATTAGGACTATCTTCAAGTATAAGCTGGCAAACTCGTAACTCATCGATAACACTTTCGGGTTTTTATCAGGCTTCTGAATTTTTCGGAATTTCACCTTTGGGAGAAGGCGAAGCCCAGGTTTACGCTGGCAGCACATCAGTTCAAGAGATGCAAATGACACTCTACTCAATATCTCTGACCGGTTCTGCTCGCTATTAATTTATAAGGCCGGAACCCCCGGCCTTACTTATTCTTTATCCATACAAAACTTACTTTTGTCATCAGCAAAAATTCCTTAATTCAAACCGTCCAGTTGGTTTTTTTCTGTACGAAAAAATTGCATAAGTTAAGAATGTAAAAAATCATTCCTGGAGGCTGTCATGTCCAAATATGGAGATTTAAGCGTAATACTGGCCATTCTCTTTTCACTAATTTCTCTTGTTTTATGTATAGTATACGGTGCTCTTAACTGGAACAAGGGCGGTAATATCAGTCCGGAAGAGGCCCAAAAAGAGCAATCCTGGGACAAGGAAGAAGCTCACATTAGTGCCGAGCTTGGACAGGGAGGATGCGAAAAATGAACTATACCGTATTAATTATCATTATTCTAATATATCTAACAGTTATCGCTTATCTTGGATATCGAGGATACACTGCTTCAAAAAGCTCTTCCGATTATATGCTTGCCGGACGTAATACTCACCCCTTTATTATGGCAATGTCTTACGGTGCAACTTTTATATCTACGTCCGCCATTGTCGGGTTTGGTGGAGTCGCGTCACTTTACGGAATGAGCCTTATGTGGCTCTGTTTCGCGAATATATTCGTCGGAATTTTCATAGCATTCGTATTTTATGGAAAAAGAACCCGACTTATGGGCCTTAACCTTGACGCCCACACCTTTCCGGAACTTATGGGGCGACGTTTTGATTCACGATTTATACAACTTTTTGCCGGTCTTATGATTTTTATTTTTATGCCAATTTATGCTGCGGCCGTATTAATCGGAGCTGCGCGAATCATAGAAAGCTTTCTTGGTGTTCCATATGAGCTGTCGGTTCTCGTTTTTTCTGTTCTTGTGGGTGGATATGTTATAATGGGGGGACTGAGAAGTGTAATGTACTCGGACGCCATACAGGGCTCATTGATTTTTATAGGCATGATCACACTGCTAATATATACATACACAAAACTGGGCGGCGTTTTTGAAGCACACAGCTCCCTGACTCAGCTTGCAAATGCTATCCCTGAAAACATAAAAAATTCCGGAGTTTTCAGCTGGACATCAAGCCCTCAAACAGGATCATCCTTATGGTGGGTTATCTATTCGTCCCTTGTTCTGGGAGTCGGTCTTGGAGTACTTTCTCAACCACAACTTGCCGTCAGATTTATGACAGTTAAATCTAACAAAGAGCTTAATCGAGCCGTAGCGATTGGTGCCCTCTTTATTTTTGCGACCGTCGGAACAACTTATCTTGTTGGACCTCTGTCGAATGTGTTTTTCTTCGAAAAATATGGTCATATTGCCTTTGAAGCTGCTGGGAAAAACCTTGACCGGGTTATTCCTGTTTTTATCGGAGAAACCATGCCAATATGGTTTGTTTACCTTTTTATGATGGTAATTCTTTCAGCCGCTATGTCAACTTTAAGCTCGCAATATCACGCAATCGGCACAGCAATTAGCCGAGATATTATTGAATACGGCATATTCAAAAAAAAGAAAATTAAAGAGACAACAATTGTGCTGTTAACGCGATGCGGAATTCTTGTATCACTTATTGTTACCATTATTCTTTCTCTTGAACTTGGAGGGGGTATTATTGCCCGTGCTACAGCCATTTTCTTTGGATTAATGGCATCATGCTTTCTGGCTCCCTACACCCTGCTTCTCTTTTGGAAAAAAATTACCGCAAAGGGAGCAATAAGTGGTATTTTAGGCGGTTTTTTTGTTTCCCTATTCTGCTTTCTATTTTTGCATGGCAAAGAGGCCGGAGTTTTTGGTTTATGCAAAGCATTAACTGGATCAGAAACCCTTCTGCCCGGCATGTGGGCAGTTGTCGATCCCATTGTATTCGCCCTGCCGGCTTCTGCATTGCTAACATTTTTTGTAAGCCTTTTTACCAGTGTTCATAACGAAAATACAGTCGAAAAGGCCTTCAAAGGAATAATTCAGGAGAAATATTAATGGAAACTTACGCACTTCTTGGCGACGAAGCCATAGCCCTTGGTGCTGTAGACGCGGGACTCTCCGCGGCATACGGTTATCCCGGTACTCCTTCAACCGAAATAATGGAATACCTTCAACAGATTGAGAAAAAAGAGGGAAAACCACTTGCCCGGTGGAGCGCAAACGAGAAAACAGCATACGAAGAAGCTCTTGGAGCCTCTTTTTACGGAAAAAGAACTCTTGTAACAATGAAACATGTAGGATTAAATGTTGCAGCCGATGCTTTTATGAATTCGGCTCTTCTTGATATACGAGGAGGCCTGGTTATAGCAATTGCCGATGACCCTGGTATGCACTCTTCCCAAAATGAACAGGACAGCCGCTATTACGCCGAGTTTGCGCATATACCCTGTTTTGAACCGGTAAATCAGCAGCAGGCTTACGATGTAATGAGTGAAGCCTTTGACCTTTCAGAAAAACTTCATGTTCCTGTTATGGTACGCCTTGTAACACGCCTCTCCCATTCTCGCGCAGCAATAAAAACTTCTTCAAGAAAAAAAGAGAACCCTGGAGTCAAGGCTCCCGACGTAAAGCAATGGATGCTTTTGCCAGCCCTTGCACGAAAACAATGGCACTCATTGTTAAAAAAAGAGAAAGAGATGAAAAGCATTTCTGAAACAACTGACTGGAACCCAATGGTTATCAAGAATAGCAAAATTGGTGTAATAACGTCAGGTCTTGGCAAAAATTATTTTCTGGAAAATCTTGATCAATGTTCCCAGGAATTCAATCATCTTCATATTGGTTATTACCCTTTACCTTACGATAAAATCAATAAAATTGCTTCTTCAAGCGAAACACTGATTGTAATCGAAGAAGGCGAGCCTTTGATCGAAAAACAATTAAGGGGCATACTGCCTTTAACTATCGATGTAAAGGGCAAACTTTCTGGAGCGATTCCGCGAGAAGGTGAACTTACACCCGACACAATACGATCCGTGCTTGGTCTTTCACCCAAAGCCAGTGCAATTTCAAGCAGCATGCCTCTTCCCGGACGTCCTCCCCAACTTTGCAAGGGATGTCCTCATGATGACACCTATACCTTTATTAAAGAGGTCGTATCAGAACTTAAAGAGAGTGCAGTAATGTCTGATATTGGCTGCTATGCCCTTGGAGCACTACCTCCACTTCAAGTTCCCGAGACTATTGTTTGTATGGGTGCGTCAATAACAATGGCCAAGGGAGCCGCCGAATCCGGAATGAAAAACGTTATGGCAGTTCTTGGTGACAGCACTTTTTTTCACTCGGGCCTTACAGGACTTGTAGACTGTGTAGCTGACAATGTCCCGGTTACCATACTCGTTCTCGACAATTCAACAGTGGGTATGACTGGAGGACAAGAGACAATTTTGCCTTCTGAAAGAATAAAACAAATCGCGTTAGGTGTTGGAGTTCACCCCGACCACGTTCATGTTGTAAACGCGCATAAAAATGATCACGACTCAAATACCGCTCTTTTACGTAAAGAGCTGAATTTTAACGGGGTCTCTCTGATAATTCCGGTTCGTGAATGTATCGAATATTTCCGTAAAAAGAGAAAAGCCGAAAAAGGAGATAACTAATGAAATATGATATTATACTCTGCGGAGTCGGCGGTCAAGGCGTTTTATCTGTAGCAGCAGCAATAGCTACCGCCGCCGGAATCGAAAACCTTAATGTACGGCAATCCGAAGTTCATGGTATGGCTCAAAGGGGTGGAGCTGTTCTTTCTCACTTACGCATATCGGACACTGAGATCCATAGCGACCTTGTCGCCGAGGGATCTGCTGACATGGTTCTCAGCATGGAACCACTTGAGAGCTTGCGTTATATTTCGTTTCTAAAACCGGAAGGAATAGTAATCTCGGCTCAAGAGCCCTTTATCAATATACCAAATTATCCCGAACTGGATAAAATTCACACTGAAATTAAAAAAATGAAAAATTCAAAACTTGTCGATACAGCACATATAGCAAAAGAGTCTCAAAACCCAAGGGCTTCAAACATGGCAATTGTAGGAGCAGCATCCCGATATCTTCCCGTCAAAACCGAATCACTTAAAAAAGCTGTAGCGATACTTTTTAAAAACAAAAGCGATGAAATTATAAACAAAAACATCCGTGCAATTGAACTGGGCGGATCAATATGACTTCTTGCTTTAACGATAACGAAATTCAACATCTTGACCGGGATGCTTTAGAAGCGCTGCAGCTTATTCGCTTTAAAAAAATAGTTAAACAAGCATTAAAAACGGAATTCTATAAACAAAGACTTGGGAGCGTAGGAATAAAAGACCAATCAGATATAACACATATCAACGATATTACCAAAATTCCATTTACAACAAAAGAAGATCTGCGTGATACCTATCCATATGGACTTCTCGCTGTTGATAAAGAAGAAGTAGTCCGAATGCATGCTTCAAGCGGAACAACCGGAAAACCCACAGTAATATTTCAAACCCAGACCGATCTTGACCGCTGGACAAACCTTACTGTAAGATCTCTTCTGGTTACAGGATGCACAAAAAAAGATGTATTCCAGAACATGATGACCTACGGTCTTTTTACAGGAGGCATCGGTCTGCATTATGGTGCAGAAAGGCTTGGTATGTTTGTAATTCCCGCGTCAAGCGGTAACACCAAGCGACAGTTTATGTTAATGAAAGATTTTCAGACAACTGTTGTCCACGCTACTCCAAGCTATCTGTTACACTTGTTTTCAGAGATGGAGTCAATGGGTTATTCCAGAAAAGACTTTGTCATCAAGAAAGCCATGATAGGTGCTGAACCCCACTCAGAAGAGATTCGACAAAAAATTGAAGATTTCCTTCAAATTGATGCGTATAACTCATACGGCCTGTCTGAAATGAACGGTCCCAGCGTAGCCTTTGAATGCGAATATAAGAAAGGCATGCATCTTTGGGAAGATTCATACATTATGGAAGTGGTAGATAAAGAGAAACTTACCCCTGTACCGGAAGGTACGACGGGAGAACTTGTTCTTACAAATCTTATTCGCGAATCAACACCAATTATAAGATACCGCACCAGAGACCTAACTAAAATAATCCCCGGCGAATGTCCATGCGGAAGAACCCACAGACGTATAGAACGTATTTTGGGTCGTACCGACGACATGCTCATTATTAACGGTGTAAATGTTTTTCCTTCGCAAATAGAAGAAGTAATTATGAAAATGCCAAGTATCGGTAACAACTACCGGATAGTTGTCAGAAAGAAGGGAACGCTGGACGAACTGATTGTTGACACCGAAGTCAACTCTGATATAATATCAGATGATACAAGAAAACTTTATGCTTTACGGGACCATATCAGGGACGAGCTAAAAGCCTCTATAACAATCTCTCCGCAGATAGAATTTCATGAACCGGGGCATCTTCCCGTTCAGCAAGGCAAGGCTATTCGCGTCATAGACGAGCGCTAAAACAACAACAGGGCTTTCTCTCAATAGAAAGCCCTGCTATATTTGATAATTAAACCATAGGGAACTTCGAAAAATTACCATTTCCTGAACGGCTATGCCGTTTAAAGCCTATTAAAGACAATTTTTCGCAAGTTCCTTGTTGAAAAACTAATTATTAGAGGATCCCCATATTTCATTATTCCAAAAACGAAACTGTGATTATAATTTATTAATTTTTGCCTTTACAAGCTCTATTTTGGCATAAGAATCATCGAGCAATTGAAAAAATTTAGAAAACTCTCCCTTAGCAGAAATCTCTGAACTTTCCTTACTTAATGATGCAATCAGCTTTTGATCTTTACTGTAAAGATAAAGATCAACCGGTCCTTTTTCGGTTTCTACTCGTGCTATAACAGCATACGAATAATCAACATTGATGGACTCTATTATGTCCAAAACCTTCGCGCGGGGCACAACAATAATCTTATTTTGCAAATCCTTGTACATAATATCTTTCTGTGCGGGATTCGTTATTTTATCCATTCGATCTTTGGCCATGATTGCCTGTGCAACGGTCATTTCACTTTTAAAAAAACTTTGCAGTGTGGAGCAACTGCTAACAGACAAGAAAACAGCAACAAAAATCAGTACCTCTATTTTTTTCATATAAGCCTCTCTAACCACCTGAATTAACGCTATATTTTTGATTTATTACTTATTGCGCAACAAAAAATTACTATCTCCAGGTAACTATTGATAATTACTATTTCAGGTAATTACCTTCTAACCAGGATTTTTCAAACCATTACGCATTCCATGAAAAATTTAACCGTACTATTCGGTAATTTTTAGAATCATATACCTATACTACACATTTTTTTTGCCTGTAACTATAAAATGTAAAAATCCGTATATATGGCCAGACATTACTGAAAATGAACTAGTAAACATTGAAACAGTTTTATATAGGGTTTTTACCTGCAAAAGATTATACCCCAGCTGTTCATCGTTATTCTCATGCTCAACAGCTTTCATATTTATAAACAGAACATTCTGTCCCTTGTATTCATTTATTCCATATAGCCTTGTTTCGGGATACTCTTTTTTTAACTTCTTTACGCGACGCATTGCTTTACGTATCAGCCGTGAACGGTTACCGTACGCCAACGCCCCCGTTGGACAAGAGACAACGCACGCGGGTTTTTCAGAATAATTCTCTGAGCATCCGTCACATTTATAGGCTCGATTCTTTTTCAAAACACCCTTTGAATCTCCCCTGTAAACAGATACAGCTCCATATGGGCAAACAGTCTCACAAGCACCGCAACCGATACAAATATCCCTATTTATGGTTACCCAGCCATCCTGATTCGAAATAGCCTCCACTGGGCAATGCTTAACGCATAGAGCATCACTACAGTGACGGCATAAATCCGGCCATGCCCTCAAGCGTCCGTCATCCGCACCTCTTTTTACAATCAGCCAATTTTGTGGCCGGATATCCCGAATAACAGAGAACTCACCGTCAGTAATTCTGGAACCTCCACTTGCCGGTATTGAATTCCAGGATTTGCAACTGAAATAACAACTTCCACAACCGCAACATTTTGACGAATCTATCAAGATACACTTTTCACCTGCCATTCGAGATCTCCTTATAAATCCTGACCGGTACAGGTGTAATAATATCCCTATCAATATTGTCCAAAAGCTCTTTAAAAACAACACCAATACCGTTAACTGCACGTTTATTGGCAATTCGTTCAGTTATATAAAGTGGAACTGTTATTTTAGCTACCGAAGATTGAACAACAACATTTTTTCCGTTTTCAAAACCAGCTGTCACAGCGCTTTCGCGATTCATCAGAATACAATCTTCCGGATAATACTCGTTATAATATTTGAACATTTCCGCAAACGACGATTCACTCCAACTCGATGTAAAAAGCAAAAAACCATTATTATCATCTTTTATTTCAAGGCCGGATATTGGAAGTGGTCCGGAAACCATTTCTCGTGCAAAAAGATAGGCTACCCCATCCCTTGTAAAACGAAAAGGTCGTTTGCGTGCAAGTTCTTCATTTTTAATTTTTTTTACATCTTCGAAAACAACACATTTATCATGTCGAGGGCTTCCGTCCTTAAAATTTACTCCAGCTCGATTAAAAAGAACCTGTTCGCCGTACGGCCAGCACCTATCGGTATCACGAAGCAATCCATTTTGTGAATACTTATCCCGTTTTAAAAGCCTTTTTTCGCCAATAATATCAGAGTAGAGCCAGTTGCCGCAGGCATAACTTTCAGAAAAAACTTGTTCTATATTATAATCAGAACTACCATTTGCTCTGTTTACTCCACCAAGCTCTTTCGCGATAGATTTTATTGTAGAATATCTCCATTCACTGTCAATAATCGGATCACTGAAGACTCCTCCGTTGGCTTTATGAATCTCCGCTATTTTTTTTGCGATACCTTGTAACGCGAAAGCAATTTGCGGATACATCGCAGCTCCCTGTTTAAAAACTGCACTTCCGTCATAAGCATTGAATCGACGGTCTGAAGATACGAAGTGCATTTCCGAATTAATATAAGACGGAAGGGGAACGAGAATAACAGAAGTATTTTTAGAGAAGGAAAGCTTGCCGATTAAACGACTTAACCGGTTTTGATCGGATACAAACATTATTATCCATGATAATTTACTCAAGGCATTAATTATACGGTTTTCAGATACTGGAGCCGCAAAGATATCTTCATCAAAAACAATCAATCCCTTAATTGATCCTTTTCCCATATCATCAAGAAGTTTAGAAAAACTGTAATTTGAAGATCCGCGTGGCAGAATGGAAAAAGCCTTTTCAGAACTTATAGAGTTAAACCAACACCTCATCTGCGACTCAAAATATCCTTGAAAATTGTTCCAATAATTACTTACACTAAAATCATTACTCTTTTTGCTGTTATTTTTAATATAAGATTCGTAATCATTTTCCATTTTACTGCTATCAGGAATGGGAAGATACCCGGGAAGGCAGTTCCAGTTACCGATCTGATCACTTACTCCTTGTTGATTAGAACGATCATTGATGCCGTAAATTCCGCCACCTGCTATACCGGTATTCCCGCACAAAAGCTGCAAGATCGAAACGGCTCGAACTCCCTGTCCGCCTGATGACTGAGTAAAACCTCCCCCAAAGATAACAGAGCAGCTTTTAGCAGGAAGCGAAACAGAGGCTAGTGTTTCGGCAGCCTTTAAAAAAAGATCCGCGCCAAGCCCAGTCAAATTTAAAACATTATCGGGAGTATATACAGAATAACTTTTCTTTAGAATTTGAAACACGCAATTATTTTTTTTCATACTGCTGTCGGTTCGCGGGTTTCCACGTTCATCAATAATATATGACCAGGTCAATGTATCGTATGCACTTCCGGCATTATATCCGCTAAAGGTTCCATCTGCATTTACTGAAAAAGATTCATTAACAAGAAATGACGCGTCGGTATTATCCCTTAGATACTCCGCGTCATAGCGGTTATTATGTAACAGATAACGTATAAGCCCGCACAGCAAAATGGTGTCTGTACCGGGAAGCAACGGAAGATATATATCAGCCAGAGCTGCAGTTTCTCCGGCAATTGGATCAGCTACAACAATAGTTGCTCCACGTTTTCGAGCTTCCTGAATCGAGCAGAGCTGCATTGTATTGGTACGTGCAGGGTTGGCACCAATTATAAAAACTACATCCGAATTTACAATATCATACACAGGATTGTGCTGTGCGGCTATACCGAAAGTCGAACACAAAGCCATTACAGAACTATTATGGCGAATAAGAGCGCCACTGCCAACACGTGAAATTCCGACAACACGGCTGAATTTATTAATTACATAGGCATCTTCACAACCAATTTTATCACCCGCTATTACAGCCGCCCCAGAGAACGAATTTATTTTAAAACCTGAACTTTCTGTTATAAAAGTTTCTTCACGTGTTCTATTAATCGTTTCGGCACAACGAGTTAACACATCGCTATAATCTGTTTTAATAAAAACATCAGAGCCGGCCTCACGAACAAGAGGATAGCTTATTTTGTCAGGTCGGTTAAACATTTCACGAAGCATATGAGCTTTAGGGCAGATTCGTCCGTTACTTTCAAATGATTTTTTTTCGGGCTGTACAGATGTGATTTTTGTATCAGTATAATAAATTTTTACCGCACAATTAAGGGAGCAAAAAGGGCAAAAAGACCTTATGCTATTGCTTCTTTTTTTAAAGAGAGGGATACGTCTTGTATATTCAAAAAGGGTTATACCCCCTGCGGCAGCCATACCCAAAAGGCCAATCGCGATCTTCAAGAAATTTCTACGGGTTACAGGCATCCATCCTCCGACACGTCAAGCACACAATATTATTGATAATTTTTGTTGTTTTCAGCCATAAACTGCAAATTCGGCTTAACGGGAATATCGGACTACTTTATCCTGTACCGGGTTCATTTCAACACAATTTTTTTGACCGTTAAAAGCATAAAAACCGTTTTACCGGCTTTTATGTGAGGAGTTGCCGGCTAATATAGCCGGCCATGATTGCAGGGCATTCATTTAGTGAGGTAATGAGACAGATCCGTTGCTATACGCGTAATAGCAAAATCGATGTAGCTCTCATCAGAAATTAGTTGTTTGTATTTATCAACTCTTGTACTGCTGCGCTCTACACCCAAACCTGACTCAATCTCACGTCCCTCCTTGAGCATGAGATTTTTCATGACGAAACTCCTTTTTCGGCATCCTGTTCCTCCTTGAACAGGGAGATCATACCTAATAAAAAGTTCGGGCAAAATGCCGTTTTTGATTAGTATTTCTTTATAACTGATAAAAAAAAACGTATAAACCAAACACAGCTTAAACACAAGAAAACCACTAAAAATGAATTTCTAATGTCTTTTTTTCAGTCATAAAGCATGATAAAATCACCATTTTTATCAGTTTTTAATGAAAATGTTGATTTTTAGAGGTGATTATTATGCATTTTTTTGATTATGGAGAGTGATAAAAAAAATTCAATTTATCTTGATATATCCTGATACCAGGTTAATTCACCCTTGTCTATGGTTATCAAGTCAAAACGGCAATCTACTTCCCTGTCTTGGGGATAAACAAAAGCGAGATAAGAGCGGGCACATTTACGAAGTTTATCTATTTTACTCTGTCTAACGGAATGGAGGGCTGAACCCATCTGAAAAGTATCCTGTGATCGAACTTCGACAAAAAGCAGTAGCTCATCTTTTTGAGCAATAATATCTATTTCGGCATAGCGTCCATAGCGATAATTTTGTGTTAATATAGTAAATCCCTGATTTTCAAGATAATCAACAGCAAGTTGTTCACCACGCCCGCCTTTTTCTGCCCGATCATCCATTAAAACAGCTCGGAAAGATTAATACCGGCTTTGTACTCGTCAATCGTCTGTGTAATAAAAAGATCAAATTCCTCAACAAGATTAATAATTTCGACACCCTTTACCCTTTCACCTTTCTCATCCCTAACCATTTTAACTATTGGTCGCAATGGATTATCCTTGATAGTGCCTATCACAACGCCAATTTTTTTATTGTTAAGTTCCACAAGAGAACCTATAGGATATACAGATAGAATGGATATAAATATTCTAAGTATTACCGGATCAAATTTCCGGGCACCGGTAGCAACTAATTGTTTCATGGCTGTATAGTAAAAATGCCTGGGGCGATAACTCTTTTTTTCAACCATAGCTTCATAATTATCAGCAACAGATGCTATGCGCGCTGCTTCGGATATTTCGATACCTTTAAGCCGTTTGGGATACCCCCCTCCGTTAAATTGCTCATGATGTTGAAGTGATATCTGTGCTATATCCTCTGATATATTTCCTAAATTTTTCAAGACCTGATACCCTAAAACCGGATGGCTCTTAATCTGTTGCAATTCACGCTCGTTAAGGTCACCCTCTTTATTCACGATATATAAAGGAATCTGAACCATACCCGCATTAATCAACAGAACACCAATGCCAAGATCCTTTACTTTTGAACGTGAATACTCAAGAGTCAATCCTATTACCATTGCATAAATGGCCGAGTTAACACTATGCACTGCCATTGTATCTTTTTCATTTTCCTGTCGTTGAACAAAAAGAAAAACATTTCTATTTTGCCTAATCAGGTTATATATATCCTCAACACATTTAGTCAACTCCTGGATATTGAACATGCGATCATTGCGTATCGCCGTATGTATGCGAGACACTTCTTTTACAGTACGAGTATGAACTTCAATAAGCTGATCCTTAAGAGAGATCAGAACATTATAATCATCCAGAACCTTGTTAAACTGTTCAGATATGGCAACACTGCTACCGCCAGCTGCCCCCGTTAAAAGCTGACCTTCGGTAGTAACCTCACTTATCCCCCATTTCATAAGACGCTTAATATCTGACTCCTGGATAGGCACATTGGCACCGGCAAGGACATTGCTGCTGTCAATCATGACTTCCTTGGTAAACCTCATGCCGGGTTTAAGCTCTTCTACAAGAATTCGTTTCATTCAGACCTAATCCATTCCTTTAATACTGTAACAATATGCTATAACTTCTGCCACCGCCTTATAAAAGTCAGGTGAAATTTGCTGCCCCTCTGGCAACACATAAAGCGCTTCAGCCAAATCTTCGTCTTTGTACTCCGGTATTCCCTTTTCACGGGCAATTTTTAACATTATATCCGACAGCTCGTTGCAAGCTTTAACTACAACATATGGAGCTGCATCAGTTTTTGCGTCATACTTCAGAGCAATAGATTTTTTACTTTTATTTATCAAGCTCTTATATCCAAAACAGGATTTTGCACAGCACGGTTTATCTCTTTATTAAGCATTGTAACCGAATCTGACAAGAGCCAAGTTACAAGCCTAATCTTTTTATTGCCGTTACGAATAATCTTGTCAAGATTTTCAAATTCCGACATAAACTTTTTACGAAAGTCACCGGATTCAAAAAACAGTGAAATATTTATATCCGTTGTATCTTCTTTTGCAACCAGTTGAATTAAACCAGATTTCTCGAACTCGAAACTGATACAGATATAATCTTCCTCAAACAAGATATTAAACCAGCGGTATGTGCTGTCAATATTTAAAAGAAACAACGCCGATGATTCATCAAAAACAGAATCAAATAGCATTTGTAAATCCTCACTGCTTAAATTCCCTAATTTGGCTTCCAGCTCCTCTAGCTCGCTATCTGATACACTATTTTCAGCAAACAAATCTGAAAAATGCGTTATTATAGACGGCACCTTTTTAAATCCAAACATGGAAAGACTCGAAAGCTCTTTTTCGCTGAACCCCTGTGATAGTAGCCGGCTAAATATTTTTTTGTGGTCTGGTATACGTCTTTTTAAGCGGTGTTGCAGCAGCAGACGGTTAAAAGTAAAAATGTCCGAAACCCCCGCTCCAATAGAACGTAAAAACAGCTGATCCGGCATCTTGTCGCCTAATAAAACAGATTTAAACGTCAGTGCTTCCGAAGAGCCCGTTTGCCGCTTAAAAACCAATTTGCCTCCGCTATTACCGGTAATCGTCAGCAAAACAGTTTTTTTATCAGGAACACCTTCCGAAAACTGCGCTGTCACCCTGTTACCTAGAAGATTCACAACAGCACGCGCATTGTCAATCTTTTCGAGAATAACCACTCTCACACTGTCTCCAGGCGATAATGATGTCAAAGCCCTGTTGCGAGAAAGAGCACCTTCAATTTTTATGGCGTTTTCGATCTTCAAAGCAGCGACCTGACAGGTTCATAGCTTCTACGATGCTGATCGGATGGCCCGTATTTACCGATGGCATCAAGGTGGACCCTGGTACCATAACCTGCGTTTTTATCGAAACCATATGGATATTTTCCACTTTTCAGATCACACATAAATGAATCTCTCTGAACCTTCGCTATAATTGAAGCTGCCGCCACTGATAATGAAAGAGAATCCCCTTTTTTAAGCGAAACAAGTGGGTGCTTTGATTCAAATCTGAAATTTCCGTCCAAAATAGCAGTACAGATTTCAAAGGGGACACGGTCGAGCAACCGGTTAACCGCAAGACGCGTAGCACCATTTATATTATATGTATCAATTTCATCTGGATAAGAGGGTTCAAAATCGTAAAAAAGCGCATGATCTATTACTATTTGATAAACTTGCAAACGTCTTTTCTTAGGAATTTTTTTAGAATCATTAATCACAAACAATTCTGATGGAGGATTCGGATAATAAGAAGGAGGAAAGACAACACAACCAACATAAAGCGGACCGGCAAGAGCTCCACGGCCTGCCTCATCAAGGCCGGCTACAGGTCCCCCTTTGGAATAGATCTGTTCATATTCAAAAGAGGGAGACTCAGCCGTCATAAAAAAGCCTATTTCTTGGAAATATGTCTTCTTTCTTTAAGTTTAGCCGACTTACCGGTACGCTCACGAAGATAATAAAGCTTTGATCTTCGAACCTTGGCCTTACGAATAACTTCAATTTTAGCAATACGTGGCGAAAGCAGCGGGAAAACACGCTCAACACCGACATCGAAAGATACACGGCGAACAGTAAAGGTTTTACCAGCGCATTTATTGTTAATCGCGATTACAGCTCCTTCATAGATCTGAATACGCTCACGAGTTCCTTCAATAATTTTGTAATGAACACGTACTGTATCTCCAACTTCAAAATCCACTTCTCTTTTAACTTCAGAAAGCTCTAATCCCAGCTTTTCAACAGCATTCATCTATATCACCTCTGTTTCTCTTTGATAATTTCATATTGTTTATACAAATCCGGGCGCACACGCCTGGTTTTTTCCACTCTTTTATTTAACCGCCACTTGGCAATTTCCGCATGGTTTCCACTTAAAAGCACCGGTGGAACCTGGTGTTCCCTGAAATTTTCCGGTCTGGTATAATGAGGATACTCCAATAGGGAACCTTCAAAAGACTCCTCGACCAGCGACCCGGGATTAGACATAAACCCCGGTAAATAACGAACAACAGCGTCGGTTATGATCAACGCGGCAAACTCCCCGCCGGACAACACATAATCGCCGACAGAGATCTCAAAGTCAACGTATTCGTCAACTACCCTTTGGTCTACACCTTCATAATGACCGCAGATAATGGTAATATCTTCTAAACCGGCAAATCCTTTTACCTTTTCCTGATTCAAAGGTTCACCCGAAGGTGAAGTTAAAATAACTGTGCCCCTGTTATCGAGAGAATCCAACGCTTTAAAAAGTGGCTCAGGTTTAAGAACCATCCCACTTCCGCCACCGTAGGGATAATCATCACATCTTTTAAAAGAATCATCCGAAAACTCCCGGATATCAACCAAATTCAGTAACAGGTCACCTCTTTGCAAAAATTTTGACAAAAGGCCAGTTTCAAATGGACTCCTGAAAAAATCGGGAAAAAGAGTCAAAATATTCAGAGTTTTCAAAATTCCAATAATCCCTCTGCCGGACTAATTGTGATTTTATGATCACGAATCGCGGATGTATCTACCATTTCAGACACAAAGGGAATCATATACTCGCGACCTTTGCTCTCAATAATAAGCAACTCGCCGCCACCTCCTTCAGTAATACCAATAACTGTACCGAAAGAAGCTCCCTTGTATAAAACCTCACATTCCATCAAGTCACAATACTGAAAAACATCGTCATCCAGCTCACAACCAACGTCACGAACCTCTGACTCCGGAATAACAAGACTATATCCGCGCAACGACTCCGCGTCCGCTCGGGTACAAACACCCTCTAAAAACATCGTACCATGCTTACCGGATGTAACCGAGAAAGATTTAATAATCACTTCCCGGTAAAAACCATTAATATCAACAAACAGTCGTCGCCCAGACACAAGACGTCCGGGAAAATCCGTAATCAAAGACAGCTTCAATCCGCCATCAAGTCCGAAAGGCGAAGACACCTTGGCAACTGTATAGTAACTTTCACTCAATCCAATATTTCCAACACTACCCGTTTTCCGGATTTTGCAGAAGCTGCATTTAAAACAGTGCGTATAGCACGAGCTATACGGCCATGCTTACCGATAACCTTACCAATATCATCGCCCGCTACACTCAACTCAAGTATGGTTGACTTTTCACCTTCGATCTGATTAATTTCGACATCATCAGGATTATCAACAAGCGACTTAACTAAAAAATCTACAAGTTCTTTATAGTCCACTCATCCCTCCTTATTTTGAAGCAGATGAAAACTTTTTCCAAAGACCTTGTTTCTTAAGAAGATCAAGAACTGTGTCGGTAGGTTGAGCTCCTACATTTAACCACTTAAGCACCCTTTCTTCATCGAGTGTAAGCTGCTCACCTTTAATAACAGGCTGATACTGACCTAGACTTTCAAGAACCGCGCCATCGCGTCGTTTTCTATGATCAATAGCAACTAAACGGTAAAAAGGTCTTTTTTTTGTACCTACACGCTGCAACCGAATCTTTACCAATTGAATTTCCTCCAAATATAGTTAGAGGACGATTATTGAGAATCGCCCTTTTTTGTCAAGATTAATATCCGAACATTTTAAGCCATGTCGCTCATCCTAGAAAGAATCAACATCGATAGTAATTATTTTTTCCTTCACCTTGTCTTTAACTATCTCTATGCGGGCATTACCGGTTCTATGAAAAATAAATGTAATTTTTTCGTTTGCTTTACAAACTCTGGAAAATCTTATTCGCTTATGCTCTTCATCCTCAACCCACGCCTCGTACAGAACATCCTTGGAGTCGCTCGGTATCGAAAAAGAGACCTTCTCGTATGACTGATAATAACAATTTTCTCGCTCAAAATAGGCAACTGTTAAAACTATCTCTTCACCTTTTGATATATCAGAGCCCGGTTCTATTGACTGTTTCAATATTTTGCCTGAGTCCTCAACAGAATCCGCGGCTACTATCTCCTGACGGACAGAAACTCCAAGAGAAAGAAGCAAATCATAACAAAGATCTATATATTGACCCGAAAGCTGTGGCATTTTCGAATCACGGCCCAAAACACCTGTCGAAACAAGAAGGTTTATTCTGGAATGCGGAGCCACTTTTTCACCCGCACGAGGACTTTGCGCTATAACCGTATTTTCTTCATGTTCTGATGAGGGAATATACGAAACGACTCCCGGCAAAAGTGATACTTTTTTTTCACCAATATGCAAAGTAGACAGTTTGTTTTTAGCAATAATCATAGGCCCGCCAGTAACATCAGGAACTTCTACCTTTTGGTTGTTGCGACTGATAACCAGCTTCACCCTGCTCTCTCGCGGAACAATACTTCCAGGAGCTGGATGCTGCTTTAACACGATGCCGCTGTCTACGTCCTGAGCATCGAAAAAACTTATTTCGGGCTTTAATTCACGACTTATTAATGAGTTATAGACATTATTAAAAATCTTGCCTTTAACATCGGGCACTCTAACCTTTCCGGCAGGTTGATTAAGCTTTACAATCATGAAAGTCGAAACAATCATGAAAAGAGTCACATAAACAACCATCAACAAAAAGTATTTTCTGTTACGCATAAAAAAACCGGATTTTTTCTGATTATCTTCCATGAAATCCTCAACACAACCTAAATTTATAAACTAATCATCTGTCTTATCATCGGTGTTTCTGCTAAAAGGAACTGCTGACCACCTGGAATAAGTAGACCGAAACTGATCAGACAGCTGGTATATCAACAATGGCTCACTTTACCGTCAAGTATTAATTACAGAATGAAAACTGAGCCCTCAACCGCCCAGCCTTACTTTTTCGAGCCCATTTAAAGAATTGTACTTTACATACACATAGTCTAATCATATTTTATAATAAGGTTTTTGGCGAGTTTTTTGATTTTGTTGCAAAAACTGGCAAATAAGCAGCCAAACAACGAAGCGGCTCTATTTCAAACAACATGACAGGGTTTTCTGTAACTTAATATGTGGGGTTAAAATGGACAACAGGGATCTTTTAAAAAGCGTACCTGTTTTTTACGGCATTAATGATGAAGACGCTGATCTGATTTTACCACTTACACGGCAACTTCAGTTCAAAAAGGGGTCCATAATAATCAATGAAGGTTCCGAAGGAAGTTCAATGTATATTCTCATTGAAGGAACCGTCAAGGTGACCAAAGCCGAAAACAAAGATTCAGAAATTTTTATTGCAACCCTGGAAGCCGGTTCCTATTTCGGAGAGCTCTCTCTTGTTGATGACATGCCTCGCTCAGCAAACGTAATAGCAGATGACGACTGTTCCCTGCTCCATCTCAAGAAAAAGGATCTGGACAGTCTTCTGGAAAACAATCTTAAAATTGCCAATATTTTTTATAAAAACTGCCTAACCGAAACTTTTTCCCGTTTCCGAAAGGCTATACAGAATTTCACCTTTTCTCAGCACATATTACGTGAAAAATCAGAAACCCTTGATGAAATTAACAGGGATCTTTCCCTTGCGAAAGAGGTTCAGAGTTATTTTATCAACGCGGGAACCAACAGTCCTGATAAATCGGGTATTAAATACTCATATATATACAGTCCTTGTCAAGAAATAGGCGGTGACTTTTTAAACGTTGTTCCGGTCGATGGCGAATATATAAATATCATCATTGCCGATGTGGTAGGCCATGGTATAACTGCAGCGATGGCAACCGGAGTTTTGAAGAGCGCATTTTCAATATTTTCTGAACAGTTTTCTAATGAACCTGCAAAACTGATGACCGGAATAAACAAACATTATTTTGAAATTATGTCACGTTTTTATGCAACCTGTTACTACGCCAACGTTGATATCAGAAACATGACGATTTCGTTCGCCAAAGGCGGGCACCACCACCCTCTGTTCTGGAAAGAGAGTAAAGGGCAATTTATTGATATTGAATCTTCTGGAATTGGTATTGGGATAATGGAGACTGCGCACTATAAGGACGTAACTTATCCTATCGAAAAAGGTGATAAAATTCTTTTCTTTACAGATGGAATTTTAGAACAACATAACAAACAGAGACAGATGTTCGGGGAAGAAAAACTTCACGCGGTTTTTAAACACGCAATACTTGAAGATGTACCGGACAAACTACAATATTTACAACAGGAGTTTAATACCTTCTGTGACGGTTCAGAAATCGAAGATGACATAACTCTGCTTATGCTTGAAATTTAAAAGCAGGAGTTTTAGTAATTCATAAATATTGACATACCAATTATTTTTTGTATATTACAAAAGGGAGTTTTTCAGGTTTCCTCAAGATCTGATTATCACATATTCATCACAAAGAGATATCGAAATGAGCATAGAACTTGTAAACGTCGGAGTAGCACAGTTAAAAATAGCATCTTCTCCTGTAATACTCAGAACCATTCTGGGCAGTTGCGTTGGAATATGCATTTATGACCGCAACAAGAAGATGGGCGGTCTTGCCCATGTGCTTCTTTCGAAAGCTACAAACGACTCCCAACCAGAGAAATTTGCCGAAACAGCAATACCAGCCTTAATTGAACAACTTCTGCGACAAGGTTGCAAGCGCGATTTTATGACCGCCAAGATTGCCGGAGGAGCTTCAATGTTTAAATTCGCGTCACAAACCCCCTTGGGTCTTATTGGAGAAAACAATATCTCAATGACAAAAAAAATACTTGAAGAGAAAAAAATTCCAATTGTAGGCGAAGACACAGGGGGATCTGTTGGACGTGTGATCGATTTTTTTCTGGAAGATGGCCGTTTAAAGGTTAAAGCAGGCGGTCATGAAGAGTATTACTACAAAGTCTGATACAACTGGCGGAGAGTGTGATGCACGAGCATATTAAAGAAAGAATAAAAACAGTAATTGCCAACCTTAACGCGCTTCCATCAATGCCGGAGGTTGTCACTCGCATTATTAATATGGTAAACGATCCGAATGTCGATTTTAAGCTTGTCGCCGAAGAAATATCGCGCGATCAGGCTATTACAACAAATATTCTGAAAATCGCAAACTCAGCGTATTTCAGCAAGGGCAAAGAGATCGCTTCTGTAGAAAAAGCTCTTGTAACCCTGGGTATGAAAGAGGTCAAGGATATCGTTGTAGTCGCCGCTACAAAGCAGGTTTTGGATAAACCTGTTATAGGATACGATCTTGCGAAAGGCGAGCTTTGGAAACACAATGTCGCAGTAGCCATGCTGGCAAAAAAAATTGCTATCGACAAGAAAAAGAAAAACCTGGCAGATCTTGTCTTTACAGGTGGCATTATACACGATGTAGGGAAAACCGTTCTGGCGATATATGTTGCAAGCACTTTTAAAGACCTGATACAGTCAACCGTTGACAACCAGATAACCTTTGCCCAGGCCGAACAGCTATTGCTGGGTTTTGATCATCAGGAAATTGGCCAAATAATACTAAAAAAATGGCAGTTTCCCGAGTCACTTCAAAACATTGTCCGCTATCATCACGATGCAGATGATGCACCGCAATCGGATATAGAAGCTGTAGCCATTGTACATGTAGCAAATACTATTTGCCAGATGGCAGGGATAGGGATCGGGGGCGATGGTCTCTATTATGAACTATCCGGTAAAGCAATTGAGGCAACCGGGCTGGACGACAGTGAACTTCAACACTATTATGGCATCACACCCGAATTGCTCAAAATGGCCAGACAGATAATGTAAATTACAGTTCGGATACAGCTTTTTTAAGTAGCGGCATGGCACGTTTAATGATATCCTCATCCACACAATAGGCAAACCTTATGTATCCGGGTCCGCCAAATCCACTTCCTGGCACCGAAAGAATACCAAATTTTTTCAAGTGATCAACAAAATCGATATCGTTCTCCAAAGGACTTTTTACAAAAAGATAAAATGCGCCTTCAGGTTTCGCATATTCAAGACCGGCATCTTCCAGACCCTTCACGAATATCTTCCTTCTTGAATCATATATGGATACATCCACTTTTTCATCGACAATTTCGCCAACTACTCTTTGTATAAATGCTGGCGCGTTAACAAAACCAAGTATTCTGTTGCAAAGAATAAGCGCATTCATTATTAACGAGGAATCTTGCATCTTGGGATTTTGCGCTATGTAACCAATTCGTTCTCCCGGAAGAGATAATGTTTTTGAAAATGAAGTAACAACAAAAGATTCTTCGTAAGTTGAAAGTACTGGCGGCACAACTATTCCATCATAAGTTATTTCACGATAAGGCTCGTCTGCCACAAGATATATGTGACGACCGGCATTTTTTTGCTCTTTAAGCATTTGTGCCAGATTCTTCAATGACTCTTCATCGTAAACACGTCCAGTAGGATTATGCGGTGAGTTAATCAGGACAATTTTTGTTTTGTCCGTCAAAGCATCTTCTACTGCTTTTACATCAAGAGAAAAGTCTGATCCGGAATTTACTGGTTTTAAAACTGCTCGATGATTACCCGCGTATGCGCCATACTCGGCAAAATATGGTTTTGGCACTACGATCTCTTCACCGGGATTAAGCAGAGCACGGAAAAGGACGTTTAAACCGCCTGCTGCTCCAACAGTCATTACAATATTCTGATAATTAACTTCACATGCATGTTCTCTGGAAGCCTTTTCTGCCATAGCCTTTCGCACGTTATCATAACCGGCGTTTGGCATGTACCCATGAATATTTTTTCGACGATCCAAAGCGATATCTCCGGCTATTTTATAATAAGCATCAGGCGGGTTAAGATCAGGATTTCCGATTGTAAAATCAAAAACATTTTCTTCACCGAGTGCTTTTTTCAGCTCGATACCTTCTTCGAACATTTTTCGAATAAATGATGACTTATTAATGGATTCCTTTATATCATCAGCTATTGGCATGATTTTCTCCTATTGTTATTGTTTAGATTATGGTAACCTCTGAAAATTAACCTTTCAACCATGTTGCCCTCTGGAACATGATAATTTTTCGAAGTTCCCTTATGTTTTCTTTTCCTTTTACTGAAGTAAAGTTATTTTTATTTAAAAATTGATACAGTTAAGAGCTCTCATTATCTTGTATTGCTAAATTCATACTAACCGTTTCACAAGACGTCAAAATAAAAAAGCAACCTTTGGCATTCAACTTCAAATGTTACTTTTATAACTATTACAATCTTTTTAAGGATTTCTTGTCAAAACAAACAAACATCTAATTATCATTTCTGTCTTTCTATTGAGGTAACAACATGATAGCTTTTTATTCTATGATCATCAGGAAATTTAGCAATATCTCCCTTTATAATAGAAACTGTATTGTCGTCAAATGGATAAAAAAGAATTGTATTAGACAGTATCTTATAATGACCAGTGTCCTTGCCTTTGCTTGAAAGATAAAACGCACCTCCGGCCGATTCAGGAATAAAATACTCAAGATATCTATCGGCTTGAACATCGCTGTTTGCTGAAGTATAACGTAAAAATATGCCTGATAGCTCTCCAGGATAATAGAGTTTATTGGATATAACAGAAAAAGCCGATTCAACTGAAGACCTTTTTGTTAATAGATAGTACCCCTTTTTAACATTATCATCACTTACTGAATACTCCAAAACTGCTATATGATATCTTCCTGGTACAAGTTCAAAAAAATAAAATCGGTCACCTGCATGATAATCACTCTTTATAAGCTCCCCTGACACATCCGTTTCCGAATATATATACAGTTCATCGGGATCATGAAACCGGGCTATATTCTTTAAGGGTAAGGATAATCGGATACAAACCGCACCGGTTTGTTCAGGTTTTTCCGGCTCAATTTTCCGGTCAATTTCAACTTGTCTTGCGCAGGACGCGACAAGTAAAATTAAGAAAATTTTTTTCATTCAACGCACAATCTTCCTTAACAATTTTTTGCGGTTTTCTTCAACGGCTTGCTGCCCTATTCTTAGAACCTCTTTTCCACTGTCAAAGTCAAGACCGTTAATTTCCCTTACCGCGGGCTCAATCAGCACGGAAGGTTTGTTGTAACGTAAAAGAGCGAAGGTATTCATATACTCCATCACCTCCATAGATTGCATAAACACATCAATTATGGAAGGCATTTCATAACCTTTGGGATCTTCGTTTGGATCGCTATCATCGTCCAGTTTAAGATATGAGGACAGAAAACTGAACCATCCCGAAGCATTAATCTTGATATGCGACGCAATACGGTTACCCATAGTGCGTTTTTTTCTTCTGAAAGCAATATTCTTTAGCTTCTTTAATTTCTTTTTACCTTGAATTACCTCGGCACTCGGATGCAAATTCACCGCTACAACTCTTTTGGCACCCATTTTTTTTACAACATCTACCGGTATAGGGTTGGCCACTCCTCCATCTATAAGAATGCGACCATCATAATCGTATGGAACAAAAACACCTGGTATTGAGATACTCCCCCTGACTGCCTTAAGAAGATTGCCCTCCCGCATTATTACCGGATTCCCTGTAAAATAATCTGTTGCCACTATCGCAAGTTTCCCAGGAAGTTCTTCTATATTGACGTCCGGATCAATAAACCGCTCAAGATACTTCATGATTTTTTTTCCAGCAATAATTCCGCTTTTGGGAAATACCGGATCAACCAGATGCACAATATCTCTCCATGAAAAAGACCCAAATTCATTTTTAAACTGGCTGAGAGTTCCAGAGTAGTAAACAGCACCAACCAGGGCTCCAATACTTGACCCGGCAATATAATCAATTTTGACATCATGCTCATCCAGAAATTCCAGTACATTAATATGCGCCAAACCCTTAGCGCCACCACTGGACAGTGCCACTCCAATTTTTCCTCTGCTCATTTTCGAAAAAAAATCAAACATACTATTAACCCGTTTAATCAATTCCTGGAAGTCAACAAAATTTAAAATCCCATATCCTTTAAATCATGAACCATATCAATATAAAAAAGGTGAAGATCCGGAACCCGCCTGCCGGAAAACTGATAAAGATCTACAATATCGCCATGATTAATCTGTGAGACATCACCTACTTTAACGACCCCCCTATAAACTCCCCACCTGGCTGACTGTTCACTGACAAGCCCATCATTTGGACCATCCAGGTTCTTGTGCAGCTCATAAAGCTTTTGCCAAAACAACGCCGGATACTCTTCAGTTATTAATGATGTATAACTTTGGTAATAAACCTGAGGCATATCCGGAACATTCTCATTAAAACTCTCCATATATTCCTTAGTAAGAGAACGCCCTGAAGAATCCGGATCCGGCCTGCTGTCACCCATTACAACACCTACAACCGAAGCAAGAGTTATTATAAACTTACCCCCCATTTGACGGGAATCAATTTTTTCGAAGAGATAATCCGCGACCATACTGCCTCGGTGTGGAGTGCTTATTGTAGTAAGTGACGCTACTTTATCACTCATATCCAGACAGCTGATCATGTATCGTGATTCTATGCCGCCCTTGGAGTGGGCTATTATATTTACTTTTTGCGCCCCGGTCTGAGCAATAATCTGTTCCACTCGATCTTTTAGAAACTGAGCCGCAACTTTATGCTCTGCCCAGGCGTTATGGTTTGACAAAAATACTGTCGCGCCCCTGTTTCGCAGATGATCAGGAATATTTCCCCAATAAGGAACAAGTTTCATATCGTCAGGCAAGGCTATACCATGAACCAAAAGGATTGGATACTTAAGTTGACAGCATGTTGACTGAAGTTTTACTGATCTTGAACATGATAAAATATTCATACACAACAGAATAATTACAACAGTTCTATAATGCCGGTACATATTACAAACCCTGGTTAAACTCGTTTAAAAGCAGCTCCTCATTGTAATCTTTAAAAACTTCAAAAAGATTTAGTCGGTCATACCCTGACCTGATTAACATCTTCTTTATATCTGTTACGGTGTCTATCTCTTCTGATTGCAGATGTTCGATGATCCTCTTTTTTGTGTTTTGAGTCACCTTTCGGTCAATCACTGAATCCACAAGATAATCTATCAACTTTTTCTGTTTTATCGAAGAGGGGTAACTACGGTAAAAATTGAAAAGCATGTCAAAAACCTTTACCTCTTGTACTGTGAACTCTTTAATCTCTTTTGAAACCAGATTAGCTTCTTTTAATGAATTGTAAAACCGGTTAACAATCTCACTATGCTTAACAGAATAGTAATCAACCCAAAGGCTGTTGGTTTTAACCAGCAGGTTTTCATCAAAAGTGCGTGAATATTCGTGAAAAAGTTCTTTTTTCTCTATAGCAAAACCGTTAAACTCGTGTTCCTGCCCCGGAGCAATTCTGAAGAACGAATCTGTATCCTTGATAACTTGCAATGTTGTTTCAGGATCGTTATTATAACAAAACACATTCTCTTCCGGTGAAATTTCGTTACGAATGATATATTTAACAAATTCTTCGGCAAGAAAAGGGAAAAAGCGGCCGTTACGTGTTTCCAGATATATAAAGTACAGCACAAACGAGCGGTTAAAAGGCCGTTTGCGATAATCCCTTTTCTTGTCCAGCAGGGCGTCATAAAAATCGCATAATGATAATGCGTTTGTAACAACATCAAGATAAGATTTTTCATTCAGTTTTTCGTCAAGATCTCTGTCAATTATTTTAGAAAACAGCTGAAGATCCTCATAATTATGATATGACTTTTCTATCGAGTCGTGATGGCGAAAAACGATATATAAAAGATCCTTGTTAAGAGAGTGAATAAAGGGCTTACGGTAAAGACTTTCAAAAAAATTATCCAGATCCTGATAAACATCTTCGTCGCTATCGATAACCTTAAAAACCCACTGTTTTGTCTTCTCTGACAGATTTTTGTCATTATATCCCGATACTGTTTCTATAGGCCCATCACCTGCAAAAAACTCGATATCCTGTCCGCCCAAAAGAGCAGTAACGGAATGCCAGGGGTGTCTCTTAATCTGTTGATACTCAAGTTCAGTTAGTTTTCCTTCTTTATACAGTATTCCCTGCATAACAAGTAACTTTCCAATATCATGAACAAGTGAAGCCATAAGGCAATTTTTCAAAGTCCAGGAAGTAAGCTTTATTACCCCGGTTTCCATTAGAAAAAGCAAAAACTTGCCGTAAATCTGGGTTGTTCGTATTGCATGTTCGAATGTGCGCTGATGCAGATCCCTGTGAGTACACATCTGCATACCAAAAAGGGCGTCAAAGAATTGCATACCGATCTCAAAATTATTTTTTGACCCTAGAGCCTTCTTAACAGCCTTTATAAGATCCTGGGGGTCAAAAGATAACGACAAGACCGTTTCAACTTTTAAGGTCAATTGCAGCATAGTGGGAACAGCCGAATCACTGACAAGTATCAGCGCGGCATCTGTATTGCTTTTGCGAAACTCATTAAGCAGAAGAAAATGGTCTTCCCCTGCAACCTGAAATATTATTATATCAAATCTATTTTTTACAAGAAAATCGGATGTTACCTTTTCTGGTGATATATAATCAAAATACTGAAACCCTGCCTCGGCAAGAAAAAATGATATGGTTTCAAAATCATTTTCACCTGTACATAAACAAAATCTTGACTCATAAAAAGAGTCCAGTTCGGAATAGTTGATATTGTGCATTAAAAGTGACCCTCTGCTATGTACATTAACACTGCCAGTCATTTATTTAACCCGATATTACATGATTATCTTCAACCCAAATCAAAAAAACCTTTAAGTAATTATCAATTATACATTACTTTTTTGATTGTCGGTTAAAAAAATCCTATTCTTTATTGTCAAGAATATCGCGTATTAACCCCACCATCTCTTTGAAATTCACAGGTTTAAGAAGAAATCCTCTACTGCCACACTTGCTGATACGATCGGTCATAGAAGGATCCGAATGAGCTGTCGTAATAATCACCGGTATATCATGCTTTTGTAAAATAAGCTCTGTTGTTTCAATCCCGTCAAGCTCACCCTGAAGTGTAACATCCATAACAATAAGATCAGGTTTATCAGACTGAACGCGCGAAATAGCCTCTTCTCCTGAAAGAACCGGCAGAGTTACCTCGAAACCAGCACTCTCAAGCGTCTGTTGTATTGCCATGGTCAAGATAACTTCATCTTCCACAATCATTATTCGACTCATAGTATCATCTCCGGGTTCGCAGACCTTTGTAATACTAACACATTAAAGTTCCTCATGTGTTATGTACTCGTAAGCAGCCATCGCTGCGGTTGCTCCGTCGGCCGCCGCTGTAATAATCTGCTTACGCGATGTTGCTCTGATATCGCCAGCCGCGTAAAGTCCCGGTATTGAGGTACCCATATTAATATCAGTTTTAATAGCTTTCCACTCGTCTTTTATGGAATCCGGCAGCATTTCCGTTACAGGATTATAACCTACAAATATAAAAATCCCATCAATTGTCAAATCTCTCCCGGAACCATCCACTGTATCCTTTAAAGTAGCGGAATTAACCTTATTCTCGCCATTTACGGAAGTCACAACAGAATTGAATACGATTTCTATCTTTGGATGCTCCATGACTCTGTTGACGAGAATCTGACTTGCGCGAAACTTGTCACGGCGATGGATAAGGTAAACCTTCGAAGCGAACCTGGTCAAAAACAGGGCTTCATCCAAAGCAGTATTACCTCCGCCCACAACAGCCGTTACCTTGTCACGGAAAAACGCGCCATCACAGGTCGCACAGTATGAAACACCTTTTCCTGTATATTCTTTCTCGCCCGGAACCCCCAATCGTTTGTAGCGGGAACCCGTAGCGGCTATAACCGCACGTGCCTCATAAACATTTCCCGAAGCATCCTTACAAATCATTTTATCTTCTTTCGAATCACGTTCTACGGACTGAATATCAGCAGTAATTATCTCGGCACCCAAACGCCGCACCTGTTTTTCCATTGCAGTTACAAGCTCATATCCGGTAATCGGATCTTCAAAGCCCGGATAGTTCTCCACATCAGCAGTATTAAGAACCTGCCCGCCCGGCATAAACTTTTCTATTACAAGAGTTTTAAGGCCCGATCGAACAGCATAAATCGCCGCACTCATGCCGCCCGGTCCGGCTCCCAAAATTATCAGATCATTCATATAAAACCTCCCCAATCAGCAAAACTGCAAATTACCTACCCTGCTTGCCCATACATTACAACACAAGTCATTTTTGCAACAACAAACAGGCAAAAAACGTTTGCCGTGACAGGGCTTTTTTATACCATGATACAATTATTATAATGCTTTGGCAATGAATGTTCCACAAAATATTTAAACAGTATATTCGAAAATATAATCACAAGGAGAGCAATAATGGGTGAAAAAATAAAACTGGAAAAGGGAATTATTACCGTTCCTGACAATCCGGTTGTATTATTTATTGAAGGTGACGGAATTGGCCCCGATATCTGGAACGCAACCCGAATCGTAATTGACGCGGCCGTTCAGAAAGCCTATAACGGAGACCGGAAAATAGACTGGAAAGAGATTCTTGCCGGTGAAAAATCCTTTAACAAAACTGGTGAATGGCTTCCAGACGAGACCGTCAATCTTATTAAAGAGTACAAAGTTGCAATAAAGGGACCTCTAACAACACCGGTTGGAGGCGGAATACGAAGCATTAACGTAGCCCTTCGCCAGGTTCTTAAACTTTTTGCCTGTGTTCGCCCTGTACGTTATTTTAGCGGCGTACCCTCTGTACTTAAAAATCCTGAAAGAACAGATATGGTTATTTTCAGGGAGAATATCGAAGACGTGTATTCAGGAATCGAATGGCAGGAAGGAACAGACGATGCCAAAAAGGTCATCGACTTCATCAACAGCCAGATGGGCAAAAATATTGCTGCAGATTCCGGAATCGGAATCAAGCCTATCTCTAGAACCAATTCACAAAACCTTATCCGCAGCGCCATACAGTATGCTATCGAAAATGGAAAAAAATCTGTCACCCTGATGCATAAGGGTAATATAATGAAATTTACCGAAGGAGCCTTTAAGCAGTGGGGCTATGATCTGGTAAAAGCCGAATTTTCTGATACTGTTATCACTGAGGATGAGCTTTGGGATAAATATGACGGAAAACAGCCAGAGGGCAAAGTGGTAGTCAAAGACCGTATTGCCGATGCCATCTTTCAACAGGTTCTTTTAAGACCCACTGACTATGACGTAATTGCAACACCTAATCTTAACGGCGACTATATATCAGACGCACTTGCTGCGCAGGTTGGCGGACTTGGTATAGCACCAGGCGCAAATATTGGTGCAAGCGAAGCCGTATTTGAGGCCACTCACGGAACAGCGCCCAAATACGCAGGGCAGGACAAGGTTAACCCCGGCTCTCTTATTCTTTCCGGCGAAATGATGCTTCGTTTTATGAAATGGAGCGAAGCAGCTGATCTTGTTGTAAGCGCAATGGAAAAGACCATATCGCAGAAGAAGGTTACTTACGACCTTGAGAGACAGATGGAAGGTGCAACTCTTCTTAAATGCTCTGAATTCGCTAACGCAATTGTATCTAATATGTAATTCTATTATCCATGCTTCCTTACAAGGAAGCATGGATAACATTGATTGTGATATTGTTTGCCAATAAACCTTTTGCAGCAAGCCCAACCCTTATTGTTTTATTATCAGAACAATATGCCCTTATCATTACTAAAGAAACGGAAAAAAATAAATTAACCATCATTGATTACTCATTACAGTCAGGTTCTTTACAGATATATCTTCTTTCACTGCTCTACTGTCACTGGTTTCACACAGCAGTAATTCAAGCAAAGGCAGCATTTTTTTCAATCCGCCGCAATTAATTACCAGCTTCCAAACTTCTTCGAACTTTTTCCAACCACCTGTATAAAGAAGATGTTTCATCTTGTGTTTCATCGTATCATGAGATAGTGAAGCTTTGAGAATGCTGTTCCATTTATAAAATTCTTTATACGACCATTTATATCCGCTTTCAAGCTCGTTCGCCGTTAAACCTTTTGTTTTAAACACAACATGACGTGTGTCATACATATCCCAGTCGTTAGTGATTATTCGCCCCTCTTCAAGCATTGTGTTGTAAAACCTTGTTCCGGGATAAGGTGTTAATACATGATAAGTAGCTGTTGTAATAGCATTTTGAATACCCCAATCGACTGTTCGTTTAAAAACATCTGAAGTATCATTGTCAAAACCGTATACAAAACTTCCATTGATCATAATTCCCAAATCGTGCAATCTTTTAGCCGCGTACTCATAATTCTGTTTAAGATTCTGATATTTATTGCTCTGCTTTAAATTTTCGGCAGAAAATGTTTCAAAACCTAAAAAAAGACTTCTTAAGCCGGCCTTTGCCGCCTTAACAATCAGGTCACCTTCGATCACTGATTTTATTGTTGCAGCTCCCTGAAAGACCCGGTTCATGCCTCTCATTCCTTCAAAAAGCTCACTAATCAGTTTGGGGTTACCAAACAGATGATCATCAAGAAAATAGAGGTGCTTACCCGGCAAACGGGATATTTCTGTCAGTATTTCATCGACTCGCTGGGTATAAAACGAAATTCCTCCTTTAAAAAATGAGTCTTTGTAACAAAAATCGCAATGGTGCGGGCATCCCCGGGAAAGAACAAGTGAGTTTGGAACAAGATATTTTTCCCTCTTAATCAAATCTCTTCGAACGGGAGGCAAATTTTGTATTGTGCGGCCACTACCCGAATAATACCTTTTTTTTACAGTTTTTGATTTAAAATCATTTAAAAACTCGGGAAAAGTCTGCTCACCAGGCCCTATGAAAATTGAATCCGCGTATTTTTCGGCTTCATCAGGTAAAGCTGTTACATGTAACCCTCCAAGAATCACAAACACACCTTTATTTCTATAATGATTTGCTATTGAATATGCCCTTTTTGCGTTTGTAATATATACCTGAATCATGACCAGATCCGGGGAGTCATCAAGATTCAGTTTCTCGACATGCTGATCCTGCAAATCAATTTCATCATCTTTATCTAAAAATGCCGCCAATGTAGCCAGACCAAGCGGAGGAAACAAAGAATATTTAATTGGCCGCCAAAAAGCGCTTCCTGCTTCTGTCAAAGACGGTAAAATCAATTTCACTTTCATTTAACGCAACCCCCTATTAAACCAGATAATATTGCGAACCCTCCGCTTTCCCAGAAAATTCATAATAAACGATACGAGGATTATAACAAAATCCATAACAATATTTGAACTATCCAGATATCTCTTGTCCCAATACCATGACACATCCTTATTCTGACCGCCATAGATTTGGGCAAACCCGGTTATACCGGGTTTGACTTTCCACCTTGGTGAATATAATTCGGAATTCCACTGCAGCCTATTTATGTCAAATTCTGTCAGTGCCAGCGGTCCAACAATACTCATGTCTCCTTTCAGAACATTGACAAATTGAAGTATCTCATCCAGACCCGATTTTCTTAAAACTCTTCCCACCTTTGTAGGAACCCCGTTGACCATTGTCTGAAACTTGAAAATGACAAACGGTTTTTTATCCAATCCTATTCGTTGCTGTCTAAAAACAACAGGATGCTTTTCATAAACGGATAGCATTATTGAAATAAGAATTATTGGACCCCCGAAAACCAGCAGGGCTATCAGGGAGAAAAATATATCAAAACATCTTTTCATAGTCTTACCTCTATTCAATAACCCGGCAATCATCTAAAATATCAGATTTTGAGTTATCTTTTTCTGAGATTTTCCACGCAACGGTAAGAGTTAACTTTTGAAGATAATAGACTATAGCGATTACAAAAGCAGCAATTATGTTCAGACATATTCCCGTTATAAGGGTCATCAGCAAGGTTTGAAAAAAATCTGTATTGGAAATGTTTTTTAAACCTAATAACCGTCCACTTTTATCAATAACAATTGCTGCCGCACAGCCGGAGTAGATATGCAAAGGAAACAGCAGCGCGTTAATAAAATATCCCATAATTATTGAACGGTACAAAACGACATTTTGTATTAGTCGATTATAAAAACCGGTTCGGGACAGACACAGGAAAAGCATTACAAATACAACTACTCCAAGAGACATTGCTGCTTTGTTAAATTCTAAAGCTATTCCCAAAACTGAACCAACAGCAGCATTTGCAACACAGATTGATAACCACAATAAATCGCTTTTTTTAGATTTCATATTTCGCTCCTCTGTTTTATTAAGGTATTCATTTAACATTTTTATTAACAATAAAGAACGACTGTGAAAACAGTATGAACTCTGAATGAAAAGAAAATGAAATCGTATAAAAATAAAGAGGATAAAGCGAAAATAGCGGTTATTATGAACTGCGCTGCTTCAAGGCAGCTATTTCCCAATACGCAAGATTACGTATCAGTGGGTTAAGTGTTTCCCTGGCAAAGCATTTACCATTTTCAAAACTGACAGTGAAAAGATTATCGGTGCAAAACAGTGTTTCACATGGACGAAGCATGGAGTACTGATGACAGAAAATTCTGTCACGATAAATATCAAGCAGCCATGGAGCGGCCGTAAACATAAACCACTCCATATTATCGAAAACACTTTCCAGAAAAAGAGGCATCGTCGCCTGAAGACCTGTCTCGACCACAAGCAGAGATCCTGCTTTTTGCAGAAAGGAGTATTCATTACGCAAAGCCTGCTCCATTTTTCTCATACACTCTTGCCCGGTATTGCGTTCACGTGTCAACTTGACAGCTTCTTTCCACATTTTGTTGAAATCATTTGGCTCTTTTTTTAAAGCCTGATAAAGCGGACAGGTTAAATTATCGTATGCTTCATAGTTAGGGCCAAAACGGTCCAGGTATGAGCGTCCAAGAGGAAGGGGCAGCACATTTATGTCTTTCCAGCGAGCTATCAGGTATTGAGGAAGCATATCACGCAACAACGCGACAAGAGTATCAAATTTTTTACTTAATATCTGTTCTGCAAACAATAGCTGATAATCGATTATTATACCGGCAGCTGTTCGCCAGGCACTGTAATTCTCAGAATACCTCACCTGATCGCTTACATTATTATAAGTAATATTTTCAAGATGTTTTAAATAGTCAGTTAAGGGCTGTGCCTCTCCGTAACCATTATCAGTAACCTCTGAAAAGTCAATCAGACGATCAGCACGCGGCAGGGGGTTCAATATCCCGCTGTCACCCGGCAGATAAAATGTGTCGTATAATTGTTGAAGCCGGACACCGGCATTATAATGCAAATCAAACTGGCTGCTTAATTCGACGAAACCTTCATCCGCAAGATCATCGATTTCAACACGCATATCCTGAACACGCATGATCAGTTCTTTGCGTTCGCCTTCATTACGCACGATTAAAGATTCGAGACGGTCAAGCTCTCTGCCATACCAGGGAATAACGTAGTCGCCAAAAGGACCAAACATAACAGTACCAACTATATATATTTATAACCAGAACAACAGGCTCAGCTTATTCTTTACAAGCATGTTTTTATAAAGATTCTGCTCCGGTTCAGCCTTTATCTGTTTCAATAACCCAGCCTTTTCCAAACAACACTTTTTATGTTTTTTTCACTTCTATACCCGCTGAATAGTGGATTGTTAGCCACCCTGTACTTAATTTTATCAAAAAAACACCACTATCCCTATTTTAAGGGCTCATTTTATCTGTGTAGATGTTGTATTTAATAAATCGATTACAATTAAATTATAGAGCTGATTCTTTCACAATTTTAAAAGGAAGTATAAAAATGAAAAAGATATTTGCCATAACTATGATATTCTTATCAACCCTGAGCATGTTTGCAGAAGAATTTGCCGTTGAAAACGCTAAAGCAAAGGTGGCTATTTTGTATCATGATACAGATCTAAAAAAACAGCTGCTATCAAAACTGACAGAAGATCTTAACAGCCGGCAAATAAGTGTGATAACAGACAATATTGTTAACGGAGAGAAACATCCGGCTGAATTGTACGACGCTGTTGTATTACTTTCACGAATCGAAAAATTCGGCCCTCATGAAACCGCTACCGATTACATCAAAAAGAACAAGTACTCGAACAAAATAATCTACTTATCAACCTATTTGAAATTCAACAATCCATACGGCCTGATGAATTTATCTCTGGATAAAGACAGGATTGATGCGATAACAACTGCCTCACCCGGCAAAGGCGAAAAGATCAATACAGAAGAGATCTTAAAAGCACATGCAGAGATCATGAGGCGCATTATGGAGCTGATATCAGGCAGATAGCTGGCCGTTAAGTAAATCATCTGATTATTGAGGTAACTAACAATAGGCAAAAATCTTTTATAATATGCAAGCCCTAAAAGGGCAAGCTAAGCCTGACAATTAAAATCACTCTCGCATATTGACTTTTTGTCTGGCTAACAATCCAGGATAATGGTCAACTCCGTCTTTCTTGTGGCTAACAATCCACTTATCTAGCGAAAACCATTTTAAAACCTGAATTCTATGCCTTTGTGATA
>JAFGRW010000065.1 GCA_016934935.1 Spirochaetota bacterium | reverse complement strand
GCGATGAAATTAAGAGAAGAAGGTAAGCTTGAAGGCATAGAAGAAGGTATACAAAAAGGTATACAAAAAGGTATGAAAGTGGGTGTTACTAAAGGCAAAGCTGAAGGCAAACTTGAAACAGCCAGAGCTATGCTAAAAGATGGTTTTTCAATCGACAACATTTCAAAATATACCGGTCTTTCAGAAAAGGAGATAGAATCCCTGGAATAGTCAAACATATGCGCAATCTTTAAGCACATTGTGGACGGTTTCGGATAATCAGCTCGAAAATACTCCTTCAAAGCAGATAATTATTTACGGACTTTGATTAAAAGCACCTAACAATCCAGAAGTCGTGACCTCCCGGCTAACAATCCAGCTTATTACTCTTCAAGGTGGCTAACAATCCACTTTTTAATCAACAGATCTTCATTTTAGGCTTTGCTCTTGACAATTTGTGAAATATCAGCGAAGAAAACAAAATGAATGAAAACCTGTACAACCTGCCGCCCGGTGGAGCACTCAATATTCAGGCCTTTCAGCGGGCAATGGACACTGCCGGATTTGCGGTCAGTTACAAGCCGTTCTGGTTTTTGGCGATCATGGATCTGCTGCAAAAGGAGCATGATGCAATTGGGGATGGGGGCATCAGACTCAAAACGAACGGCATAGCCCGCCGAATGCTTGTTCTTGCATGGGTACCCTCCGTATCTTATCATCTGAGTTTTGGATCAAGTGATAAACTGGGTGAATCGGTACGTAAAATTGCCGATTCGGTTAAACCGGACAGAACGGTTGGAAGTTATGATGAGATACAGCGGATAGTAGATTCGGCATGTGATAAATATCCGGGTCTGGCAGGCGGTTTGTTAAAGTATGTCCCCTTCCGTTTTTTGAGTTCATTTTACCGGGATGAGCTTAAGGGTGTAAAAGACAGCAGTCGTAATTATATAATTCGGGATTTGAGTTCGGCAGATAACTCCCTGTATAATATAGTCAGTGACAGTGAAATAAAGATAACCGCTGACTGGTGCCGCTATCTTACGCGAAACTCTCAGATTTTAACCGGCTGGGCAAAGTACTCTTTGACCCGCTGTTTTGAAAAACGTAATCCAAATGTTCTGGCAATTGCCAGCAAGCTTGATCTGGCGGGTGAGCGTAACCTGACGGCACAGCGTAAGCTGTGGACTGCTTTTCTTTCAGATAACAGGATTGTAGATTTTATTACCGGTGAACAGGTGAGAGATGATTTTCATCTGGATCACTATATTCCCTGGGCCTTTGTGCAGCATAATCAGCTCTGGAATCTTTCACCTCTGTCACCGGAATCAAATTTAAAAAAAAGTGATCTATTACCGGATTGGAAAAAGACATTCGGCAGTTTTTCAGAGACACAGCACAGTTTTTACTCTTTTTTCATAAACAATAATAAAGATAAATTACTGGAAGACTACCTTTCGGTATTTAACAGCATATCGCCGTTTCCAAAGTCTGAATTTGTGCAATCAATGGAAAAGCATATTCAGCCGCTCTGGCAAATAGCAAAAAATATGGGCTGGTGATCATGAGCATTGAAAATAGTGTTAATGTTTCAACAACAATTGATTACTACAATCAAAATGCCGGGGAATATGCAGAAGCGACACTGAATGTGGATTTCTCTCCGATGCGGGACAGATTTATATCGTATCTGCCAAAAAAGCCTCATATTCTGGATGCCGGCTGCGGATCAGGCCGGGACAGCCATGCTTTTATACAGAAGGGGTGCCTTGTTACAGCCTTTGACGGTTCTGCCGAAATGGCTGCGATTGCCGCGGAACTTATTAAACAAAAAGTTATTACGGCATCGTTTGATCAGTTCTGTCCTGAGACGTTATATGATGGAATATGGGCCAGCGCATCTTTTTTACACATACCTTACGAACTTCTTGCAGAATCTGTTAACCGTTATTTAAAATTTCTAAAGCCCGGTGGAATCTTTTATCTCTCATTTAAAAGCGGGATAAAGATTTCAGTGACGGCAGACGCATCTTTACGTGTATAAATGAAGAAAAACTTTCGAATTTTACAGATTTGCTGCTAGATGCAATAATACTTGATTCAGTTACAACCAATGATCTTCGTCCCAGGCGGTCGGAAGAGCTTTGGCTGAATGTTTTTTTAAGGAAAGAACCTGTTTAGTGATGGTTTGATGGCTGTATACAGAAGTATCTTTTTAGTATCTCTGATTTTGTTTATTGCTATAAGTTGTGATGATTCAGGCAATGACGGGAATCATATTATAACTGATCTTAATGTAAAGATTGATCAGCCTGCAGGCAGCGTAATACCCCGTGTCTTTACAGGTTCAGTTGAATATAGCATTTCTAATCAGGTTTTTGATAATAATAACAGTATAAAATTCAGGCGTATTTGAAATCTGCAGATGAGAATTATATGTTCAATAATTCAGTTTCATTAAATAGTCAGCAGGGTGAAGAGAAGTTTTCTTTTGAAATTACCAGCGATGGTTTGCCGGCTGATGTTACAAAACCTTATAATCTGTTTTTTAATATTATTGAAGTAAATGGCGAAACTGAAACTGTTTTAGAGACTTCTGAAAATTTTGTTTATAAAGAAAATTCTTTGACCGGGTCATATGAAGGGCGCTTGAGTTCCGGTTATGATATGCTGGTAATTTTTCAGCATTATGGTGATTTGCTGGTTGGCACTATGTATATAGACGTTGATCATGATGATGACTATTATAACGGAGATGATGAGGCGGTTGGAATGACTGCTTCTGTGGATGGTGCTGATGTAAAAATGACTCTGAACGGCAGCGGAATCGTATTTAGTACAGGCAAAGAATATGCCGGAACAGCAAAAGTATTTGGTGATAATTAAAAAATCACCTGTGATTATCACAGAGCAGATAACGATGCAATAAATGGAGACTTTAATCTCTCCCGGATAGGTAATGGAAAAATCAAGGGGACAATAGATACTTCAAATGTTGCAGCACTTGCGGATAATCTATTTGGAAAAGAGTACCAGGTTGTTACTCTAATGTTTAACCTGCCGGCTGGTGAAGACGGGTCTTACCTGACTATTGAAGGGAGTTGGCCTGCTCCAGTAACAACTCTGGATTATGAAATCGA
Organism: Spirochaetota bacterium; assembly: GCA_016934935.1. Taxonomy (GTDB): domain Bacteria; phylum Spirochaetota; class UBA4802; order UBA4802; family JAFGJZ01; genus JAFGRW01. The sequence continues at coordinate 10,717 of JAFGRW010000065.1, read as the reverse complement.
TAAAGTTGCAGAAGGCAGTTATCAAGTAGTTGCAATAATTGACAATGATGGACATTTTAACGGACCGGAAACCGGCGATGTCTTCGGAATTTACAGTTTGACTTCCGAACAAACGATAACAGCTTTATCAGGCTGGAATTCTGATCCTGACTCTTTATTAAATATGATTTCATAGTTCCATGAGTGAACAAAATTATTAACCCTGTTAATAATTTAATATAACTTTCACATCTATTGTTTTATCATGGTGACATTTTCGAAAATTATTGTTGTTGAAGCTTTTGCCTCTTCCTCGCTATCCTCATACGAATATGAAGTACCAACAAAACTTTGACCGTCTTCTGATAGTGTATATCTGGTCATTCCATATTTCCCAATATTATCAGAGTCGGTACTATCCATTAATAATTTCGCAACATACCAATTTTCTGAATTATCAAAGCTTGTAAGTTCACCACTATTTGTTGTTATCATATCGGGGTCATTGCTTGTGATAGTTGTTGTGCCTTCAAAAGTGTTTTCAGTAAATGTTGTGACTATATTTGCGGTAATTGAATAATCGCTTGTTGTCATTTTAACATTATCTGCTGCCCAGGTTCCTGTTAATTCAAAAACGTCTTTTTTTTCAGATGAATCTGAATCTTCATCCGAACATCCTGTTAATGCTGAACTGAAAATAAGTACGAGCAAAACATATAAACCAATAATTCCATTTTTCATTTTAACCACCTGTGTTGTTATTAAAACCTATAATTTCAGGTTAAATGATTACAGTCAAGTGTATTACCCGTGTTTAGCGGGATAAAAGCCGGATGTCATACAAATCCTTCATGCGGCTATTAAGTTTATCAACTTTCATCATTCTTGTAAAATTTCCCGGCATATCAATATCCATGGCTGAGCATGACCCCGGATAATTTCAAATCCGCTCTTTTGGGAATGTAATGCTGTGCGTCTTTTGACTGTAACAGACAGTATATGAACAGTGCACGCACGTAAATTTGCTGGTTCGCCGTTCCTGAAGGACAAATGGACTATTATTAGCTCTGTTAATAAAAAACAGGAAACATTCTATCGCAACTTTTCCTCAAAAACCAAAAAAAATTACATTTTAGTGGAAAAATCACATTAATCATTGACATTAATCATCTAATAACCGAAAATAAACCCGTACGGGCGGTCTAAATGCCCGATTTCTTGTTACGTGAAAAGGGGACTTTATGAAAAACCTGATGAAAATGAACTGGAGCAGGAATATTGCATCTCTGTTTGTAATTTCTATGCTCGTAATTTCGCTCATCAGCTGTTCAAGCGGAGGAGGAAGCGGCTCCTCTGACAGTGATCCTGATGCTCCATCGGAGGTGTCAGTAGAGTACAAACGAAGCGGTTCTTCTTCTATCGAAGTAAGCTGGCTTGGTGATCCTAAAAGCGGAAGCTATAGTGTGGTTGTTGACAAAAGCAGCCCTTATGACGGCGATCCCGCATTAATTCAGGAGAAGGCCTCTTCTCCGGCAAAATTTGTCAATGTTTCTTCTTTGCCTAACGGTGATTATTATGTATATGTAGTGCCTGTAAACGCGGACGGCGTAGAGGGCGAGGCTGTTGCGGCGAAAAACGTTGTAACGATAGGAGCCGCGGTATCTCCCGGTGGAGACGGCACTGGCTCGCCTGTGAATCCTGCTCCGACCAGACCAACCGTTCCGGTTGTGACCAATCCGCCAAATTATGATTATCCGGCAGATCCCGGTCTTGACAGCGATGGCGATGGAGTGCCTGACTGGATAGAGATTATTGCCGGTACAGATCCAAACGATGAAAACGATTATCCTGACACAGAGGATCCTGATGCCGACTGGGTTTCTGTTACTCCTGATTCCGACAGTGATGGAGATGGAGTTCCTGACTGGATAGAGATAGTTTTGGGAACTGACCCGTTTGATTCAACTGATAAACCGGCAGATGGCACATGGGAAGATCTTGTTGATCTTGATCCTTTTGCTGATGATGACGGTGACGGTGTTCCAAACTGGGTAGAAGTTGCTCATGGCACCGATCCAAATGATGAGACATCAAGGCCCGATGAGAGTGATCTTTATGATGATCCTGAAGGTGATGCAGACGGGGACGGAATTCCTAACTGGACCGAGATAATAAGCGGCAGTGATCCGTTTAACCCGGGTTCTTATCCTGACGTACCCGAAGGTGAAGACTGGTCGGATATTGATTATGATACCGACAGTGACGGTGACGGAGTACCTGACTGGATAGAAATAGTCATGGGAACTGATCCTTTTGATTCAAATGATAAACCGGAAGATGGTACATGGGAAGATTTTGTTGATCTTGATCCTCTGGGTGATGCCGATGGTGACGGAGTACCAAACTGGATAGAGATTGTTTATGGGTCTGATCCGTCTGACTCAAATTCTGTTCCTTCGCCTGCTCAACTGACAAATGATCCGTGGGGCGATGCCGATGGAGATGGAGTACCAAACTGGATAGAGATAGTGATGGGGACTGATCCTTTTAATCCGGCAGACACTCCTGCTGACGGCAGCTGGGAGCATCTTTTGACCGGTGATCCAAACACAGATACAGACGGAGACAATGTTCCCGACTGGATAGAGATAATATTCGGTACAGATCCAAGCGATGGTTCAGACCGTCCGACTAACGACATGGTGATCGATGATCCATGGGGAGATGCCGATGGCGACGGAGTTCCAAACTGGATAGAAATTATTGAGGGCACTGATCCTTTTGATCCGACTGATTATCCTGCTGACGGAACATGGGAAGATCATCTGAATGAAGATCCGGACACAGACACAGACGGCGATGGCGTTGCTGACTGGATAGAGATAATAGTCGGTACTGATCCGGGCAGTGATGAGAGCACACCTGTTTATGTCGAGGATGATGAGGGTAACGGAACTTATCTTGATCCTGATGATGATGCTGATGGTGACGGAGTCTCTAACGGAGACGAAGCCGCTTACGGTACTGATCCGACTGATCCGGCAGATTATCCGACAGGCGCCGATGCTCCCGCTAATGTGGAAGCTGTAATCGGTGGTGCCTATAACCAGATTATTGTAAGCTGGAGCGGTGCAATAAATAACGGCAGCTATACGGTTGAGATAAGAAATAATATTAACCCCGGCGCTGGAGTTGTTGAGATTAAACAGAATACCGAGTCACCTGTAACTTTCACAGGACTTGATCGCGGTGACTATTATGTAACGGTTTACCCGGTAAGTTATGACGGAACAATCGGCGAAGGCGTAAGCGCCGGTGCAGCTGTATCGGTTGTAAATATTGGTCTTGATCTGCAAGACGCTTATGACGCTTTAGTACCGGGTTTTCAGTCACCTGACAGTGTGGAATCGGTAACCAAAAACTTTACATTGCCGGCAACTGGTCTTAACGATACGCAGATAAGCTGGGTATCTTCAGACGAGTCTGCAGTTATACTTTCCGGTTCTGACGCCAATGTATCAAGACCGGCTAACGGCCTGGGTAATAAACAGCTGCAGCTTACAGCGACCATCACCAAAGATGGACAAAGTGTTCAGAAAATCTTTGTGATTACAGTAATCGAAATGCCTGTTGAGGTATTCTCTGAACTGATAAAACCCGGTAACGGTGCAATACAGGTTGCTCTGGATAAAACGATAGAGGTGCCGTTTGCATGTGATCTTGCGGCTTCTTCAATCGATTCAGGTTCGGTTTATGTAAACGACAGCAACGGAAACCCAATAGCCATGAGCGTATCGTATGATGATACCAATGAGACAGTGACTAAAGATGATGTTGACTATGCTGTTAAGGGCCGGATCATACTGATACCTCAGACATTGTTTGAGCCTGAGACATCTTTTACTGTTACGATAACAACCGGTGTAGATAAGGTGGACGGTTCGGCACTCTTTACGCCTATAGAATTCTCGTTTACCACAATGGAACTTGTTGATTATCACTATACCTTTGAAGATCTTAGCGGTTTTACAATACCTAACGGGTCTGGACGCAACGATGTTTCGATAGACTATGTGAACTATCATCAGGGTACATCAAGTATTAAATTTGACGGAGACTGTGATCACCTTTCACTTGGTGAAGTTGATCTTGGTGATCAGTTCAGTGTGGCGATATGGGTTTATCTTCCGTCACCGGGTTTTGCGATAGAAGAAGGTACTGAGGCAGATGCAAACGGTCAGATGATTAACACTATTCTTTCTAATGCTCCTTCTACCGAGCCAAGCGACGGGTTCAAGCTCTTTGTTAACAGCTGGGGAACAACTGACCGTCGTGTAATATTTGAGGCCGGTAACGGAAGAAACGGCGGCAAGCTTAGAAGCCCTGCGGATTTTGTGGAGCTTGACGGCTGGTATCACTTTGTCTTTACGGTTGATAGAGATACTCAAAACCAAACAGTTGATGTACGTCTCTATTTTAATGGTGAAGCACAGCCGCTGTTCTTTGTAGTGGATGATACCTGGCAGTCACGCCCGCTTCCGAACGAGATTCCGTGGGATTTTAATACCAGCGGAGAGTTGCTAGTAGGCCAGTTTACAGGCGGCGAGGGGCTTTGGGACAGACACAACTACTTCGGCAATATGGATGACCTGCGTATCTACAACAGGGTTCTATCACCTGCTGAGGTAGCACGTATCGCCCAGGAGAATTAATAATATAGTTCAAACAAATACGCAGTCATCAAGCGTATTTGTTTGAACGGTTTTGCGCGTTAGCGTAAAAATATACCTTAGTATATCACCACTCTCGCGGAGTGACAAAGACGCGAAGTGGTGAATCCAAACAAATACGCAGTCATCAAGCGTATTTGTTTGAACGGTTTTGCGCGTTAGCGCAAAAATATACCTTAATGAATCACCTAAATAGCCTGAATATCTACACAGTTCTCAAGTGTATATATTCAGGCGTTTTCGGGCGATCAGCCCGAAAATTCTCCATTTAATAGAGTGCCAGCGACGCGAAGTGGTGACTTTACGTGATCTGGAAAATCTGATTTTATGAATTTTCTTCTAAAAGATTTATCGATTTTGTGTTATCGCTGATTGTTAGTTATCTGAAGTAATTACCTGTAACGCACTATAATTAATATTGACATAAGTAAAATAATATATGAAATTTATAATTTAATTATTATTAAGCCTTGCAGTATGAAGAGTCTAAATTTGATGTTATATGTAATTGTGGTTTTGATGATTTACTGGGAGATTAATAACAAAGCTAAAAATCATGAGGTGAATTGTTTCTTCTGATAGCTGAAGGAGAGATGTTTTCTAGTCTTTTAAATGTAGTATTAAACGACGAGATGGAATTGTAACCAACAAAATAGGCAATATCAATAATTCTCTTATCTGGATCATTTAAAAGCAGATATTTTGCCTCTTCAATTCTTTTTTCATTAATCAGCAGGCTAAATGATTTTCCGAGCTTTTTATTTAAAAGTTCTGAAAGCTGATGGGAAGAGATTTGCATTTCATCTGCAAGTTCAGAAATTTTAAGATTAGATTTTCTGTATATATTCATTTCATCCATAAGAAATTTCAAACGAGAAACCAATGCTTCAGTATCAAGTTTGTTAATATAACTTTTGATATAGTAATTTTTGTATTCAAATACTGTTTGTTGTGCGGCATGTAATTCTTTATTCTTCTGTACTACCAGGGCATCTAGATGTTCAGCATGTTTTTCTGAGATACTTAATGCAATTGAGTATCTTTTTGAAAGAATCAATACTTGAGAAAAAATAAAGAAAAGTATACCAAAAGGAACAAGATAGCTTGTCTTAATTATTCCGTTTGCATGCAAAATATCATTAATAGTTGAAAGTGTCAAAACAAAAAAACCGAAAAGAAAAATGAGCGCCCCGGTTCTTTTTCTTAGCGCTGCGATGACAAGAACAAAAACAAGATAAATGGTAAATGAAATCGTAAGACCTTCAAATATTACTGAAGTTAATGAAGAAATTTTTACAGGTACAATAACTACAAATAATGAAAAAAGAAAGGTGATAATCTGAGTTATCCTTACATATATTTTAGAAACATAATCCGGGAAGAGTGAAAAAAGAAACATGCTGACAAAAGGGACGATAATATAAAATGAAAGATATTCCATTTTTACAAAAAGTTGCCAATTAATATCAGGAATAAAATTTATCAGGTATATTTCTCCATCTAGTAGGACACGCATGGCAATGGCCAGGCAAGCGATAGAAAAATAGAGTGGAGATGAATCTTTTTTTCTCTGGTAAAAAAGCAAAAAATGATAGAAACTCATAATAATCAGAGAACCAAAGAGAATAAAATCCAAATAGATGCGCTTCTCTCTCATGTTTAATAGTTCTTTTTCAATCCCAAGAATAATCGAATATTTGATCCCCCCGTCACAGTGATGAAAATTTGATACATGTATGACAAGATCCAGAATATCACTATCTGGAAAGAATGAGACAATAAGCGATCTATATGCCGGAATCGAGCCCTGTACATTGTCATCAACATTGCCCACAGAACTAATTAATTTATTGTTTAAATAGAGTCGGTATGCAGTTGCAATAATTGGAATTTTAAAAGCAAAAATGTCATCTCTGTCGCCTAATAAAACTTTCAAGCGATAGGTTGCATAACCTCGTCCAGGTAGTGCCTCCTTCTGAGAGACATATTTCGTCCAATTGCCAGGTACATATTGCCTCAAGTAATAAAGTACTCCAAACCAATGTTGTTGCCTCATAGAAAAAAGTACTCCAAATCCTTAGATTCTTTAAGGGTTATGGAGGCAATTTATGAGGTTAACCATGTCTGAAAAGAAGTCATTAACGAAGGTTTTTACTGAAAAATACAAATATGCATCGAAATTAGAAAAGGTGCTTATTCTGAATGAGTTTATTGATTACACAGGATATAACAGAGGTTATGCTGCACGAGTGCTTCGTGATAATAAACGCTCATTTAAAAAGACACCTCGCAAAAAACCTGCAATATATTATAATGATGAAGTAAAAGATACTCTTGAAAAGCTCTGGCGAATTACTGACTACATTTGCGGGAAACGACTTGTAGCGATTATTCCCGAGTTGATTAAGAAGTGTAAACAATTCGACGAGATGGAAATTTCTGATGCAATAAAACAGAAACTTGAGAAAATAAGCCCTGCAACTATTGACCGACTCTTAAAGCCATATAAAAAATCACTAAACCCCAAAGGCTCTTCAATGACTAAAGGCACTCGTTATCTGATTGACCGTATCCCCATTAAAACATTTACCGAGTGGAAAGATTCTCCTGCGGGATTTACACAGATGGATCTAGTAGCTCACAATGGTGGCAATGTGTATGGCGGATTCTTATATACACTCGATACTACTGACATAAGCACTTCGTGGACAGTTTGTACTCTGGTGAAGGATAAGTCTATGCCGGTAATGACAAAGGCGTTACAAGCGGTTCAGGAGAGCTTCCCTTTCCCACTCAAAGGTATCCACTCAGATAATGGATCAGAATTTATTAATGATTCAGTGCTTACCTTTGCTGAAAACCATAATCTGATCTTTACCCGCGGACGTCCCTACAAGAAAAATGATAACCCGCATGTTGAACAAAAAAACAATAGTATCATAAGACGCAATACTGGATACCTGCGTTATGACCAACCGGAACATGCTGAAATTCTGCAAGAGCTCTATGCGCACCTCAATTTATATGTGAACTATTTTCAACCGGTTATGATTCTCCGTGAAAAACATCGGATCGGTGCAAAAGCTATTCGAAAATATGATGCTGCTCAAACACCCTTTCAACGAATTTTAAAAAGTGATTCAGTCTCTGATGAAGTAAAGGATTCTATTCGAGCTATTTATAAAACGCTCAATCCCGCCGAGTTAAAACGTAAAATAAATGAGTACCAGGCAAAGCTAATTCGTATCGCTGCTCCGATACGTCTCCCTATTAAACCGGTCCGAATTCGAAGAAAAAAACAAATGCAGCATACGGTACCGGTGGGTCGTCGAGAGCAATCTGCGACTAATGCAAATCCATTTTTACAACGACAACGAATTGAAGAATTACGAAGGGCGACAGACACCGTTTTGAGTAAAAGAGTATGAAACGGAAAATAAAGGCTTGGCTTTTATTCACACGTTGAGTACATTCTTGGATGAGGCAACAAGACCTCTTTCGTGTACATTTTTTTTGAGGCAAGTCGAGGTACAGGATAATAACAATAATTTTGAGATAATGGTAAACTAAAAGAATCATTTGAGAATGATAATTGTTGCCAATAGAACTCCCAGTTGCCATCTAATTTAATTGCGCCGTTCTTTTCAAAGTTCCAATCTCTGAGATCGAGAACTCCTTTTTCTGCTTTTGGAATATTAATAGATGATTTGACGCATGACAGTAAAAACCCGGAGATGAAGAACATTAGCATAAAATAAGTAAATCCGGAACAACATCTTAATCCAGTAATAATGTACTGTTTTAGGATTCTTTTCATGATGAAGTCCTGTTTTTGCATTAGCAGATATATTGTTGTATGGTCCGGTAAAATATTTCGAGCTGATAAAGAATTTTTTCAGCTAATAAAAATGTCAATTATATTTAACTCCATGTGATATGTTCATACTTTTTTTTCTATGTAGGGTGTCAGGAATTACCGCCTGTTTGCGTTTGTTTGGAGAAGAGGGTAAATCTTTACCTGAATGTGTCAGATTTGTTAAAGTAAGTTTATCTGGTCTTTAATAATAAAATATTATATCAGACTTATAAGTCAGATAGACCTATTGTTAATAAAATGCTAATAATTGAAATAAAGAGAGTAAATCTTTTATCCAGTAACAGATGAAATGATGGAGGTTTTATGCAAAAAGTTATTAATAAGTCTGGAATTTTATGTTTTGTGCTGCTCTGCGGTCTGATTTTGTCGTGCGGCGGAGGAGGCGGTGGTTCCGATAAAGAGGATCCTGAAACAACCACCCCGGAAACGGTTACAATATCCCGTATAACCGGTGTTACGGCGCCAAAATATGGACAAACACCCGTAGCAGTGATTGACGAAACCGAAGAGTTTACCGGTACCGTCTCCTGGTCACCCGCGCACAGCACATTTGCGGCAACAACAGTGTACACAGCCACTGTAACCCTTGAGGCCAAGACCGGATTTACCTTTGATGGCCTCTCATCCGGTTTTTTTGAGCTAAGCGAAGCTGGCAGTGTATCAAACGGTGCCAATAGCGGTGTTGTGACAGCTGTTTTCCCTGCGACAACATCAGCATCTGAAACAGGTTTTGACGAGGCCGTTAACATCAAGGATCAGTTTAAACTAGCAGTTGGATCAGAGACTGTGTATATGATCTATGCCAATGATTTACCGTCAGCAACATTTCCAATAGGCGAAACTGATGTTGATACAGCAACTATTAACAAAAAGTTTTTTATGAGCGAGACCACTGTAACAAACGCTGTATTTAAAGAGGTATTGCAGTGGGCCTATGATAATGGCAAATTCAGTACTACTTCGGGCGCTCACAACGAGCTTACAGCGGCAAATGTTAAGTATGGCGGGCAGATTCTGATCGATTTGGCGGGCAGTTATGAGGAGCCAACAGGTGTTTTTCATAATTGCAATATAGCCTTTGAAGAATCAACCGGCACTTTTTCGGTTGTGTCCGGTTTTGAGGATCATCCTGTAGTGTATGTAAGCTGGTATGGATCAGTCATGTTTTGCAACTGGTTAACCGAGATGCGGGATGGCAATACTGGTAATGTTGTTTATACGGGTATTGATACTACATGGACCCATGATGAAACAGTCGAAGAGGCAGGCAGGAACGGCTATAGGCTGCCTTCGAGCAATGAGTTTGAATACGCGGCCCGATACAGAGGCGCGGAGACGGTTAATACTGTATCTGGTACAATAGAAGGTACCGACTTTAGTGCTATGACTATCAAATGGACAAAGGGTGACTCCGCGAGTGGAGCTATAGCAAATTATAATGATGAGTCAGCTAACCGTGCTGTGGCCTGGTATTGGCAAGATCCGGAGATGGGAGCAAACAGCCGCTTAATGGTTGTTAAGGGAAAGTTACCAAATACTCTCGGTCTTTATGACATGAGCGGTAACGTCTTGGAGTGGTGTTTTGATCAAATTAGCGTATCCTCTCGGATTGTCCGTGGGGGCGGCTGGGACTATTCTGCCCAAGATATGCAAGTTGGCCTTTGGTACGGTGACCATTCTGATGTTCACGACTCCTTTATTGGGTTCCGCTTTGCGAGGACCAGGTAAAGGGCAATTAATAATGTATAATTAATGAAAAAAGATCTGCTCCCCGGAGCAGATCTTTTTTTGAGGTAGATGATGAAAGGAAAACCACTCAATATTAATCTGAAGCTTTACTGTGCGAAGCCCTCTCTGATCATGAGAGGGCGCGGCAGCGCCGGGGTGAGGTCTGTAGGGCCGTTATCATTGCCCCCGTTGTTATATGCATTAACCAACGAGACGCGCCGCAGGCGTCTTTACAGTTACTCACTATTACTTGCTTTATCAGTGAAACCTTCGTGTCCTTTGTCCTTTCCATTATTAATTTTTCATTATTAATTACCTTCTCATTGTCTTCTCATTGCCTCACAGCCCTTGTTTAAATGTTTTAACATCACCGTCCCCGTTTGATCTAATTAATAAATCCCTT
>JAFGRW010000008.1 GCA_016934935.1 Spirochaetota bacterium | reverse complement strand
CGGCTCTACTGGTCTTATCGTTATCTTGATATGACACAACTTTTTTTCTGGTCGCTGGTGCTGATACTTATTGGTTTCTCAATCGAGATGTCGATTATTCAACCATTACGGGAATATCGTAAAACTCCATGGGTGAGTTCAAAATGAAAAAAATGATAGAAGCTGTTAATATCAGCAAAAGCTATGCCAAACAGAATATTTTTTCTGATCTTTCGGTCAGTGTAAACAAAGGGGAGTGGCTCTGCATATATGGTGAGTCGGGCTGCGGAAAAACGACTCTGATAAATACACTTGCGGGTTTAACAATGCCCGAGAATGGAACAGTTAATCGCTATACCGAAAGAATCGGTTTCGCATTTCAGGATGATCGTTTGCTTGAATGGAAAAGCTCTCTGGATAATATTGTTTTTGTTTTACGTTCACAGTATGAACGATCAGTTTGTATAAGAGAGAGCAGGAAGTGGCTTGAAAAGGTTGGTCTTGGTAATTTTGCGGAAAGAAAACCGCCTCAGTTAAGCGGCGGGATGAGAAGACGGTTAAATATTGCCAGAGCGTTGGCTGTTAAACCGGATATTCTGTTTCTCGATGAACCCTTTGCCTTTCTGGATAAGGCTAACGCGATTACTGTTCGTAATCTGATTGTAGATGCTGTAAAAAAAATGAGAACAACTGTAATTATGGTTACCCACTCACTCGACGAACTGAAAGACCTGGACTACCGGTTAATGGATATCGGTACCTCGAAGTCGGACAGTTTATCCTGAAAGAAAAGCAATCAGCCTTTTGGCGTTAGCGGACTGATGCTTCTTAGAAAATCTATGGTTTTCTTTAATGCGGCAGCGGTTGCCTGTACATCTTCCATGCTGTTTTCACGGCTGAAGCTGAAACGTATCGAGCCGTGTGCTGTTTCCGGGTCATTATGCAGTGCCATGATTACGTGTGACGGATCAAGCGATCCGGTAGAACAGGCGCTTCCTGTGGATACGGCGATTCCCTCCATATCAAGGCGCAGCAGTATTGATTCACCCTCAACATATTTAAATGAAACATTTGATGTGCATGGTTTGCGCGGAGCCGATTCTCCGTTTATAACTATGTCGCTTATACTCTCTTTGATGATGTTTTCGAAGCTGTCCCGCAGATTTTTGATATAATCGATTTCGTTTTGAACATCAGCTTTAATTGCACGGCAGGCTGCTGCCCAGGCAATAATGCCAATTGTGTTTTCGGTCCCCGCGCGAAGGCCGTTTTCCTGATGCCCGCCATGGATCAGCGGTGTAAACGGAAAATTTTCCGCCTTGCTGTTTTTAAAATACAGCGCGCCGATACCTTTTGGGGCGTGCATCTTGTGCGCGCTGAAAGATGCTGCGTCAATATCCATCGAATCAAGGTTAAAAATAATTTTGCCCGGTGCCTGTACCATATCTGAATGAAAGAAGATATTTTTCTGAGTTAACAGCTTTGCCGCCTCTTCTATCGGTTGAACAGTTCCTATTTCGTTGTTTGCGTGCATAATGGATACAAGAACGGTTCTGTCTGTTATTGCTTTTTCCAGAGCAGATATTTCTATAATTCCGTCTTTAGTTACTGGAAGATAGGTCACATCTACACCATTTTTTTCAAGATACCTGGCGGTAGTTATGATTGATGGATGCTCGATAGCGCTTGTTATCATGTGCGGTTTAAAACCGAAATCGTGTAAGAGTAGGGATTTTAATATTGTGTTGTTAGATTCACTTGCACAAGAGGTAAACATAATTTTCGTGGGTGTTGTGCCAAGAAAAGATGCGATCTCTTCCCGTGCCGAATCAAGCCTGTCCTTGACTCTTCTGCCTGCTTCATGCATGGATCCCGGATTGCCGTAGCTGTCCAGAAATTCAATTATGGCTTCTTTAACCGCAGGGTGAAGTGAAGTCGTGGCGTTATTGTCAAGATACAGGCTCATAGTTACTCTCCGGGATTATAGATATCGTCTTTATAATATTGTTCGACAAATTTTTTCATTGTATCGCGTACATCCTGTTCGCATTTTCCGCAAACGGTTGAAGCCCCGGTTACCTCTTTCATCTTTTCGAAGTCGGTAACACCTTCAAGTACTTCCATGCGAATGTCTTCTTCAGTTACATTTTTGCAGTCGCAAACAACACGGGATACCGATTCCTGGCTCGGATTTTTCTGGTTGTTTTTATTATAATAATCGTCTATTGCTTCTCTCAAGGCCTTGTCACCCAAAACCGAACAGTGAATCTTGTTTGACGGTAGTCCGCCAAGTTCGCGGATAATATCTTCGGGTGTGACCTTGTATGCCTCTTCAAGAGTCATTCCTCCGTCTTTGAGTACAAGCTCTGATAATGCCGAAGTCGAGGCGATTGCAGAAGCGCATCCGAATGTTTTCCATTTGAAATCGGAAATACGGTTATTTGCCACCTTTATCAGTACCATCATCATGTCGCCGCATGCGGGAGAACCTACCATGCCTTTACCGTCGGCCGGGTATTTATCCTCTTCGATTTGCAGTATGTTCTGCGGATTCATGAAATGTTTTTTTACGTTTTCGCTATATGCCCACTGGTTTTTATCCATGCTGTTCTCCTTTGTAAGTGTTTGCGCTGTTGCCGGATGACCCGTTCCATTTCGATTCTCAGGTTAAAAACGTCAAGCCTGTTCTTGTAACGGTGTTTCATCCTCTTTAAATTTTTAATTCCTGTATGCTGCCCTCTTCGCACCCCTTTATATCACCAAGTTTAATTTTTGATAATGTATCACGAAATATATTGTTCAGGCTGAGCCAAACCGGGTGTGATGAGCATTTTTCAATTCGCGGGCAGTCAGACGGTTCGGCAGTACAATCCACAATCTTAACCGGACCCTCAAGTATCTCGATTATTGTTAGAAGTTTGACTTCCTTCAAATCGGTTCCCGGCATAAAGCCGCCATTTTTACCCTTTATACTGTTTATAATCCTGTTTTTTCTCAGATCATGAAATATATTCTCAAGATATCTTTCGGAAATCTGTTGACGTTCGGCAATCTCCTTGATCGAAACGGGCGATCCCTTGTAATAATATATAAGATCCAGAAGCGACCTTATTGCGTAACGGCTGCGTGTCGAAAGTCTCATGTCTCTTCCCCGTTTATCTTTGATATTATTAAACAAAACACAAAGCCATAATAAAAACTGTTCAAATAAATTCAATTACAAAAGTACAGTATTTTAGTTATATTATACATCAAACTTGCAAAAAGACCATGTTTTTTTTAAATGGTTTGTACATATTTTATTCTTTAGGCCAATCTTGCCAATTGTCAGTTAAATCTTTTGATCTTGACAGATAACAGGGTATTTTTAGTCTTATTTATTGAAAAATGCAATATGGCGCAAGTTTGATAATCACCACTCTTTCGCCTCTGCCTGCTTGGGATCTGATACAATGAAAACGGTTGAATATAAACTTGAACTTGACGAAATATCGGCAAGAAGAATTACGAAGCTGACCCAGACTTTTTTTGAGGCTGGATATGAGTGCTATATGGTAGGCGGCTCTGTTCGTGATCTTGTGCTTGGCCTTGCGGCCTATGATTTTGATTTCGCGACAAATGCCAAACCGCAACAGGTAATAAAGCTTTTCAGACATGTTGTTCCTACCGGAATAAAACACGGCACGGTTACGGTTTTTATTGACCGGATACCTTTCGAAATAACAACGTACCGTTGCGATGGCAAATATGTGGACGGCCGGCGCCCCGAGACAATAAGTTTCTCGGAGACTCTTGAAGAGGATATTGTGCGTCGTGACTTTACCATAAATGGTCTTGCATACGATATGCGTGACGGCGCAATTATTGATTATGTTGAAGGGCTCAAAGATATAAAACGGGGTTTGATAACCACTATTGGTGACCCTCTTGAAAGATTATCCGAAGACGGTCTGCGCTCGTACAGGGCGTGTCGTTTTGCTGCCAAACTCAATTTCCAGATCAGTCCGGAGACTCTTGCCGGAATTACCCGGACTCTTGATATCGCATCATTGGTCTCGGTCGAGCGAATACGCGATGAAATAATGAAGATGATGGGGGCAAAGACGCCATCTGTCGGTATTGAATACATGCGCGAAACAGGACTTTTAAAACAGGCCTTGCCTGAACTGGATGCCTGTTACGGGGTAGAACAGAACCGATTTCATAAATACGATATTTATTACCACTGTGTCTACTCCTGTGACGCCGCCTCGCCTGGTGATCCCCTTATAAGATTCGCGTCACTTATGCATGATGTCGGGAAAGTTCCATGCAGGGGAGTAGGTGCCGACGGCGATTTTACCTTTTATAACCATGAGATTGTAGGCGCCCGGATGATCCGAGCTCTTATGCGAAGATTAAAGTTTTCCAATGATGATATCAACCGGGTTGTTAATCTTGTCAGCAACCACATGTTTTATTATACAGACGAATGGACAGACGGAGCCGTCAGGCGTTTTATTAGAAAAGTTGGGCTTGATAACCTTGATGATCTGATCGCTTTAAGAATGGCCGATCGTGTTGGTAATGGATCGCGGCATGGAATGGCGCAGCCAATAATACAACTTCAGGAACATATAACCCGCATCATTGAAAAGGATAACGCGTTTTCTGTAAAAGACCTTGATATAAACGGACGTGATCTTATGAGTGAGTGCGGATGCACTGAGGGACCCATGATAGGGCGTGTTCTTAACCATCTGCTTGAACTTGTACTTGAAGATCCCGAACTTAACAATAACGAGATTCTTAAAAAGCAGGCACTCGATTTTATTAAATCCATGGAGAATGAAGAGAGTCAGTCCTGAAAAACCTTGCCGGGATTGAGTATACCTTTGGGGTCAAAGGCCTCTTTAATCTTTTTCATCATGTTATAAGCACCGCTCCCGATGGCTTCTTCCAGATACTGTTTTCTGATAAAACCTATTCCATGTTCTCCTGTGATTGTACCTTCGAAGGCGAGGGCTTTTCTGTAAATCATCAACCGAAGCTCATCCTTAAGCTCTTCCCATCTATTGTCTTCGGTTTTGCCTTTCAAAATATCGATATGAATATTGCCGTCACCTGCGTGGCCGAAAAGAAGGGAGTCTATTCCGTAAGAGCTAAGCTCATTTTTTATCGATTTTATAAACAGGGCAATAGCCGCACGGGGAACAACGCAGTCTTCCGCGAAAAAAACCGGGCTTACCCTGCTTATTGCGTCTCTTATACCGCGCCTTGCCGACCATAGATATTCTGACTCTTTATCGGTTTTGGCAGTTTTAAGGTTCGAGTCCGATATGCCCGGAATTTTGTACAGGTTATCTATCTGTTTCTTAAGAAGTTGAGCCGAGTCCGCTTCAAGTTTTATTAGAAGGTGTGCTCCCGCCGTGGCAAACGGAATTTTAATGCTGCTGCTTTCCGATACCAGTTTTATTGCGTCGTTTTCCATAAATTCGATAGCAGCAGGCAAAGGGGAGGCCGCGAGCAGACGGGTTACCGTGTCGACAGCCTCGCCCAGAGTATTAAACGACAGCAGTACATCCTGCGCAAAGGGCGGAGCAGGAACAAGTTTAAGAAGAGCCTTCGTTATTACGGCGAGAGTTCCTTCGCTTCCGGTAAGAAGTCTGACCATGTCGTAGCCTGCAGCGTTTTTTACATATTTGCCGCCGCTCGAAGCGATGGTTCCGTCAGGCAGTACATATTCCAGTCCAAGTACATAGTTTCCGGTTACTCCGTATTTTACAGCCCGCGGCCCACCTGCATTTTCGGCAATGTTGCCGCCTATTGCGCATTCATCGGATGATGCCGGATCCGGTGGATACAATAGTCCTTTTTCTTGAGCAAACTCATGAATGTTGCCAGTAATCACGCAAGGTTCCACTGACAGTGTCATATTGTTTGCATCATATTCCAGTATGCGGTTCATACGTTCGAGTGAAAGTACAACACCGTCATCAAGGGGAACAGCTCCACCCGTGACTCCTGTGCCTCCACCACGGGTAAAAATCGCTAGAGAGTTCTGTGAACAGTATCCGAGCAGTTTTGATATCTCTTCAGCCGAACATGGTTTTAATACGACAGATGCCGTGCCAACAAGGTTTTTGGTCTTGTCGATGGTATAAGGCTTAATATCGTCCGTGGATGTTATAACCTGGTCGGCCCCCAGGGTTTCTTTAAAGAAAGAAATATCGTTTCCGGTCGGTTTTGTGTACATGATTAATGCCTGAAACAGCGTTGTCCTGTATATACCATTGTAACTTTGGGATCGGCTTCGTTACATGCTTCAATTGACTGATGATCCAGCATTGATCCGCCGGGTTGAATTATGGATGTTATACCCTCTTTGATTCCGACATCCACACCATCCCGGAAAGGAAAAAATGCATCCGAAACCATACAGGAGCCCGGTATTCCGCCTCTTGCATCTTCTGTTATGGAGTCTATCTCGTCGATAACGGACTTGTCCTCTTCGCCTTTTTCGACTTCGAGTTTTATCTGGTTATATGGACGGCCATACTTCTCAAAGGCTGCTGCATCGGCAAATTTTTGATATGCCTTGTATACCGCGATCTGAGCAACACCCACTCGATCCTGTTCACCGGTTCCTATTCCGACAGTAACGCCGTCTCTGACATATATTACCGAGTTAGAAGTGATACCCTGTTCAACCGACCATCCAAAAAGCATATCCGCATATTCGGCTTCGGTCGGCATACGCTCGATGCTGTATTTTTTACCCTTATATTCGGTTGCGGCGTGAATAAGATCGTCTTTGCTTTTGATTACATTCAAAGGGCTCTGTTGTATAATAAGACCGCCGTCCATAAGTGATTTAAAGTCTATAAAGCGTGATCCTCTGAACGAGGCAAGGTCGTTCATTCTGGATATCTCGACAATCCGCAGGTTTTTTCGCGCTTTAAGAATATCAACCGCTCCGTCAGCAAAAGAGGGTGCGCAGACAACCTCAAAATAATTCTGGGATATCAGCTGGGCTGTTTCACGGTCAAGCTCGGTATTAAGAGCGACACAACCGCCAAAGGCCGCGACGCGGTCGGCCATAAGGGCTTTCGTGAATGACTCGGCAGTGTTGCCGGCCTGGGCAACTCCGCTGGGGTTATTATGTTTTACGATAACTGTAGTTGGTTTGTCAGTAAGGTATTTTAGTATATTGAGTGAATTATCAATGTCTGTAAGGTTAGTTTTGCCTGGATGCTTGCCGAACTGAATAAGGTTCTCTTCGGTTAATGAAGATATCAGTGCGTTTCCAGGCTCAATATAGTTGCACCCTCCTATAGTGAGGTTTCCGTTTACAAGCTGGTAGAGCGCGGCTTCCTGTCCGGGGTTTTCTCCGTACCGGAGCCCTTTTTCGATAAGAATACCGTCCTCTTCAATTTTCCAGCTCCTTTTTTTATAAGACAGCTGAGTGGTGCCAAACGAAATTGTAAGTGTATCGGGAAAGGAGTCATCCATAATCGTTTTGTACGACTGTTTAATGTCTTTTGTGCTCATGTTGTCTCCGTGATGTTTTTTGTTAACGGCCATTTTTTAAATTGTTTTTGTTGACCCCTGTATGTGTCAATACATTATTATTCCCTGAATGCAGATTAAACGGTTTAGTAAAGTGCTAACCGGTAATATCGGATAAGAAAATGAAAAAAACAAAAATATTCCTTATTTCATTCTTTATTGGAGCCCTGGCAGCCGGTGGCCCGGTACTGTTTGTAAGTCGTCTTATTCATAACCAGCGGTTAGAGCTTCAGCGGGGGGCTATCGGTGCGGATATAGCAGATTTCAACCGTCTGGCTTATAAAGTAGAACGATCGGTAGTAGATAATGTTCCAATTTACAGTGATTACGCGAATAGTGCCCTGGAAAAAAAACTGCGAAGCTATTTGTATCCCTATCATATCAGGATAGCTTCGAAATTTGCTGATTCTGTAAAGGATCTTGACCAGGCACAAAAACTAATAGAGACAGGCAAACTTGTCCCTGTTGAAGAGAGCTCGTGGTACTATTTTTACGGAGTTAAAAAAGAGCACCGTTATCTGGTACCCACTGCATTAAAGGCTCTGGATATTGTAGCAGAGCGCTTTAACAGTAACCTCAAGTCAAGAGGGGTTGATGTGACAGTGAAGCTGGCTGTCTCATCACTCTTACGTCCGGCAGTATATCAAAAAGAGCTTACGGGCAAAAACAGTAATGCCGTGGATGAGTCAACTCATAGTTTTGGTGTGAGCTTTGATTTGTTTTTTGATGACTATTATGTGGTGTTGATAGAGGGTAGTACCGGTGTTTCCGGTGATATTATTAACGAGATTCGACCGCGTTATGGCTTTATGCTCGGAGACTCACTTCGCAGGCAGTTCAAGGCGATTTTGGCCGAGACCATGTTAGAGCTTCAGGATGAAGGTCTTGTTTATGTGATTATGGAATTTAAACAGAGGGTTTTTCATGTTACATTTACAGAAAATTTACATTCCGAAAAGTAATTATATTGTGATTACAGATGAAACCGGGGATTATCATGAGTAAGAATTGCAGTTCCATTTTATCCGAACCCGGAAATGCCTATACCCGTCTGGCGGAACATTACGATTACATGCTAAATCATGTCGACTATGTCAAGTGGTATACCTATATCAAGACTCTTATGTATTTATACTACGGTTATCCTGAAACCATACTCGAGATCGGTACCGGTACAGGGAGGTTCGGCGGTTTCTTTTCTCGTGATAATTACAATATAATCGGAATGGATCTCTCTCTGGATATGCTGCGTGTTGCCAGAATGAGAGCGTTTAATAATTTCAGGGTTTTTTGCGGCGATGCCCGATCTTTTTCGCTGAATACAAATATCGATTTTATCTTTTCGGTTCATGACACTTTCAATTATCTTTTAACCGGGGAAGAACTTCTTGCTGCTTTTAACTGTGTTGCCAATTGTATGCATGCTAAATCGGTTTTTCTGTTTGATCTGACTACCGAATACAATATCAAGGAAAATTTTGTAGATGACGAACAGACATTTAAACACGGTGGTTCTGTTATTGTCTGGAAAAACAGATATGATAATCGTGAAAAGGTAATACGTTCTATTATAACTTTTCAAAACGGGAAAGATTATCATTGCGAAGAGCATCTTCAGCGTGTATATACCAAAAAAGAGATTGTGCCGATACTTGAAGAGAGCGGGCTTTATCTGGTGGATCAATTCGCAGATTACCATTTTGACCCGCCAACGCGTAAAAGTATAATGGAAAACTATATTGTAAAGAAAAGGGAGTAAGATGGGCTATTTTTTTACGATGGCAGGAATAGTTATTGCCGTAACTGTTTTTGTTTATTTTATTAATGCTGTTGACGAGGGAAAGCGCAAACTTGGTGAAATAACTGAACCGACAGAGATTGCGTCAAGGGGAAGTCACAAGGTGCCGGGCGAGAACGTTCCCGGAGCTTCGGTTACAGTGAAAAGAAGCACGGCACTTGATTCGTTGAGCAGCGAACAAAAAGATATGATCCCGCAGCGGCAGTGCCCGTTATGTAGAACTGTTTTGAACAGGGATCAGCCCCTGTATGCGGGTAACGTCGAGCGTGATGGGAAACGGACCATTCTGATTTATGGTTGTCAGTTCTGTTACAAGGAGAAAAAAGAGGAAAGAGAAAACAGGGAGAATGTTTAACTCTATCGTATTTCTTCTATCAAGAATAATGCAATTAGGTGATAATTAGATGAAAATGTTTTTTGAAAACAGCCGTGAGATCGGTAAAAAAGATACTGTACTCGTCTTTACTTATGAAGGATTCGACTTTAAAACTCTACCAACCAAAATGGAGTTTATGCGTACGTATGGAACAGCACTATATTTCAGTGAACTAAAAAATCCTCTTTATCTGCCATCTGATAAAGAGGCGGATCTGATAGTTGTACCACTGAAAAACGGAGATGTTATTGAACTTGAGACAATCCGTTCCGCTTCGGCACAGGCTGCCCGTGTTGCCATGCAGCATAAAAATAGTGCCATAAAGATTGTTTTGCCAGAAATTGACAATTTCTCCAGAGAAGAGCTCGCTGTATCAATAACAGAAGGAGTAACTCTCGGAGGTTATGTCTTTAACAGATATAAAAGTGGTGATGACGATACAGCGACTTCTCTTGAGAGCTGTACTTTTTTGGGTGAGACCGGAGAATACAAAGAGAAGGTTCTAAATACAGCACTTGTATGTAACAACAGCAATTTATGTCGAGATATGGTAAATTCGGGTACCGAAGAGGTTAATCCTGATTCAATTGAAAAGGCGGCAACTGTTATCGCAAAAATAAAAAACATGTCGATGCGAGTATTAAACGAGAAGAAGCTTATTTCGAAAAAGATGAATCTTATATGCGCGGTAGGCCGTGCCGGACGATATCGTCCCCGTATTTTAGAACTGAAGTACAAAGGCGGCAAATCATCAGACAAGTGGATAGCTTTTGTAGGTAAGGGTGTCACATTTGATACAGGCGGGCTTGATGTGAAACCGGCTGCCGGCATGCTGGATATGCGTTATGATATGGCTGGGGCGGCTTCTGTGCTGTATGCGATAAAGTCAATTGCCGAGCTTAAACTGCCGGTTAACGTTTATGCTGTTATTCCACTTGTCGAAAACGCTGTCGATTCACAGTCGTACAAACCTGGTGATGTTTTTGTATCATACTCAGGAAAAAGCGTTCATGTTCAGAACACCGACGCGGAGGGACGCCTGATTCTCGCTGATGCGGTGACTTATGCCGAAAAGGATCTAAAGGCCGATTATATTATCGATATGGCAACATTGACGGGTGCCTGTTCTATCGCGCTTGGAAGTGAGTACGCGGCACTTGTTACATATGATGACAAATTGAAGGATGCCCTTGTATCCTCTTCGATAAAAACCGGTGAAAAATTGTGGCAGTTGCCAATCAATAAGGCTTACGAAAAACTGATCAAATCGGATATAGCAGATATCGCGAATATATCAGCGGATCGTAAAGCCGGAACAATTGTTGGTGCAGCCTTTATCAAACAGTTTGTCGACAAGAGCCGCTGGGCACATATCGATATAGCAAGCACAGCCTGGGCAGATAACGCAGGAGCAATGTATGGAAAATATTCGACTGGTTACGGAGTACGTCTGTTGACCGACTTTGCGTCAGGGCCATTATTGTGATTTTTTTACTGTTTAACTGGTTAATAATCAGTTAAACAGGTAATCTAAATCAAAAAAATAGAATTTGTCGGGTTTCTTAGCCAGAAAAGTGGTCTTGGTCTTGATCTTCGTCAAGGTTTATTCCCCAACTGTTGATAAAGCAGGGAAACCCTGAAGAATTGCGAACAAAAGTAGAATGAAAACATGGACGGACAAACTCTTTGACACCATTCATGAAATCCTCAAAGAAATCCATTGCCAGAAATAGCATGTACGACAAGCTGTAACAGTAAAGATTAGCAGTATCCTTTAATCTCTTTTTTGCAATACTTGAAAACCGGATATGCACGGATTCGTATTTCGTACCTCTCTTCTGGTACTTGACAAGAGTATCATTTGATACCGGATTCCTGACCAGTTTTTTTGAATACTTGTCAAGAACGGTATTTATTACATCAGAAATGTCCATATTATGCTTTGCTGCATACTCTTCAATTTTTGCCAGTCTGCTTAGCTCTATATCGATTGATGTCCTGAAGTCGGTCTGTTTCATAACATGCCTCCAAAAAATTATCTATATATGTATACGCAATTGGAGGCTGTTTTGTTAAAATTTTTTTCCAGTATTGGGAGGAACGTCAGTTTCAGAGAAAAGCCGGGCAAAACTGTTTCAATGTCACATGAACCAGGGTGGGCAATGATGAGTGTACATTGAATTACAGCTCTTACTATATCATCAGGAATTTATGGCAAACCATGATTTTTTATGATATTGTCGTAATGCCTGATCTTGTAATTCATCAAGTCCAACGCTGACTGTAACTCATCAATTTGATGTTCAAGTCTCACTTTATGCTGAACCATCAGCTGTTGTCTCAGGGAGGAGGTATGATCTCCTTCCAGAAGAAGTTTCCGATACTCTCTGATATCGTCCAGGGGCATACCTGTATTCTTAAGACGGCAGACAAAAAGGATCCATTCAAGGTTCTCTTCACTGTATAAACGTCTTCCTCCGCTGTCACGGTGAATACTGCCGATAATATCTGTCTTCTCATAAAAACGTAAAGTGTCAATCGAAAGAGACATCATTTTTGAAACTTCACTGATAGTATAATATATCTTTGCTTTATATACTGTATCCATAGACAATTATTGGTTCCAATACTGACTTTAATCAAGAAAAAAACTTGAACTGGACTTAACTCCACCTTTTAGGCTGTTTTTATTACAAAATGGAAAAGAGGTACATATGATAACACATGCTCTCGGTAATACCGGCAAAACACTCAGTCAGTACGTTCTTGGTACCATGCTTATGGGAACGGCTCTTGACGAAACAGAATCATTTACTGTCCTTGATGACTATGTCCGTAAGGGAGGCAATTTTCTTGATACAGCAAACTGCTATGCATGGTGGATGGGAAAGGGCGAATACTGCGGTGATGAAAGTGAAAACATAATCGGGAAATGGCATACCTCCAGGAATAACCGGTCCGATCTCTTTATCGCCACAAAGGTAGGAGCACGCATAACGGACAACAATGCTATCCGTAACAAGGATGGAGTGCCAAAATGGGGAGAATTTGTTCCCCGGGACTACTTTGAAGGCGCTTCCGGAAAGGTCATAACGCAGGCTCTTGAGGATTCATTACAGCGTCTGAAGACCGATTATGTTGATCTTTTATATGTTCATGTTGATGACCGGAATACACCTCTGGAGGAAACACTGGAAACACTGAACGGTTTTGTTCAGAAGGGAAAGGTTAAGCACATAGGATACAGCAATATTCAGACATGGCGTCTGGAGCAGGTCTTTAATTTGTGCCGGACAAACAACTGGGTATTACCGGTGGCAATACAGCAGGAATACTCCTATATAAATCCCGCGAAATACGGTGATCAGGGATATATAAACCACGCCAAAGAAGACTTTTTCGACTGGCTCAACTATCATCGGGAAATCAGTCTTGTAGCATACTCTCCCCTTTTAAAGGGAATTTTTACAAACAGGGAAAAGGCCGACGCCCTGCTTTCCAGCGATGAATACAATACACGTCTAACACGGAACCGTCTTGCATTGATAGACAAAATTGCCAAGGAACAGGCGATTCATCCTAACGCTCTGGTTCTGGCCTGGATGGCGGCACAGGCAGAAGGGATCTTCCCTCTGCTGGGCTTTTCAAATACTGAACAGTACTACGAGAACTGTGAGGCCTTTAATCTTGAACTGGATGATGAAATCCTGTTGCAATTAAAACATTAAATGCAAAGTCATATTTTGTATATTCATAATAAGTTTGCCCAAACCAGAGCAGGTGTCTGCTCTGGTTTGGGGTGGTAAAAAAAGTCAGAAAAAAACAAGATTTATATATATTGTCGATGTGATAAGAGTAATAAGTGTTACCATTGCTCCATATTTTGTAAAATCCAGAAAGGATATTTTGTATCCACTTTTTTCACAGATGCCGGCGCTAATAACGTTAGCAGATGCGCCAATCAATGTGCCGTTACCCCCAAGACATGAGCCAAGTGAGAGGGCAATCCATAATGGCTTAATCGCGTTGGCACCCATTGTGTCGCCGATATTTTCAACCAGCGGTATCATGGTGGCAACAAAGGGGATATTGTCGATAATTCCAGAGAAAATGCCAGATACCCATATAATTACATAAGCAGTGTGGTTAATGTTGTTTTTAGTCAAAGCAATAATAAATTTTGACATTTTTTCGATTACACCGAGTTCTACAAGTCCGCCTACAAGAATAAAGAGTCCGATAAAGAAAAAAATAGTCTCCCACTCAACTTCATAGAAAAACTTCTCGACTTCATGTTTGCCCATAATGATCATTAGTAATGCGGCACCTGATAATGAAATAGTTGCTGGTTCAAGATGGAAAAGGCCATGAAGCAAAAATCCCATAATTGTCAGGCCTAATACAGATACTGCTTTGACAAGCTTAGCTTTGTCCTCGATTGTTTTGCTTTCGTCAAATTCCATTATTCTTGCTTTTCTTTCGTTTTTTATTGTTAACTGTTTTCGAAATATGAAGTAGAAAAAAATAGAGATAACAATAATATCGATCACAGCGATAGGGCCAACATACTTGCTGAATTCAAGAAAAGAGATATTAGCTGCACTTCCAATCATCAGGTTCGGCGGATCTCCGATTAATGTAGCCATTCCACCAATATTTGAAAATATTGCTTCACTTATGATAAAAGGGAGGGGGGAAAGACCAAGCTCTACAGCTATTAATATGCTAACGGGTGTCAATATAAGTACAGTTGTAACATTATCCAGAAAAGCCGAAAAAACAGCGGTTATAACGGATAGAGATATTAAAATTACTATGGGGTCACCTTTAGCCAGTTTTGCAGTTTTAATGGCTATATATTGAAAGAGTCCTGTTTGTTTGGTTATGCCAACGATAATCATCATGCTTATTAAAAGAAAAACAACATTCCAGTCAATTTCCAAAAAAGCATCGTGTTGTGATATAAAATGAAACAATATAAAGATAGAGGCACCAAATAGAGCAATTACAGTTTTGTTAAAAAGTTCAAGGGTAATGCATATAAATACAACAGCAAACAACACGGATGCGATAATCATTTGAATAGTCATGGTCAGCTCCTTATCACTTTCTTTAACAGGTCAGTATAGCTGACAACTCCGACGATTACGGTATCTTGCGCTACAGGAAGATATCTGCGCTTTCGGTGTGCCATCTCAAAAGCTGCTTCTATAATAGAGCCTTCTTTTTTAAGAACAACTTCGGGTTTCACCATAAGGTCTTTTGCCAGGATGTTGTCCTCATTCTTAAGCAAATGTTCAAAAGGAGAAAACGATGTCAGGAAGTTGAGGTTGCCAATTTGATGAGCGTAGTCGGGTATGCCGGTTTGTAACAGTTGATTCATCGAAACTTCGCCGATTATTTCACCTTTATCGTTAACAACCGGTACATAACTAATATGGTTTTTATAATAGATGTCGGCAATTTCCTTAAGTGTTGTCTGCTCATTCACAGTGATAAGATTTTTTGACATGATGTCTTCAATTTTGAGTTCTTTCTTGACTGTTATGTCTTTGATTTTATCAAAAAATTCATCGATGTTTTTGCAGCTGCAAATATCATCAAGACTATTTTCGCTTTTGGCCATATTTGCGAAAGTGGCGAGAGTTTGAACATAAACAGATGAACCGGCCTTCGATGTTAATAATACGATAAACATTCTTACATCAATATCGTCACATTTTACCGGCTCTTTGGGAAAGCAGATCCCGATGATAAGATCTGCAAAATCTTCAAGACGGCCATGAGGCATTGCAAATCCGGGAGCAAATACAGTGCCGCCGAGTGATTCCCTGTCGTATATGGAATCCTTGATTTTGTTGATGTCCAGTCGATGTTTGTAATAACGGGCAAACTTATCGACAAAAAGATCAATAACATCTTCCTTTGATTTGGCGTCAAAATCAAAACAGATTAGATCAGGGTTTAATAAACTTTTTAGTTTCATGTGAACCTCTTTATTTTTTTTCCTGCCCAAGATAATAGGTAATAATTTCCATAAAATTTATTTCTCCTATAACCTGGTTTGAACTGTTAATAATCGGTAATTCACCGATGTTTTTTTCATTCATAAGTTGTATTATGTAAGGTAACTTGTCGTTTTCTTTTGCGAATGTTGGTTTTGTATTCATTAGATCCATAGCTATAAGGGATTTCTTGTAATTGATAAGCCCCTCTCTGTTTAATTCTATTTTGTGACCAATTGAAGAGAAGGGAAACATGTGAACAATAAGGTTTGAGAATTTAATTGATCCAAGTAATTTACTGTTATTATCAACTACATATACATGTCTTGTATTAAGGTTTTCTATCATTTTTTTTAGTATGTCGTCAATTGAGCTATTGGCTTTCACGGTGGATGCGTCTTTGACGATAAGGCGGCATACATCTTTTGCATCAACTTTTGATAATTGTATTTCCGGCATTATATTCTCCATATTCAGTTATAGGTAGGTACCCATATAGCAATACATCAAGTAAATTGAAACACATGTATCAAGATATTAACGAATACTTAATTTGTACTATGTTGATAACTTTTCAGCTTACATTCGCAAATATGAATAATAAGACTTATGAATGTTATAACCGGTTTAATAAATTGATACTGACTTGATACCTGTAAATCATGCAAAGAAGGAGAAAGAAGGAGGTGAGTGGGATTTGTATTTGAGAGTAGAAGTTTGTTTGTAATGTTTTGACAGATAAAAACTGTTGTCATCGATGGAAGTTATAGGTGTCTTTAAATAAGGATATCGGCTATTACTATATAGGCGTTGAGATAGCTCTCCCTCCACCTCGTTTCTTTCTTCTGCTTCAACGGAGAGTAGCATTGATGTCGAGTCAGATGGCTCGCAGTACGTTGTTTGCTTGTCAGTCTTGAAATGGTTAAATTCCAAAATAAAGTGACTATTGGAAAAAAACAAAAATACAAGTAACAGACAAGAAGCCTTATCGCTTTGTAGTTTAACTTTTCTCATAAAATCCTTCGATGCAATTACAAGAGGTTTTCATGGCAACTATTGTCAAACGAAATTTATGGAAAAATTAACAAGATACCGCAAAAAGATTTTTACTGTTTTTTATTTTCAGACTCTTCTGTCTTTTCAAAACCCGCAGACATTTTCTCGGCCCTTTTTTTTATGTCGCTGATTATCGAAGAAAAAGATATTTCACGATCATCCGGATCGGGAGGGTCGATTTTAATTTTCTTTTTTTCGGGATAGCTCATCAGACGCGCGAAGATACGTGTTGACGGAATGTATTCGAAGGTGAGCTTAAGTACAACCATAAGTGGAACCGACAGAATCATTCCCGGGATACCCCAAAGATAACCCCAAAAGACAAGACCGAAAATAACAGTAACGGTATTTAACCTGAGCCTGTTGCCTAACAGTTTTGGCTCTACAAAGTTACCCATGGTAAGTTGGAGGGCCAGAAGAATTATCATGATTGCGATTGGTTTCGTGAAAGTATCGTATTGAATGATTGCCATTATTATTGGTGGAAATGCTGCCGCTATTGAGCCGAAGGTCGGTATAAAGTTTAGAAGAAAAGTAAGAAAGGCAAATAGTAGAGCGAATTTTATTCCGAACATCGTTAGAACAATTCCGATAAGGGTCGCGGTTGCAAGACCAATAAACGTTTTTATTGTGAGATAAGAGAATATAGATTTTTGAATGGTTTCATAATTGCTGATTAATAACTTGGCGCTTTTTTTGCCGCCGACATGAATAAGATAACGTTTATAATTTGCCATACCAGACAGAAGCACTATAAAATAGATGGAGAACATTACAAACGATCCCGCGAACGAGCTAAGACGCCCAACAATAGAACCGGCGGTACTTGATATCAGGCTGGTATCAAAGTGGGTTAAAGCCTGCTCGACAATGCTTTTTATGTTTAAGGGGGATTGTGTATGACTCTCGATCATATCTATTAGCAGGGTCATCTTGTAGGAGAACCGCTCAGCAAAAAAATCCTTTGCCGAAAATATTTGCGATACTGATGAAACCACAATGTTAATAACAACAAAAATGGCAGTTAGGGTCAGTATTGATAAAATGGGAACTATCAGGGCTCCAGGAACTCTTTTTTTATCCAGAAAAATAATGAGTGGTTGAAACATTAATGCAAATAAAAGTGCCAGCGTAAGAGGTATCAGTATGGATTGCAGTGTTGCCAACAGATAGAAGACAACAAATACAAGAAGAATAAGCAGAATGTTCGAATTTTTTTCCATGATTATTACCGGCTCCTGTAGTCGCGGTTATTTAAACAGCAGATGTTTTTATGTCAAGATAAGCACAAGACAGAGAAACAAAAAAATATTCACTAATTTCAAAAAAAATTTTTACACTTATACGTTTCAAATCAGTCTACTCAATATTAGCGTATGGGAAATAGATGAAAAAGGTTGTTCCTCTGTTTTCTTCGGATTCAAATCTGATCAGTCCTCCGTGCTGTTTGATTATATCAAATACCATAGAGAGGCCTAACCCGCTGCCCTTTGTTTTATCTTTTGTTGTGAAAAAGGGTTCAAAAACACGTTCTTGAAGGTCAGACGGGATACCTACGCCTGTGTCGCTTATGCTAATACAAATATAGAAATCATTGTCACATGTCGGGAAAAAGCTGATTAAGTCATTTTTTTCTACGGTTTCAAGGGTCGTTGTTATGGTGCCACCTTTATTCAGTTGATCCTGCTTCATAATGGACATTGAGTGGGAGGCATTTATCAAAATGTTTAAGATAACCTGCTCAATTTGAACAGGATCACCTTTTATTCTGGATCTATCTGTATTAAGGCATATTGTGGTTTTGATGTTAGAAGGGACTGTTTTTCTAAATATATCGTGAATTTCGTTGAGTAGCCTGGCCAGGTCAATTAAACTGTATTTACCCTCTTCATGCCGAGCCAGTGAAGATATCCGTTTGACAAGAGTGGATCCCTTTTCGACCGCGTTTTCAATTGTTAATACAATCTCTTCGATGCCGCCGGACTGGTCGTTGTTAGTTGAATATCTGATAAGAGATGCTGACGCGTTAATTGCTGCTAAAATATTATTAAAGTCATGTGCTAGTCCGCTTGACATTATTCCGATCATCTCCCTTTTTTGAGCGGTTCTAAGTTGTCGCTTCTCGATCTCTGCTTCTGAAATGTCCCGGATTACCGATTCAATAACCTGGTTGCCCTTATGATCAATTCGAATAAGTGAATTAGAAGTGCGAAGTAGTTTGCCGTCCTTTGTTTTCATTACGAGTATATAGTTGCGAAGTGATTTTTTCAAATCAAGACGGTAAAGAAGGCGAGGGCGGTCTGTCTCGGGATCGGCATAGAAATCACGAATATTCATTGATTCAATAGTTTTCGGCTCATAGCCGAAAAGCTGTGAAAACGCTTCATTATGTGATAGTATGCTGCCTTCAATATCAGTAACGCAAACTGCGTCAGGGCCAAGCGAAAAAAGGTTCTTGTATAGCTTGATGTCTGCGTTAAGTTCCTTTTCTCTTGCACTGAACCGGTAAAGTGCAATATAATAGATTAGCGCGAGTATGAATAAAAGAGAGGAAAGTGTTATGGCGTAAATTTTATTACTATATTTAGAGTTCGTGAGAGAACGGTCGGAATTCAGTTTTATCAATTTCCAGCCGGTGTTTTTTAGAGGAACCATTTGTGCGTAATAGTCGCGATTTTTAAAAGTGATGGTGGCGTCGTTAGTGATATGAATAAACGGGCGTAACTCGGTTGACGCAAACTGGTTGGAGCGGTAGATGTTTTCAAGAGTTGATTCGTCAATAGGAAGTATATAGTGATAAAGAAGTTCCGGGCGGTTTGAGGCAAATATCACCTGCTCTTTGGTTATTATAAATGTGGGGTCATCGTATTTGTATAGTTCCTTCTCAAGCCGGTTTACATTAACCTTTATTACAATAACGGCTATGATTTTACCTCCGCGCTCTCTTAAAGGGGCGCTGTAATAGATGCCTCTTTGATCTGTAGTTACGCCAAGACCAGGGTAAATCGCTGCTTCGCCTCGTAGAGCCTTTCTAAAATAGGGGCGAAAACCATAGTTGTTGCCGGTAAGTGGATCCGAACCGACAGCACTGCTTGATGCAATTACCAGACCATTGGTATCCATTATGTAAACAATATCGGCTTTGAGGCTGTTTTTGACTCCTTCCAGGTGGGTATCCAGCTCTTCAAGATATTCATCCCGGTTAGTAAAAAGGTAAGGCTGTAGTATATTGCTTTCGGAAAGTGTTTCGGCCGGATTGCCTTCGAAAGCATAAAGTGATTTTGCAATATTTCTTGTGATTATATCACAGTCGGTAGGATTTTGCCTGTCGCGAGGGTTAATAGCTGTCAATACAGCCAGTATCAGAATAGTTATAAATAGCGGCGCTGATACAATGGTAAAGAAAAGATTTCTGTTTGATTTAATTCTAAGCATTAGTTCGACTCATTATAAAGTTATTTATGTACGGTTTATCATATTTTTCTAATATTTTAAAAATTTTTTCTACGAAAAAATCAAAAAAAATAACGACTATTTCGAAAATTCTTGACAAGAAATCCGATAAGTTATTTATGGTAAATGTCTTAAGGAAATGAATTTTTTTCCCGGTGGCTATAGAGAGAGGGTCACACCTGTTCCCATTCCGAACACAGAAGTTAAGCCTCTCATCGCTGATGGTACTGCATG
>JAFGRW010000007.1 GCA_016934935.1 Spirochaetota bacterium | reverse complement strand
GATTTGATTTATTCAGAATACTTACATAAAATGACAGGGGGTCAGTATACCGAAAACTGAGGGGTCAGTAATGCGGTTAGTGACACTAAGGGAGCCGCTATGATTTCTTTTATCAAAAAATATTTAAATATACCATACTTAATTGTATTCATTTTTTCATTGGTTTTATCATATTTCTCTTCTATATTTTTAAAATTAATGAAAAAAATGATAAACAATAATACATCTATATCAATAAAATATCTTGTGATACTTATATTTATTATTACGTCTATTGTTACTCATTATGGTCTTATTGTTGCAGAAAATAATTTGAAATGTGATCGATACTGGGTAAACGCATTAAATGGTTTAATTATGAGAAGTTCACCTGACCAAAATAATAATGCTATTACTGTAATCCCTTATAATTCAGAAATTTGTGTAATTAGCAAGAAGAATTTCAATCGAAAAATTACATTAAAATCAGGTGAAGAAGGGAAGTGGGTAAAAATATTATTTTATAATAAAAAGGGCTGGGTTTTTAACACATATATTTCAAAGAATAAAATAGGAGATAATGAAAATTTACAGTCCCAACTTGTGGATATGAGTTTAAAAAAACAAAACAATATTTCTCAATTCAATATCAACAAGTTGAAGATGATTGAAGCAACAAAATACATTTGCAATAAAGAATGGGAAAAAACATCATCTGAAAAAAAAATGTTTATTATTTATTTTGATAAATTTCAACAAATAACCAGTAGAACAGATTTTACCGCACCATATGGAGATGGAACAGAAGGTCCATCATACAAGCGGAATTTTATTTATAAGTATGATGAATATGGGAAATTAATAAAATCATATGATAGTGAATTTGGGGGAGTTTCAAAGAAATATTTTTACAACAATAATATACTAAATAAAATCATTGTAAACAAAGAAATAGTAAGACCTTATGAATACATACAAAAGCCTAAACTATCTTATGATTCTATAGATTATGAAAGATCTGTTGATGAATATATTAAGAAAAATCACATATTTAATGATATAAAATATGCGATTAAAACTAAAAGCGACTCGCTATATTCTCACTCATTTTATTTTAACAATACAAATAATTTAGTACTAGAACTAGGTGCTGGTTTAGAAGTTCATGCAATAAAATATGACAAAAACAATAGAACTGTTGAAGAATTAAATTATGATGCTGGTGATGGAGTGTATTGTTATGTTTCGAAGCATAAATATGTAAATGATAAATTAATTCAAACTAATGGTATTAACTGTGATAAAGATTTTAAAAATGTTACAACATATGAATATAAGAAAAGTTTGCTTCTTAACAGAAGAACAACATTCTATAAATATGATAAAAATATAAAAAAATGGGTTTGGTATTCTAATAATATTTTGTATTATAATTACACTTTCTATGATTAAAGTAATGTTTATTTAAATTATCATCATCTAATTAATGGAAGTCTTAACATAGCTGCACATAAATTAGCTGCTGATATTGATCAGCGGTTTTGCTTTATTCACCGTAATACTTGCATTATCTTTTAGAAATCAGAATTAATTAAAGATCAATTTTTATTAAATAATCAACGCCGCCTTCATCAAGCATAAGCTGCACATAAAAAGGTGATTGATAGACTAATTTAAATTCTTTCAATGCAGTCAGTCCTTTTTCACAAGCTTTTTTAAAAGATTCTTCATCTATCATGATTGGTGCAACATACATTTCATTCTTGTGCGCAGCTTTTGTCATGCAAGTTTGAAATTGGTCTTTTAAAATAGTTTCTATTTCATCTCTGTTTTTAAAGCTGAAAGCCCTGATCGCTAAAGTCCAATCTTCATCTTCAGGCCAATCTTCAGGAAATGGACGTTCAATTGAAATAGCATTCCATGGTAATTCTTCCGTACCAATTGGTTTTGTTTTTTCAACCCACATATTATCAAATAATTTAACTCCTGCAATGCCTGCACATAAGCTTCTAAACTGCTCGGCCCATTTTTCGATTATTTTATCTTGAACCATGTTATTCCGTTTTTAAACACTGAATATTTTTTAAGGAAATTATCTATAAATAAATCTGTCTCAAATACAAAACACTCTATGTAAGATAAAGTCCTGATCTGTCAGTAATAAAATTACTATAATCGTAAACACCGTCAAGCTCTATTTACTGTACTAAACTCAAAGAATGAATTTCATCAAAATTGCAGTAATCGTTGATATTTTTTCTGAATCAATTTGACTTAAAGGCCTTATTGCTGGTAAAATCATGAATTTAATTCATGCAGAATTCTATAGAATGTGCCAGAAGACTGAGAATACCGGTTCTTTCTCTGGATAGTAAATTAAATAAAGTTGCTGACGAACTTTCATTATATTAAATACCTCTTAATTATTGTTTTTTCATTGTTTTCATGATATCTGCATAATGAGTTAATTTAAAATAAAAATAAATTGTATGACTGAATACTATATTTTAGAGCAGGAAACGCAGCGAGCCGGCATGCCAATCAGAAAACATGCGGAGCAAAAATATTCGGGCTATATGGTGAGAGAAGAGTATGAAAATATTTTCAAATTTTAAGCTTAGAAATTTTGAAATGAAGAATAGAATTGTTATGGCTCCGATGTGCACAAATTTCGGAATTACATCAGAAAAAGCAATAGACTATTATACAAAAAGGGCAAAAGGCGGAGTTGGACTTATCATTATTGAGAACACATCTGCAAGTCTATTTGAAGATGATATTTTTGTGAGCAAAATTACTCAGTTGTCAAAATCAATTCATGAACACGGTTCAAAAGTTTTCATGCAATTATCTGTATCTCCCCATACAATAGCCAATATAACAAGAGCTGATATCAATGAAATTGATCTATTAAATGAGCTTACAACATCTGAAATTGAATCCTGCATAAAAAGTTTGCAGAAAGCCGCAGGCGTTGATATAATTCATATCTCTGCAGGAGTAGCAAATACTTCAGATGAATCAGTCACACCCTCAAAAGAGGCTCCTTTTGGAGTATTTTCAGATTATGCGGCAACCATAAAACGCCATGTTTCTGTTCCGATTATTTCAGTAGGAAAAAATCACAATGTTGAAATATGCGAATCAATTCTTCATGATAATAAAGCTGATTTAATTGCAGTCGGCCGTCCCTTGATAGCGGACAGCAATTGGCTTAAAAAAATCAAGGAAGGTAATATTAAGGATATAAACAATTGTATTTATTGTAATAATTGTATCAGGTCTATTTCAAAAGGAAACTATTTAAATTGTACCGTTAATACAATTGAAAACCGCTTGACTTCATCCGGATATAACAGATAAAAATATCACTGCCCCTTAGCGGATATCTAATTTCAGTTATGTGAAACTTTACCGCAATTACACATCATAACTTTCATTCAGGGACTAAAGCCATGAAATACACCGGAAAGCCTTTACAGTATTCATTAAAAGAACATTTGAATATATCAAACTTTATTTCTTCAGTGTACAGAACCACCAAGCAGCTTGATGATTTTCCTTTGGCCCGTTTTGAAATCTGGGTTTATGAACATTATAATGAGAATACAGATTTTTTTGCAGATAATTGTCATATCTGGAGAGATGACAGCGGAGAAATCGCAGGTATCCTTATTTCCGAGGATG
This sequence comes from Spirochaetota bacterium, assembly GCA_016934935.1. Lineage (GTDB taxonomy): Bacteria > Spirochaetota > UBA4802 > UBA4802 > JAFGJZ01 > JAFGRW01. The sequence continues at coordinate 13,340 of JAFGRW010000007.1, read as the reverse complement.
GAGAGAATGGATTTCATTTAATCAGCCATCCCCATAATACCGGAATATTTGAAATTATGATTTCATTTCTATTTGATTCCCGGGCAAAAGACAAAAATGAGCTCTGGACAGAACTTTCTGCATTTAAAAGAAAGGAACATGAAATTTATGCTGAATACGGAATTGTTAAAACCGAATCATATGCTCTTACGCGCTATTACGACCTGAAGAATTTCAGTTTGATTGCAGAAATACCTGAAGATTATTATATCGAGAGTGCCGATATGAATCTTAACCCGGCAAAGCATGTCGAACTGGTAAAAAACGCATTTGGTAAAGATTTTTATTCTGAAAAACTGTATAAAAAACTCAGAAATTCTCCCAACTATCATGCCGACCTTGATATTACTGTTTATTCAAAAACCGGCAAAGCTGTTTCTGCCTGCACAGGATGGGTAGATCCAGTTAACAGAACAGCTGAAATTGAAACAGTCTGCACTCATTCTGATTACAGGCGAAAAGGACTTGCCCGGATAGCCATGATAAAATGCCTGCAAAAGTTAAAGGAAAAAGGAGTTTCAAAAGCTTATATTTCATCGCTGAATGATGTTACTCATAATTTCTATGATTCATTTTCATATAAAAATAGACAAAAAAGTTATGAGTACAGTTGGAAAAGGAAAAGCGATAACTATAGGCATAATTAGAAACGAGCTTTTAACAAATGTTTTCAAATACGCTTTTGAAGATAATGGCGAAGGGACAATAAGTGTTATAAATTTTTTAAATATAATTTTTAACCACAGTCAAAAAAACCGGCAACAGCAAATATGAATTAATTTACAAAAAAAATGAGAAAAATTTGAAATACACAAAAATATTATTATTATAAACCCCATCGGATACATATTACAAATACACATTTTATTTTGCTGGTATTAATAAACCATATACAACATTACAGGAGGAGCATTATGTTAAAATCAGTTAAGTATCTTTTTTTTGTTTTGTTTTTGATCCCCTTGCTTACCCTGACTATTGTATCATGTGATTCAGACGACAGCAGTGATGACGATGACACCGGAGCCGGTGACGATACCCCTGAATATTTTATTAAAGTTAAAATTGACGGTGTAGAGACAACGTTTGAGGGAGGCTTTACGGAAGCCGGGAGCAAACCTGTTGCAAGCTATGATGCTGATGATGACCAGAGCAGCATATATGCATTTTCACCTTCAGTATCTTATGGCTCAATGGATTCAGGAAACGGACTGATGTTCACAGATATAGAAGGTAAAACCACTGGTTCATTTACCTGCAACGTTATGTATTATAATGACGGAACAACAAGCGCGGCTACAAACTGCAAAATAGATATTTCTGCCTACGGTGCAGAAGGAGAAGCGGTAACCGGATCAATGCCAACAGGCTTTGTCGCCGGGGGTAAAACATTTACGGACTGCACATTTAATGTATACAATAGCGGCGACGAATAAACAGACTCTGCATTGTTTTTAAATATAACTTCCACCAAAACAAACGGTGGAAATTGTATGTTTTTTATCTTCTTATTACCAGACTTGACATTAACCGGGATATTTACAATTATCAGCAAATCCACTCTGTAAAAAGAGCAGGCCTTATACAAAAAAGAAAAAGAGGATCCGCACTATTTGCCACTATGCTCTTTTAACAGCGAAAGCAGCATCCTGTCACCGATGAAGCCTTTTACCCGCTCCAGCTCCTTGCCCTCGGCTGATAAAATAAGAATCGTAGGATAACTATTGTAACTGAAGTTTTTACGCTCAGGCGAGGTATCGAGAATCTGTAGCGCCACATAGTTTTCATAAACAAACGAAGCCACATGTTCAGACTGCAGAGTAGTCGCCTCAAGCGCCTTGCAATAGGAACACCAGTCCGGCGCAGTGATCAATACAAAGAGCGGTTTATTCTCCGCTTTGACCCGAGCCATTGCATGAGAATAATCGGGCTCCCAACTAAGATACGGTTTTTCAATAGTTACAAACAGCCTCTTGACTGTTCCGTAAATAATCAGGTATTTACCGGAATAAATTATATAAACCAGAACTGCAGCGATAATAATATAATAGACTGCATTGCCAATTTTTTTTATAATCTCACCCATAATAATTTCCTGCTGCTTAAACAGCTTTCTATCTGAAGAAACTTGTTAACCCCTTACAAATTATTAAAATCACTATCTTTCAACAACTTTATATCTTGTATGGTTAAAGACGGCCATAAAATAATCCTGCAGCAGTCGTCACCTTCCGGACCATCCTCACTGAGAGTACTTAACCCTCTATACAGCAATTAAGCCGTACAGTAACCCGGCTTAACTTTAATCCTTGCAGCCTCAGAAAATTAATTTTTTTAAAAAAAAGACCGCCTTCTCAGACAGTCTTTTATACTCATTTTTTTACTGAATTAGAATTGCAAATTAAGCAATGTGGCTATTACAAGATAAAGACCTGCTATTATTCCTGCAATTGAAAAAGGAATTTTTACAATAACAAGTTTTTCTGAAATCTTTTTTACAAGATCCTCAACAGCACTGAAGTGATGGGCAATACCTGCTCCAAGCAAAAGACCAAGCACAATACCGCTTATTACTGCAACAATAATTGCAATATAATAAACCGGATATTGAGCAATACCTGTTATATACTGCGGAATATAAATTGCGTTCCATATTCCTATACCAAGTATTACAACACCGACATAGCTGAAATACTCTTCAAACGATTTGATTTTTTCAGCAATTGCAGCATTTTTTCTTGCGATAATATCGATCATTCCAATAATACCGCCCAGAATAAGCCCCACTGAAAGGAGCCAGCCATAAATACTCATTACGTCCCCCTGCCATAATTTATTATTTTAAAGAACCAAAACGGCTCCTTATAATCAACTTAGGCAAATTCCATACCCTAACAAAGAAATGCTTTTTTACTTTTTAATCAGGATAAGGCAGGTTATATTATCAATAATTTATAATACAACACTTTTTTTATTTTGTACAGTCTGACTTTACAATAATTCGATTATGTCTAAATACCCGGTGCAGATTGACATTTTTAAAACCAAACCGTCTGACACCGGAAAGAATCTGAAACAACAGATAATCTGGAAGGTTTTCATTCTGTTAAGGATTCGATTTCACAATTCAATAATTTTGCTATTGCTTATTAATCAACCAATTGCCCATTGATTGTATTTTTTTCATTTCAGGAGTAAACTCGCAATACCAAAGCATCCGGCATATAACTTTTTCTGAATTTTTTTTATACTATCCTGTTCAGTAGTGGTTCTTACGGGAATACCGCAGATAGGCGCTATTATATATTGTATGACTTAAGATGTAATATTAATTGCTTGATTATTTGTGTGTACGACGTAAATCTTAGGTGTTCTACGGGGAAAAGCGGATGACGACTGCAGGGGTTCCGCCTTTTTTGAGTGACAAAAAACGTTTGAAACTCACCCTTTGCTTATATAAAAATATAGCTAATCACATAATAAGGAAACACTATGACGACCGAACAGCTTAAACAACTCGAACAGACCCTTTGGCAAAGTGCCGACACTCTGCGTGCCAATTCTGACCTTAAATCATCAGAATACGCTACACCCGTATTAGGGCTTATTTTTTTGCGTTTTGCTGATAACAAATACAGCCAATATGAAGAAGATATAAATAAAGAGTATAACAAGCTTAAAAGTTCACGGCGTGAACGCAAGATAGAAGATATTGCAATAGAGAAGTGCGGTTTTTATCTTCCCGAAAAAGCCAGATATGAGTATCTTTTACGCCTGCCTGAAGAAGAAGACATTGCCAAAGCACTCAAAGAGGCGATGGAACTGATAGAAAAAAACAAGCCCGAACTTTCAGGAGTGCTGCCTAAGGATGAATACTTTAAACTTGTTCGCAAACAGGAGTTCCGGGATATACCAGTCCAGCTGTTGAAAAATTTTGCCGACATTCCCCGTGATGCAAGTGGTGACATGTTTGGTCAGATTTATGAATATTTTCTTGGCAAGTTTGCCATGGCAGAAGGCCAGGGCGGCGGAGAGTTTTTTACACCTCGCAGTGTTGTACGTCTTATGGTTGAAATTATTGAACCCCACGATGGTACAGTCTTTGACCCTGCCTGCGGCTCAGGTGGTATGTTTGTACAGTCTTCAAATTTTATAGAAGAACGTAAAAAAGCAGGTCTTGAACCTGATGACAACAGCCTCTATGTGTACGGACAGGAGAAGACCCTTGAAACAGTAAAGCTTGCCAAAATGAACCTTGCGGTAAACGGCCTTCGAGGAGAGGTGCATCAGGCAAATACCTACTATGAAGATCCGGTAAATGCTTTTGGGCGTTTTGATTATGTACTGGCGAATCCTCCTTTTAATGTTGACGACGTAAGCCTTGCCCGTGTTGATCAGGACAAACGCTTTAATATTTTTGGGGTTCCCCGTAATAAAACCAGGAACAAAAAGAAGGGTGAAGAGACCTGTCCAAACGGAAACTATCTCTGGATAAATATCTTCGCATCATCTTTAAGTGAAAAGGGACGCGCCGGGCTTGTTATGGCAAACTCTGCTAGCGATGCCCGTCACAGTGAGGCCGAGATACGTCAAAAGCTGATAGAGTCAAACCTGATCTATGCGATGGTGACTCTGCCTTCTAACATGTTTTATACTGTAACCCTGCCTGCAACTCTCTGGTTTTTTGACAAGGCCAAAGAAGATAAAAACATTCTCTTTATAGATACAAGAAACATCTTTACCCAGATTGACCGAGCGCATCGTGAGTTTTCTGCCGAGCAGATTCATAATGTTGTCCTTATATCAAAACTGCACAAAGGAGACAGGCAGGCCTTTGTTGATACGGTACAGAGCTACTTTAAAAAGGGTTTTGGCAGTTTCGCAGAAAACATGGAACAATTGCAGCAGCTTTCTGGAAAAGTAAGTTCGTACCTTAAGGCCTACAAGGTCAAAAAAATTCCGGACTTTTCGCCACTGCTGATTGAAGCAAAAGATCTGATTGGACTGTATAAGAAGAACAAACCAGTTAAAGATATTGATGCGTATAACACAAAACAGAGAACCTTGAGTGAGAATATTAAACCTTTTTTTGAAAAAATACACTCCATTATAAAAGAGCTGGATAGAGAAATACGGCAGCTGCAAAAGGAACACAAAAAGGCAAAAGACCTGACAGAACTGCAGGACTTAAGCACCTTGCTGCATCAGGATGTAAAAGATACAGAATACTTCTTTAACCATATAAGCTGGCTACAGGAGCGCTTTCCCGAAGCGCAGTACGAAGATGTTACCGGTCTGTGTAAACTTGCAAGTATTGATGAAGTAAAAGAACAGGAATACTCCCTTAACCCCGGACGCTATGTTGGTGTTGTTATAGAAGAGGACGGTAAAACAGAAGAGGAGTTTATTGCAGAGATTGTCGGCCTTAATGATGAACTGGAAGCATTGAATAAAGAAGCATTACAGCTTGAAAAAGTTATTTCTCATAATATACGGGCCATAGCGGGGGAATGATGAAATCAACACGAAAGCCAATCATTTTTATCTCTTCAACTGTGTATGGCATTGAAGAGCTGCTGGAGCGAATTTATACACTCTTGACAAATTTTGGCTATGAGGTATGGCTTTCGCATACGGGAACCGTTCCTGTCTTTTCTAATAAATCAGCTTTTGATAATTGCATTACTGCTGTCAAGAAGTGCGACCTTTTTCTTGGACTCATTACACCCTATTACGGTAGCGGCATTGATGAACATGATGATGTTTCAATCACTCATAAGGAGTTGAGATTGGCATTGGAGCTTAAAAAGCCCCGCTGGCTCTTGTCCCATGACCATGTAGTTTTTGCAAGATCGTTTCTTGATAAACTTGGCTACAGAACCGCCTCTGAACGAAAAAAACTGACACTCACTAAAAGTCCGATATTTGGTGATCTCAGGGTTATTGATATGTATGAAGAAGCGGTATTGTCCGATACACCACTAAGGGAGAGGCAGGGCAATTGGGTTCAAAAATACAAGAGCACCGAAGATGCATTGGTATTTACAACTGCACAGTTTTCCCGCTTTCAGGAGGTAGAAGCATTCATAAAGGAAAACCTTTCGAACCCTGATATGTTTGTAAAACCCTCAAAAGGCAAGGGGGCTAAGTGATGAACATACAACGACTCAAAAACCTGCTCACCCTTGGCGAAAATCAGAACATTGAATATAAATCAGCATTTAAATCGGATATTGCAGGTAAACAGATTTGCGCATTTCTGAATTCTGGTGGAGGCTATGTTGTATGCGGTGTTACTGATAAGGGTGAAATAACAGGGATAACACCTATTGATGATCCCAGGTCACTTGAAATTAATGTATCGAAAAACATTTCACCCCAGGCTTTTTTTTCTTTTGAATTGCACACAATTGATGGCAAAACTGTATTAGTTATCGAAGTGCCTTCTGGGAAGGATGTGCCCTATTCTTACTCTAACGATATCTATGTGCGTCTTGGTGATAAGACACAAAAAGCCGATGTTGATACTATTCGCGATATGGTTCTGCGCAGGCAGTCTGAGCCGGAGCGCTGGGAACGTCGATTTTCTGATGCGCAAGCTTCTGAGGATCTTAATTATGAGCACATGAGCCAAATTGCTGATTTGATTCAAAAATTCGGAAGACTGAAATTTCGTAATGTTAACAAACCTGATCTTGTTCTGGAAGATCTGTTACTTGCCAAATACGGTAAACTGACCAACGGGGGTGATGTTCTTTTTTGCAAAAACAGCGCAAACCGCTATCCACAGGTTCGAGTGAAGGCAGCATGCTTTACCTCAGACAAGAGTGACGACACCTATAAAGACTCCAAGTATTTTGAAGGGCCGCTTTTAGTAGTGCTTGAAGAGCTGTATGCCTTTATCATCCGAAATATTCCTACAGTAACTCATTTTCCTGCTGGGCAACTTGAACGGCAGGAACGCCCACTGTATCCAAAAGAAGCCATTCGTGAAGGATTGGTAAATGCGTTTGTACATCGGGATTATACTGATTTTTCAGGCGGTCTGGCGGTCTTTATCTACCCCAAACGCCTTGAAATCTGGAACTCAGGAGAGCTACCGGAAGGCGTTACGGTGCAGGGGCTTAAAACCGGACACATTTCTGTGCTGCGTAATCCGGATATAGCACATGTACTCTACCTGCGGGGCATGATGGAAAAACTGGGGCGCGGCAGTGTGCTTATACAGAAAGCCTGCACAGACAGCGGTTTGCCTAAACCCGAGTGGAAAAGCGATAAAGGGGTAACACTGACCTTTTTTGCCCCGGAAGCTAGCCCGGAAGCCGGTACTGAACAAAATGATGAGGGACTAAGCAGGGACCAAGCAGGGACCAAGCAGGGACCAGGTAGGGACCAGGTAAAAATGCTCTTTTTTTGTAAAACAGAACGAACAATTAAAGAAATGATGGATGAGGCAAAGCGAACTAATCGGACAAAATTCAGGGATTCTTTGGTTAAGCCGCTTCTTGAATCAGGTTGGCTTGAAATGACCGATCCGGATAACCCCACCAATCCAAAACAGAAATACAGGCTGACCGCGAAAGGAATTGAGGTGATTAAGGAGAATGATGAGTAAGTGGTTAAAAACTAAACTTGATAATGTATTAACCTTACAGAGAGGTTTTGACATTACAAAAAAAGAACAAAAAGAAGGTTCTATTCCTATTGTTTCATCATCAGGAATTAGTAGTTATCATAATGAATATAAAGTTAATGGTCCAGGTGTTATTACAGGTAGAAAAGGTACTCTTGGTAAAGTGCACTATGTAGAAGGCAATTATTGGCCTCATGATACTACTCTTTGGGTTAAAGATTTTAAAGGGAACCATTCAAGATTTATTTATTATTATTTACTATTGATGAAATTGGAAACGTATGATGTGGGGGCTTCAAATCCGACTTTAAATAGAAATCATTTACATAAACTTGATATTCTTTGGCCCCCTCTCCCCATCCAGAAGAAGATAGCTGCGATCCTCTCGGCCTATGACGAGCTGATAGAAAACAACAATCGCCGAATTGCCATACTCGAAAAGATGGCCGAAGAGATATACAAGGAGTGGTTTGTGCGCTTGCGCTTTCCCGGGCATGAAAAGGTGAAGATTGTAAAAGGTGTACCCGAAGGGTGGGAGGTTAAGAGTATAGGTGAGATTGTTGACTTTCTATCAGGGTTCTCATTTAAAAGTGATAGTTATCTGTCTGATGCCAAATATGGAATTGTAACGATTAAAAATGTTCAAGATGGTTTTTTTGTTAATAAATGTTCTGATTATATTGATGATTATCCATCGAATATGAAATCCCATTGTAAACTGAACACTGGCGATGTCTTGATGTCACTAACAGGAAATGTTGGTAGAGTTTGTCATGTGATTGGTGATAATTTTTTATTAAATCAGCGTGTAGCTAAATTAGAAGGCAAATTTAATTATAGTTCTCAATTTATTTATTACACTTTTAGAAATAAGAGCATGGTTCAACTAATAGAGAACTTATCTCTTGGTAGTACAGCACAAATGAATTTAAGCCCTATTCAATTAGGAAAACAAAAAATAGTTATACCAGAACAAGATATACTTAAGAAATTTGAGAAGCTAATTTCACCTCTTTCTAACGAAAAAATTTTTTTATTAAATTGCTGTGAAACTCTTAAAAAATCACGAGACCTTCTTCTTCCTCGGTTAATATCCGGCAAGCTTGATGTGGAAGATCTTGATATTGCATTTCCACCAGCAATGGTCGACGAGTAAATAAGATGTTATATAAGCATGACATATTTTTTCCAAATATTAAAAATCTAATAACTAATACTAACAAGGAAAGTTATTATTACAAGAATTTACGTGTTTCGCAACAAAATGGTTTAATTTGTGATTCTTATAATAGACTTCTATATCTTGATGAAGCGTTAAATTCTCTTACTGAGGATGATTATGATAAGAATCGAGCTTACCGTATTTTAAATGAACCTGATAGCATCGAAATCAGGAGCAATATTGTCGGAGAAATTGTTTCTTTAGGGCTACTGAAGGCAGTTTTTCCCGAAGCGATTAAGATAAGAGAAAACAATAATTATAAAACTCCAGATTTAAGATTACTCGATGACTTGTTTTGTGAAGTTTATACTCCACAAGATTCACAACCTGAAAAAGAAAAGGTTAAAAAAAAATTAGATTCACAACAAGGACCAGTAAAAATCGCCATTTCTCATCCATTGACTGGTTCAAATGGAGCTGCTTTAAAGTATCCATCGAATAAAATTATTGATAAATATTTAAGCTATAAAAGAGAATCTGATCAAACAGTTTCTAATGCTCGTAATATATTATGGATAGATTGTTGTCAGGATTTTATTTTAAAAACAAATGATACAACTCCACTGACAACTGTCAATAAAGATAGACAAACATTCATTGGCAGTTTTGGTGTGTGGCATGGACTATACGGCAAAAAAGGAGCATCGTTTTTGTCGGATCGAAGTACACTTAAACACTTACCTTCTCGTCGTAAATATGAACAACAAAAGAATGGATTGTTTAGAGAAAGGGCGTCATTAACTGCTGTTCTTATCCTGACTATTGATGGTATTGTTTATTTCGAAAATCCCTGGTCTGATAAAAAACTGTCATCTGATGAATTTGTCCAATTAAGTAAATTATTTAGATTGCGAATTGACTATGCCTGGTTTGATAAAGATCACAGCGGTTCTTTTTTAGAAAAAAAAGTAGAAAATCAATTAGAAAATATCGAGTATTTATACAATTTATAATGATTGTTATAATTTAAGTTAATCTCTCTTTTCTTTCTCCATACAGGTAGAGGTTAATAATCTTAATGTTAACTTTAAGGAAAATTATATAATTTACAGCGTATTAACTTAACGGGGAAACAACTATGGCAAACTATATCTCAGAAGATCAGATAGAAAAAGCGACAATAAAACTTCTAACTGATAAGAAATTAGGATATCGAACCATTAACTGTTTTACTGCAGATTCTGACAGCCTGAATGACAGGTCAAATAGAGCGACCAAAGACGAGGTTCTCTTTTTAGATATCATAAAAGAAAAGGCTCTGTTATTTAATAAAGAAATCCCCGAAGACGCGATTGACCGTGCCATTGATATTTTAAAAGACCACCGTTGGGCCATGTCACCTATTGCGCGAAACCGTGAAATATATTCCCTTATAAAAGACGGTATACCCATCGAATACGAAAACGAAAAGGGCAAAACAGAACACACTTCGATAAAGCTTATCGATTTTAATGAACCGTCAAGCAATGACTTTCTGGCAGTTACCCAGCTCTGGATCAAGGGCGAGATCTATTACAGGCGTCCCGATATCATCATTTATATAAATGGTATACCACTAGTTTTTATAGAGCTTAAAAACTCCAATGTCAAAGTCCGAAACGCCTATGATGATAACCTCACCAATTACAAAAAAGACATTCCACAGCTTTTTAACTGTAATGCCTTTTGTATTCTCTCAAATGCTGTTGAGAGTCGTGTAGGTTCTTTTACTGCCGGATATGAGCACTTCTTTAACTGGCTTCGTGCCAATGACGAAAAAGAGAAGATCAGCCGAAAACAGATAGAATCACAAGGCACAAGTCTTGAAAGAATTATTCATGGTCTTCTTAAAAAAGAACGGCTTCTCGACTATATAGAAAACTTTGTACTCTATCATAAAGAGACAACAAAGATTATTGCTCAAAACCACCAGTTTATCGGTGTCAATAAAGCTGTAGAATCATTTAAAGAAAGAGAAGAAAAAAAAGGAAAGCTGGGTGTATTCTGGCATACTCAAGGCTCTGGCAAAAGTTTTTCCATGATCTTTTTAAGCCGTAAGGTTTTTAGAAAGTTTCAGGGCAACTTTACATTTGTGATTGTCACAGACCGTGTTGACCTTGACGGTCAGATATACCGTAATTTTTTAAATACCGATACGGTAAAAAAGAAAGAGGCTGCCCAGCCTAAAAATAGTAAAGAGTTGCGTGAATATCTGGGTCGCAACATGCGCTTTGTCTTTACCCTTATCCAGAAGTTTAAGTATGATAAGGGCAAAGAGTATCCACTGCTTTCTGAGCGCGAAGATATTATAGTAATTGTTGATGAGGCCCACCGTTCACAATATAAATCTCTAGCAGAAAATCTTCGTAAGGGCCTGCCTAACGCGCAGTTCTTTGCATTTACCGGCACTCCGCTTCTGGCAAACCGTATAGACCGTGACGGTAAAACCAAAGCCTGGTTTGGTGAGTATGTCAGTGAATATAACTTTGCCCAGGCAATTGATGATGGTGCAACAGTACCGCTGTTTTATCAAAAGAGAGTACCTTCTGTGCTTATTCAGAATGAAAATCTGAGTGAAGAATTTTACCAGATTCTGGAAGATGAAAACCTCGATGAAAAGCAGCAACAAAAGCTTGAAAATGAATTTTCAAAAGAAATAGAGGTCATTAAAAGGGATGACCGTCTTGAGACTATAGCACAGGATATTGTCTCTCACTTTCCCTATCGTGGATTTTTAGGTAAAGGAATGTTTATTGCCGTAGACAAGTTCACTGCAGTAAAAATGTACGAAAAGGTTCAGCATAACTGGAAAAATGAGATAAAAGCTCTTGTTGGTAAAATTGCCAAAGAACCTTCAGAAATAAAAAAAGAAAAACTTCAGAGTATTTTAATCTACATGCGCAATGTAGAGATGGCTGTTGTAGTCAGTGAAGATGCCGGCGAGATAGAAAAATTTAAAAAAGCAGATCTCGATTTTTCACCTCACAGAGAAAAACTTAATACTGTCGATGAAAATGGACATGATATTGAGTACCGTTTTAAAGATCCTCACGATAAGCTGGAGCTTGTTTTTGTCTGCGCCATGTGGCTTACGGGTTTTGATGCGCCGACTGTTTCAACTCTCTATCTTGATAAACCAATGCAGGGGCACACTCTTATGCAGACAATAGCCCGTGCTAACCGTGTAAGTCCTTTTGAGATTGCCGGTGTCTCAAAGTATAACGGAGAGGTCGTCGATTATTACAATGTTTTTCGTAACATGAAAAAGGCGCTGAATGATTACGGGCAGGGTTCAAATACTTCTGGAGAAGAGAACGAAGAGGACCAGGTGCCGGATAAATCCAATCTGTTTGTCCTTCTCGATGATGCCATTAATTCTGCTGTTTTATTCTGCAGTGATCATAATATCGACATAAAATCAATTATAGCAGATAAACGTATATTTAACAAAATTGATACTTTCAAAAAGTATGCTGATATTATTCTGGAAAAGGACGACTACCGTAAAGAATTTAATGTGTATGAAAACACAATCTCTTCACTTTATGAAGCGTGTAAACCGGAAATTTTAGGCAAAGAATATCGTCCGCTGGTTCCGGTGTTTCAATACCTTCGGGGAGTAATCGATTCGATAATCGGCACAGCAGATATTGACAGCGTAAAAAGACGCATAGCCGACCTTCTTGATCAGAGTGTTATCACCCCGGAAGATGCAGATAAAGTCAGCGAACCGCAAGAGGCGTACCAGATTATTCAAAAAGGTAAGACCTGGGATTTAAGTAAAATAAATTTCGATAAGTTAAAAGATGAATTTAAGCAGGCAAAGTACAAGAACATTGAAATAGCAGACCTCAAGGCTTTCATTGAAGAAAAACTGCAGAAGATGCTGGAGGATAACAGCACCCGAACGGATTTTGCAGAACGCTTTCAGTCAATTATTGATACCTATAATTCAGGCAACTCTTCAACAGAGAATTACTTTGATGATCTTGTGAACTTTGTCAACACCATGAAAGAAGAGGATGAACGTCATGTTAAAGAAGGCTTAACTATAGATGAACTTGAACTCTATGACCTCATAAAAAAAGAGAAGTTGCCCAAGGAAGAAGAAAAGAAAGTTAAACTTGCAGCACAGGATCTTTTAAAGCGTCTTATGCAGGAGCATCCCAAAATACTGGTACAAGACTGGTTTAAGGATAGTCAAAGCCAGATAAAAGTGCGCAGTGCAATTGAAGAGGTGCTGGATAAAGACCTCCCGGATAGTTATGACAGAGTAGAATTTAAAAAAACCTGCGATAAAACCTATGAGCTTGTGTTTGAATACTCCAGCAAGGGTAAGAAGTGGGCAGCTTAGATTATCGTTTCTTTCATTCTTATTATCTGAATCAGGAGTATAATTAATGAAAACCAAACAAGTAATAAAAAAGGATAATGATTATATTTGTGATATTGATATATCTGTAGAAG
>JAFGRW010000064.1 GCA_016934935.1 Spirochaetota bacterium | reverse complement strand
TAAAGAACCGCCGTGTACCGAACGGTACGCACGGTGGTGTGAGAGGACGGTAGGTAAAATAATTACCTACCTCCTACTCGATATCAGTTTTATTGTTGTACTGTTGTCTTCTGATATAATCATGACCATTAAATATAATTGCTGATAGATATCGGCTCTGTTTTCTTTATTGCTTAAGGTTGGGACTTAAAACATGATTGATATGACAAAAGGAAATCCGCTTGGTTTGATTGTAAGATTCTCTATACCAATGTTCGCTGGTAGTGTTTTCCAGCAACTTTACAACGTAGCGGATTCAGTTGTTGTTGGCCGTTTCTTGGGAAAAAATGCTTTGGCGGCAGTAGGAGCTTCTTTTCCGATTATGTTTCTTTTGATTGCTCTTTCAATGGGGGCAACCATGGGAATATCTGTAATGATTTCACAGTACTACGGAGCCAGGGACTACAAAAAGGTCAAATTATGTATTGAGACATCATATATATTTCTTGTAATTATTGCTTTGATAGTTACTGTTATGGGGCTTGTTCTGGATGATGTTATTATAAATATACTTAACACTCCGTCAGAGATATACGCCGATACCAGGCTTTATATAGATATTCTTTTCGGTGGACTTATCCTGATGTTTGGTTATAATTCGATAAGCGCTGTTTTAAGGGGGCTGGGGGACTCAAAGACACCTCTGTATTTGCTGATTTTTGCTACTGTTCTTAATATTGTGCTGGATCTGGTTTTTGTCATTTGTTTTGGTTGGGGTGTCGCCGGGGTGGCAATTGCCACCGTCTTAGCTCAGGGGATCTCCTTTATAGGTGGAATAATATATTTACAAAAAATAAACCCTCTTTTTGCTGTAAATTATTTAAAATTAAGATTCGATAAGGATATCTTTGTTAAGAGCATTAAAATAGGATTGCCTACGGGCGCGCAGCAGATGTTTGTGGCTGCCGGCATGATGGCACTAACCAGAATTGTTAACCAGTTTGGAACAAATGCTCTTGCTGCTTTTACCGCGGCAGCCCGGATAGACTCTTTTGCGGTTATGCCCGCGATGAATTTCTCTTTGGCAATGTCGACTTTTGTAGGACAAAACATCGGTGCCGGTAAGCTTGAACGGGTTAATTCGGCTATCCGTATAGGTCTGATATTTGCGGTTTTTTGCGCTTTAACGGTTTCGCTTTCGGTAATTTGTTTCAGTAATCAGTTAATGCTGCTTTTTACTTCTGATGTTGAAGTAATTTCGATAGGGCAGGAGTACCTTTTTATTGTTAGCGGGTTTTATATCGCTTTTATGATCATGTTTATTTTCAATGGTGCGCTTCGCGGTGCGGGTGATACTATAATACCGATGTTTATTACTCTTTTTTCGTTATGGTTGATACGGATTCCGGTTGCGACCTATTTTTCAGTTAAAATGGGAACACGCGGTATCTGGTTAGGAATACCAATAGCATGGGTACTTGGTGCAATTTTTTCCTGTATATATTTTCTAACCGGTCGTTGGCGAAGAAAATCTGTCGTTCGAGCCGAGAAAGTGGATGTCGATTCAGTAGAACTTGTGAATGATATAGAGTGTCTTGAAATGGAAAAAAAAGAGTGCAGGTTATAGTTTGGGTTATCAGAATGATTAATAAAAAAATACGAAACATGTTGCATGATGTAATCTTTAAATCGGATTCATTTTCAGGGCGATTGTTTGATATAGTTCTTTTATGGCTGATTTTAGGAAGCATAGTGCTGTTGATGATGCAAAGTGTTGAATCGATAGCACTAAAATGGGGAGATGTTTTTAGAGGTTTTGAATATTTTTTAACTTTGATTTTCCTGATAGAATATGTGCTTAGGGTCTATTCTTCAAAAAGAAGATTCGGGTACATTATCTCTTTTTTCGGTATAATTGATTTTATATCGATAGTGCCGGCTGCAATAATTCTATGTCTTGGCGGTGTTCAGTATCTTTTTGTTATGAGAGCTTTCAGGTTACTCAGGGTATTCAGGATTTTCAAACTTTCAAAATATTTACATGAAGGAGAGGTTCTTGCTCGTGCTTTGAAAGCTAGTCGCTACAAGATAACTCTCTTTATTGGTGTAGTTTTGAGTTCCGTCATAATTATGGGGACAGTAATGTTTGTGGTGGAAGGTGCCGAGAACGGTTTTACCAGTATTCCATTAAGTATTTACTGGGCAATTGTTACAATGACAACGGTGGGATATGGAGATATAGCCCCACAGACAATTGCCGGCCAGATCATTTCATCAGTAATAATGATTTTGGGATACGCCATAATTGCTGTGCCAACAGGAATTGTCACTGTTGAATTGAGTCAGGGTTCTCAAATCAATGTAACTATCTGCCCAAGATGCGGTCTTGACAAACATGACAAAGATGCCAGATTTTGCAAGCGATGTGGTGAAAGAATAAGCAGATAATCCTATGATGGTTTTAAGATAAATTGAGTTATAAACTGTAAATAATTGTTTTTTTTTATAGTGAGTTGAAAAATTATTTTTTAAAGATACTAATATATTTGACAACTTTCAGTACCGATAATAACTTGGCTTAACATTTTCGGGGTGTGGCGCAGTCCGGTAGCGCACCTGGTTTGGGACCAGGGGGCCGAAGGTTCGAATCCTTTCGCCCCGACATAACGTACAACCCTTGCTTTTCCGGCACTCTGCTTTGGTAGTTGTGCGTATTACGCGCCAGTAGCTCAGCTGGATAGAGCAACGGCCTTCTAAGCCGTAGGTCAGAGGTTCGAATCCTCTCTGGCGTGCGTTTTCTGAGTTTATTTACGGTGAGTGTAGCTCAGTTGGTAGAGCCCAGGATTGTGGCTCCTGTGGTCGCGGGTTCAAGCCCCGTCACTCACCCATGGTTCTTTATACGCGCCCGTAGCTCAGCTGGATAGAGCGTCGGACTTCGAATCCGCAGGTCGGGAGTTCGAATCTCTCCGGGCGTGCATAAAGAAACTTCTAGAAATTAATATTCCCCGGTTTTGTCTCTTGTTTGATTCCGTTTTTCTTGTTCCATTTGTTTTTTTGTTATAAAAACACTATGGAAGAAATTTCAACATAACATTTTTGACTTTTTTCTGGTTTCTTGTCCAGCAGTATGGACTTGTCCCTCGTAAAAATTCATACCCCAGCTGTTAATGAAGTATGGGAACCCGAAGAAGTGATGAACAAAAGCAGCATGAAAAACAGGGCGGATAAATTCCTTAACACCATCCATAAACTCATCGAAGAAATCCATTGCCAAAAAAAGCATATACGACAAGCTGTAGCAGTACAGATTAGCTATATCTTTCAGTTTTCTTTTAGAAATGCTTGAAAATCGGATATGTACTGATTTGTAAATTGTACCTCTCTCATGATACCTGTTAAGAGTGTCATTGCATACTGGATTCTTAGCCAGCTTATTTGCATACATATCCAGAACAGTATTCATTACATCTGAAATGTCCATTTTGTGCTTCTCCGCATATTCAACTATTCTATCAAATCTGCTTAATTCAACATCAATTGATGTTCTAAAATCGGTAGTATCCATTTAATGCCTCCAGAATATTTCTATATATGTATACTGGACTGAAGGCTGTTTTGTTAAAATAATTATAAAAAACTTTAATCTTTTGAAAGAAATCTAACAGCTACGGATTAATCAGTAGAGTAGTGATTAGTTGAAAAAAATTTTTTATTGTTAAAACTCCATAATATAATTTATATATTTTACATCTACTTAAGTTATAACTTTATTAACCTCCTGTATTTATTGGTATTCTCAAAATTTAACTTTCCAGTAAAGGGACTTGCAAAAAATTCCTTAAGAATATGCACTTAAACTATGTTACCCTCCGGAACATTGTAATTTTTTGAAGTTCTCTATTGTTAATTTATAAATTTGAATGATATTGTATAAGTAACCTCAAAAAGTACACTGTATGTAGATTACATTTCAGTTGAATTTATCATAATTATGATTCAATTGTCATCCGTACGAATACTTACTTTTACGAAAAAATCATGATTTATTCGTAAATCTGTGATAAAAATTATGAATAATATATTTGCAAATGCCGCATTCAGTAATAATTTATTCGTTATCGTGAAAGAGAAATACATGAATATTGATGATTATATAAACAGTGTACCTCAATGGGGAAATGCAGGGTCAATATGTTACGAGCCGTTAAGTGGTGGATATTCTAACCACGTATACAAGGTATTTGTAGATGGTGAAACATGGGTTTTACGCGTTAATGGAACACAAAACGAAATTCTTGGTCTTGATTACAGGGAGGAGGAGAAAGTTCAAACGCTTGCCTTCTATGCCGGTATAGCACCTGAAGTTGTAAATTGTGGTGAACAACGAAAGATTTTGGTCACAAGGTTTGTTGAGGGCAACATTGTCTCTATTGAACAGCTGAAACAGCATGAAACCATAAAATCAGTGATTTTACTTCTAAAAAAAGTTCATACTCTTTCTTATTCGGGAAAGCGGTACAGTACTCCGTTCTCGCTTACTCGGGATTATCTGATAGGTGCCAAAAACCTTGGTATATGTTGGGCCTCCCGTTTGAAACCTTTTCTTGATAAGATGAATCGAATAGAGAAGATAAGGGAACGCGATCCAGGGTTTATGAAGCATTACTGTCATAACGATATGTTTAACCATAATAT
Organism: Spirochaetota bacterium; assembly: GCA_016934935.1. Classification (GTDB taxonomy): domain Bacteria; phylum Spirochaetota; class UBA4802; order UBA4802; family JAFGJZ01; genus JAFGRW01. The sequence goes on along the minus strand of JAFGRW010000064.1, from coordinate 172,781 downwards.
GATTCAGGGTTCAGATGGTAAGATAAAATTACTGGATTGGGAACTTTCGGGTCTTGGAGACATCTGGTTTGATTTGGCGACATTATCATTTTCCTGTGATTTTGATGTCCAGACAGAAGAGTTTATGCTTATGACGTATTTCGATAAAAGCAATGAAAATCTGTTGCAGACTTTACATAGTATAAAATTTGTCTGTATGCTTCGAGAAATAGGCTGGGCGCTTTTGCATACAGCTCTTAATAAGCAATTACCTGTTCCAGATAATGACTATCTTGATTTTGCGGATTCTGTTTTTGCCAGGCTGGAGCAGGGGCTGTTATCTCTTGTTTGATTATATGCGCGAACCAACTATAACTACAAAACTGCCTTCACCGTGTCCTTCCCGGGGCGTTTGCTGCTCATTAATATCTTCCATGCTGCCAAAAACGGTTTCTACAGTTCGTGCAATTTTGAAACCATTCTGTTCAAGAAGATTGTAAATTTCACTGGTCGAAAAAAAGGTAGCATCTTTGTAAAAAACACTCTTGTTTTTGAATTTCAGATATCGTTTGCCAATTGGACTCTCTTTGTCAACAAACGCTATAACGAATTTGCCGTGCGAGCGAAGAATCCGGTGTGCTTCCATGACAGCTTTCGTTGGATCATCCACAAAGCAGATTGCGGTTACCATTAGTGCATAATCAAAAGTTGAATCACCGTATGGTAAATTCTCTGCTGTTCCTTCAATTCCCGAAATACCTTTTTCAATGGCTTTCTTTAACATTTTCAAAGAAGGATCACAGCCAAACTTAATTCCAAGAGGTGCAGCAAACAGTCCGCTGCCTACTCCTATCTCTAAACCAATACCCCCTACTGGTAAAACATTACGAATGGCCTCTAATTCTGAAATATACACAGGTTTATAAGTTTCAAACCACTCTTCGTACTCATCCTGGTGGTTCTCAAAGGGATCTGTTTTCGGCATAATTTCTATTTTCTCCTTATGAAATGCAAATGCGTGAAAAAAATGACAAACTATTGTTCAGAATTTTGCAAATTCATTTTTCCGTTACCTGTTTCCGGTTTGATTCTATTTGAGTACAATTTTCAGATAATCATACATGTTCACTAAAGTGATCTGGATTAACCATCTCCCGGTATTTATGTACTACCATTTTAAAATCATCCCAGGTGGGGCGTTTTAATCCGGGGTCTCTTAGTAAAGCTGATGGATGGTAAACCGGCATTGCCAATCTGTTGTTAAGTGTAATCCAGCTGCCGTGTTCACGCGTAATGCGATGGTTTTGCCCTACCATGTTTTTTAAGGCTGTAGCCCCAAGCAGAATAATTATTTTGGGATCAACAAGCTCTATCTGCCGGTACAGCCAGGGCATGCATGTTTTAACTTCATCGGCAGTCGGTACTCTGTTGTTTGGCGGCCTGCATTTTATTATATTACTTATAAAAATATGTGTCTCGCGCGTAAAACCGCAGGCTTCAAGAATCCTGTCAAGTAACTGACCCGATGGCCCGACAAAAGGGCGTCCCTGTATATCTTCCACTTTGCCAGGAGCTTCACCTATAATAAATATATCAGCCTTGGGGTTGCCCTCTCCGAATATAACATTATTTCTTGTTGCTGACAGGGCACAGCGATTACAGTTTAAAATTTCTGTTTTTAATGAATTGAATAGCATTATAAAATCCATGAAATATATAGCTTAAATCATCTGCTTTTTTGTATAACAGATTACAGTACCGGTCAAGAATAATATGGCGGATATTTATAGCTGCAGTCGGGTCATGACACATAGTTGCTCAACTGCAACAGGATTGACAAAACACCTCCGGTTTGTTTGATTGTCAGGCATGAAAAACAAACCTGTTGTTATAAACCGGCTGGCGGCCCTGTTCACGGTAGTGGTATGGGGAACCACCTATATTTTTACAAAATATCTGCTTGCAAGGTTTTGGCCCGGGCAGCTGTTACTGGTGCGTTTAACTCTGGCCTGGTTTGTTCTTCTGCTGTTCAATTTACGCGATTATAAAAGACCAAAACTCAAATACGAGATTGTCTGTTTTTTTCTGGCGCTGACAGGTGTTTTCGGATATTTTATGTTCGAATCGTTTGCATTGACAAAAACCTATTCCGCGAATGTTGGCCTTCTGATGTCTACTACTCCGCTATTTACAGCAATTATTTCTCATGTCGCGCTCCGTTCCGAGCGGTTTACTTTTGATACCGGGCTTGGGTTTGTCAGCGCGATTAGCGGCATATCCATTGTTCTGCTGAACGGTGCTATATTAAAGCTTAATCCTGCCGGTGATATTTTTGCATTGCTTGCTGCCGTATCTTTCGCGTTTTATTCGGTAATCATGCGAAGTTATCCTGTGGCAAAAGAAATTGGTCAGCATGTCGTTGTGCGCAAAACTTTTGGTTATGCGGCACTTCTGCTTGTTCCGGTTGTAATTATAAATGGAGGTTATGGTTCATTAAAGGACTCATTTTTGTGGATGATCACAGATTTTAAGGCTTTGGGTTCCATGATCTTTCTCGTGCTTATAGCTTCTTCTCTCTGTTTCTTTCTGTGGAACGTTGTTGTAGATAGAATAGGTCCGGTGCAGGCAGCGGGGTTTATATACCTGGTGCCTCTTGTTTCGACACTTGCAGCGGGGCTTGTTCTTATGGAAAAAATCACGGCAATGATGATTGCCGGCGGCTTTTTAATTGTACTTGGCGTCTATATCAGTGAAAGTAAACCCCTGAAACGATTCAACAAGGTTGATTCAATTTCTCCCCGGTAAAAGTAACCCGGGCAATACCCTCAATAATCCGCTTATAAAAAACCAACCCATCTTCTGACAAAACGGGCGAGCCGCGCCCTGATTAATTACTTGCAATAAATAAAGAAAATGTATAAATTTGTATAAAATAACGTTATATGTTCTGGTTGTTGTAAAAAGTGGATCTGATCTGTAATGTTGGGTATAATAATTGTACTACTTAATGGTTTTGTATCCTTTGAAGCGTAAAAAGTATACAAAACCTGAATTATGATTACTTGGTGTGTTCAAAAATAAATATCTGTTATCGTTTTATCAAAAAATATATTTTTTTTCAAAGGTATACAATCAATGTCTATTTTTATTTAATCTGATGGTGTATTGTGACTGTGCGGTGTGGTTGGATTGGGGATAAAAGACGGATTTTTGTGCGATAAATAAGAATATTAAGATCAAAACGGGTGAATTATTATGAAATATTACGCTCATACAATAAATAGAGAATCAAAAGAGAAGTGGCAGTTGCTGAGGGAGCATTTAGGGAAGGTGGCTGAAGGTGTCTAAATGAAAGATTATTTCAAATTTTGGGGCAAAACTGATAACGAGGGAAACTGGCATCCACTGGTGTGTCATATGCTGGATGTGGCGGCTGTAGGGAAGGTATGGTTGGAGAATGACCCCGCTCTGTTGTCATTATTAAAAGAGAATATGGGCATTGAGCAACATTCCAATAATGAGGATTTAACCAGAATACTCGCATTTGCCTTGGCTTTTCACGATATAGGTAAAGCAACAATATGCTTTCAGAATAAAATACCTGAATTTGCTCAAAATGCTGGTTTCTATGATAGAAATAGAACTAAAATATCTTTTGACCACGGACTTTACGGTTTATACTGGCTGTCACAATATGAAAAAGCCAAACGTACAAAATCTGATCCAGTCGTTGATGAATATTATAATACAATTGGCAGCTTTGGTGCTGTATTACGAAATCTAGAAAATAAAAAACTTTCTGTTTTATTTGTTACTCTTTTGAAATCTTCATGTTGGCATCACGGTACAATTTACAGTTCAATACAGATTAATAACGGCTTTCAATGTGAAAGTGATCGTGCAGAGGTCTATCCGTTAGTCAATAGTATGCGTAATGACTTGCTTACTGGTATTAGTGACTTCTTTAACATTACAAATTTAGAAATAAATGTAAGTGAGAAGAATAACCCGGCATTAACCAGGCTGTTTGCAGGTTTCGTTTCTGTCTGTGACTGGATAGCCTCAAGTGACGAAGTATTCAGTAGCAATTTCAGTTTAGATTTGGAAGAGCATTATAAGCGTAGTTCAGATAAAGGGTTAATCGCTTTAAAAAAATATGGTTTAGTCGCTCAACCTTTTTATGATAGTTGTCTGAATTTTTTAGATTTCTTTGGCTTTTCGCCTCGAGGTGTTCAGAGTAAAATCGAAGAGATTTTGCAAAATAAACCAGCATCATTTTTTATTATTGAAGCTCCGACTGGGGAAGGTAAATCAGAAGCGGCTTTTTACACCCATTACAAGCTTCCGAATAAAGGACTTTATTTCGCACTACCATCTCAGGCTACTGCAAATCAGATGTATGGTCGTGTTACAAGCTTTCTTGAAAAACAGTTAAATATAAAGACTGTTACTGTGTTGGCCCATGGATTCGCATGGTTGAGTGAACAATATAAAACTCATAAGCAAAAAGTTAAAGAATGGGATGAGGCAAGTGGATATTCCAGTCATGATGAATGGTTCTTTACAAAGAAAAAAACACTGCTTGCCACAACCGGGGTCGGTACCGTCGATCAGGTCATGCTTTCGGTTCTCAATACCAAACACTACTTTGTTAAGCTCTTTGCCCTTGCCGGAAAAACACTGATAATTGATGAAGTGCATGCCTATGACTATTTTATGCTGCCAATTATTAAGCAGCTTTTAGAGTGGTGCTCTTTTCTAAAAATCAATGTTGTCTTATTGTCTGCCACGTTGCCCGAGGTAATGAAAAAAGAATTGGTGCAGGGATATCTGGGTAAAGCAACTGATGAATCTTTTATTTCAGACAAAGGTTACCCATTAATTACAACTGTAAGTAGCGAGAAGTATGTTGAACAGCATCCTGTTGATACAACCCGAAAGAGTGAGAAAATAGGCATTATCCTAAAGAAACATTCAGGCGATGTAACGGCCATTGTAGCGGATGTTTTGTCGAAAATCATAAATGGAGGAAACGTTCTGTGGATATGCAATACTGTAAAACGTTCTCAGGAAATATTTGATCTACTGGATAATCTGGATGAGAAAGATTATGATCTATATCTTTTCCACTCTCGGTTTACATACAACGATCGGATCGATAAAGAAGCCACAGTTACTAATTTATACGGGAAGGGAGATGATAATAATAAACCGAATATACGACGCCCGTCTAAAAGCATTCTTGTGGCGACTCAGGTTGTAGAACAGAGCCTCGATGTTGATTTTGACATAATTGTTTCTGATATAGCGCCAGTTGATCTACTGCTTCAACGCTTTGGCCGAATGCACAGGCATGATAAGAATAATCGTAGCCGCCCTGAAAGCGTTAATATGCCCCATGCGTATATCCTCATTCCTGACAATAAAATAGAAGGACCAGTTAAAGCTAAAGACTGGCGCATACCAAAAGACCTGAAAGGTTTTGCAGAGGTATATGATCCTTTAACAATATATAAAACTATTAAGGTATTATCTGAAAATACAATAATTGAGTTACCGAAGATGTACCGTTCGTTAGTTGAAGATGTATATGCAGAGAATACTGATTTTGAAAACTATGATGACAGCGTTAATGGTATTAGTATTGAAAAGGCTGTCTGGGATAATTCATATCAGTATTATCAGGATAATAAAGCTGATATGCTGAAAGCATCGAAAGGTTTTATCACACCTCGTGCAAGTAAGGATGTTTTTCGAGCAGCTGATTTAACACCAACAGGTAATGAAGAAGACACCAACGCGAAGAGTTTTATCGCAAAGACCCGCTATGGCAATGAACTTAATATCAGTTTTGTTGTTTCGCATATAGTTGATGGTGCCCTATTGATCGGAAAGCGAAAAGTCATTTATCAGTCAGATTTTTCAGACTGCGTGGATGTTCATCTGCAACAGGCAATAGTTGAGAATAGTGTGAAAGCTGCAAGTCCGATGAACTTTATCCTCGAAGTGATAAAAGGTGAAGTTTCTTTGTTAGGTGAAGATAATATTAGATGGATCGATTTTCAGAAAGAAATCAACAAGATACCAGCTTTGCGTGACAACTATATGTTAATATTGGACTCAAATAATACTGTAGAAACTGATAATTATATAATCCGCTATGAACACTTGTATGGTTTAAGTATTACAAAGAGGGAGGTAGAGTAAATGCCGCAATATTCCTTATTAACAGAACCCTGGATAGATGTTGTTACGCTTAAGGGAGAGTCAGTTGCCGTAGGACTTGTGGATCTTTTCAAAAATGCACATACCTACGATCGGCTTGATTTTTCGATGCCTGGCTTTGATCTTGCAGTGTTGCGATTTCTTGTTGCCATGGTTTACATCGTTGAACCACCGCGGACCTATGAAGAGTGGGAAGAAATGTATGAACGTGGTGAGTTTACAGAGTCTTTTGTAAAAGGCCTGATGAAGTATGAGGAAAGGCTTGATCTTTTTCATGAGAAGTATCCATTTATGCAAAACAATGTTCTGCGTGATGATATAAACCTCACTTCAACAACGGCATTATATAAAATATTTCCTGGTAAAACCGCTGCTACGCATTTTAAACACATACCACATAGTACAGATTATACTGTATGTCCGAAATGTGCCGTTTCTGCATTACTTGCAACACAGACATTTGCAAATTCTGGTGGAGTAGCAAATAAAGAAAATGGACAAAGTAGAAGTTATTTAGCTGGTATCAATGGCGCCTCGCCTTTATTCATATATCTAAACGGGCATGATATTTATAGTACTATTGTTATGAATTGCGTTTCAAATGAGTTAATTAGTGATATGTCTGAAAAGAGTGAAATTGCTAATAAAAGTTATTGGCCAAATGTGATTAGTAAAGATTTTGATGTGAATGTAAATAATATTGGTGTTGTGGATGGTTATTTATGGCAGCCTAGAAATGTACGTTTTATGACAGCAGAAAAAGAAACTGCGGTTTGTATTTCATGTGGTAAAGATTTAAGTGATTCTGTTAGTATAAGTAACATGGATTTTCGTTCAGGGAATTATCGTATTAAAGATGGTTTATTTTGGAGTGATCCTATGGTTGCAAGAATTCATAAAGAAGACGGTACAATTACCCGTGCAGCTTTATCAGGAACATCAAGAGCTGAAAGAGCAGGATGGCGTGATTATGCTTCGCTCCTTTTTCATGAAAAGATAGTAAAGAAAAGTAAAGCAGGTGAGAAAACATCAGAACAATTTGTGCCAGCCGTTTTGCAACAATGTTCTACTTTTGGGATAAATGCAAGAATAAATATCTTTTCATTGATTGTTGAAACATCGAGCCAGCCTCAAATTAAAAAAATACTATCCGGAACATATGAATTTTCAAATTCACTTTTAGATGAATATATGCAGAAGCAATTGCGAGACATTGTTCGGCTATCAGAAAGCTCTCAAAGTGCATTATACTATGCCTTGAAAACTGCTTATAAAGATGAAACAACTTTTTCTGTTGCTGAGAAATTTTGGACAAGCCTTGAATCTAATTTCCAATACTTACTACATGAGATTATTTATGCTGATCGTGATTTTGTACCCGTATTAGAGTGGAGAAAGATATTAAAAAAGAGAATACGCCAAATGTTTGCAGAAGAAAGTGCTTCATTGCTATCAAAAAGTAGTTTCATTGTTTCTTTAGAGAAAGGTCGGGCAGATTTAGAAAAATACATATATTTCAACCTTACAGATAAGGAGGTAAAAGAAAGTGTCACAAAAGAATGAAGATTTTATCATCCGTCTTTCAAAACTAGATTCTGGAGAATTGGCAATTTTGCGCCGATGTGGAGATGATTATTTTAGCAATTCTCGTGCATTTCCTGTGTTTGCTAAAATCGGTTCTCTGGATAACCGTGTGAGGTCTTTAATTGCTGTACTATATGCGGTGTACCATCGCGAAGGTGAAGCAAACAGTATTATTGATAAGTTTAATTTTGGTAAAAGCTACTACATATCGCTGAAGGGTGATGGAGGCGAATTTAATGAAGAGGACTATAAACGTCGGGATAAGCGATTTAAAACTATCATTGCGTCAGATTTTGACCAGCTTCCTTTCCGTCTCAGGCAGTTGATCAAGTTTATTAAATCAAAAGACGGACTTATTGATTTTATTGATTTGCTTAGGGATTTATACAACTGGGAAAGTGACGACAAATGGGTACAGCGAAAGTGGGTTAAAGGTTTTTATAATATAAGAAACAGTCAAAAAGAAGGAGAATACAATGAGCAATAACCAGAACATGTTAGTTGAATTTCATATTTTACAGAATCATGCGGCTTCTAATTTAAACAGGGATGATACGGGTAGTGTCAAGGATGTTGTATTTGGAGGTATACCTAGAGCTCGTATTTCAAGCCAGTCATTAAAACGGGCAATTCGCAAGTCAGAAGTTCTTTATGAATATCTTGAAAAGGAAAAGCTCGGTTTGAGGACAAAATATCTGCCGGAAAAAGTTAAGGAAGGCCTCATCGAAAAGGGTATTGCAGAAAAAGAGGCGGGTAAATTTATCGACCTCTTAATGAAGATCGGTGGAGGCAGTGGCGATACAAAAGATGAACATAAAATGACATCTCAGTTGATATTTTTAAGTGAAGAGAATATAAAGACAATTATTGATTATTATTCCGAACTTAAAGATGTAAAAGAAAAGGAGTTGGCAGTTACTATAAGGAATTTAATCGAAGAAAAATGTACTGTTCCTGTTGATGTTGCACTATTTGGAAGAATGACAACCAATCAGCCCATAAAAGATATCAATGCTTGCTGTCAGGTTGCTCATGCTTTTTCCGTTAATCGGCACACAAAGGAATTTGATTATTTTACCGCAGTTGATGATCTTTCTGGAAATTTCTCTGACGATCCCGGAGCAGGTCATCTTGGTGAAACTGAATTTACTTCAGCCTGCTTTTACAAATATCTATCTGTTGACTATTCATCACTTATTAAGATTTTAAAAGGTGATAAAGATCTGGCTCAAAACGCATTATGCGGCCTATTAAATGCTGTTTCATTTAGTAATCCCTCAGGCAAACAGAACAGTTTTGCTTCTCATACTTTGCCTCATTTTATTGGTGTAGAAATAAAGAATAAGAAAATACCTGTTAATTACTGTAATGCTTTTGTTGATCCAGTTATAAAAGGAAACTGGCTTGAAGAGTCGGTAGATAAAATTACTAAACATGCTGTAGAAATGCGTAATGCTTATTCTTTGCCTGTGGTTGATAACGCTGTTTTCAAAACAACCGAACAGGGTAATGATTTTGGCGAAAATCAAAAAACAATAAAAGACCTTGAAGCATGGTTGAAGACCAGGCTGGCATAAGGGGATTAAATTATGGAATATCTTGTTATTCGAATTCAGGGTCTGCTCATGTCTTTTGGTGAAGGTGATCATTGGGATGTTCGGGGTACGAATAAGTTTCCGACAAAGAGTTTTATAGTAGGTATAATTGCTGCTGGTTTGGGTTTGCATCGTAACGCAACAGAAGAAATTCGGCAGTTATCAAAAGGCATCTCTTGTGCCTGTCGAGAAGATGCCTCACCTGCTTTTTTGAGGGATTACCATACTATTCTGGACACGATGAAAGCCGATGGTAAACAGAATAAAAATGCTGTTGTTTCTCCAAGACATTATCTTGCAAATGGTAGTTATACAGTTTTAATAGGATTAAAAAATTCTGAGTTAAAAGAAAACATTGTACAGGCTTTATCAGATCCTGTATGGCCGCCATATTTGGGACGAAAGTCGTGTGTGCCTTCAATACCATTGTATTCTGGTAATATCATAAAATCTGATAGCGATTATGAAGCTTTTAAAAAGGTACATGTTTTAACTGATAATAATAACTCTGTATTTAGTTGTATTGGAGAATCAGAGTATGGTAGAATGAGTTATGTGAAAGATGAAATTTTATCATTTGACCCTCGAGTTTATAAAGATAGAAAAGTCTATTATTACACTCTTTCATCAAAAGACATTATAAAGCAGGAGGTCTAACCATGTATCTTTCAAAACTTTCACTAAACCTCCGTTCAAAGGAAGTCAGGCGTGATCTTGCAGACTGTTACCAGATGCACAGATCAATATATAATTGTTTTCCTTCAAAAGATGAGGGTGGTTCTGGCTCAATAGTATACAGGGTTGAAGACTATCAAAATACTTTGTTGAATCATAGGCAAATAACACAAGTTGTTCTGGTTGTATCAGAAAAGGAACCGGGTTGGCACAACCTCTCTGACATTTATTTGTCAGATAATCAGATAATGCAATACGCAGAAAAGATTGAATGTATTGCTAACGACATGTCCTTTCGTTTTCTTTTAAAGGCGAATCCAACTAAAAAAAATGACGGTAAACGTATTGCATTGAGAACATACGATGATCGACAAAAGTGGGCTTTGCGTAAGGCAAAAGACAATGGTTTTGAGTTGATTGATCTTTCTGTTCGTTCGGATAGTATACAAAAGAGTGATTCAAAAAAAGGGCATGAACTTGTTTTCAATACTGTTTACTACGAAGGCTTCTTGCGAGTAACAGATGTCAATTTATTTAAAAAGGCACTTTGTGTTGGCATAGGATCCGCCAAAGCTTTCGGTTATGGTCTCTTGACAATAGCCCGGTAATGAAAAACCTACATTCAAACCGTAGAACAATTCGTCTGAAAGGATTTGAATATACGCAACCAGGTTTTATGATTATATCCAGACTAATCCTGTAGACTGGTTTATAATAGAGCAGGATGCTTATTGGGAGGTTATTATGGCAAACCGTAATTTACAGGAGATACCCAAGTTTGAAGATAAACTATCTTATCTGTATTTTGAAAAAGGTCATATATGTGAACATCAGAGGTCGATTGCATATCACTATAAAGAAAAATATATGCCAATACCTGTGGAGACAATTGCATTGCTTATGCTTGGGCCTGGTACGACAATAACACATGAGGCTATAAAAAGAACCGCTGAATGCCGCTGTCTGATAGGATGGGTTGGCGAGCAAGGTGTACGTATGTATTCTGCCGGTTATAGTGGTACATATACGGCTACCAGTCTGTTAAAGCAGGCTTCTCAGTGGGCGGATGAAACAAAGCGGTTGCAAACAATAATACGTATGTATCAGTTTCGTTTTCCCGGAGAATTGCCTGATAATATTACCGTAGAAAAGTTGCGCGGTAAAGAGGGCTATCGTGTCAGAAAAACATACGAACGATTAGCGGATGAATATGGTATAGCATGGAGCGGTCGTAATTATGATCAGAATAACTGGGACTGGTCCGATCCGACAAATAGGGCAATTTCATCCGCAAACTCGACATTGTATGGTATTGTGCATGCAGCTATCTTAACAGCTGGTTTTTCGCCAGCTATTGGTTTTATACATACTGGCAAACAACTTTCTTTTGTGTATGATATAGCTGATTTGTATAAAACAGAAATCACGTTGCCTGTTGCGTTTGATGTGGCTGCAAATTGTGAAGATAATTTGGAACGTGAAGTCCGTTTCAAATTAAGAGAGGTATTTCGAAAAGAGAAGCTGATGAAACGAATAATTCCTGATATAAAGGAGGTTCTTTTTGGTAATCCTGATAGTGGAACGGACACCAGTGGGCTTGAAGGGAGAGATGTCGCGATTAGCTATTGAATTTAAAGCCGGTGTTTTTGTAGCAAACATAAATGCCCGTGTTCGTGATAAATTATGGCAACGTGTTAAGGTGAAGTGGAATCTTGACGCTCTGATGATATTTACAACAAATAATGAGCAGGGCTATGAAGTTAGGAAAAACGGTGATCCATCACGAGACATTGTTGATTGTGAAGGTGTTTTTCTCACTCACCTTTATAAAGATGAAAAATAATCTTCTTGATCTTTGAAAACCCCTATATTTATTTAATTTTAGAAAGTACTACACATTTTTTTACTATTTTCCCCACGCCCGTGGGGGTGAACCGAGCATAACGCCTGTCATGTCCGGGGCGTGTCATTTTCCCCACGCCCGTGGGGGTGAACCGGACTGTCAGTAACTGAAAAAGCCGTAACCGCTATTTTCCCCACGCCCGTGGGGGTGAACCGTGTACATGACAATCACCTCGTAAAAACACAGTATTTTCCCCACGCCCGTGGGGGTGAACCTTTCGCAATACGGGCGAAGCTCGACGATGGGGATTTTCCCCACGCCCGTGGGGGTGAACCGAGTCGGAACTTAAAAAGAAATACAATCTTTAAATTTTCCCCACGCCCGTGGGGGTGAACCGTACCTTTACTTTTTGCGGTAAACGTAACAACATTTTCCCCACGCCCGTGGGGGTGAACCGTATTGTCATCTATCCTCCAATAGCGACCGCTGATTTTCCCCACGCCCGTGGGGGTGAACCGAATATTTGGATTCAGCAATTGAACAGAGATTGATTTTCCCCACGCCCGTGGGGGTGAACCGCAGATGTTACGCAGGGCATGGAAAAGTTTTACATTTTCCCCACGCCCGTGGGGGTGAACCGAATGGCATGGGAGTGCTGAAGGTAAAAAATGGATTTTCCCCACGCCCGTGGGGGTGAACCGTATATATTCAACTAACTGAGAGCCGATAAATCATTTTCCCCACGCCCGTGGGGGTGAACCGCAAAAATTCAGGGCAGGTTTTTGTTGGTGTGGATTTTCCCCACGCCCGTGGGGGTGAACCGGGATACGTATATTGCACAATTTGACAGGGAAGATTTTCCCCACGCCCGTGGGGGTGAACCGTTCTTTCGGGTCGCTATACCACGAATTAACTTATTTTCCCCACGCCCGTGGGGGTGAACCGATCGGCAACAGTCAGTTTGTCACGTCTTTTTTATTTTCCCCACGCCCGTGGGGGTGAACCGGCAAAAATTAAAATGATGAGCGATGGCAAACTATTTTCCCCACGCCCGTGGGGGTGAACCGGCTAACTGGGTGACAATCATTCTATTATTATCATTTTCCCCACGCCCGTGGGGGTGAACCGTACAGCTTCAACCCCAGCAAGTGAATTAAGTTATTTTCCCCACGCCCGTGGGGGTGAACCGAAACCTGTTCCTGTTATTCCGTTTCCACCCACATTTTCCCCACGCCCGTGGGGGTGAACCGGTTAGTCAGGTTAAGGCCGGTCGTGACGGGCTATTTTCCCCACGCCCGTGGGGGTGAACCGCGGTCGTACAAATCAGGATAATCAATTTGAATATTTTCCCCACGCCCGTGGGGGTGAACCGTCGACAAAGAAAAGCACTCGATTTATGAATTAATTTTCCCCACGCCCGTGGGGGTGAACCGTAGACTGTTGGTATTGCAAAGTGAGTTTAAATATTTTCCCCACGCCCGTGGGGGTGAACCGCGTTATCGCTTCTTGATCGTGATAAACCGCCTATTTTCCCCACGCCCGTGGGGGTGAACCGGTCAAACGTTCCGCCGTTAGTCGCTTCAGCAAATTTTCCCCACGCCCGTGGGGGTGAACCGGTTAAACAGATCGGCGCATGGTTTGTGAGTATATTTTCCCCACGCCCGTGGGGGTGAACCGTTCTACCATAATCTTCAGTTACAATAATTCTGATTTTCCCCACGCCCGTGGGGGTGAACCATTGATTGTATCCCTTTCATACTTTTCATTTTCATTTTCCCCACGCCCGTGGGGGTGAACCGTGATAATGCAGAATCCAAAACATCATCATCAAATTTTCCCCACGCCCGTGGGGGTGAACCGCCTTCCCGGCAGGCTCGGCAGATATTATGAATATTTTCCCCACGCCCGTGGGGGTGAACCGTAAATTTTGACATCACCATGAGAAGCAATAAGATTTTCCCCACGCCCGTGGGGGTGAACCGTTTTTACAGTACGGGAATTAAGAGCAAAAATTATTTTCCCCACGCCCGTGGGGGTGAACCGACTGCGGAAAAGAACGTTGATTCCCTTAACAAATTTTCCCCACGCCCGTGGGGGTGAAGTTTACATCGGTTACGGAAATTTTCATCTCTCCGCAAATTTTCCCCACACCCGTGGGGGTGAACCGAATAAGGGATTAAAAGGAAGAAGGAACATGAATTTTCCCCACACCCGTGGGGGTGAACCGTGCGAAGAGTGTGGAAAAAAATTCCAAATAACATTTTCCCCACACCCGTGGGGGTGAACCGCAATATTAGAATTTGATTTACCGGAAGACCGCATTTTCCCCACACCCGTGGGGGTGAACCGAATTTATGGGGCAATTGTATTTGGCATGATTCATTTTTGTCACGCCCCGTGCGGGCGTGTGGATTGAAACCGGTTATGACTAATAATTTATTTCATGACGGCAAGCCGTAACCCAACCAACCAGAATCAGGGACGATTCAGAACCAGAATGAACGGAACGCCCCCGGAAACAGTAATCCCGGGCGATACCGTCAATAATCCGCTTATAAAAAACCAAGCCATCCTCGGCAAAAAAAATTTACAATTTCCCCCAAAACGGCGTTATTAATAACAGGCGGTTTGCCGTTGGGTCGCGTGTGTCGTGATCCGCCATAATTCAGCGCGGGGGAACAATGTCCAATAATCAAAAATATCATCGCCGCAGCATTCGATTAAAGGGTTACGATTATACTCAGCCGGGTAATTATTACATAACGAAAAGAAAATTATGATTGCAATGCAAAACAGGATTGATAAAAACAAAGCATCAGAAATGGAGTGATTGACTCTGAATAATTAAAAGATAAAACTCTGATTTATTTGAGAATCCCGATTTTATAAAAGTTTCTTTTTCTTATAAAGTATGTTTAGCATTACCAACATGAAAACATAAAATTTCGTCTTGATGATCTAAAAGAACATGAAATTTATACCTGTATTATTCCGGGTTTCAAAATAAAAGACGAACAGCTGTTCAGGGGTTTGGGTGATTTTCTATGAGTGACCAGAAAATTGGTTTTAAAATCGATGATCATGATTTTTATAAGAACGATACAAAAGAAAAATTAAAAAAATCGATTATTGAAAGGTGTAACGGGTATTGTATACTTTTTGATATTATAAACTCAACAAAAAGAAAGAAAAGTAATGATAACTGGCATGTCCAGACCGAAGCGCTGTATGATACTTTTTTTAATTTGATTGGAAAAATAAAAAAACCAATAGAAGATACTGTTGGAAATGAATTTTCACAAGTAATCAAATTACTTGGTGACGGCATGTTTGTGTTTATAGAAACATCAAAGAGCGGTTTAAAAGAAGAGGATACTAAACCACCAATAGATATATCTCTCAAAATACTTTCGAATGTTGCCTCGTATCTAAAATTTATTGAGGATCAAAGCTCTAATTTTAATAATTTGCGTTTAAAGACAGTGATAACATATGTTACCGGTATCAGGACAGTGTTAAATAATGAACAAAAAAATGACGTTTTAGGTCGTGGAATTGATTTTACATTTCGACTCGAAAAGTATGCTGATTCCGGGTACATTGTTGTTAATAATATGTTTAAAGACTCTGTATCTGATAATATGTATAATAATGATAAAAATCCAAACTGTATCGAAGAATATAAAATAGTGCCTTGCAAAAAAAGAATAAAAGGTTGGGATATAGAAGATTTTGCTTTACTTATTAACCGTGATGATTTTATATCATGTTATAAACATAAAGTACCTGCAGTAAGTGCTGATCATGTTTATCTGGAATTACTGAAATATCTTATTGATCAGGATGATAAAAAGCGATTAGTTGCTGACGATGCTTTTCAATGGAGGGGGAATGATGGACAATAAATCTAAAATCCTTGCTGCCATGTTTTGGTATCTTGTCAACGGCCGGGAGTTAAACAGGACTGTTGTTAATAAGCTTTTGTTTTTTTCAGACGCCTATTCTTTTATTGAAACAGGTAGATCCTTAAGTAGTGTCGACTACATAAAAAAGCCATTCGGTCCTGTGCCTGCAATTATTGATGATGTGCGATCAATGTTGCTTGGATATGATTATATCGAAGAAAACGTGTATTCATATTCAAACTATATGGAATATGGTTACATTACAAAACATGGAAATGTTGATAAAGTTAAAGTTGATATAAATAATGGTGACACACAAATACTCGATAAAGTTATTGCTTCCTTATCTCAAAAAACAGCTGCATTTTTATCGGAAATTACTCATAAGTATGAGCCCTGGAAAAGTTCTTGTTGGGATAGTGTTTTGGACTTTAACAGCATAGAAGAACCGTTCAGGAACTGGATGAAGAGTAATATTCATTAAAATGAAAAACTGTAATGAAAATGAAACTTCTACCCTGTGGAACGATCCAATCGCTGACGCTCGTAAAGAACAGATAATCGTCAAAAAATTTACAAAAGAAGAATCCCGGGCTATTAATAACAGGTTGAACAAGTCTATCGAGGCATCTTTATTAGAGTCACGTCGTGAAGAGGCAAAGGCCTTAGAGCATGCAAGCAGGGCTTTTTTGACTTTTTAAATTCAATAATCCGTTTATAAAAACCCCCCATCCCCAGACAAAAAAAATTTACAATTTTCCCCAAAACGGCGTTATTAATGACAGGCGGTTTGCCGTTGGGTCGCGTGCGTTGTGATCCGCCATAATTTGGCGCCGGGGGGAACAATGTCAAATAATCAAAAATATCGTCGCCGCAGCATTCGATTAAAGGGATACGATTATACAAGGCCGGGTTATTATTACATAACGATATGTACATATAATCGTGAATGTATTTTCGGTAAAATCGTAAACAAAAAAATGATATTAAACCAATACGGTCAAATCGCATGCGATTGTTGGTCACAAATTCCTGTTCATTTTGAAACCGTTAAATTGCATGCGTTTGTAATAATGCCAAACCATTTGCACGGGATTTTGGAAATTAAAACCCATTCCGCCCCGGTTGGGTCACGGCATGCCGTGACCCAACCGGGGCGGACGGAACAATTCGGAAAACCGGTACCCGGTTCGATACCGACAATAATCCGTGGATATAAATCGGCGGTGACAAACCGGATTAATGATGTACGGTCACGGCATGCCGTGCCTTCACAACCCTGCAAATCGGTATGGCAGCGTAATTATTACGAACATATAATCCGTGATGATAAATCATTTTGGATAATATCGCGGTATATTAAAAACAATCCTGCAAATTACTGACCCGGGGAAATTTTTCAGTTTTTGGTAACTCTTTAATGCTTATTTCTAAATTTTGTGTTATATTAAAAAAACGGATA
This sequence comes from Spirochaetota bacterium, assembly GCA_016934935.1. Classification (GTDB taxonomy): domain Bacteria; phylum Spirochaetota; class UBA4802; order UBA4802; family JAFGJZ01; genus JAFGRW01. The sequence goes on along the minus strand of JAFGRW010000064.1, from coordinate 155,513 downwards.
AACCTGTAGAGGAGCCGATGAATTTTGATATAAGAGCCTGTTTTGATAATATAAAAAGCGCCGTTTTTGTTTGTGATAAAGATTTCAGTGTACTTTACCGGAACATGGCTGCTGAAAATCTTTCAAACAGAAAAAATGCTAAAAACAGCTCTTTTCTTTGTGATTACACTACAAAAAAATTTGTGACAGAAATTGCTAAAAACTGCAAAGATAACTCTGATTCTGCTGTATTCGAGACTTCAATACGTAATCGCGTCTATTCTGTTACAGTAGATATTGCTGAAGATAATGCCAATATCTCAAAGGACAGCTCTGCTTTATACATAATCAAAATGACACCGCAAACCGGGCAACATGAGCACAACTCTTCTGATAATTACACGAATACGGCCTTTGACTCCGGTGCTTCATGTACTGACGCGCGTAGACGCGGCAGCCGTTGTGCCGAATTTGAACTTATAACAGGTCTCGCGGGAATAGGTTACTGGGAATACAATTGTAAAACCGGAGAGGCCTTTGTGTCTGACATTTTACTTCAGCTTGCAGGAGCTCCTTTTAGTGCCCGTGATAATCTGGCTGATTACTGGACATCTCATCTTCATCCTGATGACAGAAGCAGGGTGTTTACCGGGTTTAAGTCTGCCCTGAATGGCAAAAGTGATCTTCTGTTTCTGGAATATAGAATATTTAACGAAAACATACAGCGTTGGAGCTGGATGTCGGCGATGGGGAAAGTTCTTAAACGGGATTCAGATAATATGCCCCTTAAACTTGCTGGATATCAGAAAGATATTTCGGAGCGTAAAAACTTTGAAAAACAGCTTAAAAAGAATAGTGACTATTTAAACCTGATAATGGAAACAACAGATGTGGGTTATGTTGTGGCAACTCTTGATGGAAGAATATTGCAATATAACAATGCTCTGTTAAAGGTATTAAACCGTACTAGGGAAGAGATCGAAACCGGCAGTTATTACAGGTTTTTAACAGAATCAAGTCGCCAGGATGTAAAAAACAGTTTTCGAAAATATATTGAAACCGGTGAAAACACCTCCGCGTACGAGATAGAGATTTACGCGCCTGATGGAACAATAATCAACTGTCTTGTTAACCCGACTCCGGTTCAGGATGAAACCGGTGATTATCTGGGATCTTTCGCCTGGCTTACCGACATTACCGGTTTCAAAACAATTACCAGAAACCTTCGTGAAACCGGAAACAAGCTTAATATTGCTCTTCAATCGGCCGGTCTTGGAATGTACCAGATTGACCTTTCAAGCGGTAACGTCTGGTGGGATAAGCGTATGTACGAAATTTATGATCGCGATCCGGCGGAGTTTACACCGACAATTGATACAATAGTTGATCTGGTTGTGCCGGAAGACAGGGATTACGAAAACAGTATTTTTTTTCACACGTTGCAAGAGTCAACCGATTGGCATCAGCAGTATCGCATTATGGACCGGAATGGTAATTTCAAATACATAGAAGGTTACGGAACAATTATCGAAAATAGTGACGGGGTTCCTCAAAAGGTAATCGGTGTAGCTTCAGATATGACCGAAAAAAGATTATCCGAACGTCAAAAAATAAAGAACAGTCAGCAGCAGCTCATAATTTTTGATAACTCTCCTCTTGGTATGGTCTTTATAGATCGTAACGGTTTCGTTTTGCAGTCTAATAGCAATTTCGAAAAGATTTTCAATGTAAGTTTTGATCAGGTTGATATAGAAAAAATTGATAAACTGAATAATGAACAGTTTTCAAATTTTGTTAAACGTGCGAGAGAAGGCGAAGAGATTGAAACTGAAATAGAACTGGATAGTGACAACAAAAAAGTCATTCTTCATTTAATTCTTAAACCGGTTTTGCCGGGTGGAAGATCAGATGTCATCGGTATTTTAGAAGATATTACAGTACGTAAAACTGCCGAAAGCCGTCTTAAGGCGGCAATGCTGCAGGCGGAAGAGGCCAACAGGTCAAAAAGCGCGTTTCTGGCAAATATGAGCCACGAGATACGCACTCCTATGAATGCAGTTATCGGTCTTACCTATCTTCTTAAGCAGACAAATATGACAACAAGGCAAATGGATTACGCGTCAAAAATAGAGAGCGCGTCTAACAACCTTCTGGCATTAATAAACGATATTCTGGATTTTTCAAAGATCGAAGCGGGTAAGATAGTTGTAGAGCAGATTCCCTACAGCATACATTCAATAATTGAAGATATCAGGACCATCGTACAGTTTAATGCGGATCAAAAGAGACTGAGTCTTGATATCTCTGTCGAAGATTCGGTTCCGCACACTGTGATTGGTGATCCTGTTCGTGTTCATCAGATTGTACTTAATCTTTTAAATAACGCGATAAAGTTTACAGATCATGGAAAAGTAACTCTTACGGTAACAGGCGTTCAACCTAACTTGAAGCGAAAAAGGATAACCATTATATATCGCGTAACCGATACAGGTATTGGCATGAGCAAGGAGCAGCAACGTCATATCTTTGAATCCTTTACCCAGGCCGACTCTACAACAACACGGAATTACGGCGGTACCGGGCTTGGCCTTGCTATCTGCAAAGGGCTGGTTATGACTATGAATGGTACAATTTCCATCAAGAGCCGTCCCGGCAGAGGCAGCACATTCACGGTTTCAATACCCTGTTCTGTTTCGGACACCTCAATTGAACAATCCGGCTCTAAAAGCTGCAATGTGGTGGATGAATCAGACGTTGAATGCCCGCTTCAGGGATTAAGGCTGCTTTTAGTAGAAGACAATTCCATTAACCAGCAGGTTGCATCAGAACTTCTTGAAAAAGAGGGTATTGATGTAACCGTCGCGCAAAACGGTAAAAAGGCCATCGAAGCTATGGAAATAAAGGGATGGGACTGCTTTGATCTGATATTAATGGACTTGCAAATGCCGGTTATGGACGGATATGAAGCCACAAAAAAAATTGTTACTAAAACAAAAACTCCAATTGTGGCAATGAGCGCGGATGTGGTGCATGGAGTCCGAGAACGTGTTAAATCGGCAGGCATGTGCGATTATATTGCAAAGCCAATTAATGTCAGTCAGCTCTATCGTGTAATCGCGGCATATACCAGGCGAAAGCCGGTTTTGACTCAAAGTAAAATGAAAGAGCAATCTCCGATGCCTCAAGTTAAAAGACAAACAGGCATCAACAGTGAAAATGCTTTGAATAATCTTAACGGCAATATTGAGTTATACTGTTCATTGTTAGAAAGTTTTTTGGGGTCAATGATCCGGTATCCGGTGCAGGCAGAGGGAATGCTGTATGAAGGAAAGGTTAATGACGCGTTAAGGCTTATTCATACCATGAAAGGGGTGGCAGTAAACCTGGGACTTGAAGGGCTTGAACCTCTGTGTATGGATGCTCAGTCTCGAATAAAACAGACTGGCGTTTTAAGCGAAGATACAAAGAAATCTCTTGATCAGATAACAAAATATATGGAATCTATCAGTACAAGTATAGGGCAGTTTATAAGTAATAACAGAAGAACCATAAAGACCTCAAAGCCTCTGGCCAAATTCAGTGATTTTTTAACCACAATGGACGAGCTCATCATCTTGATGAAAGTTTACGATGGAGAGGCTGTGGATTGTGTAAAAAATCTTGAATTGATGAATCTTCCTGAAAATATAAAAAAAGAAGTTGATGAACTTGGCAGCCTTGTGCTGAAATTTGATTTTGAAAAGGCGCTTGAACATGCCGTAAAAATAACAGAAAAATACAAAAACGGATTTGGTGCATGAACAAAAAAACCATACTGGTAGTGGATGATACTCCGGATAATCTTTCGGTGCTTTATGAGATACTAAAAAATGATTACAGAGTACTGGTAGCAAATGGCGGAGAAAAGGCCTTGCAAATTATCAGAGGCGGGGCTTCTATTGATTTGGTGCTGCTTGATATACTGATGCCGGATATTGACGGTTATCAGGTTTGTTCACGAATACGATTAGATAAAAGTACAAAAAATTTGCCTGTAGTTTTTTCATCAGCTATTGATGAGGATGAACAAAAACAGAAGGCCGAAGGCTTAAATGTTTCAGGTTATATTTGCAAGCCTTACCGCAAAGATAAGGTTCTTGACGAGATTGCTCGCATCTTATCTGTTTAGGATAATAACGATTACAGTCTTTAATACATCCGGATAATATAATTATTCGAGATTGACATAATGTTTTAAATAGTTATGTGAAGCGGTAACCGAGCCGTCACCATAACTTTAAGTTTTTCTTTTCCGGCAAGGTTGCTATGGTCTTCCACATTTTGTATTTCGATTATGCCGCCATGTTTTCTGACAATCTTGTCGGCAAGGGTAAGGCCCAGCCCGAAATCAAGTGTTTTGTAGCCGTCATAGACTCTCTTGTCTATTCGGTAAAATGGTTCAAAAACCGCGGAAGCGTACTCTTCTGGAATTCCTTCTATCTCACGGTTGTTTGGTGAAGGTGTGTTAAGAAACGATATCCAGCACTCCTGGTTTTTTATCTGAAAAAAGATATATATCTTGCTCTCTTTTGCTGAAAATTTCATGGCATTTATCAGTAATTCCCGAAATACCCCGGTAATCAGCTTACTGTTTACATGGACCATTAATGTTTCACTTATTTCACTGTTGTCCGCGATATGAATACTGTTTTTATGAATTTCTGACATCTCTTTCATCTCTATCTTCAGTGTAAGCAGTATGTCAAAAAGATCTGTACATTTAATTATTTGAGCATCAAGGGTTTCGGTTAATATCGTGGCTATCTTTGTAAATGTTTTAAGTATCTGTTTGGCTGATTCCGAATTCTGTTTGAGCATTCCGTATATATCTTTATCAATAGTATAGCTTCCGTTTTCTTCTTTTATTGAGTCAAAAACGAAGGCAAGCAGGGATATAAGCGTACCAAAACCGGAACCCTGGTTAAAGCTGTCATTAAGATTTGTAAAGAGTGTTCGGTCAAAACGGTCGTAATCGCGAGCAATAATCTGTTCGTTCCATCTGTACCATTGCAGCTCGTGCTCAAGTTTTACTACGCGCTCTTTTTCGGTTATACGTTTGATTTTTTTAAGTTCGTTTGTTTCAAGAGCCCGGTTAATTTTATAGAGCAGTTTCTTTTTATTGGCTGGTTTTACAATATAGTCAAAAATTCCGCTGCGCATCGAATCTATAATCGAGTCGGTATCATCAATGCTGCTGAGAACCAGTATAACCTGGTCTTCGTTTATGGTGTGTATCAGGCGGATCAGCTCCTCTCCGTCTATCCCGGGCATATTAAGATCAGTAATTACTGCCGAGAATTCGTGCTGTTTGTATGCCTCGAATGCTTCTTCGCCATTTGCTCTTAGAACAACATTAAAACCGGCATCTTCCAATATGGTTTTAATTATTTCACCAGTACCTGCTTCATCTTCGGCAACAAGAATAGAACGCATCATTAAACTCCAATGCAGATTTTTTTATACTTTTTTATATCTTCTTCCATCTGGCTTATTATGGCACGATAATCGATTAGTCTTCGTTCTTTCGCGGCATCCTTGATTTTTTTTGCTTTTTCTGTTATTTCATCTGTCTGATAATTTGCCGAGGCTCCAGCAATCTTGTGAGCATAGAATGTTATTTCGTCAAACTTATTAGCAACGACGTTTTGTCTAAGGTTTTCAATATATTCGTTCATGTTCTCGGTTAAAAATGCCCGCATCAGTGATTTGTATTTATCAAAATCTATTCCAAGATCATCGGCCGCAGTGTACATATTGTAACTGTCAATTCTCATTTTTGTCTCCGAATTATTAATATGCTGGTCTAATCCTGTTAATTATATATCTAAAGATTTTTTTTGCTGTTATTTTATTTTGGTTCAGCTAACACCGGTTTATCATGGTTAGTTTTATATCGCAATATTTCTGTTATAACATTATTTATAAGATTATTTATTAAAAAAAGAGATATCTCTTTTAAACTATGGCCGGTTACCAATAATTTTAGTGTAAACCGGAAAAACAGTATTAATACAAGATACATTATTATTGATAAAAATCTACCTTCAGAGTAAAAAAGGGACAAAAAAAGAGGCAAAAATGTTGCCTCTAAGCTGTGAAAAAAGGGAGAGGTTTATCTGTTATTACGGAGCAATTGGTTATATATCGATAACAGAGATATCGGGTATCGATGAATGCACAGGAACGGTGTCCAGATTTTGAGCTCCTAGTTTAAGGAGTTCGTATCTGATCTTTGCAAGAGGCAGTTTTTTGTCGTCCGCGGCGACCTGTATTGTGTACTCACTATATCTGTTGCCGGAAGCCTTGGTGGGTTCGTTGGCAAAAAGATTGTTTTTTTGCAGGTAATCTTCCAGAGCCGAAGATTGAGAAGTTTCACAGTTAAAAATAAGCAGCACCTTGTTTTCGGCATTTATGCATCCGTAAAGATTAAGAAGAAACATCTGTAGCAGCTCTTTTTTTTGACTATTCTGCAAAAGAGCAGGGTTTATCCAGATACTTGTTTGAGAGCTTAAAATTTCATCAACAATTTTAAGGCCGTAGTTCCTGAGAGCGCTTCCTGATTGGGTTATTTCGATACCGAAATCGGCTCCGCCGTTTTTGATTTTAGCTTCGGTTTTACCCCAGGTTTCGTATATCACAATGCCCGAATCAATCGCCGGTGGAGTTTTATATTTTTGTACAGTAAATTCGTTATATTCGTCAAGCTTGCCTATGCGTTTAAGTGCTTCCCGCGTCCATTGGAGCGCGATATAGGGCATCTCGGATACCATAATTAACAGTTTCTTCTCTTTTGTGATATTAATAAGGTATTCATCTATTGTGTTTTCGGGGCGATCATTATCTATTATACCTACAATCCTGACTCCTCCACGGTGAAGCGACATTATCTGTTTAAGTTCAATTTTTGTGTCATATTCAAGTTCAAACTCCAGACGTCTCTCTTCGATCCAGTCATCACCAGCTATGGCAACGTCCATTTCATTAATTGCCAACTGAGACCCGAATTCCTGTGGCCTGCCGTCCCAACCGTAAAGAAAGTCGACTGTTGTAAATCTTGATGGGCCGCCCGACTCGTAGCCTTTTGTAGTAAAACCGGCTCGTTCAAGCAGGTCAACAAGGTTGCCCCCGCGGTTAGGGTTGGCAAGCGATCCTGCAGGCATTCCTATTGTAAGTATATTATCCATTGTTAGCTGTCCTTAAAAGTTCTATTCTTCGATAAATTCGAGTCTGTTATCAATATTTATACGTCTATAATAACATGATGTATGTGCTGTTCCGTCTTCCTTTTTGGCATGGCATGCACCGCTTCCCTGGGGAGTAACAAGGTAAACAAGCGAGTTTTGCTCGCAGTTTATCAGAATATCTTCAACCTTAAGGGTGTCCCCGGAGGTCATTCCTTTTTTCCATAGTTCATTACGGCTACGGCTCCAGTAGGTGGCAAGTCCGCTTTTTCTCGTTTCATCAAAAGCTGCCTTGTTCGCAAAAGCCAGAATAAGGACTTCACGTGATTTTGCGTCCTGTGTGACTACAGGAATCAGTTTTTCTCCATCAGTCCCGAAATCAAGAAGAAGCTCTGTGGTATATTCTTTACTCATTTGTGTCTCCGGCAACCGGTAACGTACCGGTTTTGTTGGTATTTATGATTTATAATAAACGAACTTAAACAAATTACCTGTTTTAAAGGAAATCATTGTTTAAGTAACTTTCTTGAAAAAACAGTCCGAGAAATTTTTAAACAAGTCATCAGATTTTTTGTCTTTTAAGAATAATGCAATAAAAAAGTTTGTTACCGCCGTATTAAACGGCGGTTTTAAGTGGATTACTTAAGCTCTACCAATCCCCATCCGGCGGTACTGCGCCATGATTCGTTTGTAAGGTCATTCCATTTCGCTATAGCAGTACGTTGACCGGATCCGTCGTTCTGGTTAACCTGAAAATCGAGTCCCATAACAAGTCCCGGTGCGGCTTTTACGGTCTGAAGCTTGAAACGCGCTTCTACGATATATCCTTTCCCGGCTTTTTTCGCGGCCGATTTAATCATGGAGCTGTCCGAGTACCCTCCGATAGTGAGCAGGTTTTCATAGTCTACACGAAATTGAAAATCATCCTGTTCGTAAACGGGAGTCTTGCCGTTGTTTTCGTCTATAAATACTTCAAATGAGTCGTTCATATATTTTTCCGGCGCGTTAAGAAAAAGATCGCTGTCTTCGACTTCGGCTAGAAAATAGAGATAATCCTTATCCCATAGTACTCTAACAGAGGCGATTGACGGTTTATCTCCGACAACGATTGTTTCAGTTTTTACAATTGGTGCCTTTTCCCAAACAGCGTCAATGTTCGCGTCAATAACGGGAGTACCTTTGGGAGCCTCGTACTTCTTGACTTCGGTAACGGCAAGCAGTGGTTTGTACTCTGGAAGTTCATCGGACTGCATTATTCCCTTATATGCCGTTGTATGCTGAAAGTTCTCATCGAAAGGGAACGGCCAGTCAGGTCTGTTATATGGCGCGCCGGTAAGAAAAGTATGCCCATTGTTAAAGCCCCAGAAAGTTACGTTTGTAACGATATCCTTGTGCTTTTGGAAAAGCTGAAAGAAAAGTTTATAGCGGTTAGCCTGGCTGGCAATGTGCTCTTCGCTTGGAGAATCAAATTTATCATACTCATGAGCGTACATGCTTATATCAAACTCTGTTATATGAATCTGTAAACCAAGGTCGCGGAATTTCTCGATAGCGGCCTCTATGCTTTCAACGGTAGGTGTACCATTGTTAATATGCATCTGCATGCCTATACCGTCAATAGGCGCACCCTGTTCGATAGAGCGTTTAACAAGATCATAAATCGCGTCACGTTTGATCGGGTTAAAAAAATCGTAATCGTTATAAAAAAGAAGCGCGTCTGGTGCGGCTTTCCGTGCAAGTTTAAAAGCCTCAGTGACATAGTCAGGGCCTATGGAGTGATACCATTGCGATTTCCTCATATTGTCGGGTTCTGCAATGTCAATGGCCTCGTTAACAACATCCCAGGCGTAGATGGTATCGCCGTAACGGTCAACTAGTGTTTGCATGTGCTCACCAAGAAGTTCAAGAACACTTTCTCGAGAACGTTTGGAACCATCATTGTTTAAAAAAATCCAGAATACCTGTTCGGCAGGGTGATGCCATACAAAGGTATGTCCGCGCATTTTCATGTTATAGCGTTTGGCAAACTCGACAATCCTGTCCGCGGCCTTGAAGTTGTAAACTTTTTGTTTCGGGTGAATCGACTTGAATTTCATTGCGTTTTCACAGGTTATGCTGTTATAGTGATAACGAAGCAGAGCTCCCTCCGCCTTTTCGACCTGAAAAGGTTCAATAGCGGCACCAACCGGAAAGTCATCCTTGTAAAATTCCTTTATGGGCATAAGATCAGTTTCAATTTGAGAATCATATTCTTTTAATGGGTCACGTGAACATGAAATAAAAACAGATGTTAAAAGTACAAACAGTACTGTTTTGCTTAATAGTGCAGTTTTAAAAAAGGAATAATTCATCTGAGGCCTCCAGCTTCTCAAATAATCAGATATGGCATTAACGCGTCATATCCGGTTTTCCGGTGAATAATATCGCGTTACCTGTATTTAAATAGGTTGCAGCTGTTATTTAAGTCAAGATGTTTTAATGAGATTCAAAAAAAATGTTACATGTGTTACATTTTATCGTTAACGTCGCAGATTTGATTCTGGAATGGAGGCGTCACTATTTTAAAACAAAAAATCTTGTAAAAAAGCAGTATAAAAAATTCACAATAATAATGAAAAAAAAGATGTACTTTTTGGTTGAATAGCATGCTTTGTAGACCTTGAAAAAAATATTGTATAATGGAACTAAATGAACAGGTTTAATTAAATGCTTTTTAAAAGGGTCGTAATTTATCTGCTGCTCCTATTTCTGCTGAATTTAGATACCGTACTCTCTGCTGAAGAACAGACTTCTTTTAATGAGGTAATTTTGCCGCCTGTTGCCGCTGTTGTTCCGGGGGCGGTTTTGCATGGTGCCGGTCATTTTGTGGCAGGTGAGCGCGAAACGGCAGGGGAGCTTCTTCTTATTGAAGGGGTAGGCTTATTGATGCTGGCGGGATCGGGTTATATTCTTGCGGATGGCGGAGCACCGCGTGATTATACTGGCCCATTAGTGCCTTTCGCGGCCTTTGGGGTTTCGTTTCTGGTTTTACCCTTTATTGCCGACTTTTACGGTGTTACAATCGGGCGATACCGCTCTGAAGGTGACTGGTTTACTGATAAAGACAGGACGGTAACTTTGAATGCCGGTTTGGAATATACAAACGATCCGGCGTTTGATTATTCTCTTTTGGTGAAAACAGAAATCGATTATCATTATAAAAGATTCGTTATCTCACCAATGATAAACAGTGCTATAGATGATGATACAAGGCATTATCAACTATCGGCAAAATACAGATTTGCCGGGCAAAAGGGGCATCTTCTTGAGAATTATGCTGCATTTTTTAAATCTGATGCTATTGTTCGTGCCGGATATTACGATTTTAACAGTGACGGGTTTTACAAGTACTCAACGGATATATCGCTTAGAACTGTAATTAACAGTGGCTCTTTGTGGAAAACAACCAGGGGGATCTATTTCGTTTATGAAGCCGGTTTCAATAGGGAATGGGTCTATTTCGATTTTGATGAGACTCTTCCGGCGATTACGTCTAATCAGATTCTTTTCGAGACGGGTGTCGGTTTTATGACTGGTAATCTTTCAGATCCGGCTGCCGATATCTATCTGTTCTATAACCACAGGCGTGATACATTCTATGGTGGATTGCCAAGCGGATTCCTGGGACATGTTGGGGCTTCAGTTACGCTTTATCCATGGCAAAATACTGGAATAAGTTTAAAAGCGGTTCTTGGAACGTCTAGTTTCTATTCTTTAAGTGGAAAATTATCGTTTTAAGAGTTTTTCAAAATCTTACCGGATTGCTATAATCATATTTGCATATTGGAGATTTAATGACGAAATATTCTATACTGTTTATTCTTCTGGCGCTTCTATCGTGTGATGTGCCTCAAAATGAAAATTATGAGCTTGATAAAGAGGTTGGCATAGCTTCTGTAGACGGAGCGCAAGTCGAAGTTGTTTCCGGTCTCGGGGTTATTAACAACATTGAGCCGGGAAAACTGGAAATTCATCAGAGCGCGCCGCAAATAAAACTTGTGATAGATCCGGGTAAATCGGGAATTTCGGAGTGGCAGATAGAGCTTTCTAATTCTGTTAGAAATACTTACGCTTTATCCGATGATTCGGTAACAATTTTAAGTGAAAGTCAAAACGGCATCAAATACAGCCTCAAGTGTGAGGTTCCGGTTAACAAAAAAATCAGTATCTACTTTAAAACCACAGAAGAAGATCCGGTTTTCGCTGTTTTTTCTGATGTTCAAAGAGCAGTTTCAGAGGTCTCAGATATTTTTGAAGCGATCAATAGTGATGATGATTTACAGTTTGTATTGTCTACCGGTGATCTTACCTCCAACGGAACAAAAAGTGAGATTAAAAGATTTATAAAAGAGTTGGAAAACCTTGCGGTGCCGTTCTATACAACCATGGGTAACCATGACTCTTTTGATTCGCAATACAAATACTGGCATAAGGTTTTCGGAAGAACATCTTTTCGTTTTATTTATCGAGATACACTTTTTGTCTTTCTCGACTCCTCGTCGGGTGTTCTTTATCATGAATTGTACGATGATCTTGAAGGCTGGCTTGGCCTTTCCGATGGTCTGAAAATTGTATTGACTCACTATCCGATTGTTGATCCCTCCGGAACAAGGGGAGGATCTTTTTCAAGCAGAAACGAGGCGTATAAATTGTTAAGCCTTCTTGGGGAAAACGGTACAGACCTGCTGCTTTTCGGCCATATCCATTCATATTACAAGTATACTCTTGCGGGTATCGATTGTCGTATTTCGGGAGGCGGAGGCGCCATGCCTGAAAGATATGATGGAATAGGCCGTCATTATCTTAAAATTGAAGTAGATCCTGATAATGAGAAATATAGTATTGAACGGGTTGATATCGATTGAGTGATTTAAATGGATATTGTATCAGCTTCCGGTTTCGGCACGCAGCCTTTTCTCTTCCAACTCCTCCCAGCGTGAAAATTTTGTTTCAAGCTCTACTTCCAGCGACTCCAACTCATCCTTGATTTGATTTACGGAATCTCCATTCGTCTTGTAAAGCCCGGGATCACCAAGCTTCGCATGCAGATCTTCTATTTTATTTTCAAGCTTTTCAATATCATGAGGAAGTTTCTCTATTTCGATATTTTCTTTGTAACTGAGTTTTATTTTTTCAATTTTAGGTTTTGCCTTTGTGGTTTCTGATTCTGTTTTTTTAACGTCAATCGTGTTTAATGGAGTGCGTTGGTTTAGGTAGTCATCGTAACCGCCGGCGCAGCAAACAAGCTTACCATCCGGTTCAAAACTGATTATATCTGTTGCTGTATTGTTTAAAAAGGAACGGTCGTGACTTACCATAAGAACGGTGCCGTTAAAATCGAGGATTAGTTCCTCCAGAAGTTCCACCGTTTCGATATCAAGGTCGTTTGTCGGTTCATCAAGTACCAGCACATTCGCTGGTTTGGTGAAAAGCTTGGCAAGCAGCAGGCGGTTTTTTTCACCTCCGGATAGTACGCCGCTTTTTTCGTGAGCTCTTTCGGGAGTAAACAGAAAATCCTGAAGGTAACTGATTATATGACGGTCCCGTCCATTAATGGTGACAGTTTCGCAGCCGTTAGAAACATTATCAATAACGGTTAAGTTGTCATCACACTGATTCCTGAGCTGGTCAAAATAGGCGATTTCAAGATTTGCTCCTGTCCGGACAGAACCGCTTTGTACAGGCAGCAGCCCCAGAATTATCCTGATCAGGGTGCTTTTCCCGCATCCGTTGGCTCCTATAATGCCAATTTTATCACCGCGAACAATCCGTATGGAAAAGTCATCTATAAGTGTTTTGTCATAACCGAAAGTGATGTTTTCGGCCTCTACAACCATTTTGCCCGACTGAGCGGCCTGATTTACTTCTATTTTAGCGTTACCCTGAGCACTTCTTCTGGCTCTATGCTCGTCTCTCATCTTCATAAGGGCTCTTACCCGTCCTTCATTACGGGTTCGTCTTGCCTTGATGCCCTTGCGAATCCAGGCCTCCTCTTCGGCAAGTTTCCTGTCAAAGACTCTGTTTTGGGTATCTTCGTTCTCAAGCCACTCGTTTTTCCGATCCAGAAAGATATTATAACCGCATTTCCAGTCAAAAAGTCTTCCCCGGTCTATTTCAATAATACGGTTCGTAATATTTTGCATAAAGGAACGATCGTGTGTTACTAAAAGAATTGTGCCCCTGTATTTTACTAAAAAATTTTCAAGCCAGGTGATCGAGGCGATATCAAGGTGGTTTGTGGGTTCGTCCAGAAGCAAAAGGTCGGGGTCTGAAACTAGCGCATATCCGAGAAGTACACGACGTTTCATGCCTGCCGAAAGAGTTTCAAATTGTGAATTCTTATCCAGATCAAGAAGAGAAATTATATATTCAACACGACTCAGGTCGGAAGGATCCGCAAGGCCCGAAGAAATTACAGAAGTAATTGTGCCATCAATTGATGATGGCACATCCTGAGGCATCAGGGCGCATTTGAAATATTTGTCTGTTATAACGGTTCCGCTATCCGGTAAAATTTCTCCGCTAATTATCTTCATGAGTGTCGACTTGCCCGAACCGTTGCGTCCAAGAAGAGCTATTTTCTCTCCCTGTTCGATATGCACGGTTATGGAGTCTAGAAGAGGCAATGCTCCGAAAGTGTGAGTAATATTCTGAAGTGTTATAAGTGCCATTTTGTTCCGTCTCTGGTTTCTGTTAAACTTTATTGTTTCGGTTAATACGACCCTTTCAGGGCTGTTGTTGTAAAGAATTTTTCGTGTTATTGGTTGTCAAAACGTAAACCCCCCCATGTTAAACTATTTGGTGGTAATTTTTCTTCTTTGACATTTTCATTTTAAAAGAGCAATATAGACCAGGATCGCCGGATGATGGTTTTAAAAGTAAAGTTTAAATTTACCAGGGGGACGGTTATGAAAAATGTCGTTTTAATAGGAGCAAGCAGCAAAGAAGATAGTTATTCGTATATGGCCTTTAAGCTGCTAAAAGAGAAAGGTTTCAATGTAATACCTGTGCATCCCTTCAATAAGGAGATCGACGGTATTAAGGTAAGGCGTGATCTGGATGGTTTATCAGATATTTACGCTGTTACACTATATGTTAATCCCGTAATATTAAAAAACTATGAAGAGCAGATAGTTGCGATAAAACCGCAAAGAGTTATATTTAACCCGGGTACAGTGTCCCCTGACGCAGATAAACGTTTTTCCAATGCGTCTATTACTACTGTCGAGGCCTGTTCGATAGTGTTATTAAAAACTGACCGGTTTTAGTCTTGAATCTTCTTGTTGCGGTGAACTTTGATCTCGTATTTAACGATAATGATTACAGCTACTACGGCTACAAGCGCGAAAATTATTTTGTACTGGTTTAGAATCTTAAGAAGGCTTGTGTAGTCTTCTCCAAATTTGATTCCCAGTTGAAAAAGAATTGTAGAGGTAATGATAAGAGCTAAAAAATCAATTATCAGGAAATGCTTTAGAGGAACACGGGTGAGCCCGGATGTCATAAAAACAAGATTTCGTACTCCGAAAGGTATAAATCGCCCAAAGAAGATGACTTTTTCGCCGTATTTACGGAAATAACCGTTTATTCTGGCGATTCGTTCGGGATGAAAAATATGTGAGAGAAAATTCGAATTAACAACACGGTGTATAAAACAACGACCGATAAAATAGGCCATAATATCGCTCAGGTATGCTCCCATAAAACATCCAATAAAGATATAGTGTTCAAGTTCGGGCGCGTAAAGAGCTGTAATGGCTCCCGACAGGATTAATACAAGATCTTCAGATATTGGAAGATTCAAACCGGCAAGAAGCAGCAGACCAAATGATATCCAGGGTAAAAAATGTGAGTGATGTGAAAAAAAGGTGAAAAAGGCGTCTGCTATACTGTTTATCATTCGATTATCTTCCGAGTCCAGTGGTAAAATATTCACCCCATGAATACTTATCATTAAAATTTGGCAACATAATTTTTTCATAAGCAAATTGAATAACAAGGGTTATCGGTACTTCAACTCTTATTTTCCTTGACTTTATTACAAATAGTTCAAACCCTTTTAGCAGTTAGTCCCTGAGACCATGAGAATCTTTGCAGTATAACTGCTTCTAATTAACTAGTGAAAGGATTTAATACCATTGAAAAATAAATTACGTATATTAACCGGTTTGATTGTTTTGTGCGCAATATGTGCTTTGACTGCAGTTCTGTTTTTATCATATAATTTAAAAAAAAGGTACGACAGTGGATTGCTGAGAAACCTTGTTGTCGGATTTGTAGAGAACAAATTTGATAAAGCAGTTCGTTTCGACTCAATAGGAATGAGTTATAGCGGAGATATAGTTATAAAGAATTTAAAAATATCGGCCTTTAATGATTTCAATGACAATATACTTCTTGTTGATTCTCCAAAAACGGTTATCGAACTTGATCTCGTTTCACTTTTTAACGGAGAAATTCAAATTGAAGACGTGAGTATATATTCGGCCAATTTTAATATACATAAGGCGTACGATGCCCTTTACGGTGAAGCTTTTTCTGTAGTAACCGGTATTTATAAGCAGTTTGCTCAGTCAAAAGAGCTTTCGAAAAAAAAGATAAGTCTAAAGATCCGTGATTCGTCCTTTACTTACAGTGAAATTTTCAGAAGTGATGCTTTGCGTTTTACAGCCTCCTCATTTAATCTTGATATTGCCATCACCAGAGACGAAATAAAGTACTCAGCCAAAGGCGCTTTTAACAAGGGAGGAACTCCGTTTATTGATGAGTCGCCTTTTACTGTTGGTGGAACAATATTTTTCAATGACGGTAAGTTCCATGGAACAAGTGTGGAATATTCCGTTGTGAATCTGGACCTGACATACCTTAACGCTTATCTTAAATTCAAATCCGGACTAAGTCACGAAATTGCCGGAGCCATGAGTTCCAAGGGCGCGGTAAATATTTTACGTGATAATGCAACAATCAATTCTGAATCCTCATTTACAGGTTTATCCGTCAAAAATGTTTCCCGAGTCGAGGACTCTTTTACTCTGGTAAATAATAAAAATTTGAAGGCGTCCCTGAATCTTGATATCCTGAACGGAGGAGAGGTCGTTGTAGCACGTCGTTTTCTTCTTGATGATGATAATCTTTACATAATGGCCGAGGGCGAGTATGTAAATACCGAATTGTCCCATTATCTGAAACTTAACGCGCGTTCAAATAGAATAGATCTTAATAAATTATCCGGAACATTCAGGCCGGTTAAAAATGTTTCCTACTCCGGGGGGCTGCAGTTCGATTTCTCAACAGATTATAATATCAACAGCGGTAAAAATAACAGAAGCAGCGTTGTTCTGCATCTTAATGATTTTTCTGCCGAGCGTATTGAAGACGGCCTGGCTAAATCATTTTTCAGAAATACTGATGTGAAAATATCCGGAACAGAAAAGCAGCTTGATGCCAAAGCCGATGCACGATCATTCGGTTCTGATTATAAAATAACCATAAAATCGGAACTTGATAGCTGGGTGCCAGTAGCTGGAAACACTGTCATTGATATTTCATCAGAGCAACTTGAAGCATCCCTGATTGCCCGGTTAATCGCCGAGGGGCAGCATTATCTGGAGAATACAGGCCTTGCCGACACAAAAGAGGGATATGACGGTGTCATGTTTCCTGACAAGGAGTATGGCAAGTTTTTGACAAATAACTCCATTGATCTTTCGTTCAGATGCGGTTCACTTGTTTTTCGTAATAATGCTCAAATCAAGAATATCGTTCTAAGGCAGATCCTTGAAGATAAAATGCTGTCAACCGAGACGTTCAGTGCCTCGGGATATGACGCGCAGTATATACTTGATCTTTACGGAAATTTTAAGGGGTTGTATGCCAAAGTCCAGGCCAGGGCCGGAGTTTATGATTTTGATTTTGCAAGATTTTTTAAGGATACTGGAGCAAGAGGTGAAGTGGGTGGAACCTTGAGAGGGGAGTACTCATGGAGTGTTGACGGATACCGTTTGCGTGATCTTGTGTTGAATAACAGATCGTCATTTGAATTATCGCTAAAAAACGGATATGTAAAAGGAACCAGATTTCTTGACGAATATTATACTTTTCTTGCATCGGAGGGGGTTACGGCACAACCCGGGACTGTAGAATTCTCGGACGCAACTTATCGTTTTAAAAAGAACAGCCTGTCATGTTACACCAGTGCTTCTCTAACGGGAAAATCTGCTTCAATAAGCAGTAGCGGCCCCTATCTGTTCGGAGAGGGATACAGTATGCCTCTCCGGATAAGCCTAACAGAAGACAATGGAGATAGAATCCGTCGTGAAAGTGGGCAGTTCCTTCTGACAGGAGTATTCACAAGCCCTGTTCTTCAATCGCGAACTGATCCGGATATGTCGATTGAGCTGTTCAGATAATTGGGCAACGGCTAAATGCCCTTATCCGGTCTCTCTTCAATGTCAACAAGTTCGTATATTCTCACCGGCTTTGCTTTTCCTTTTACACGAATAAGGTCAAGTTCACGTACCACTATATTTTCATCCTTAACCATTTCGTATGTGAATTCGCTAATAATAACAGCGGTTCCATACATCTTGTTTGTTCCTTCGAGCCGCGCTCCAAGGTTTACATTATCTCCCATAAGTGTGTAGTCCATACGCGCTGCCGAACCCATATTGCCGGCTACCATTTCCCCGGAGTTGATACCGATGCCGATATTGAGACAAAGATGAGAATTGCCTTCGGATGCCCACTTCTCATTAAGCTTGTTCAGCTCTGTCATCATATCAAGGGCGGCCCGGCATGCCAGATAGGCGTGATGCTGTTGTGGAATAGGCGCACCCCAGAAAGCCATGATCTCGTCACCAACGTATTTATCCAGTGTGCCGTTGTACTTGATAACAATATCCGTCATAGCCTGCAGGTAAATATTCAGGTGGGCTACCAGCTCTTCCGGCGTAAGTTTTTCCGACAGTGTGGTAAAACCCCGTATATCTGAAAAAAGAACCGTCAAGATCTTACGCTCTCCCCCCAGTTTTACCTTGCCGGGAACCCGCAAAAGTTCGTCTACAACAGCTTTGGATACAAACTTTGAGAAGGTCTGACGTATCATTCTCTTCTCTTTTTGTTCTGTAAACATCCTTACCGATGTGATGGCAATATGATCAATAATTATAAATAATACAGGTGTCGCGTAAGCTATAATCAGGTTTTGTGTTTCGAAAAGAACATGAGCTGTTAAAATATAGCCAATAGCCAGAATTATTGTTGCTATGGTCGATTTTATAATTGAGAGGCGTGGAATAAGCAAACCGAAGATGAGAGCGATAAAAATAATTATAGCAAGTGTCTGTCTGTAAGAGAATTTGTACAGGTAGCTGTTTGTCAGTATTGTGTTTATTGCGTGCGCGTGCTGCTCAATGCCGTACATCTGTCCGTACGGTGAATTTTTCATATCGTCGGCTATTCCGGAGGCCGCGTAAACCGCGATCATTACTATCTTGTTTTCAAGAGCACCTTCCATAGAGCCTTCGTTGTGAAAGTAGAAATATGGTACCTTGTTAAATGATCCGTGTGTTCCGATAAAGTTTATCGGCATAAGTCCGTTATGATCAATGGGTATCTCGATTATACCATCAGGATAATGTTTTCCTGACTTTGCGGGGTCGGGGTTATTTATCCGTATATACGATCCGGGGACAATCTCGAGATCGTTAACAGTTACGTTGTAATAGTTCATGATTGTACAGAGAACAACTGACGGGTAAACCTTGTCCGCAACACGTGCATAAAGAAGGGTGCTTCTTATCGTGTTGTCAGAATCTTCAAGAACATTCGCGAAGCCTATACTTCTGGAGGCACCGGCTATTGACGGAATAGGCGCGTCTATCTCCTTGAATATTGAGGGTGCTTTTTCGGGGGCTATGGGTAAAACAAAATTATCAAGTATGGCGATTCTCTCGTTCTGGTTAGAGGGTTTTCGATGAGTTGTATCTTTTTCAAGCGCGTAGTCGGGAATTACGTTGCCGGCTTTTTTAAAAGCAGCGGCAAGTTCATCTTCATCCGGTTTCTGTTCCAGAAACATTATATCATAAAGAATTGTATTTGGATTGCCCGTAGCGATAAATTCGGTGGCTTTGGCGTGAATATCCCATGGAAAAGGCCATTGAATTCCCTGTTCGTCAAAATATCTTATTGTTTCGATATCGATTCCCGCTATCATGATATCATCAGATGCGAGAGGGTTGTTCTGATTAACCACAACTCCCTCTTTGAGGTCTACCGGTTTCTGGGTTGTGTCTCGCATAAAAAAACGAAAGTCAAGCGACATGTTTTCAAGCCCTGTAAGCAGGTTAAAAGTGGAGAGAAGATGAATAAAGAGAACAACCGCTAATGACGCGATTAGTGAGAGAATATGGGTTTTTTTGAATTTTATCATGGTATCATGTTCCTTGACGGTTTTTTGATAGATGCGAAAATGATTCAATTAGAAATCAGAATTTTCATGTATATTACTGATAATAAAACAGGTTTAAAATATATCAATGTTTTTTTAGGTAAAAGAACAGAGGTTCTTTATGATAATTGTAATCTTTACCGGTCAGCTTGCGGGGAGACTTGCGTACGTGCCCTTTTTATCAGAATAGCAGAGATAGCCCCGGGAAGAGGTTTCTACTATAGATAACATAATGGTATTTGTAGTAGAAACCGGCCCGGAAGTTATTAGTGACATAATATTTTTCATACGGCACTCTCAATATTTTATTGACAAAAAACATGCCTGTTGTTTTAGTGTTCCCACTTGCGAGCAGGGGCCCTTAGCTCAGTTGGTTAGAGCGGCTGACTCATAATCAGTAGGCCGTAGGTTCGAGTCCTACAGGGCCCACATTCATTAAATTTGGAGTAATAACAATGTACGCGATTGTTGAAATAGGCGGAAAGCAGTATAAAGTTGAAAAAGGTATGTCAATTGATATAGAGAAGATCAAGGCCGAGCCGGAAACTTCTATCACTTTAGACAAGGTTCTTATGGTTGTAGACGGTGACAAGGTTAACCTTGGTAAACCTTACGTGTCCGGAGCTTCCGTAAAGGCTTCTGTTGTATCCGAAGTAAAGGGCAAAAAAGTTCTTGGCGTTAAGTTTAAGAAACGTAAAAACTACACCCGTACAGTTGGTCATCGTCCGCTTTATCTTACTCTCAAGATTGACGAACTGACTGCATAATTGGTTACGGTATCATTTTATTCTCTTACGTCTGACAGCAAGAGAATTTTAACGGTCGAAGGGCATGCCGGTTTCCGTAAAAAGGGAAGTGATATTGTCTGTTCGGCTGTTTCCGTTTTAGTGCATACTTTTATCTCGGCTTCACGGCTTGTCGCAGGGGCGTCGCTTACGGTTTACGACGGTGGAGTGCTTGAGGTAAATGTTGATAAAATAGATAATGTTGATGCGTTTTCGGTGATTCTGGAAACGGTTGCCGTGGGATTGGAAGATGTTTCCCGCGAATACCCGCAAAACGTGCAGGTACATTACATAAAATGAGGAATTGATATGGCACATAAGAAAGGTGGCGGATCCACCAGAAACGGTCGGGATTCCAACGCGCAGCGTCTTGGTGTGAAGAAGTTTGATGGTGAACTTATTACTGGCGGAACAATTCTTGTACGTCAGCGCGGCACAAAAATTCATCCCGGAACCAATGTCGGAAAAGGATCTGATGATACTCTTTTTTCAAAGATTACCGGAAAAGTCAAATTTGAACGTTACGGCAAGACAAGAAAAAAAGTTTCTGTCTATCCTGCGTAATAATTTAAATACGTTTTAATATAGACTGTCTGGTTAAAAGAGCGTGAGTTTTCTTGCGCTCTTTTTCGTGCATGATTTTGCAGACTGCCTCGAGTTTTTCCCCGGGCGAATTGATACAATATCCTTATTAATAATTAATAAAGGTTTCCAATATCCTTTTAATGATTGTAAGACAATCAGGTCTAATGATAATGGTACAAAATGAAGTGCCTGCATTACAAAAAAAAATTAAAATGGTGTTTAATGTCCGGGTTATATCTTTTACGGAGTAGTGCCGGTTTTTTTAACACCAGTACAGGTTTGTTATGCCAAAATTTACTGATTCCATTAGAATAAAAATAAAAGCGGGACAGGGAGGGCCGGGATCGGTCTCCTTTCATCGTGAAAAATACATCGCCAAGGGCGGACCCGACGGTGGTGACGGAGGAAAGGGTGGCAATGTCTATTTCGTTGCCGACCGAGGCCGTACAAATTTGTCGTCATATTTCAAGGACCGCCTTTATGCTGCCAAAAGAGGCATGCACGGACAGGGCCGGAACAAACACGGCTCTGATGGAGAAGATCTTCTGCTTAAAGTGCCTCCCGGTACTGAAATTATCCGTGAAGACACGGGTGAACTTTTATCGGACATGATTGAGGAAGATAAACCGGTACTGATCGCGCGTGGCGGTCAGGGGGGGCACGGCAACGCGTTTTTTAAATCGGCAACCATGCAGATACCGCGTTTTGCCCAGCCCGGGGAAGAGGGGGAAGAGTTTACTGTTATTTTAAATCTTAAATTGATAGCGGATGTCGGTATTGTGGGGCTTCCCAACGCCGGAAAATCCACATTCCTTAAAGCTGTTACAAATGCAAAACCCAAAATAGGCAGCTATCCCTTTACTACACTGATACCTAATATTGGTGTTGTAAAAAGTCCCCGGGGAAAAGAGTACAAAATAGCGGACATTCCGGGTATTATAGAGGGCGCGCATCAAGGTAGCGGATTGGGGCTCTCCTTTTTGCGGCATATCGAACGTGTAAACTGTCTTCTCTACTTTATTGATATCGAATCCGAGGATATAGCTTATACTTATTCGCTTTTACGTAATGAGCTTTCATCGTACAGTGAGGCTCTTTTAAACAAGCCCAGCCGTATTGTGTTAACCAAAGCTGATCTGGTTCCGGATAAGGGATTCATTGACGATATAATAAAGGATCTGGAAATGGATAATATTATGGCTGTCTCCTCTGTTGATGGCTACAATACCGATAAAGTGCTAAAAGAAGTCGAATCCATGCTAAAGTACTAAATTGATAACAAGAGAATATTTTAAAGAACTCATTATTATATCCGGGAAAACAGTATGCCAAGAAAAGATTATCTGAAAAGTGTTCGTCGTGTGGTTGTAAAGATCGGCTCGTCTTCTATTACCGAAAACGGCCGCATAAGCGAAAAAAGAATCGAGACTTTTGTGCGAGACATAGCCGCGGTTAAATCCAGAGGTTATGAGGTAATTGTTGTATCTTCGGGAGCCATCTCTGCCGGTGCCGGTGAAGCCAAAATTGCTCTTGAGCATCTTGCAATACCTGTTAAACAGGCATTAGCTGCGGTTGGGCAGACTGTGCTTATGAATTCGTACCGGCACGCGATGCAGCAACACGGTATCATGGCTGGCCAGATTTTGATGACCGAGGATGATGTAAAAAACCGTCGCAGATTTTTGAACTTGCGAAATACCATAAACGCGTTGCTTAAGATGAACGCTGTACCCGTCATTAACGAAAATGATTCCGTGGCGGTTCAGGAGATCAAGGTCGGCGATAACGATACGCTGTCTGTTCATGTAGCTCACATGGCCGAGGCGCAGCTTTTGATACTGTTGTCCGATGTGGATGGGTTTTACAGAGACCTGTCTGATGATGAACCAATCGATGTTGTACATAAGATTGATGAGAACATCCGGGCAATGGCCGGGGGATCAGGGTCCCGTTACGGAACAGGCGGGATGCAAACCAAGATAAATGCGGCCGATAAGGTTATAAAATCCGGCGAGATGATGGTTATCGCTTCTGCTGCCGAGAAATCGGTAATCGAAAGAATTGTATCCGGTGAAAAGCTGGGAACACTTTTTATTCATCCCGATGATGTTACCATGCCCGGACGAAAGCGGTGGATATCTTTTAACATGAATGAAAAAGGTTCTGTTACTGTAGACGACGGAGCATACAGGGCTCTTGCCGAAAAAAAGAAGTCTCTGTTGGCTATTGGTGTTGTTTCAGTTGAAGGATCATTTAGTCCGGGTGACGCAGTATCGATTATTCATAATAATCGATCTATCGGAAAAGGTGTGGTTAACTATAGCAATGAAGAACTTAATAAAATAGCAGGTGTTCGTTCGGACAAAATTGCTTCCGTTTTGGGGCGCGAGTATTACGATGAGGTTATACACAGGGACAATTTGATAGTTTTTTAATTTTTTGATGCAACAAACCTCAATAAACAGCTTTAACTTGACGTATTTTTGCAAAGCATGCAAGGTCGTTAGTAATTAAATAAAAAGATTATAATAAAAAGGAATAATAGATGTTTGGTAAAATAGTCAGTCTGATTTTTGGAACAAAACATGAGCGTGATGTAAAGCGGATGAAGCCGATTGTTGCTGCTGTAAACAGTTTTGAACCGGTGATGCAGAAAAAATCTAATGACGAACTTCGGGACGTCTCATTCGCTTTGCGTGAACGATGTATAAAAGGCGAAAGCCTTGATGATCTTTTGCCGGAGGCTTTTGCTCTTGTGCGTGAAACAGCCTATCGGGTTCTCGGTATGCGTCATTATGATGTTCAGCTTATGGGTGGTATCGTTTTACATCAGGGTAAAAATGCCGAGATGAAAACCGGAGAGGGTAAAACTCTTGTAGCGACACTGGCCGTTTACCTTAACGCCTTAAGCGGAAAGGGAGTTCATGTAGTAACTGTAAACGATTATCTTGCCCGTCGTGACGCAAACTGGATGCGCCCCGTTTATGAATTTTTAGGATTATCCGTTGGTATTATTCAACATAACATGGATCACGAGGCCCGTAAGGAGGCTTATGGCGCTGATATTACCTATGGAACAAACAACGAGTTTGGTTTCGACTATCTGCGTGACAATATGGTTCAGCATCGTTCACTCAAGGTACAGCGTGAGCTGAATTACTGTATAGTCGATGAGGTTGACTCGATACTTATAGATGAGGCCCGTACACCACTTATAATTTCCGGTTCAATTGAAGAAAGCACCAAGAAGTATTATGAAATAGACAAGATAATTCCGCGTCTTAAAAAAGACAAGGATTATGAGGTAAACGAAAAGGACCGTAATGTCTCGTTAACAGAAGAGGGGGTGCACTCGGTAGAACATCTCCTGGGTATCGATAACCTTTTTGATAATAAAAATTTTGAAACCGTTCACTATGTGAACCAGGCCTTGAAGGCTCATACTCTTTTTGAAGCGGATGTCGACTATATTGTAAAAGACGACAAGGTTGTCATTGTTGATGAGTTTACCGGACGTCTGATGGAAGGACGGCGTTTTTCTGACGGACTTCATCAGGCTTTAGAGGCAAAAGAGAAAGTTACAATCGCCCGTGAAAGCCAGACCCTCGCCTCGATTACTTTTCAGAACTTTTTCCGTATGTACAATAAACTGTCCGGTATGACAGGAACTGCCGATACCGAAGCGGTGGAATTCCACAGTATATACAAACTTGATGTTGTTGTGATACCGACTAATAAACCTATGCGCAGAATAGATCACCCCGACATGATTTTCAGATCCGAGCGTGAAAAGTTTAACGCAATCGCGGAAGATATACGAGCCTGCAGTGCGAAGGGGCAACCGATTCTTGTTGGTACAGTCTCTATCGAAAAATCCGAAGTGCTTTCGGCTATGCTTAAAAACAAGGGTATTGGCCATAATGTATTGAATGCCAAGTTCCACGAACGTGAAGCACAAATCGTATCCGAAGCGGGTAGTCCCGGAATGGTTACAATTGCAACCAATATGGCAGGACGTGGAACGGATATTGTGCTTGGTGGAAGTAAAAAACATGTCGATGAAATGGAGCTGTATCAGCCAGTACATGATGTAAAGCTTTGGGATGAATTCAAGGTATTGATTCTATCGAACCGGTTTGACGATGCAGATAAATTTATTGCTTCACTTGAAGGCAAGGATAAACATAAGGCCGAGGCTGTAATTCGAGGCGGAAGAGAGTGGCTTGTCAGCCACAAAAAGGTTCTTGATGCAGGTGGCCTTTATATTCTGGGAACAGAACGTCATGAAGCGCGCCGTATCGATAATCAGCTGAGAGGTCGATCAGGACGTCAGGGAGATCCCGGTGTCTCACGTTTCTATCTTTCACTCGAAGATAACCTTATGCGCATTTTTGGTTCCGAGCGTATATACAAGGTAATGGATCGTCTTGGTATGGAAGAAGGTCAGCAGATCGAAAGCAAGATGGTTTCTAACGCGATTGCCGGAGCACAGAAACGTGTCGAAGGCCGTAACTACGAAATACGTAAACATCTTCTTGAATATGATGATGTTATGAATTCGCAGCGTAAATTTATCTACTCTTTGCGTAATGAAATTCTTGAAGGTGAAGATATTTCGGAAACAATAAAGGATTACATGTACGAGGCGATTGAGGATGCTGTAGAGGCTCATTCCCAGGGCAAGGGATTCTCGGATGAGTGGGACATGGACTCACTTGTTTCTTTTATTAAATCCAAGTTTATTCCTGATTTTTCTTTTAATCCGAAAGATCGGAAAAAGATCAGTTTTAACGATTTTGTTGAAGAAACATTTGAAAAATTTGAAGCCATTTATAAGAGCAAGACCGGGAAGATTGGTGTAGAAAATATGCGCCAACTTGAACGTATGGTTTCTTTGAAAATTATTGATACAAAGTGGCGGGAACATCTTTATCAGATGGATGAGCTGCGTGACGGAATATGGACAGTAGGTTACGGAAACAAGCAACCTCTTGTGGAGTACAAGCTTAAGGGCTACGATATTTTTCAGTCAATGGTGGCTGCGTTAAAGGCCGATATAGCCGAGTTTCTTCTTAAAGTTCAGATTACAGAATCAATTCGAGAAGAGGCTCCCGCTCAGTATAAACCTGTTGGCAGTGAACATCATGAAGAGGTCAAACAGTTTGGTGCAGGTGCCGGTATCCCGACAGGCAAGGTACAACACCGCAATCCGAATAAGAACCGGACTAAATCCGAACCTGTAGTCGGTGGTTCGAAGAGGGTCAAATCCCGCCGTAACAGGAGATAATAATGGCTTCTGAATTGATGAAGAGCGTTTCAGGTATCAGGGGAATTGTGGGTGAAACCATGACCCCCGAGCTTGTATTAAATATTGCCCGTGCCTTCGCGCAATATGTTCATGGCGGTAAGGTCGTTATCGGCCGGGACGGCCGATGTACCGGTCACGCTATCTCCGCGATAGCAGAGTCGGTATTGACTATGTATGGATGTGATGTTGTCGATTTGGGAGTAGTACCAACCCCGACTGTACAGATTATGGTTGAAGAACTTGATGCTGCCGGGGGAATAATCATTTCGGCTTCGCATAATCCTATTGAATGGAATGCCTTTAAATTGGTAAAGAGCGACGGCACGTTTTTAAACAGCCGTGAAATAGAGCATTTTTTTGATATACTGGAAAAAGGCAGTAACCGTCCAAAAGTTTGGGACGAGGTAGGGCAGTCATATACAACCGATAACGCGTTTGCGTCACATATCAGAAGAGTTGTAAATAATGTCTCTGTGTCAACGATCAAGCGACGCCGTTTCAAGGTAGCCCTTGATTCTGTAAATGCTTCGGGGTCGTACATTACAGCTGAACTGCTGAATTATCTTAACTGTAAAACCGTGCCTGTTTATTGTGAGATTACGGGAACCTTTCCCCGTGTGGCCGAACCACAGGCACAAAACTTGTCTGATCTGTCAGAAGCAGTATTAAGATATAAGTGTGATGTCGGTTTTGCTCAGGATCCTGACGCCGACCGCCTTGCGCTGATTGACGAGATGGGAGCTCCCCTATCTGAAGAGTACACACTTGCCCTTGTTACGGAACACTTGTTATCAAAAATGAAGGGCCGCGTTGTTACTAATCTGTCTACTACCAAAGCAGTAGAAGATATAGCAGCAAAATATGGTGTAGAGTGTGTGCGTACACCGGTTGGTGAGATTCATGTTGTCGAAGAGATGAAACGAGGCGCGCGAATCGGAGGGGAGGGAAACGGCGGTATTATCTCTCCTGATGTCCACCTGGGGCGTGATAGCCTTGCAGGTATTGCTTATATTCTGGATATGATGGCAGAACGGAAAAAGACTCTTTCCGAGCTTTTTAATGAACTTCCCCGTTATCATATGCGCAAGGGTAAGGTCTCTTTCAGCCGGGCCAAATTGAAAGGGCTTTATGCCAAAATTAAAAAGACATTTAAAAATGAGAAGATATCGGATATTGACGGAATAAGAATAGATTTTAAAACTATTGAGAAATTTGAAAATGGCTGGGTTCATTTAAGGCCATCCAATACCGAGCCTGTTTTTCGAATAATTGCTGAAGCTGATTCAATAGAAAAATGTGAAGCCATCTATAACTATTGCGGCCGTTTGATCAAGAGTCTGTAGTTCTTTTTAACAACATCCTCTCCTAATAATAAGATAATTTTTCCCTTTATTACTCGAAAAACCGCTAAAATAAAGCACTTTAACTAAAGTGCTTTATTTTAGCTTAATTAAAAAACGGGAACCATATTTTTAATTCACAGTTTCCGTTAACTTGAGCAGTTAAAAGATATTACATGTTGTAGTACAAAAATGTTTTTTGTTTAGGGAAAAGAACATCCGCTATTGAACGGTTGTATCCGCTGATAAAAAAGTCATGTGCTCTTTTGTCAATTTCATCAACCGACTCATAACCTGTAATCAGACTGTAAAAATCGGCCTCCTTTATCGCGAAAGAGTCATCAAATTCTCCTGAATGGGGCTTTCTTATAATAGACATAATTTTACCTTTGGTAATATCAATTTCGAGATAGTACCGATAGAGATTTATCTTTAAAGTAAAACTCTCTTTTTCGAAAAAAGCTCCTTGCAGTCTTGTCTCTAAAACCGGAGAGATTTTGTTCAAAAACCTTACAGTATCTATTTTGATTTGCCAGGCATACTTTTGATCACATATAGCTCCAAGATTGTCTGCTATCCTGTATACCGGATGAAAATCGGGCAGGTTGAATCTGATATATCCCATTGTCCTCTCTTTGGCCAATTTACTGCAATAAGCAATAATATGCATGTATGCGCTATAGTTCATATCAGATACTTCACTGACAATAAGACCGGCCCCGAAACCATGCAGGTTTATCTTGAAATACCCCTCTTCTTTCCCGTTATAATTGACCATGAAGTATTCCGCGTCATATTCTGAATCAGAAGAACAGTCCATGCAGTAGCTGACTGTTTCTGCATCCATTACAGGGTGCAGATCATAATTGGAAACGTGAGCGTTAAACATATCTGAAATAGTCAAGCTGCTGGAAGGCAAAGCTTTTTTTATTACATATCCGTCATGTTTTTTTATCTGCGATGAAAGGTAGCAGGGCAGGTTAAGGTGTATATCCAGCGGAATAGCGTAGTGAAATCCGAAGTTGTGATAAAACCCCGGAACACCCTGTATTATTGACATATCATATTTAAGATCTTCAATCATATCTATAAAATAATTAGTAAGTTCACGGCTTAGCCCTTTTCCTCTCTCTTTAGGATCCGTTCCTACTATTCCCAATTCAAAAACATTGAGTTTGATGTTGTGGAAGTCGACCTGCCACGGGATAAGAGCCACAGATGAGATAATTTCATTTTTGCTGTTTTGGATAAATATAAAATTCTCATCATGAATTTGTGGATGTTTTTTGAGTAACTTTTCTGTTAGTCGTCCACAGTCTTCACCGTGAATCATGCTGTTAAAATCTATTAACTTTCTCCGGTCAGTATTATTAGAGCATTTTTTTATTATATGAGTGTTATTATTTTTCATTTTGATCTCCATTAGTTTATATTGGTAAAATAATACATGTGCCCTGTGTTGTTTGACAATCGATTATACAAAACAGTCATTAGTGCAGTATGAATTGTTGGTAACATCTGCAAAATTGAACTTTTAAGCAGGGGAACTTGCCCTTGCAGGTTGTTCTTGTCAGAACAATAAGTTTATTTCGCAAGATATAAACCCCACGGGTAATACGAAAAATTCCTTTAGAACAGGCATTTAAACAATGTCACTCTCTGGAATATTGTAATTTTTCGAATTTCCCCGTTATAAGTAATCTGTTCTGTTTTAATAATGAATAATTATTATCATCATGACGATTTTGGGCAAAAAAAGAGAGGCCGCAGTTGATACGGTTTTTTTTCATGTAAATAAAAAGGACTAATCAACTGCGGTTTAAACCAGCATAAAACTCCGAAGAAAAAATATTTAAAATAAAGAATATCTTTCTTAAAATGAAAGTATAAAGATATTTTATAAAGCAAATTAAAATTTTCAATAAAAAAACTGAATGTTGATAAATGTTTTTTATTAATAATAGCCGTTGTTGAGACACACTTTTGATCATCTACATGGTAATAAAATCTACAGCCCACATAGCCAAACCGCAAAGTATCAGAATTATTCCCTCTTTTCGTGATACCTTCCAGCCGGTTCTGAAAAATAAAATTGATAATACAATCATTCCTACAAGCAGAATCAGTGATTCAAACGAAGAGGCATCAATTGTCAGGGGATTAATCATTCCGGCGACACCCAGAACTCCCAGTATATTAAATATATTGCTGCCTACAAGGTTTCCCGCCGAAATATCATGTTTGCCCTTAAGAACTGCTGCGAGTGAGGTCACAAGCTCGGGAGCCGAGGTGCCACCTGCAACGATTGTTATTGCGATTACCCACTCAGATATGCCGAAAAACTTTGCGATGGATACAGACGACGTTACAAGTAACTGCCCGCCGATAGCAATAACGGCCACAGACAGAGGAGCTATTATAAAATCATACCACTTCGCTTTTTCGTTGGATATTTCGTCGGTATCGATAGGATCTTTTTTAATAAAAAGAAAAGCAAGATAGACAAGAAGCAGTATAAAAAGGGCGGCCCCTTCGATTCTTGAAAGCGTAAACCCGCCTGTTAAGAAAAATACAAGAAGTATTACAGCCGATCCGGTCATAAACAGACCGTCACGGTATACAAGTTTACGGCTGGCAGCTACCGGGTGGAAAAGTGCCACAAGACCGAGTATAAAACCGAGATTGAAAATATTTGATCCGACAATATTTCCGACAGAAATACTTGCCTGCCCGCGAAGAGCCGCGTTTACGGTTACAGCAAATTCGGGTGCGGAGGTTCCAAACGCTACAATGGTTAAACCGATAACAAGTTGTGAAACTCCGAAGCGGTTTGCTATTTTTTCGGCTGAGTCTACAAGATAGTTGGCTCCGAACCAGAGAAGAACTATCGATACAGCAAGCAGGGCGAACTGTTGTATTAATAACATTTTATTTACCTGTTTTTAATGTATAGTTTTGTTTGTATCAAGAAACTGACTGGATAAATCCGGTACCGAAAGAACAATACTGTTGAAAAGAAAGCCGGTAACAAGAAATTTTGAAAGATTTTTGTTAACCTTTGCAAGTTCAAAAATTTGATGGGTAACAAAAATGCTGTTATCCATTATCTCTTTCAGAAGAACCTTGTTAAATGCATCCTGTTCTTTGACCTTGTCTCCTGCATTTTGAGCGGTTGCAACAGATTCATTGATGATTTCAGTCATAATGGTCTGAAAGAACTGATCAAAATCCTGTTCAACTTCGATTATTTTTCCCGATTTAAGTTTTATCATTTGCATCCACTTTTTTTTGAAGTTCTTTAAATTTATCCCCCAAAAGTGCTCCAAGGGAAGAGCCGTGCTCTGCCTGCTTTTGGCCATCAATAAAGTCTTTTAGTTGCTCTTTTTGCTCTACTTCGCCTAGCTGTTTTTCGCTGGCTACTGCGCGGCGTTTGTTTTTATCGGCTTCAATCAGAACAATATCAATTTTTGAACCTTCCGAATAGCGTGGCTCTTCAGAACGGCCCAAAAGTTCTCCTTTAGGTACAAAGGCTTCCAGCCCGTTTGACAATCTTATAATAAGCCCGGCTGGTATACTGCTTTCAATTGTAGCAGTATCCCGGTTATTACCCGCATAGTCAACAGAGTCCCAGGGATCACTCTCTCCCGACATATAGTCCAGGGAGATTCTTTTTTTTGCTGTATCAACCGAAATCACGCTAACTTCGATCTGTTGCCCAACTGTAAAAATATCTTTTGGATCGTTAATACGTTTCTGTTTTGAGAGTAGAGATTTGTGAATAAAACCGTCTACACCGGGATAGATTTCCGCGAAAACGCCATCTTTTATGAATCCGCATACTTTTGCTGTCAGGTTCTCACCTTCGCGAATAAGTGACGCATGTGTTGCCCATGGGTCCTCTATGGATGCTTTAATGCTTAGGGTATGTTTATTGTTTGTCCAATCAAGAGATGTAATAACGGCTTTCACCGTGTCTCCGACATTGAAAGATTCTGGAGTAATGAATCTGGAGTGGTCAAGTTCACGACGGGGAACAAGTCCTTCAAGACCGCAATCAAGTTTTACAAATACTCCGTACTCTTCAGTTCTTGTTACTGTTCCGGTATCACTCTGTCCGGGTTTTAGCTCTTTCGACAGCTTTTCGATAACAATTTTCTGTTCTTTTTCATGAAGAACGCGTGAAGATACAAGATAGTTGCCCCTCTTTTTTTCAATTACCGCAAAGGGCAACAGGGAATTTTTATTTGATTGATAGAGTGACAGTTCTGATTTGCCAAGTTGTGAACCGGGACAAAATGCTTTAAGTTCACCAATAAGAATATCGTAACCTGCATCAGAGGATGAAACGATACGCCCATAAACGGGTATCTGATTTTCAATAGCGTATACAATGAGGTCATCTGATACGAATCCTGCACCAATTTTTTTCGTAAGCTCTATTTCTGTACCCCTGGTCTGGCTGATAATGAAATTTGCAGCTTTTTTTGTATAAATCAAGAGATCATCTTCAGAAAATTCCGAACGAAGAGCTGTTGCTTCGTGTTTGTAACCAATATCTACAAAAACAAGTTCATCGTCTTCATTAACAATAAGCCCGGTTACCTGATCTCCCGGTTCGTAGTTATTGTCCAGTTTGCTGAAAGACTGGTTTAGAAGTTCTTCAAAATTTTCAGTGATTTCATTATCCATGATGGTCTCCGAATAGTGCTTTGACAATACATAGTCGATATGCCAAAACTAACATTGTTGATCTTTTTATCAAACAGAATATTTTCCGATTGCCAAAATTTAACCGTATGATATCAGATTCTATAGGTTAAAGCCCGTATGGGCCTAATAACCATAATATTCTATAAAAAATGTTGTTTTTGATGTTAAGTCTAAATAAATTGTTGACAGTCGCCGTTCAATATATTTATTATTGAATGAAAGGTTACTGCCTTTAAACAAGGCAGCCTGTTAAATTATGATGCATATATCTGTTTTGCGTTAATTCTATAAAAACTTTGAGGTATTAAAATGAAAAAGGCACTTCTGTTACTTATTGCGGTTACTGTATCTTTCGGTACTCTCTTTTCTCAGGATACAGAAAAAGGGGCTGAGGAATATGTACGTATGTTGTCCAGCAAAAATCCTGCCAGGATAATCGAGGCATGTAACTGGTTTGGCGAGAATGAAAACAAAGAAGGTTTCTCGAAAATGGTAGAACTCGTATCTCATAGCGATGAATCGGTTAGAATATGGTCCTCTGCTAATCTTGGTCTTTTGAAAGATGTAGAAGCCGTTAATCCTCTAATTGATCAACTTGAAAAAGAGAGTTCGGCTGATGTACGTTACACTATAATATTGTCAATAACCCGTTTGGGACTTAAAGAAGATGCACAAAAAGATCGTCTTAAAGCTCTAAGACGTAAGGAAAAGGATCCTATTGTTCTCGACTATATTGCAAAAATGGAAGAGAAGTTAAAATAGAATTGTAAACAAAAAAGTTAAATAACAAATAACTGTCTTGATTAAACCTCCCTTTCAGGGAGGTTTTTTTATGATGAACTTTCAAAGATATCTTTTTAGATATTTCATGATTCTTCTTACTGTGTCTCTATGGGATTCCCACATGATATCCGTTTTTTTCTTGAAGACCGGATCGCAAGCAAGCCCTTTAAGTGAACATTCAACACTTATTTCTGAAAACGCATGATCAAGGTGTTCACAATTACTGATAACTGTTTCAGTAATCAATTTCGCTAAAGCTGACGGGATGTACATCTTCATATCGCCCGTTAACACAGGTAATTGAACATTTGTTTTTTCCGTTATCAGTAAAAGAGCTGTACCTGTAAGAGCAATAAATGACTCTATCTCATTCATGATCTTGATTAAGGGCCCCATATGTGTTCTAAATACATTCCGGTTTTTTGATTCGGTTAATATCCAGCTTACAATAAACATAAGCGAATTTGAATGGTAGTCACAGATGGTTTTTAATGTAATTTCAGAGTGAGATGTTGAGTGAAACATGAATCTCTGGTTGTGCTTTGCCTTTAAAAGATCCTTTGCGTCACTGAAATCGTTTAAAAACTTGGATGGAGATCCGGTATTAAGATTATAAAGACTGTTTATTACAGATTTTAGATGTACAACCGATTCGATATGGGTTTGCTGTTCCTCATCTCCTTTAGCCGGTTCATATTGAACAAAAAGAGGATTTTTGTTGGTTGCAATGTCGTTAGGTATATCAATAATAATGTTTTTTATGTGTTCACGTAACTGGTTTGAGGTCATTCCTGTAATGCTGAGCAGCTGATTGTACACGCCCATCCTGTTTAACTCAGAGGCTATAAGATCAGTTATTTCTGTCGGGGTATGTGTTCTGGTGTTTATTTTGATATAAATCCAGATGAATGTATAAAGCTCACTCTCTACAGGTGTGCTGTGCTTAAGCTTAGTGCCGGAAGAGTAAGATTTAGCTGGTTGCAGGCTGTTTTCGATCGAGAAGAAAAAGTAGAGCGAGTTAATATCATTCAGATATTCTTTCAGAGCAGGAGCGATAATTGTATTGAATTTTACTTCGAAAAGCTTTATTTCCTGTTTAAGCTCTGATACAAAAATATTTTTCTTTCTTTCAAGACGATGGTCATCGAGTTGATTGTTGTGCATATTATCAAGGCTGGTCTGATATTCAAGAGAAGCTGTAACTTTTGACATTGCCTCGGTAATCGAGCAGTTGTTAATGAAATTGTTTTGAAAAAACACCAGAATATCTTCCAGCGCGTGCATATTGCCCTGTTTCACAGTTTCGAATAACCGTAAGTATTCGTAAAACTTATTAATCTGTTCGGTTATCTGGTCAACATCGTCACGGATCTGGTAGTCACCTTTTCGTGATCCGTTTTCGTACGATAAGTCACTCATTTCGTAGAAATACTTCTGCAGTTTGTATTTTATATCATCTGCGTTTTTTATTTTTTGCCGTACATAGTCATTTTTGGTGTTGTAGATGTTCTGGGGCATAAGTACTCCGGAATTTAATTTTACTGAATTTATTGGTTAAATATGCTCATAAATATAGTTTCGTATAACCTTTTCAGCAGGTTTGCTGAGTTCAAGAAACTTAAGTGTATAATACGAGACGCCATTATCGGAAACAGTTTTTTCGGCAATTATTCTGGCGGGTGCAGTTATTGTAAAATCTTCCATTGTAAAGCTTATTTCGCATCTGCTATTTTCAATATGACTGTCCGAGCTTCGAACAATGACCTCATGTTCCGCTAATTTGAATACTGTTACTTCTATCTCCTCTGATTCATCCATATCGTTATTAAGTTTCAAAAGACCCTTTATTATTACATTTACAAAGGGGAGCCTTACTTCATTGCCTCTATTGATATCGGCGGGTTGTTCAAGTAAAACAGTGCTTTTTATCATTTCGCTTACAGTTGTTGTAAAGGTGTATTCGGCATCGCCTGCGCGCCAGATGAAACAGGTTACCTCGTCGCCGTCTGACAGTTTAACCAGATCGTGGGGTTTTCTGAAAAGATCAAGTTTTAGATAACCATCTTCAATTTTTAACAGTTTTCCGATAAAAGCTGACTCATTTTGGGTAAAAAAGTATATCAGGTGACCATCGGAAAGCTCTTCGATTGAATTCAGAGGGCGTTTGTAACCTGTTTCAGAGAATAGTTTGTCATAGGTTATAACTATTGCCTTGAAAATCTTGATCATGGCTTTGTTATCGGTATCCGGTTTTTTTGACAGAAATAGAATAAAAGACCCGATTGCTTTTTCAAAAATTTCCGGTGATTCGATCATCTGCATGGGATGTTTAAGCTTAAGCATCTCTGCCATGCCGCGTACAATCTTATATTGAAAATTTGTAAGACCTCGATTTTTTGAGTGAAAGAGCACATATTGAAATTCATGACTTAATGTCTTTGATTTTTGCAGGTAGAACTGTATTAGCAGCAGAACTATTGCGATTATCAAGAGTGCTATAAGCAAAATCACAAGTTCACGTGTGCCGGCAACGAACCATTTTACGCCCCATACCGTTTCGATTTCCATATGATCCTCCATTGTACATGAATAAAAATATTATGAATGACATATTTAATCAATATTTTTATTCATGGTAATAAGTAAAATGGCCTTACAAAATTGTAATATGTGTATAAAAAACAGATAAATAATTAAAATCAAAAAACCAATATTTAAAGAAAGTGGGTGATTTTGTTGCGAAAAGATACAGAGACTGTTTTCAAAGAACTTTTTTCCAATAGCGATACTTCAAACAGATTTATAACCTTGTACGAGCTTGAGACAATCACAGGTTTTGATGGTTACCAGTTGCGGGGGTGTGTGGAGGATTTAAAGGATATAGGATTCGCGGTTGAGGAGGAGCGGGGAGTGCAGATAACCGGTTCCGGCCGTGATGTGGCCGGAACCAGATGGGTTGACTAGATTACTTATTGCGTTCCTGCTTAATCATTGCTTCGACTTTGTCCTGTAATCCAAAAAGATTAATAAAGCCTTCCGCGTCAGAGTGGTTATAAAGTTCACTATGTTCAAAGGATGCGATACTTTCTGAATACAGGGAATAGTCCGATTTCCGCCCTACAACTACGGCATTACCCTTATATAGTTTGAGTCTCACAGTACCCGTTACCGTCTTTTGGGTTTCTGCCATAAACGCGTCAAGGGATTCTCTTTTGCGGCAAAACCATTGTCCGTTATAGGCAAGTATTGCGTAATCGTTTGAAAGCTTGTCTTTTAGATGCTGTGTTTCCTTGTCAATACATATCGACTCCAGATCCCGATGTGCCTTCCATAGTATTGTTCCTCCTGGAGTCTCGTACACTCCGCGGGACTTAATTCCTACCAAACGGTTTTCAACAATATCGATACGGCCAATGCCGTGTTTACCGGCTATCAGGTTGGCTTCTTTCATAAGGTCATGAGCCGCCATTTTTTTGCCGTTAAGCCCGGAGGGAATTCCTTTTTCAAAATTCACTTCCAGATATTCCGGCTCGTCCGGTGTATCTTTCAAAGATTTTGTAAGTAAAAACATTGATTCATCGGGCTCATTGTATGGATCTTCGAGAATCCCCCCCTCGTACGAGATATGTAGAAGGTTGCGATCCATGCTATATGGCTTATCTTTTGACAAAGGTAAAGGAATGCCGTGTTTGTCCGCATAATCGAAAAGCAGTGACCTTGAGTGAAGATCCCATTCGCGCCAGGGGGCGATAATCTTTAAATCTGGAGCAAGCGCTTTAAAAGCCAGTTCAAAGCGAACCTGGTCGTTTCCTTTGCCTGTTGCACCGTGACAAACAGCATCGGCACCTTCTTTCCGTGCTATTTCGACATGACGTTTCGCGATAATGGGACGTGCCAGAGATGTTCCCAGTAGATACCGGTCTTCATATATTGCATTGGCTCTAATTGCCGGAAATACATAATCTCTTGCGAACTCTTCACGTAAATCTTCGATGTAGCATTTTGACGCACCTGTTTTGCGCGCCTTTTCATCAAGACCGTCAAGTTCCTCTTCCTGTCCGACATCGGCAGCATAACATACGACTTCGCACTGGTATGTGTCAATAAGCCATTTAACAATTACCGAAGTGTCCAATCCGCCGGAGTAGGCCAAAACAACTTTATTTATTTTTCCCATAATGCTTCTCCTTGTTATATATAATAATTATCTTGAGTTCATAAGAACAGTCATTATTGCTTTCTGAACATGCAATCTATTTTCAGCTTCATCAAATATTATTGAGTGATCTGAATCAAGAACTTCAGCTGTTATCTCTTCACCTCGATGAGCCGGAAGACAATGCATAACATAGGCTTCAGGTGCGTTTCTTTTAATAAGATCCATGGAGATACAGTAGCCATCAAAACTTTTGGCTCTTTTTTCCGCCTCATCTTCCTGACCCATGCTTGCCCAGACATCGGTATAAAGAACATCTGCATTTTTTGCGGCTTCGTCAATTGATTCTGTGATAACTATTTCAGAGCCGTTTCTAGCGGCAATGCTTCGTGCCTCATCTGTAATTTCTTTATTTGGCGCATAGTCCGCAGGCGAGGCGATCGAAACACTTACCCCCAGCATGGCTCCGCATAGCATTAAGGAGTGAGCCATATTGTTGCCGTCGCCTATATAGGCCAATTTTGTGCCTTTAAACTTGCTCAGTTTTTCGAACATTGTAAAATAGTCAGTAAGAGCCTGACATGGATGATAATCATCAGTTAGGCCGTTTATTACCGGTATCGAGCCGTATTTGGCAAAATCTTCAGCTTTGCTGTGCTCAAATGTCCGTATCATTATTCCGTCAAGATATCGCGAAAGGACGGCTGCTGTATCTGAAATAGGTTCTCCCCGGCCTATCTGAAGATCATTTTTACCTAAAAAAAGACCTGTACCACCAAGATGATAAATACCGGTTTCAAAAGATACGCGTGTCCGGGTAGAACTTTTTTCGAAAATCATACCCAGAACCTTACCCTTAAGCAGGTGGTGTTTCTTGCCTTTTTTCTGAGCCTTTTTCAGGCTCTGAGCAAGAGAGAACAGATTAATTATCTCCTCTGACGAAAAGTCTGTTACCTTTAGCAGGTGTCTTGTGTTAACCGAAGGAATTTTCATAATAATTAACCCTGTTTTACAATTTTTTCAAAAATATCCAGTCCCTGAATTAATGTATTCTCGTCAATTATTAATGGAGGCATTATTCGAAGAACATTTTGAGCTGTACAGTTGATTACCAGGCCTGCATCAAGAGCTTTTTTAACAAAAGGCATTCCGTCAGATTCCAGTTCGACACCAATATGAAGCCCTTTACCTCGAATCTCTTTAATCAGAGGAACGCCTTTCTTGATATTTTCAAGTCTATCAAAGACTACTTTTGACATATCATGAATATGCTCTAAAAAAGAGGGCTCGGTTATTATATCAAAGACAGCGCAAACCGCGGCTGTGGCAAGCTGGTTTCCACCGAAAGTTGTGCCATGAGTACCCGCACCCAGATGATTTAACAACTCTTCTTTCGCGTGCATAGCTCCAACCGGTAAACCGTTAGCGAGCCCTTTCGCGAGAGTAATGATGTCAGGAATAATATCATAATGTTCAAACGCGAAGAGTTTGCCGGTTCTGCC
Source organism: Spirochaetota bacterium (assembly GCA_016934935.1). Taxonomy (GTDB): domain Bacteria; phylum Spirochaetota; class UBA4802; order UBA4802; family JAFGJZ01; genus JAFGRW01. The sequence continues at coordinate 116,658 of JAFGRW010000064.1, read as the reverse complement.
AATACCTGTCTGTATTTCGTCAGCTATAAACAGTATGCCGTTATCCTTTGCAATTTTATAAACGTGCTGAATAAAATCTTTTCCGGCTACTTTTATTCCGCCTTCACCTTGAATCATTTCGACCATGACCGCACAAACTTTCCCCCGTTTAACTGCTTCCTCAAAAGCTTCTTTATCGTTAAACGGTACATACTCAAATCCTGGAACAACCGGACCAAAGCCTGTTCTTATCTTCTCGTTTCCGGTTGCCGACATGGCTCCGAATGTACGGCCGTGAAATGAGCTGGAAAATGTTAATATTGTATAACAATCTTCGTCGATAGACTGGCCGTATTTGCGGGCAAGTTTAATTGCTGCTTCGTTGGCCTCTGTGCCGCTGTTAACGAAGAGGGTGCGCCCTTTAAATGAGTGGTCAGATATCTGTTTGGCAGCCTGCACCTGGTTTGAGTTGAAAAACCAGTTAGAAGTATGCATTATCTGATCTATCTGCTTATGCAGGGTGTTTGTGTAATGCTTATTACTGTATCCGAGGTTTACAACCGATATCCCTGAAAGAAAATCTATATATTTTTTGCCTGCACTGTCAAAAAGAAAAGAATCTTCACCGCGAACAAATTCTACAGGAAGGCGGTTTCCGTAATTTTGAAAAAGGTACTCCCTGTCAAGCTTCATAACGTTCTCTAAGTTGTTCATTTATGCCTCCTGTGGATATACTAAAATTTGCGAAGAATATTTCATCCAAACATACAAAAAATAGTCATTGTGCATAATCAGAGCGGTTTCTGTCAATAATGAAGTTGTTGAATCTGATATTATTTTGATTTTTAACATAAAAAGTCTGGAAAAGGTGTTTTTTATCAAAAAAAACCGCCCTTTTTTTTAAAAATTCAGTCTGTAATACTAAGTACCACAACTTTTATAAATTATTAAATAACAGCAGGAGCAACCATGGAAAAGTTAAACGCGGCACAGGCGAAGGCGGCTGCCTTTTCCCGTAGACATTCTTTAATAATTGCAGGAGCCGGCACAGGCAAGACATCTACATTGATTGCAAAAACAGCAGGTATAATAACTGATGGGTGTGTTGAGCCTTGCCGTGTTGCACTTTTAACTTTCAGCAAAAAGGCGGCCGAAGAGATGCGAGAGAGACTTCGTATAAGGCTGGGTAAGCATGCAGACAGTATGTTTGTTGGAACATATCATGCGTTTTGTCTAAAGGCTGTACGTTTACACGAGGAAGCTTTTAAAAGTGTGTTTGGGTATATGAAATTCCCTTCGCTATTAACATCAAAACAGGAGATGTTGATTGATGAAAAATTCTATAATGATTATGGGAGATCCCTTTGCGGTTTGCCATTTGATATTATACCCAATCTTTGTGAAAATATTAATTCCGGAAAGATTAGTGAGTATGATCTGGTAAAACGGGCTGGAGAAGAGCTGCTGATTGCAGTTAAGCACTATTCGAAGTTCAGAAATGAAGAGAAAAGAAAAATAGGAGCTTTCGAATTTGACGATTTGATTACATGGTGTAATCTGCTTTATAAAAAAAACAGGGATTTCAGAACATGGGTTGCAACCAGGTTTGATTATCTGCTTGTCGATGAGTTTCAGGATACATCCGGAAATAATTTTTTGATGATAAATAATATGCTGTCAGGTGGAGCAACCCTTTGTGCTGTAGGCGATGATTATCAGTCAATTTACGGATTTAGAAAGGCATCTCCAGAAATAATGATAGGTTTCAAAAAATATCTGCAGAATTTTGATCGTTTTATGTTAACCGTGAACTATCGTTCTGCCGGTGAAATTGTTGCGGTATCTAACAGGCTTATACGTAAGAATAGAAACCAGATTCACAAAAAGATGGTTTCGAATATGGGTTCCGGCGGAATGGTAAATCTTTGCTTCGTGAACGGTTTTGATGAGGAGTGCCGTTTTATTGCAGAAATAATTAACCTTTGTGATAAAAAATTCAGTCTTGCTGTACTTTATCGTAATAATGCTTATGGCAGCAAGGTTCGGGAAAGGCTGTCCGGTATATGCTTTAACGACAATGTAAATTTTTCGACATTCCACTCGTCAAAAGGGCTCGAATATGATCATGTGATTATTTGCGGGTTGCATAATTCCCAGGTTCCTTCTCCACTCAATTGTCTTGAAGAGGAGAGAAGGCTGATGTATGTCGCCATTACCAGAGCCAGAATAAGACTTGATATTATAAGCTTCGGAGAAGACAGACGCCCTCTTTTTGTGGACGAGCTGGGACTGAAACCTCGTAATCTTATGCGAGCTGGCAGTTTGTAAGATATTTTTTTGGTTACTGCCCCGATTTTACCTAAAACAAAGGTTTATTTTTATTTTTTCGGCTCATACAGGGTTAAAAAGCGAATTATCGTTTACAAATAGATAGAGATATATCATTATTGCATTATGTCTCATTAATCCGGTAATCACCTGGTTCTCTTGTTTCTTTTGCATTGCGCTTGGGACATCCTATACAGTTTTTTCGGGGGGAAATTCGATGGATTTTGTTAAACAGATGGTCAGTCAGTTGAAGGATGTTTTTGATAAACTGACTACTGCAAAAAAAGCTATTGTCGGTGCGGTATGTGCTGTCTTCGTGATTTCGTTTATTGCCCTTTTCAGTATCAGCAGTGAAACTCCAAAATCGGTTCTGTTTACAGAACTGTCTTCCGCCGATTTCGGCCAGGTTACCAAAAAGCTTGAAGAGTTGGGGTATCACTATACAACAACCGGAACTACGGCTATTCATGTCGATCCTAAGGATCGCGAGATAATCATGACCCGCCTTGCCCAGGAGGATATGATTCCCAAGGGTATACCGGGATGGCAGCTTTTTGATGTGAGCAAGTGGACCGAGACCGATCGTGAAATTGACGTAAAGTATATGCGGGCCCTGCGTGGTTCCATACAGAAACATATCGAGTCGCTAAAGCCTATTGAAAAGGCCGATGTCGAGATCGCAATGACAAGTGATGATCTCTACTCCTCTCCCGAAGCGACATATACAGCCGCTGTAACTGTTCATTATGCACCCGGATACGAGACTATCGGTCAAAAGACAATAAAAGGTATAATGTATCTTGTTTCCCGCGCAGTGGGAAGTAAGCTTAAACCTGAAAATGTTACCGTTACTAACGCTGAAGGTAAGATTATTTCGGATTTTGATGATGATTTTAATAAAGCAAAAGAAGAACTCACGATAATTGAGCAGCGTCGCAAAATAAAAGAGCGTGACAGGGTAAGGTTACTTAAAGACATACATGACGGATTAGAGAGAATTTTTCCGGATAGAGTACAGATTGTAAGCCTGAATCTGGAATATAACTGGGACGAGGTAACAGAAGATATAAAAGAGCATTTCCCTGTCGAAATGGTTCCTGATGATCCGAATACTCCGTATTCAGAGAGGGTAGTGAAGGATTCTCTGGTTGTTTCTGAAAAGACTGTTGATGAGAAATTTCAGGGGCATGGCTGGAACCCGGAAGGGCCTGCCGGTACCGAATCAAACCGGCCTCCTGGATACAAGGCGGCTGATGATCAGTATGCGAAGTATGAAAAAAATGAAAATATTCTTAACCATAAGGTTAATGAGCGAAATAAAAAAATCATAAGAGAGCCTTACGAAATTGCCGGTATTTCGGTATCTATTGCAATTGATGGTATACAGGATCTGCCAAAAAAACCGGACGGCAGTTATGATCTTGATCCTTCAAAAAATCCTGTTCAAATACCATTGACACCTGAGGAATTAAAAAAAGCTGAAGAGATAGTAAAGGCTGCCATACAGTATAATCAGATCAGGGGCGATCAGGTTGCTGTAGAGAATATCATGTTTGACCATTCAAAGAAATGGGCGGGTATACGGGATGAGCATTATCGAAAAGAGCAGATGAAACGTCTGGCTCTTGCCGCGCTTATTGGCCTATTCGCGTTGTTTCTGGGATTTATTCTGTTTCAGGCAATTAAAAAAGAGCTGGAGCGCCGCCGTCGAATACGTGAAGAACAGCTTGCTCTTGAACAACAGCGTATGCGTGAAGCCGCATTAAGGGCTGCCGAGGAAGAGGGTGTGGATGTTGAGCTCTCGCTTGAGGATCGCGCACGACTTGAACTTCAGGAAAATGCAATTAATCTTGCCAAAGAGCGTCCTGATGACGTAGCACAGCTTTTAAGAACATGGCTTGCTGAAGAATAGATGTATAATTGCCGATAAACAACTGAGGGAAACTCTCCGGGAAATGGATATCCGTTTTCCGGTTTTTCTGTAAATACATATGTTACTCTGTAATATTTATCTCTTGATATAAGTTTGCGGAGCATTATAATGGATTATTATGCTACAATCTAAAAAGACACAGCTGACCGGCCGGCAAAAGGCTGCTATCTTTCTTGTTACTCTCGGATCTGAGGTTTCATCCGAGATATTCAAGCATCTGCGCGAGGATGAAATTGAGCAGCTGACTTTTGAGATTGCCCGTATTGACAAGGTAGAACCTTCCGAGAAGGACCAGGTACTCATGGAATTCCAGGAGCTCATGATGGCTCAGGAATTCATTACTAACGGTGGTATTGAATATGCCCGTGAAGTTCTGGAGCGCGCGCTTGGTACTCAGAAATCCATTGATATTGTTAACCGCCTTACATCGTCACTGCAGGTTCGTCCCTTTGATTTTATCCGCCGTACCGATCCGAGTCACCTGTTGAACTTTATTGCGAACGAGCACCCGCAGACAATAGCACTTATTCTTGCGTATCTTGATCCCCAGAAAGCTGCTCAGATTCTGTCATCATTGAACCATGATATACAGGCGGATGTGGCAAAACGGATTGCAAAGATGGACCGAACATCGCCTGACGTTTTACGTGAGGTCGAGAGGGTTCTTGAACGGAAACTGTCGACTCTGGCTTCAGAGGATTATACTTCGGCCGGTGGTATTGATGCTATTGTTGAGGTCCTTAACAATGTAGACCGTACAACAGAAAAAATAATTATAGAAGCACTTGAAGAGGATGATCCCGAACTTGCGGAAGATATCAAAAAACGTATGTTTATATTCGAGGATATTGTTCTTCTGGACGACCGTTCCATTCAGAAGGTTTTGCGTGAAGTTGATAACAATGAACTTGGTAAGGCTCTCAAAGGGGTTGACGCTGATGTTCAGGAGAAAATATTCAAGAACATGTCTAAAAGGGCAGCTTCACTGTTGAAAGAGGATATGGATTTTATGGGGCCTCTTCGAATACGTGATGTAGAGGAGTCTCAGCAGAAAATTGTTAATATTATCAGAAAACTTGAGGACTCGGGTGAGATTGTTGTTGCCCGCAGCGGGGAAGAGGAACTTGTTGAATAAACAGTGTAACAGCAGAGTTGATTATTTGTCAGGAGGTGATTCTTGGCTAAGTTAGTATTCAAACCGATGGAAATTCACCAGACGGTTATACCGAAACAGCTTGAATTGCCGGATAAGTACCAGAAGAGTCTTATGTCCGACGATGAGTACAAGGAGTTCGAAGTCGATGCTGACGGTAATCCGGTAGACGTATATCAGGGACCCTCTATTGAAGAGATGGAGGCCGAACTTGAGCGTAATCGCCGTGAAGCTGAAGAAGACAGTCGACGCATGCTTGAAGAGGCCCGTCTTGAGGCCGAACGTATAGTCGAAGCCGGTAAGAATGATGCTTTCAATGAGCTTAAGATTGCCCGTGAGCAGATCAAAAACGAGATGGAGCAGCAGCGGAAAGATTCTGACCGTGAGATTGAGCGCGGGAAGTTCGAAGCTGAAAAGATGATAAAAGATGCCGAGCTGAAGGTGTCTATAATTGAACATGATGCCTATAAAAAAGGTTATGATGCCGGACGCGAAGAGGGATACAAAGAGGGTGAATCCGAAGTAATGCGTCTTATTGACCGTCTTGGAACAATTGTTTCGACAGCGGTTGATATACGTGATGATATAATCAAGTCATCAGAAAAGATGATGACCGAAATGATTCTTATGATTGCCCGTAAAGTTATTAAAGACGAGATTGTTGAACGGCGTGAAGTCGTAATTAATAATATCAAGGAAGCAATACGCCGGGTTAAAGACCGTGACCGTATTGATATACGTGTAAATTTTGCTGATCTTGATATGACAACAGCTCATAAGGATGAGCTTATCAAAATGATGGAGTCGCTTAAGAAAGTTAATATTTACGAAGACTCGCGTGTGGATCGCGGAGGATGTATTATCGAGACAGATGTTGGTTCCATTGATTCCAGAATTTCTACTCAGCTGGATACAATAGAGGAGGCAATCCGGAATACAAGTACCATGTAGATCCGGTTAACAAAACATGATTAGAGTTTTACCTCATGAAAAAGTAGACATACTTTCCAAGTATATGAAAGTTCTTGAAGATGTTGATTGTGTCCGTTTAACGGGATATGTCGACAAGATACAGGGACTGTCAATTGAGAGCGTAGGACCTAACGTTCGTTTTGGTGATGTGTGCCGTATTATGACAGGCAAAAAAGAGTTCATTTATGCGGAGGTTGTTGGTTTTAAAGCCAAAGACCGTCCGGTTCTTATGCCGATAGGCGATATGAACGGTGTTTTGCCGGGGGCCGATGTGATTTCCCTGGGATCTTCATTAATGGCTCCCGTTGGCGATGAAATACTTGGACGGGTTATTGACGGTATAGGTATGCCTATTGACGGCAAAGGCCCTATTATTACTTCGCAGAAATATCCAATTGAAGGAACTCCTGTAAATCCGCTTCAACGATGTAACGTCGAAAAGCCGCTATCGACAGGAATCAGGGCTATTGACGGGCTTATGACTGTAGGGCGCGGACAACGGATTGGAATCTTTTCAGGATCGGGTGTCGGAAAATCAACAACACTCGGAATGATTGCGCGATATACCGATGCTGATATAAACGTTATTGCACTTATAGGCGAGCGTGGACGTGAAGTCCGTGATTTTGTTTATAAAGAGCTGGGCGAAGAGGGGCTTAAACGTTCAGTAGTTATAGTTGCTACTTCTGATCAGGCTCCCATGATGCGTATTCGCGGAGCGTACCTTGCTCATTCAATTGCCGAGTATTTCCGTGATCAGGGAAAAGATGTCAATCTGCTTCTTGACTCTGTTACCCGTTTTGCCATGGCGCAGCGTGAAAAAGGTCTTGCTGCAGGTGAGCCGTCCGCTTCCAAGGGATATCCGCCGTCTGTTTTTAATATGCTTGCGAGAATGATGGAACGTTCAGGAAACGGAATAAACGGTTCAATATCGGCCTTTTATACCGTTCTGATTGAAGCTGATGATATGAATGATCCGATAGCCGACGCGGTGAGAGGAATACTTGATGGACACATTATTCTTGACCGCTCAATTGCGAATAAGGGGCATTATCCCGCGATTGATGTTCTTGCTTCGTTATCAAGATGTATGAAAGATGTTGCAGCTGAAGAGCATCAAGCTTTAGCGTTGGAGCTGCGTGGTTTGCTCGCAGCCTATAAAGATGTAGAAGATATGGTTATGTTGAATACCTATGCCCGTGGAACAAACCCGCAGGCAGACCGGGCAATTAATATGATAAACGATATAAACAGTTTTTTGAGACAAAAAGTTGCGGACGGTTCTTCCATAGACAAGGCCGTTGCACAGTTGCATTCTTTATTGGACGCACCTCAACTTTCGCGTGCCCGCAGATCGGATTATGTCTCTTCGACAGCAAGGTGATAGAAATTAAGCCATGAAAAAGTTCAGTTTCAGGTTACAAAAACTTTTGGATATCAAAATGGCATACGAAAAGAAAATTCAGCATGAACTGGCTGGAGAGATTGGCAAGCAGAATCTTTTACGTGAAAAACAGCGGGTTTTAAAAGAGAAGATAGAACAGCAGCAACATGCTTTTCACGAATCGATGTCAAAAACGGGAGGAAGCTTTAACGATCTTAAAGCGTTTCACCGTTATTCGCAGTATGCTGATATGGTTATTAATTCTTCTGAGCACGATATTCAGGCGATGCAGCCTAAAATCAACGAGATAAGAGGCCGTCTTTCAGAAGCATCAAAAGAGCGGCGTTCAATAGAAAAATTGAAAGAAAAAAAACATGATGAGTGGAAATACGCAGTAAAAAGAGCTGAAGAAGTTGAATATGATGAGATAAATATGCGTATTTTTCATGATCAGCAGAGGAGTAAAAGCAATGACATCTGATATGGTGAATGTGTTAAACAGAATAAGTGAACTTCAAAAAAGATTTGGTATTAAAAGACAACAAGTTTCTGATAAAGTTTTCAGAGACAATATTACAAAAAATAATGATTCATTTAATTCTGACGTAACAGCTGTTAAGACATCCGGCACAGTCTCTAAGATTAATGCTCAAAATGATGTTTTGATAAAAAATATCATTGGTGAAGATTACAATTCGCGTTTTCAGAATAATAATATTAATTTTCTGGATAGTACAGTTGAACCTGATGATGCCGGTATTTTTTTAAATAATAGAGATATGATAATAAATAAGGCTGTTAAGGCCTATAAGAAACAAAACAGTTCCGAAACAAATTCAGGAAACGTTATGGAAATGGAGTAACAAAATGAGAGTATCTGAAAAGTCTAAAGTTATTTATCTTGTACTTCTGATCTTCTTTTTGTTGGCCTCTGGAATGTTTTGGCTTGATTACCTTGGGCTGGTGCATTTAAGCCGTTTTTACCGTCAGAATTTTGCCAAATCCTCAGAGTCTGTTTTGTATGCTGATGACGATGAACCATCTTTGATTCGCCGTGAAGAGTTTATCAAAGAGCAGGAGAATCTGAAAGACCGTATAGCTGACCTGGATAAACGGGAAGCTCTGATTATCGAAAAGGAAAAAGAGCTGAATAAAGAGCAGGAACGCCTGCAGGAGATAGCGCGCGGGCTGGATCTTGAGAAGAAAAAATTTGAAGATGAAAAAGAAAAATATACCGGTTACAGAAAAAATGTTGTGGATCTTGCTCAAAAGATTCAGGCCATGCCGCCGGACTCTTCCGTGGGAATAATGATAAACTGGGAAGATCCTCTGATTATTGATGTACTGCGCCAGATGGATCAAAACGCAGAGGAAGCAGGGCAGGTCAGTATCACGTCATATCTGATTTCTCTTATGCCGAAAGAGAAGGCCAGCCGTATTATGTACTTAATGACCCAACTGTAAAACCGCTTGGCTTCGAGAGCCTCAGCCAGCGCGATGCCGGCCATTTCGAGAGCTGTCACAGTGAGCTTGTCGTACTGCTCAATTACCTTACAAAGGTGTTAATAATGAGATTACACCAGACGCTCACTGAGGTTCCCGACGCTCACTGAGGCTCTCGACGCTCACTGAGGCTCTCGAAGTGAGCGTAGGCAGAATGAAGACCGCTTGGCTTCGAGTGCCTCAGCCAGCGTGGGGTCGCTTGGCTTCGAGTGCCTCAGCCAGCGCGATGCCGCTTGGCTTAGGCTCTAGACGCTCACTGAGGTTCTCGAAGTGAGCGTAAGCAGAATGAAGGCCAAAAACAAGCGGGGCGAATACGGCAAACAGATTATTAAAGAGTTGTTCCCGCAGCTGACACAGGAAAGGAGAGTTTAATATGGGTAAAAAATTCGAAAATTTACCCATATCAGGTCACACATGGGTAAAAAAATGGTATTTGTACCTGTTGATCTGGTATAAATCATTGGTATGTGTACTTATGCAATCTTAGCCTGTGTGAGGGTGAAAGAGTTATTATGGTGCTAGAGATTGGAAAAGAGTAGGTTCTATATTGACATATACCGGTTTCAGAAACTTCAAAATGTTGTTAATTGTTTAAAACTATGTATTTCGAAGAAAGGAGAAGAGTCAGATGGTTTCTCTTATGAAATACATGCGCCTGATGATACAATAAAAAATAAAACTTTTTTTGAGGCATTAGATTTTGCTTTAGGCAAGGCAATATAAGAAATATTGCAGTTACTGGTCCATATTGTTCCGGCAAAAGAACAGTGATGAGGGCTTATGAAAAAAGATTTATGAAAGGTGAACAGGATTTTTATAAACTGCCCCCGGTAGGGTAAGTTTAAATATTTAAGATTGGTAAACTGTTGTCTGGTGAATAGCTTGTTATAGTTCCGGTAATACGGGCTGAAAATGCCGATTGACCCGCTTTGATCATAAAAAAAAGTGATTATAATTAAAAAATATCAGAGCTCTATGTTGAATGTATAGGTTGAACGTTGAAGTTGTGATATCTTATCCGGTTAGGTATGTTTGCGTAGTGCTAAAATGTAATATATAAAAAGGATTATTATTTCCTTGATAAATTGAAATGACTATTGATTATGTGGATTAAACTCATCAATAAGGCTGGTATTCTCATGGCAAAGAAAAAAACTACAAAAAAAACAGCAGAAGAACCAATAGAAAAACAACTATGGAAATCTGCCGATAAACTTCGAAAAAACATAGATGCTGCAGAATACAAACACATCGTACTTGGACTTATCTTTTTAAAATATATATCTGATGCTTTTCAGGAACTTCACACAAAACTGAAAGCAGGGGAAGGTGAATACGCAGGCGCTGACCCCGAAGATAAAGACGAATACAAAGCAGAAAACGTCTTCTTTGTACCAGAAACAGCCCGCTGGACCTATCTTCAGGACAACGCAAAAATCCCGACAATAGGAAAAATCGTAGATGATGCGATGGATGCCATAGAAAAAGATAATATCTCGTTAAAAGGTGTTCTTCCAAAAGTCTTTGCCAGGGGAAATCTTGATCCAGCCAACCTTGGCGGACTTATAGACCTTATCAGTAATATTGCTTTAGGTGATGCCAAAGCTCGAAGTGCGGATGTTCTGGGACATGTCTTCGAATACTTTCTTGGAGAATTTGCCCTTACAGAAGGTAAAAAGGGTGGTCAGTTCTACACTCCTCGAAGTGTAGTCGAACTCCTTGTACAAATGCTTCAGCCCTATAAAGGACGGGTATTTGATCCCTGCTGCGGTTCCGGCGGCATGTTTGTTCAGTCAGAAAAATTTGTAGAAGAACATCAGGGAAAAGTCAACGATATCTCAATCTATGGACAGGAAAGCAACCAGACAACATGGCGGCTTGCAAAGATGAACCTTGCCATCCGCGGTATAGATTCTTCGCAGGTAAAATGGAACAATGAAGGTTCTTTTCTCAATGATACACATAAAGACTTAAAAGCAGACTTTGTAATAGCCAATCCCCCATTCAATGACAGCGACTGGTCCGGTGATCTGCTCCGTCAGGACGGCCGCTGGAAATATGGTACTCCACCGGCCGGTAATGCCAATTATGCCTGGATTCAGCACTTTCTTTATCATTTGAATCCAAAAGGTGCAGCAGGTTTTGTACTTTCAAAAGGTTCTCTTACAACGAAAGCCTCCGGTGAAGGGGATATCCGCAAAGAACTTATAGAAGCAGGCCTTGTTGACTGTATAGTAAATCTTCCTGCAAAACTATTTTTAAATACCCAGATTCCCGCCTGCCTCTGGTTTTTAAGCCGTGATAAAACAGATGGAGGTTTCAGAGACAGAAAAGGAGAAATTCTCTTCATAGATGCCCGCAATGAAGGCCACCTGATCAACCGTCGCACAAAAGAGTTGTCTCATGAAGATATTCAAAAAATAGCTGATACATACCACAAATGGCGCACTATTGGTTGGGAGTACCAGGATATAAAGGGTTTCTGTAATGCCGCATCAGTAGAAAGAGTAAAAGAACTGGATTATGTACTAACACCGGGCCGCTATGTCGGTCTTCCGGATGAAGAAGATGATTTTGATTTTAATGAAAAATTTACTTCATTGAAAGCAGAATTTGAGGAACAACTAAAGGAAGAGGAACGATTAAATAAGCTGATACTTGAGAATCTGGATAAGGTGAAACTGGTATGAAAAAGGAAGAAGGGGATTTAAAAAAAGATACCCTGCTTCCTGGCACCATCACACAGGATGGGAGAAGGAAATTCAGGGTTTACATTGAAAAATATCGTTCTAATTCCGTAAAAAGTCAAGAAGATTTTTATAAATCTGTTATCTCTGCACTTTCTCTTGAAAGGATGGAGTCCTACGGTGATTGTAAAACAGACTCTCTAGCTGTAGTATCCCGTTACCTGCTTAATATGGCTCTATGTGAAAATCTCTATCAACCTCTTCAAAGTTGTGAAATTGCTTTACGTAATGCAATTCATCGCTATTTGTCCAGCTTGTTTAAAACTGAATCATGGTTTGATTCCAATGCTTTTTTATTAACAGATTGGGCAGCTCTTCAGGTAGAAAATGCAAAGAAAAAAATACGCAATAATAAAAAACCTTTAACAGCTGGTAGATTAGTTGCAGAACTGCATTTTGGTTTTTGGACAAGCTTTTTTGAGGCCCATTATGAACAAAAGACTTCATTTTTGCCCAAGGGTATTAAACAGGTATTTCCTTATTTACCTAAAGAGAAGCACCGAAGAAAGGAGATAAAAAGTAATCTGGAAAGAATCAGAATATTAAGAAACCGTGTGTTTCATCATGAACGGATTATTCACTGGAAAGATCTTGATGAGCAGTATCATCTGATTCTTGATGTAATTGGTTACATTAATCCAGAACTGTACCATCTGGCTGAATATAGTAATCGCTATATTTCTACAAGAAAGGCGGGACTTACTCCCTGGTTAACTCATTTGAAAAGTCATTGGAGTGAACTTGAAGGAACGGAAATATGATATTGATAGAATATGAGTATGTATTGAACAAGCGGATACTGGATAAGGTGAACTCTTCGACGCATTCGGCAGGCTCAGCGCAAGCAGGCTCAGGGCAGGGTCTGGTATGAGTGAAGTAGAATCAGCAAAACTCTTTGACATAGGTGAAATAATTACAGGAAAGACTCCTTCAAAAAATAATCCTGAAGATTGGGGCAATGAAATGCCTTTTGTAACACCTTCTGATTATGGTAACTATAGAAAAAGAGCTAAACAAGCAAGTAGAAATCTATCTCAATTTGGAATTGAAACATTAAAGAAGAAAATACTCCCTCCAGATTCTCTACTTGTAACCTGCATTGGTTCTGATATGGGCAAAGTGGTTATGAATGGAATACCAGTCACTACAAATCAACAGATAAATTCCATTATACCAAATGAAAGAGTTGATAATGACTTTTTGTATTATGCACTTGTCGATATGTATGATGTTCTAAGAGTTTATGGTGGTGATGGAACTGCAGTACCAATTATAAATAAGACTGATTTTGGAAATCTGGAGATTTCCCTCCCACCACTCTCAGAACAAAAAGCCATCGCCTCTGTCCTTTCCTGCCTTGATGATAAAATCGATCTTCTCCACCGTCAGAATAAAACTCTGGAAGCCATGGCCGAAACTCTTTTCCGTCAGTGGTTTGTGGTGGAGGCTGATGATAGTTGGGAGGTAGTTAAATTACAAGATGTTGCTAAACGTATTACAGATGGTGCTCATGCGAGTCCTCCCTCCGTTGAGATAGGTTTACCTATGGCATCTGTAAAGGATATGCATAATTGGGGAATAGATATTAATTCTTGTCGAAAGATTTCAGAATTCGATTTTGAAAAACTTGTGAAAGATGATTGTCGCCCGCTAAAAGATGATATCCTAATTGCAAAAGATGGCAGTTACTTAAAACATATCTTTTACGCTATTGAGGATCTTGATATCGTAATTCTTTCTTCAATCGCAATTGTTAGACCAAACGGTAAATACCATCCAACATTGTTGACACTTCTATTAAAACAACAAACGACTCTTAATGAATTAGAGAATATTGTAACTGGTGCTGTTATCCCAAGGATAGTATTAAAAGATTTTAGGATTTTCCCAATACTTTTACCTCCTTATAAGAAACAGTTAAAAGCTCTTGAAATAATCCAACCTTTGATGGATAAATGTTATATAAATAAAAATCAAATAACACTATTGGAACATCAAAGAGATACTCTTCTTCCAAAGCTTATGTCCGGTGAGGTGAGGGTAGAGATATAGGAGTTAACTATGACACAAATTGATAATCTTAACTTATTTATTGGCGTAAAAGAAGAATATGCTTTGGCAGAAAGTCGTAAAATGAAAATCGTTTGTGCTTTAAATCGGTCGTCTGGTTTTATAACTCATCAGTCTGTCGTTGGTTGGTGTGGTAGAGGATGCAATAAGGATAATCCATATTATTTATATAAAGAAACTGAAAATGCTATTTTTTTAAATATGATAGATGGAGACAATCCGGATTATGTTAATGATGAAATGATAAATGCTTCATTAAACTTTATAAACAGACATATTGAGTCTAGTTCAATATTTATATATTGCAGCCTTGGTGAATCGAGGAGTCCTTCAATAGCTTTAATGTATATGCTTGAATATGGTTTAATTTCAAAAGAAAATGCAATTAAAAATTTCAGAAGTAATTTTTATTCACAGTATGCACCAAAAAGAGGTAACTTAGAATATATCAAAAGAAGATGGTTGTATCATGAAAAGTTCTAATTTGAGTAGTAAACGAGATGTACTAGAATTTCTTTGGGATTGGGCAGAAGAAAGAGGCAGTTGGGCTAAGTTGCTTGTCAAAGAAGTTTTAAATGCTAAAGAAGGTTTGCCTGGAGATACGCTTGATATAATCTATAGAATATTCCGAAAAAGTATTGGCCTTACAGAAAATATATCTGATATTGTGATTGATAAACCTTCAACATCCTTTTTAGCTAAAAAAATATTATTAAATAAATTATCAGAAATAAAGGGATTAAATCGTCTTTCAACTAATTCAATAATAAATTTTTCACCCAATCTAACTGTGATTTATGGTGAGAATGGAACAGGCAAATCCGGTTTTAGTCGTATACTCAAAAATATTGGTTATAGTTATGAATCTGAAACTAAACTTATACCCAACATATATTCTGAAGAAGAACAAGATATAACCGCGAAAATCGAGTATACCTGTGATGATGTAAAAAACGAGTATTGCTGGAAACCATCAGAGAAAAATGCTGATTTGAAAAATATTTCTGTTTATAATAATTCTTGTGTTCAAATTTCATTATCAGGAAACAGAAGTCTAATCGTAACCCCTCTTGGTTTTGCATTATTTGACATAATTTCAAGAGAACTTGAAAATCTAAATCAAAAAATGATTGGTGAGAAGAATTCATTAACCGTTGAGTATGACTGGTTTCAAAATTTTCATGATGGCACTGAATATTTTAAAGCAATCTGGAATATCGAAAATATCAATAATGATGTTGTTGATAAACTTGCTTCCTTCTCAGATAACGATCAGAAGTTGTTGGATGATTTGCAGTCAGATCTTGACCGTATGAGTAAAGAGGTGTTAGAAAAAGAAATTGCTGATCTTACTCAACAAAGAAATGAAATCAATGAAATTAAGAAGTTAATTGAAAAGTCATCTGAATCATTTAGTATGCTTCAATGGAATAATTTGATAGAAGCTATTAATAAGAAAAATGAACTAGAGAAAAAAGGATATCAAGGTCTTGAGGATTTACTTAATAAAAGGGATATTGAACTTTTCGGTAAACTTGAGTTCGAACAATTTATCAGATCGGCTGATACATACATTAATAGCATGATTGATAAAAATTATCCAAATTCTGATGGGGCAAGATGCATTTATTGTAATCAACTTTTGCAAAGTGATGAGTCTGTTGATTTAATAGAACAATACACAAAAATTTTAAAAGATTCTACTCGCAAAGATTTGGAGATTCAAAAAGCGATTATTACTGAATTAAAAGAAAAATTCAAAGTCAATGTTTCAAGTATAACATTACATTATCCATCATATGGTTATGATGAGAAAAAAAGATCAATACAACCTGCTTTTATTACAAAATATAATAATGCTTTTAAAGCTTTAAAAAATGCAATAGATGGCGACAGGCCAGAGAATGTTGCATTTCAAATAGATTTTGACTTACTGCTACAAGAACTACAAAAGAAACAAAGTGAACTAGATTCGGAATTGTCAGGTAAAAATGAATCGTTAAATGACGTTGAAAAAGCTAGAATAAATATAAATACTAAAATTTGTAATTTATTAGATAAAAAACTATTTTCTTCTAAGAAAGAAGATTTACTAAAATTAATTAAAAGCAATTATATTTTAAATTTATTGAACAACAATTCCAATGCTTTCAACACATCATCGATTAGTTCAAAGACAACTAAGGCACGGAAAGAACTTATTGAACAAAAGTTTGCAGATACTTTTTTAGAAGAATTGAAACATTTTCGAAAGAATCATATAGAAATAGAACTTGATTTTGGTACGCGTAAAGGTGAAACAAATATAAAGCAGTATTTACAAGATCATTATTCTTTACCAGACATCTTAAGTGAAGGTGAACAAAAAGCTATTTCATTAGCAGAGTTTTTTACAGAATTAAGTATTGATGGTAGTAATTCGACTGTTGTTTTAGATGACCCCGTTAATAGTCTTGATCATCATATTATTGATGAAACTGCAAAACGATTAATTTCATTTTCTAAAAATCGTCAAACTGTTATATTTACTCACAGTATTTTGCTTTATAATTCTTTGCTTTATCAAATTGGCTTGCCACAAAATAAATCCATGGATAAGAAATTCTATCATTGTAAAAACCAATATGATTCTTGTGGTGTGATTACTGATGCTGATGAAGAAATTAATAATTCAAACTATTATTTTAAAAAAATGAAAATTTTAGTAAATAATACACCAAAAGATAGGCCGGAAGAAGAGGTTGCAGCAGAGGGTTATGGATATCTCAGAAGTGCTATTGAACTTACCGTCGAGCATGATATATTAAAAGGTACAGTAAAACGTTATCAAAAGAATATTGCTTTATCAAATTTCTGTAAATTATCAGGAGCTGAAATAGATAAATACAAAGAATCTCTAAATAATATTTTTGAAAAAAGTTGTGGGTTTATTATTGGTCACAGTAATCCAACAGAAGTTGCAAGTTCTCCAGATATGAACCAGTTTAAAGTTGATTTTGAGAATTATAAAGTAATTAGGGAGGCTTTTGTTTCATGACTAAACTAACAGAATCCACAATCGAAGAATACGCAATAGAACTCCTTAAAAAGCAGGGGTTTAAATATATCTACGGACCGGACATTGCACCTGATTCCGAAAGCACCTCTCTTTTTGGTGAGGCGGGGGTGAGGGCTTCTTTTGAAGATGTTCTTCTTAAAGACAGATTAAAAACAGCCATTCATAACATAAATCCTGATGTACCACAACATGCACAAGAAGATGCACTAAAACAGATTCAAAGAATTAATTCTCCGGACCTTATTGCAAATAACGAACAGTTTCATAAATTACTTACCGAAGGTGTTACTGTCGAATATCAGCAGGCTGGTAATGCACGGGGTGATAAGGTCTGGCTTATAGATTTTGATAATCCGGAAAAAAACGAGTTCCTTGTTATAAACCAGTACACTATAATTGAAAATCATGTAAATAAACGGCCTGATGTTATTCTTTTTATAAATGGATTGCCTCTTGTAGTAATGGAACTCAAAAATGCAGTAGATAATAACGCAACAATACATTCAGCTTTTAAACAGCTGCAGACATATAAAGAAGTCATACCAACACTATTTACATATAACGGTTTTCTTATTATTTCAGACGGTCTTGAGGCAAAAGCCGGTACTATTTCATCCGGTATAAGCCGTTTTATGGCATGGAAAACATCCGATGGAGTCGTTGAAGCATCCTCTACAGTCAGTCAGATTGAAACTCTCATAAAAGGGATGTTAAATAAAAGCACTTTGTTGGATATTGTTAGACAGTTTATCGTTTTTGAAGAGACAACCAAAATAGATACAGAAACAGGGCTCAACCAGAAACAGACCATTAAAAAACTGGCAGCTTATCATCAGTACTATGCTGTAAACAGGGCTGTTGAATCCACGTTAAGAGCTTCCGGTTACACGCATAAAAAGGAAACCTGGCCAGCCCTTGCTGCCGAAACTCCGGAAAGTCATGGACTCTACAGTGTAAAGAGACAGCCTGCAGGTGACCGTAAGGGCGGGGTAGTCTGGCATACTCAGGGATCCGGTAAATCACTTTCAATGGTCTTCTATACCGGAAAGATTGTACTGGCAATGGATAACCCGACAGTAGTTATAATAACAGACCGCAATGATCTGGATGACCAGTTATTTGATACTTTTGCATCTTCAAAACAGTTATTAAGACAGGAGCCGGTACAGGCAGAAAGCCGCGAAAAGCTGCAAGAACTTCTAAAGGTTTCATCAGGTGGGGTTGTTTTTACTACCATACAAAAATTTCAGCCGAATGAAGGTAATGTATACGATACACTTTCAGAGCGTAAGAATATCATTGTAGTAGCTGATGAAGCACACCGCACCCAGTATGGTTTCGCTGCAAAAACAATTGATGATAAAGATGAAGATGGAAATGTAATCGGTAAAAAAATAGTCTATGGTTTTGCAAAGTACATGCGTGATGCCTTGCCCAATGCAACATATCTGGGTTTTACCGGTACACCAATAGAAAGTACTGATGTCAACACACCGGCAGTATTTGGAAATTATGTAGATATTTATGATATTGCACAGGCCGTTGAAGATGGAGCAACAGTACGGATCTATTATGAAAGCCGTCTTGCAAAAATAGCTCTAAGCGCAACAGGTAAAAAACTGGTAGATGAACTCGATAAAAAAATCGGAACGGATGAACTTTCTGAAACGCAAAAAGCAAAAGCAAAATGGACACAACTTGAAGCGTTAATAGGCAGCAAAGACCGGATAAAACATATAGCAGAAGATATAGTGCAGCACTTTGAACAACGATCAGAAGTAATGGATGGCAAAGGAATGATTGTTGCAATGTCTCGAAGAATTGCAGCAGAACTCTATAAAGAAATAGTTACACTTAAACCGCAATGGCACAGTGAAGATTTAAACAGGGGTGTAATAAAAGTAGTTATGACCTCTGTTTCATCCGATGGTCCGGAAATATCAAAACTTCATACAACAAAAGAACAGCGTCGAAATCTTGCCGACCGTATGAAAGACCCGGATGATGAATTAAAACTGGTAATAGTCCGTGACATGTGGCTGACAGGCTTTGATGCTCCATCAATGCACACTCTCTATATAGATAAACCAATGAAAGGCCATAATCTTATGCAGGCCATAGCAAGGGTAAATAGGGTATATAAAGATAAAACAGGCGGTCTCATCGTTGACTATTTAGGTATTGCTTCAGATTTAAAAGAGGCTCTGTCCTTTTATTCTGAATCCGGGGGTAAGGGTGATCCGGCAGTAGCCCAGGAGCAGGCCGTAAATCTTCTTCTCGAAAAAATTGAGGTAGTATCTCAGATGTTTCATGGCTTTCCGTATGAATGCTATTTTGATGCAGAAACCGGAAGAAAATTATCCCTTATACTCGAAGCAGAAGAACATATCCTTGGCATAGATAATG
Organism: Spirochaetota bacterium; assembly: GCA_016934935.1. Lineage (GTDB taxonomy): Bacteria > Spirochaetota > UBA4802 > UBA4802 > JAFGJZ01 > JAFGRW01. Next base: position 97,125 of record JAFGRW010000064.1, on the reverse strand, counting down.
GAAAAAAAAGATTTATTGATGAGGTCACCGCGCTTTCAAAAGCCTTTTCAATTGCGGTACCCCATGAACAGGCAATGGACGTAAAAGAGGAGGTCTCATTCTTTCAGGCAGTAAAAGCACGGCTAATAAAATTTACTGGTACAGGTGCAGAATCAACAAATGAAGAAATTGAAACATCAATCCGTCAGGTCATAGACAGTGCACTGGTCACAGATCAGGTGATAGATGTATTTGATGCAGCAGGTCTTAAAAAACCGGATATTTCAATACTTTCAGAAGAGTTTCTTCTCGAAGTAAAAAATATGGAGCACAAGAACCTTGCTCTGGAAGTATTAAATAAAATCCTGAATGATGAAATCAATTCACGAATGAAGACAAATCTGATCCAGAGTAAAACACTCATGGAAATGCTTGAAAACAGTATAAAGAAGTATCACAAAAAAATACTGACCGCAGCCGAAGTTATTGAAGAACTGATAAACTTATCAAAAGAAATAAATGAAATGGACAAAGAACCGGAAGAAATGGGGCTTTCTCAATACGAATATGCGTTTTATACAGCGGTAGCAGACAATAACAGCGCAGTAGAATTGATGGGAAAAGATAAACTGCGTGAACTGGCAGTAGAGCCGTATAATAAAGTCAAAGCAAATGCATCAATAGACTGGACAATAAAAGAAAGTGTAAAATCAAAACTCAAGGTAATAGTAAAACGAATACTTCGAATATACGGATATCCGCCTGACATGCAGAAACTGGCAACAGAAACAGTCCTCAAACAGGCCGAAATGATCGCAGAAGAATTGCTAAATTAATTAATATAGGCTTTTTGAATTATGACTCTGATTATTTTCATATATCTGTAGCAACTTCATTTCAGAAAAGAGAGTGTAAACATGCCATATCATATTACCTTGGAATTTCCAGCAGAAACCAATCCATTAAGGCTTGTAATAATTCCCAGTCAATAAGTCCATTATAACAGACCCCCTACATCTTCGAACTATTTCGTGTATTTACAACTTCGTTCATTTCAAATCGCGTTAATTCTTCTTCAAGCAAAATCTTTACTTTATCATCAGAAAGTTCAGTGCAAAAAAACTCACCATCATAATAAAAATCTGAACAATTATCAATAAACTCTTTTAACCTTGTCTCATATTTAGCTTTGTTTGTTTTAACAAATATCTTTTTTATTGATAGAAGGCTCGCAAGGCCAAACCCTTTTATGATGTCAACTTTTCGCTTATCTGGATTAATACTCATTCCAATTTTAAAAACTCCTGTCGCCTGAAATATCGAGCTTTCAAAACGTATCCCTTCAATCTTAAATAAATATAGATGGCTTGATTCTATGTCTGTAGTTCTTGGTTCTTTTGATTTATAACTTCCGGTGTGTAAACCAAGGCTATCTTTTGATGAAGTCCGTTGAGGTGTAAATGTATCTTCCTTAAGTTTTTTGTTTTCCTGAATCATTGATTGAAGTTCATCTTCTACCATTTTCTGGTTCTTGTTTAACTTAATACATATGTCCTTTAGTTTGAGTAACCAGGTGAATGCTTCTTCTATATCATAAAATTCTTTCTCTCTAAGTGCTTGGTTTTCTAGATGTGTTTCCTTGTAAAAATCATCTCCAACAAATAACTTACCTATAAAATAATCTGAATATATTTGTAAACCAAGGTGTACAGTCTTTTTCATTGATTCGCCCGGACACCAGGCAATCCAGCAATAATCATCAAAGCTGTTATTTTGTGAACCCCATGGCCCCTTTATATTAGGTTTCCACTTATCAAGAAGTCCTTTTCCTTTAAATTTATATGATATCTTCTGTAATTCGTTATATAGCTTTTCATAATTGTTCGGGGTAATAATATAGTCATAAACGATCTTTCTATAATCTTTCCAGCTATGGTACGGATCCATACTACTTCCCCAACCATATTTTTTATATATATCCTGTATTTCAGTAGGTAGGTCACTAATATCGATATCCTTGTTTAAAAAAAGTGGTTCAAAACTGTCAAAGAATGATTTTATATCTATTTTATTGTTCTCAATTAATTGCTGATAGATTCTATATCTTAAAAAATTAACTGGCCTAATACAGGGGTTCTTAAAGTCTTTTTGTGGTGATCTCTTAAGATATTTTGTCAGCATTTCTTTGTTATCAAAATGACAAATTTTAATTTCATTTAATTCAGATGTTGTTTTATTGTTTAATAGCTGATTAATTTTATCAATATCTCCTTCTTTAAAACCAGATACATATTTTAGCTGTGCTTGTATAAATGATAAATTAATATTACTCACTTTGTCTCTCCTGTCAGGTGTATAGATTCATTTACCTTACTCGTACAGCGAACTAGACTCTTTCAGCATCTTTATCATCAGTGTACGAAGTTCCACAGGCTTAATGATTTCAACTTCTCTGCCGTACATAAACAGCTGCTTGCACAGATACAAATCATCAGAGACCGAAAACGAGGCTTCAAAACAGAAACCCTTTTCATTCGGTTCAAATTCAATGATCTTCGGTTCAAGAATACTTAAAATCTCTTCAATGGCAGCACTTAATTTTTCAGAGTACTGAATAACAACATTAAATTTATCACCGATAAAAGATCCCAGTGAACCTTTAAAAATTTCATCACTTTTTTTTATTAAAGAGGTATCAAAGCCATAATCAGTCTGTTTCAGATTAGAAATACGGTTAAACACAAACAGATACACACCGTCACAGCCTTCCCGCTGGCCGCAAAGATACAGATTATTATTTCTAAAAACGAGGTGAAACGGGGCAAGACGAATTCGTTTGCAGGCGCCTTTGGCGTTCACATAATCAAATTCAACCAGAAAGCCCTTGATCGTTGAAAAATGGATAATTGCCATGTTCCATAAACAGGTGTTCGGCTGTTTTTTTATCAGGTTTTTTAAAATAATCTCTTTGCTGCTGTCATCGGCAACAAGTGTTGAGTATATCGGCAAAATGTTTAATAAAAGTTCTTCGTCAAGGTTCCTGTTTAAACAGATCTTACGGGAACCGGAACCACCGTCAATATCAATACCAAGTTCTTTTTTAAGATAGTCGCGCACATAGCGGGTAATGGAATTCTGATCAATGACCTTTGTATTTGTAGAAGGAAAGATTGCGTGCTCTTCATCAGTTAAAAGGTCAGCAATAGAATTACCATTCCAGTTTGTCTGGTCATTTCTGTTCTGCAGCAGCGCAATAATATGCAGGTATCTTCGTAATACAGAAAGCTTCATGTTCGGGTCGGCGGGTATTTGAATATCTTCAGTTGTGCTCATAGCAGTCGTCCTTTCAGCGGAAACATAGTACCTGATTAATCAGAAAAAGGATTAATTACGGTAAATTCACCAATTTTTTGATTATGCTGTAAATCTTCAGTATACAGATATTTACAGTTTGCACCAGCACACGCGCTAATTATAAGAGAGTCCCGGAATGAAAAGCTGTGCAGTGTCTGAATATCAATAGCATTCAGTATAATATCTTCACTTACCTGTACAATTTCAAATTTCTGATATGCCTTCAGAATCTCTTTTGCGTATAACGGCTTTATACCCAGCTTTTTTGTTGCTGTTACATAAAATTCCTGCAGTACTTGTGTCGATATAACAACACTGTTTTTCATTATTCCATCTTCAAGTATCTGTAATGCTTTTTTCTGTTTTTGTTTATCATACGAATCTGCGCTGTAAACAAGAACATTTGTATCAAGAAATATTTTAGACATCGTATAAATCATCCCTTGACCATTTTTTGCCCTGAGAATTACCGTGTGAATTTTTCATCAAACCGAGTATATGTTCAGATGTATTTTCAGAACTCAATTTCACTGTTTTTATCAATAAATTGCGCACCAGAGAATTCAACGTTGTACCATGCTTTTGCGCATACATTCTGCTTTCGGCAAGAAGTTCATCATCAATTGAAAGAGTGATATTTTTCATAATTATAACCCCACGTATTATGTGCACACAGTATACACATAATATGTGAAAAAGTCAAGTTTATAATACCGTCTTAAGCCCCCAACGATGTTACGATGACATATATGATTTTCTTCATGCCTGCCACGGATGGCAGTTATAAGAAAATCATAGAGGGGGTTGGGGCATCAGTTTTAAAAAAATATCGAGCTCTACGTTAAATGCAGAGCTTTGAGCTATCATAAAAGCAAGCATCATGGTTATTGACAAAAAAACCTGAAATAGTATATTAATTACTATGTGGATAATTTGAATTTTCAGCTTGCCATCCACGTAAAAAATAACGGCTAAAGCGAAGTGTTGCAAACACCTCATACATACAGCTGCGGGGGCTCGCTTCTGTCCGGCACAGTCGGCTGGCATTATGATTACTGCCCTCATTGTCAGAGAACAGCAAACGAAAAAAACCGGCTGTCAAAACACTTACGTTTTACGAAATACTTGAAACGCTTAAAGCATCAGAAAACCGCTGAAAGATTTTGTCCGGCTCTGCATTCAATGTCTGTTTTTTATAAACAATAATGATATAATAATATTATATTAAATAAAGGAGGGGGTTATGGCACAAGAAAAGTCATATTTTGATGGAGGGTTGATTACATATATTGGATGGTCACTTTTAGGTTTGATAATAACAATTTGTACTCTTGGTATATGTTTTCCCTGGGCATTATGTATGGTATACGGCTGGAAGGTCAATCATACAGTTATAGAAGGTAAACGGTTAAAATTTACCGGTTCTGCTATTGGCCTTTTCGGTTTATGGGTAAAATGGTTTTTACTTTGCATAATAACACTGGGAATATATTCTTTTTGGCTCTTTATATCATTGGAAAAATGGAAAGTGAAGAATACCTGTTTTGCATAACTTGCATTATTTAAAAATAAAATGGTATAGTTGTTCACAATAACTGGGCGGTATTATAATACTTTACGCCTGTTTAAATTTCATCTGAACATCTATACCATGAAAAAATCGAAGAAAACACAGAAGCCTGCCGGATAAGCCCATCCGGGAATATAATTGTCGCCGGATACGCATATTAACCAGTGATTATTTTTTACCCCTGCCAAATAAATGCGACAATATAAAACAGATAAATAACAAAACTAAACTGATAAAAAGTGTAATTGGTATCATCTCTAACGAATATTTCTGAGCAATCATTCCAGCCAGGGCAGGAAGGGCCGAGGCTCCGACTCCTGCCGCGGCAAGCTGCATGCCAATTGTATTTGCCTGATGACTGCGCCCAACACGTGCTTCGGTGTCCGAAACAAGCCCCGGGAAAATTGGAGCAAGTGAAAATCCTAAAAGAATGGCTCCTGAAATAGTTGCATAAGAATTCAGATTTAGAATAACAAGCAGCAGTCCGGCTATTGCCGTAATCATTGCCAAGACTAATAGTTTTGTTCCACTGACAGCCTTGGTTATTAATCCAGCTAAAACTCTCCCTGCTGTAAATGATCCCCAGTAAAGAGATGTAACCACGCCAGCTGTCTGTAAGTCGATACCACGGGCTTCGGTAAGCAGGGTAAATATCCAGAATCCGAATCCAAGCTCGACGCCTGTGTATAAAAGAAAAAGAAGCATGCTCAAGTATGCCGGTATAATCTTCAGGGTCTCCATGATCGAAGAGTCTTTGGTCTCGGCTTTACCTGTTTCTGCAATATTATCCGCAGGTTTTTCCCATTGTGACCGTTTCATAAAGAAAATAATGGCAAGTATAAACTGAGCCGCGGCAGTAATATAGTAACCTGTGCGCCAGGTATCTGTAAAGCGTATGCCGTAGGTCATAATTAATGGGCCAATTGTTATTCCTATTCCAAAGCTTGCATGAAGCCAATGCATAAGTCTTTCGCTGTGATTTTGTGCTATATAGGTATTAATTCCGGCATCAATTGCCCCTGCGCCTGTTCCAAGAAAAAATGAAAAGGGAATAAATATAAGCCAAAAGGAAGCAATTCCATAAAAAAGGAGCCCGGTTGCAGTTAATGCGCAGCTGGCGGCAAGTAATCCGCCGATTCCGAGTTTTCGGGTTATGACGGGGCTAAAGAAACTTGATACAATGTAGCCGCCCATTGATGTTAAAAGTAAAATTCCGGCATAGTCCAGCGGAATAGCAAATTCCTTTGAGATGCCGGGCCAGGCAACACCCATCAGCCCGTCGGGCAGCCCCAGGGAAATAAAAGCGATAAATGATAAAGGCACAACCAGAAGATATTTTCTATTCATTAAAAACCATCTGCATCTTTTAAAATTGGTGGTACAGAAGAAACAAAGCTCGAACAATAACTATTTGCATACTTATTGATCCCTCATAAGATGCAAACAAAAATTTATTGTCTGCAGTTTTTCTAAAAACCATACGAAGATAAAGGCGGCTAACCGAAATTATTCAACTCACCTTAAATTATATATTCTGGCTGACAGTTTTGGTCTGTATGTAGTCATAAATTACTTTCGCAACAGATTTGCAACCCTCGATGGAAAAATGAACAGAATCCCAGTTATAGTATTCTCTTATATGGGCATGTGTACTGAAAAGGTCTATCGTTTCAATATCATTTTTTTGAGCAACCTGATCAAGCAGCGGTTTTATTCTATTCCAGGCCGAATCGGTAAACCCTGCTTCATCCCTGAAAACCGGGGGATAGAGCATGATTATTCTTGGTTTGGAAGGAAGTTCCTGAAAAGTCTTGATCAGCACCGTGTAATCATCAACAAAATGATCCGGCAGTAATTTCCAATTTTCCGGCTTAAGGTCGTTCCAGCAAAAATCCAGAACAACTATGTCCGGTTCAAATTCAATAGCCTGATACAGATCCAGGGTGTTCCAGTAGCTCATACCAACATCTCTTAACACACATGTCCCTCCAACTCCGAAATTGCGAACATCCCATTTTTCACCGGCAAGTGCCTGTATCTGTCCTGGAAAAGCATTTTTGCTGGTATCACCGATCTGATACCCCCTGGTGTTACTCGCTCCGAGACAGGCAACTTTTACTTTCCCATCACCACCACTTTGATTACAAACTGAACAGCCGGTAAAAAGAGCAACGGTGCCTATTACTAAAAATTTGATTAAGGTTTTTGAAAATGTTTTCATCAATTTTCTCCTTTTCTATAATAACTCTATTTTACTTTTATGAAGCCATTAGTGTCCAGGTTATTACAGCCGTTTTGTATTCTGATTTGATGTTCTTGATCCAACTTTAGTATTATAAGCTGATTTTTTTTTAATCAATTCCACGTTTGCATAAGACTAAAGTTTGAGATTAATACAAATCTTACATTAGTGCATACCTGGTTGTCATTATTTCGATTATTCACATCGAATATTACCTGGTAATGTAAAAAACTTAAAAATTATTTGCTTGTAAATTATGTAGTAAACATCACAGTTTTATTTTTTTAATGTGATAATTAAGCAGGAGCATGGTTTGTTGACGAGTGTTGTTAATATCTGTACATATAAAGTTATTCGTTTGATAAAATAATCGGGACGGAGCTGAATGATTAAGATAAATTGGCCAATTGCCGCTATTGTTACCTGTTTCATTAGTTTAACTGGATATATTGTTATAAACGATATTAATTATCGCAGAACTTCGCTATATAGGGATGTTCAAATGAATACCTATATTGTCTATTCGGATTGGCACCTTTTTGTTGGAACCCTCAAAGGGCTTACGCTAACCACATACGGTTTTGTTGATACTTTAAACGAAGCCGAACAGTTAAAAAAACATATCGAAACTAAAATCAAAGTATTAGAGAAAGATTCTTCTGATCTTGACCCTCAAATTGGTGAACCGCTTGAAGCGTTTTTAAGCAGTATCGAGGCCGGATTACGTTTGGGGCAGCAATTAATTGACAATGGTTATCTTTTCCTGGATCAGCCGGATCTTCCCCTTGTCTTCAAGGAGGGCAGAGCCGGACTCTCGGGTTTGGCCGGAAAAGACGCGACAGAACATATGGGAACTTTGTCTGCTTATCAATATTATCAGCTTATAGGGCGCCTGCGCGGGATGAATTCCCTTTTCGATCAGATCTATTCGGATAGACTGAATGAGCTTTTAGCCAATATCGCTTCACGATCAGCGAGACTGCAATATAACTTTTTCATTTTAAGAATCATACTGCTGCTTTTTACATCGATTATAATAATATTAACCATTTTCAGGTTATACATACTAAATCGTTCTTTGAAAAGCCTTGCAGATAAGACATCCAAAGAGCTGGTCAGTACTCGTACTCATTTATCTGAGGTTCAAAATTATCTGCATAATGCACAGTTTCAACAATCTCTTTTTCAGATGGTGGCAGGGTTGTCACACGAACTTAACACTCCCCTTGGTAACTGTGTGTCTCTGTCCAGCTACCTTCAATCTGTTTTTTCGGGTTTTAAAAGCTGTACGGAAGATGGTAATATTACAAAGGATCAGTTTTTACACGATGTAAATAAGGGTATCGAAGGGTTTGAGCTTATGCGTGACAATCTTGAACAGATGAAAACACAGATAGAAACATTCAAGCGACTTGCGAGTGTTAATCACCAATCATCAGGTGGTAAAGTTTTATTAACTGATTATCTGGATCACTATTTACAGGCAGAAGTTAATCGAAAACTGCCTGGTATAGCAGCTGTGATAAATTCAGAAGGATGCAACGGTCTTAGTGTAAGGGTTGCCGACCTTGATCAGATATTTGAACAGCTTCTTAATAATACAGCAGAGCATACATCCGCGGATAAGGTCAACATCAGTTTCATTAAATATGATGATTTTTTGAAAATAGATTATTACGATAACGGTTCCGGAGTTTCAAGTGATAATATATCAAGGCTTTCTGAGCCCTTTTTTACCACTGCAAGAGGGAAAAAACATATGGGGCTTGGACTTTCTATCGTCTCATCACTTGTAAATAATAAACTGCAGGGAAACATCGATTTCTCTGCAACCGGCCATGGGCTTGAAATTACAATTATTATTCAGGTCTCTGTTATCAGTTAATACTATTTTTATAGATACGGGTATTATAAAACCTTTTAATCTTAAATCATTAAATTCGGAATATCGGTGTTCTGGTTTGCATTGGTTTTGTTAACCAGTAATTTTCTATTCTTTTGACCTGGACCATGTTTCATCAAGTATTTTACACCCTTCTTCAGGGGTAAGCTCGCCCAGCATGATTCGTGCGGAGACTTCATTAATCATTGAACCTGTCTCAAGCGGAAAAAGCTGATCCGGATAAAGATTAAAGCTGCTCATGGTATTAAGGTATTTTTTTACTGCCTTATGCCCCTCGTTTTTTATAACAACTTCGTTAACGGTTGGTATTGCCGGAAACACATCAAAAGATTTTTGAAGATTTTCCGCACGGGTAAAAAATTCAAGAAATTCTATTGCTTCATCAGGCGCATTTTTCCCGATAACAAATCCGTTACAGCCGCCCATGGCATCCTTGATTGATCCTTTCCCGTTTTGAACAGAAGGAAATGGAGCAAACATCATAAGATGCGAAAGCGCGTCCTTCTTTTCGGCACTTTGGGCTTGAATGGCAACTGCCCATTGACCCATAAGCTGCATCGCGCAGTCGCCATCTCCCATATAACGCGATTGGGTATTAAAGTCATCACCGATAGATGATGATTGAAAATACCCTTGTTTAAACAGGTCCTGCATTATCAGTCCTGCTTTAATAAGATCCGGGTTATTAAATTTGATATTGCCTTTGTAAATATCAGAAAACAGATCTTCACCTCCAATACGCATTGCCAGGTAAACCCAGTAGTACATTACCGGCCATCTGTCCGCAATACCGATAGATATCGGGGTAATTCCGGCATTTTTAAGGCGGTCGCACAATTTGTAAAAGTCATGCCATGTCTCCGGAAAGCTGGTATACCCGACTTTTTTCAAAAGTTCCCTGTTGTACCAGAAACCTACTGCACCAAGATCATGAGGAAAACCATAAATCTTTCCATCGTAGCTGTAAATATCCAGAGCTATCGGGCTTATTTTGCTTTGCCAGTTGTCGCTTTTTACATAAGAGGTAATATCCCGCAGATGACCAGCTTCGACTTGTTCGGCAAGACCGCCTCCACCCCAACTATGAAATATGTCCGGAGGGTCACCTGCAGCGAAATCCAGTTCCAGTTTCGGTTTATATTCCATATTATCTAACATGGTAATTTTAATAATCACATCAGGATTGGTTTTCTCAAATTCATTAGCAATATTTTGAAATACAATTTGGGACTGTTTGTCTGAATTGATATGCCACCATCGTATTGTAACGGGTTTGGTCTCCGGGTTTTTTTTGTTACAGGATAACGATATGATAAAGATTATTACAAAAAAGGCAGACACGATAAAAAATGTAATCCTGTGTTTCATCTTATCCATCCTTTTAAAACAAGTATTTCCCGATGCAGAGTAAATCTGGTTTATGGAACTAATTTAATTAAAAAAATGTAAAAATCAAAAATTTTCTTTTTATAAGTCTTTTATTAATAATTCGATAAATTTTTCAGGTAGTAAAAAATAAAAAATGAAAAACTTGACAATTTTAGAACTGTCAATGTTATGGTAAAAAAGAGTGAAGATTTTAAATATCTGTTTCTCACGGAGATTTAAAATATGCATTTCTAACAGCCGAAAGGGTTGGTAATATGACCAAAGGGCAAATAGAAGCGCAAATTTCGGATACAGTTATCCGCTTCGAAAAGGAGTATATGGGGCGTGGTCCCATAGAAACCAAAACAACCATCATAGATGATATGGTTGTAGTCAGGCTTAAGGGTGTTTTAACCCCTGCTGAAGAGAAGTTGGCGCAAAATCCGGATGGTGCGGGCCTTCTCAAACAGGTCAGAATGCAGCTGCTTGAGAGTGCCAAGGCCATGCTTCAGGTTATGGTTGGTGATGTGACTCAGAAGAAGGTATTGAGTCTTCATACCGATATTAGTACAAAAACAGGTGAGCGAATTATCGTATTTATACTCAACGGAAAATTTGAAATTTAGTTTCTTAAAGCATTAACAGAAATAGCACTGTCTCCAAGCTTTAATAAGATGCGGAGCAGTATTAAAATATGGAAGATTTGATGGAACCTTTTTAAAAGGAGCCTTCGGGTAAGCCGGTACTTATGAGATTCAGCTCTCAGGTGCCGGCTTTTTTTATGCCCGGGAAAAGAACCTGCTCATGAAACTGGTATTGAATATGCAGCATGAAAAAATAGATTCCTTAAAAATGGAGGATTAAATGAAAGAGATTATTCAAAAACTGAAACTACCGGATTTTGCCAGGGAAGTTTTAGACGGATGCAAATCTGTAAGTATGGCTTCTAATATAGATGATCTTTATCAATTGTCTATATTAAATGAAGTAAATGGCGAGAAAATGGTTTCCTATGAAATCCCGGGAAAAGGAGAGATTAAAGAGGCACTCGTATCCAGAGTTAAAAATGGAATATCTGTGAATTATTTTGATCCGTACATGCGTAGGCGTGACCCTGCAAGCATGTTAATTGGAGACGCTTTTTCAACAGATAAACCAACATATAAAGAATCAACAGGCAATGATTTTGCTCTTTTGAAAGACGAAACTCTTAAATGGATGCAGAATCAGGAGCTCGCGGCTTTTGTTTTTAAAGCAGGCCAAATGGATATGGGATATTACGGTATCGCCATTGCTCCTGTAAATGCCGGATTTTTCTGTCTTGGACTGGGTCTGCTTCAGGGAATAGTCGACTGGAACACCCTTGATGACGGAACAGATATTAAAATAGCAATCTATACAGCTCCGCCTTTCAGACATACCCATTTCGATGGGAAGCAGGTCGTTGTTCATGAAAGGACAAAAAAAGCTCATGAGATATTCAGTTATAATCTTTATCCGGGGCCAAGCGCCAAAAAAGGAGTCTATTCGGCTTTGATTGACTTCGGTGAGAAGGAAAACTGGATAACTACACATTCGTCGGTTGTGCAGGTAGTAACGCCTTATGAAAATAGAGTAACCATAATGCACGAAGGGGCAAGCGGTGGCGGAAAAAGCGAAATGCACGAACACATACATCGAGAGTACGATGGAACAATCACTCTCGCAAAGAATGTGCTCAGCAATGAACAGCTGTCGCTTGTATTGCCACGCGGCTGTGATCTAAGACCTGTTGCTGATGATATGGCAGTCTGCCATCCATCGATACAAAAAAAAGACGGCACCCTAAGGGTAATAGATGCCGAGGCTGGATGGTTTATCCGGGTTGACCATATCAAGAACTACGGAACGGATCCGGATATTGAATCTTTGGCTATACATCCGGTAAAACCGCTTCTATTCCTTAACCTGGATGCTCCGGCTAACAGTACTGCTCTGGTATGGGAACATACCGAAGATGAGCCCGGCAAGCCTTGTCCGAATCCGCGTTTTGTCGTGTCACGTGATGTCGTGCCGGGTATAGTCAGTCATCCGGTAAGTGTAAATATAAGAAGTTTTGGAGTACGTACTCCGCCGTGCCACAAGGATGATCCTACATACGGTATTATGGGTATATTCCATGTTATACCGCCGGCTCTTGCCTGGTTATGGAGACTGGTCTCACCTCGTGGGCATGCAAATCCGAGTATAATCGATACCGGCGCAATGAGTTCTGAAGGGGTAGGCTCTTACTGGCCTTTTGCAACAGGTAAAAAAATAACCCAGGCAAATCTGTTACTGAAGCAGATAGAAAGTACTGGAAAAGTGCACTATGTACTATGCCCTAATCAGCATGTCGGTGCGTGGAAGGTAGGTTTTAATCCTCAGTGGATAATGCGTGAATATCTCGCACGCCGGGGTGGTGTAAAATTCATGCCGCATGAGCTTGTCGAAGCCAGATCATCTCTTCTTGGCTACTCTCTTAATCGTCTTGTTATCGAGGGGCAGGAGATAGAAAAGTATCTTCTAATGCCGGAGCTTCAGAGTGAAATTGGTATTGGAACATATGATAAAGGCGCAAAAATTCTTTCGGATTTTTTTGCTCAGGAGCTGCAGCAGTATTATAATGATCCTGAACTATGCACTCTTGGTAAGAAAATTATCGAGTGCTTTATGAACGGAGGGTCGGTGAAAGATTATGAGGCGCTGATTGATGCAGAGCCTGTATTCTGTGAAGCATAGTGCCGTGAGAGTAGGCTGATGTTTTATTTTTTGAGTTTTACATAGGTTTTGACCACGGAATTAAATAAAATATTACCGGTTCGGATAAATGGATTACACTGATAGAAAAGCAGAACCGGTTCAAACCCTGTTATAAGAGGTGGATCAATATTGGAAAAACAGATAAGTTTTACATCAAAAATTTTAACGGTTATAGCTTCTTTCGCGATTATGCTGTGTATAGGCGGTGTTTACGCATGGAGTATCTTTGCTTCTGAACTTAGAACTGCTTATGGACTTAGTTCGACACAGACTCAGCTTGTATTCGGTCTTCTGATCGCGGTTTTCCCGGTAACAATGATTATTGCTGCCAAAATTGAAAAAAAAATAGGTACAAGGGGAATTGTGCTGCTTTCAGCCCTGTTTCTGAGCGCGGGCTATTTGTTAGCATCTTTATCACATGGTAATATTTTTATTTTAATTATCGGAATCGGTGTCCTTGCAGGAGCAGGTACTGGATTCGGATATTTGGCGGCATTAACCTCTCCGGTTAAATGCTTTCCCGAAAAGAAGGGGATGATTACCGGTATCGCTTCTGCGGGATTCGGGCTGGCGGCTGTAATTCTTTCTTCTGTCGCGGAAACAATGTTAAATAGCGGAATTAATGTATTACAAATATTTAGATATATTGCTTTAACCTATCTTGTTTTAATTCTTTTTTTCACATTCATGATCAGCTCTCCCTATTCTGCGACCGGTTATAATGGTTTGAGTCTGCGTCTGCTTTTGAAGGCTCCGAAGTTCTATCTTCTTTTTATTGGAATTTTCATGGGCACTTTTGCCGGTCTAACCATAGTCGGAAACCTGAAATCTATTGGTGGCGTGTATCAGATCGATAACCATATCCTTGTTATCGGGGTGTCAGTCTTTGCAATTGCCAATTTCCTTGGAAGAATATTGTGGGGAGCTGTCAGTGACTATACAGGTGCACATCGCGCTTTGACAGCTGCACTTTTTTTCCAGGGTGCCTCCATTCTTCTGATGGGAATATTGAAGTTAAATGGTGTTATATATCTTACTCTATGCGCTTCAGCGGGGTTTGGTTTTGGATCCAATTTTGTGCTCTTTGCAAAAGAGAGTGCCCAGTTTTTCGGGCTTGAGAATCTTTCTGTTGTATATCCGTATGTTTTTTTGGGTTACGCCCTTGCAGGATTAACAGGACCTTCAACCGGTGGTATGATTTTTGATATTACAGGTAGTTATTTGATTGCTATAATTATTTGCGCGGGGCTCTGTTTTACAGGAGGCCTGATTTTCTTATTAAATAGGGCAAAGGCCTGAATAAGCCGTTAAAAAAGTATTTGGCAAGATAGAAGCAGCATATAAATCTGTTTTATATGGTAATTTTTCGAAGTTCTCAATTGTTAAACAACCAGATGCTAAACCTAAAAATTCTTAAAAAGGGAAGGTGATATGTCAAAAAGAGTGGTATGCAAATTCGGTGGAAGTTCTGTAGCAGATACAGAGCAGTTTAAAAAAATTAAAAATATAATTAATTCCGACAGCAAGCGTAAAATTATTGTGGTTTCGGCACCTGGCAAAAGAAACTCCAAAGAGACAAAATTAACGGATCTCTTCTATTCAACATACGATTTGGCTACTAAAGGTGTTGATATAAGCGGGCCATGGTCTCTTATTTGTGAGCGTTATCTTGAAATTACAAAAGAGCTTGGCTTAAAAACCGAAATAAACGGCGATTTGTTAAAACTGGAAAAACAGCTTCGGGAGACTCCGGACGAGGTAACTTCTGATTATCTGGTCAGTAGAGGGGAATTTTTATGCGCACGTATTATGGCCGAATATCTTGAGGCCGAATTTGTGGATTCTTATCCACTGATAAAGTTTGACAGCCGTTACAGGGTTTTGGATCAGTCGTATCAGGATATAAGGGAGTCATTATCTGATGACAGTAAAATCTATGTTGTTCCGGGATTTTACGGATCAGATACAAAGGGTAATCTTAAAACTTTTACAAGAGGTGGTTCCGATATTACAGGAGCGATCCTTGCCAAGGCATGTGACGCCGAAGTTTACGAAAACTGGACTGATGTATCCGGGCTTCTTATGGCCGATCCACGTATTGTTGATAACGCACGTCCCATGGCTTATGTCAGTTACCGCGAGATAAGAGAGCTGTCGTACAGCGGCGCCAGTGTTTTACATGATGAGGCTATTGCACCATGCCGTGATAAAGATATCAAGATTAACATACGAAATACAAACTTTCCGGAAGATTCCGGCACTATGATCGGACCAGAACCTGAAGGTGCCAAGCAGGTAATAACCGGAATAGCCGGTCGAACAGCTTTTTCAATGATACACATAGAAAAGAGCATGATGAATAAAGAGAGAGGATTTGGACGCAAGGTACTTGGAATTCTTGAAAACCATAATCTCTCATACGAGCACTCCCCAACCGGTATCGACTCTATGAGTATCGTATTGGATTCAAAATCATTTGCGGATGTGGAAGATGATGTGTTAGAGGATATTCGTCTGGAAATGAATCCGGACAGTATAAAGGTGATAGATAATCTTGCGTTAATTGCTACGGTTGGTCATGGAATGGCTCACAAGGTGGGGGTTGCCGCGAAACTTTTTGGTGCTCTTGCAGAAGAAAAAATTAATGTCAGGGTAATTGATCAAGGTTCATCAGAGCTGAACATTATCATCGGTATAGATGAAAACGACTATGAAAAATCGATAAAGGCAATCTATAAGGCTTTTGTGGATTAAGAATAGGGAACTTCGAAAAATAAAGTGGTGCCGGGCTGCTCGCAGATGCGGCCTCTGCTGGTCGTCCAGCACCACTTTGAAAAACAAAGTGGTGCTGGGCTGCTCGCAGATGCAACCTCTGCTGGTCGCAAGATGACTCTTGCTGCTCGCAGATGCGGCCTGGTTGAAAAGTTAATTTATAGAGGTTGCCAATATTTATTAATCCGAAAGAAACCCTCTAAGCAGAGTGAGTTTCTTTCGGAAATATTTGAAAATACAAAAAATTGTTACATCATGATATTCTTAACAGTGAAGTTTGATGAAGGGCAATTTTTTTAACACTCTAAGCAGTAATCGGCTTTTATAATAGTCTTGATAAAAATAGAGCTTTTTTTATACTGTCTTTATAATCAGCTTTTACAAAGGGGTTTCAAAAGTTGATGGCTTACTGAGAGCTTGATTGTTATAGTATATCGAAGATCAGGCTGACTGAACTGACAATAAGAAATCTCAATTGCAATTAATTCACGATTAAGGAAATAACCATGTACAAAAAATTATTACAAACTGTTTTAACTTCTTTGATAACCGTTGCATTACTATTCTCGTGCAGCAAAGAAAAATCAACCGGAAAAGATAACGGTCAGTTGCTACTTAACCCAGGCGAGCCTCTAGTTACAGATAATTTTACTGCCGATCCCTCCGCGCATGTTTTTGAAGGTAAGCTCTATATTTATCCTTCTCACGATATAGATACAGGGGTTGCAGATTCAACCGATGGAAGCCATTACGACATGAAGGATTACCATGTCTATTCTATAACAGATTTCAACTCTCCGGTAACCGATCATGGCACAGTTCTGAAATTAGAAGATATTCCATGGGCTTCAAAACAGCTCTGGGCTCCCGATGCAGCTTACAAAAACGGAAAGTATTATTTCTATTTCCCAGCAAAGGATAATGACGGCCTTTTCCGAATCGGTGTTGCTACCTCAGATAAGCCTTATGGTCCGTTCAAGCCCGAGCCAAAACCGATAGAGGGCAGTTTCAGTATGGATCCAGCTCTATTTATCGATGATGACGAATCTGCCTATATGTATTTTGGAGGATTATGGGGAGGGCAGTTGGAGAGTTGGCTGTCAGGGAACTATTATCCGGGTGGTCTTGGACCTAAAGCTGATGAGCCCGCTATTGGACCAAGAGTTGTCCGTATGAGCAATGACATGCTGGGTTTTGACGGCCCGGTTAAAGAGATATCTCTGTTAGACGAAGACGGAAAACCCATTTTGGCTGGTGACCGTGAGCGCTGGTTTTTTGAAGGGGCATGGGTGCATAAATACAAGGATACATACTATTTATCATATTCAACCGGCCCAACACATCTTATAGTCTACGCAACCTCCGATAAACCGGAGGGACCTTTTACATATCGAGGTATTCTTCTGTTGCCGGTATCAGGGTGGACGACTCACCACTCGACAGTTGAGTATAACGGCCAGTGGTATCTGTTTTATCACGACAGCACAATGTCGGAAGGCAAAAGCCATCTGCGATGTATAAAATACTCACCGATAAAACATAATTCAGATGGTACTCTTGAGTTGGTTAAGTAAAACATAAGTAAGCACAATTAGAAAATTTTTTTGGGGTGCCGTTAAGGCACTCCAAATTATCCATTATTTAAGCAATCGTGTGAAAAGTTCCAAATACTGGCTTATTTGCCTAAAAACAAGAAAATGATCATAGACACTTCTTTGGGCATTTCTGCCTAGATTGTAAGCCATACCCGGATTTTTAATGAGTTTGACCAGACATTCAGATATTTCATCAGAATCCTCCGGATTTGTTACCATCAATCCGTTTTTGTTGTTTATCACCTGCTGTTTCAATCCGGTTGCTGATGAGACAAGAACCGGTTTTCTTTTCCACATCGCTTCGGTTGCAGTAAGACCGAAACCCTCCCGAATAGAGTTTTGAACTATGACTGTTGCACATCTTTGTAAAGCGTTTACAATCAGTGAATTTTCTTTTGCTGATTCCATGGGAAGCAGTAAAATCGAGATATCTTTCTGAAGTTCACGATCCAGGCTTACAAAACGTTCTTTAACCTGACGTACCACCTCAAGTCCCTCAGGATCATCAGAAACGGCAGTGGGGTCGGGACCCGCAAGTACCAGACGGGATAGTTGCAGCCTCTTTATATGTCTTTGGCTATGAGAACTTGAATCGCCAGTAATTTTGCTCTGTTTTAGTTTAATAAAACCGTCCAGAAGAGGCAACCATCCTTTAAGTCTGTCCCAACGGGATATCTGGGCAATGACCGGACGAAAAAGAAGACCGGTTTCTCCCGGTTCCCCTGTAGAACCATCAAAAAGAATCTTCTTTATTCTATTCTTATAGTCAGGCGTAGCTATAGGCTCGTAAGCAGGTAAAAGCCCGCTGTTACAAAGAATTCCGGTAAGTTTAGAAACCGTTAGATCCTGGTTTTTATGTGACAGAGGGTCTATGCATGGATGAATTATTGAATGATTATTTCTGAAAAAATCGGGAACATATTCAGGAGCAGTAAAAATTGAGTGCGCATAAGGTGAAGAGTATTTATTTAAAAAATTCCAGGCGGCATCGGTTGCATCATTATGTTTATCCAATCCAATGTGGCACCGCCAAATAGTCAATAGACCGCACTCTTCAGAGATTATTTTTCCAAGATGCATCGGTTGGGGGTCATGAACAACAAGAATATCCCCTTTTTTGATAATTGATTTCAGTTTATCGGCATTTTTTCTATTAATGGATTCAAAAAGTTGTGCGTCATTTTCTGTGAAATTCACATTAGCCGATTTGTCACCATGGATCATGTTGTGGATTTTTTTTGTAAGAATAAAAAAGTCTGGATCATCAGAGTTTATAACTCCCCACCTAACGTTAAATCTCAGATCGTTCATAAGGGTAATGAGTCCTGGTAACATTTCAGCCACACCGCCCCCCTGAGCAGTGGAATTTATCATCCAGATTGTACGGTCTTTTAGTTTATTCTTCGCTTTTTCAGCAGATTTTATAAGGTCAGCTACAGGGCCTGAAAAAATGGGGTCACCCGAGTAATAATCAAGAGAATATTTGGTTTTCGGTTGCTCTAGAATAGTTATCATGAAAGACCTCCATTAACAATGATACTAAGGATTTATTTCGGCATCAACATTTTGTTTTGTGTAAGTATATCATGAAAACGCTATATAGATAATTATAAAATGTTAAAATTATTTGACAGCAAATTGCAGGCGTAACAAATGAAGAAATAATATACAGTCGACAGCAGTCCATGTTGTTTAAGTTAAGTGGAGTTAAACATGAATGAAGAGTCTATTAATGATAATTATGAAGAGCTGGTACAAATAGCGGATGAACTGAACGCCTTAATCAGATCCAGTGAAATTTATAACGAGTATTCTGCTCTAAAGATAGTAATTGAAGAAGATAAAAAACTGTCTGAAATTTATAAAAAAGTCATGAAAGCCGGAGAGACCCTGGAAAAAGAGGGTGAGAAAGCAAAAGACGTTGTAGATTCAATAAATGAAATTCCGGATATTGTTAAACGTTTTATTGATTACCAGAAAAAACTTGCGGATATGCTTGATAAGGTAATTAACACGGTTTCTGGTTCGGTTATGGATAAACAGGATATCTGAAAACCGGAACTTAATATCTGTTGCAATTCAAAGAGACCGAAAAGCCGGCCTCTTTAAATAAAGTCGGATCAGCCTATAATGGTGCTCCAAAATCCTGAACTGAATAGTGCTTGTCGTAGCCGATACCGGTATCTTCCACCTTGTAATAACCGATTCCAATTTCAGTAAATGAACCTTTCATAATGTTTTTTCTGTGTCCCAGGCTTGCAACTCCATCATCAATTATCCATTGAAGAACAAATTCTATGGCCGCTTTTTCAGCATCAGCAGTAGCGTCTGCCTGGGGATATCCGCTCCATGCAATATTTTCACCAATGGTCGACCACTCATACCCTTCGGCATTAATACGGCCTTCCATGTCCCCATGATCCAGAAAATCTCCATCCCCCATAACCTTGGCGTATTTATCGGCGGCGGCATTAAGTTTTACATTCAGTGTTAATGCTCCAACCGCGCTGTAATTATTCTTCAGGTCACTATAAGCGCCGTTATCGGTTCCACTGTTGTAATAGCTCAAAAGTCTTTCCTCGGCATAAGCGTCCGGATCGGTTCTGGCATAGTTGGTTTCACGCAAAACATAATTAGCAAAATCCATCGATGCCTGATCATCAAAACCGTTTTCACCGTAGGGACCTGTTAAAAATCCGTCTTCTTCTGAGGTATTGTCAATAACCGGATCAGTGTCACTTTCTTCTAACTCACAACCGGTAAATGGAATAAGAAACAGGGACAAAAAAATCATCAAAAATAATCTTTGCAGTCTTTTCATGTAAATCTCCTGATAAATTAAATTTGGTAATACAAGGTTATATGCTTGTTTTCTTTATAGATGGAAGATCATAAAACAATTGATATTCCAATAATCACTGTTATTAGAATGGGCATTTTGTTAAAATCCGTAGAAAACAATATCTTTAGTGACTTATTTGTTTACTGATTATTGAAAAAGCCATTGGTCCATTCCGGTGTCAAACTAAGCTATCAATTATCTATAAGTCAGAATATGTACACAAAAAACTTTTATCAGCCCTCCTGTTCGATTAAAGATAACATTATTTAACTAAAATGACTTCAATTAGAAATTTTTTTTTAATGATTCCTGCGTAAAGATGTTGGTGACATTTTAAATTCTTCAGAAAATGCAGCGGTAAAATAGGCCGAGCTGTTGAAACCACACAAAAAGGCTATCTCGGTAATCGTCTTGTCAGTGCCAATCAAGAGCTTACGGGCTTTTTTCAGCCTTATCTGCTTTAAATAGGTCATCGGACTTAATCCCGTGTGCGATTTAAAGAGCCTTGAAAAGTATGAAGACGAAAATCCGCAAAATGATGATATATCATCAACTGTGATATTTTCACGGTAGTTATGATACATAAATTCAATCGCATTATCCATCCCGGATTGGTAAAACTCGCTGCTTTGATTTGTTTTTTGATCAAACAGGCCGGACACTGTAAGATATGATATTCGCTCGGCTATCAGGTGTAACTGTTGCATGTTACGAACACTTTTGGAATATTCACAAATAAATTCATTGATATAAAACTTGTAGTTGTCATCCGGCTTAAAACTTTTACCGGGAAAAGCAGGGCAAGTGTTTGTGAAATTAATTACATATTTTTCAAATAATGTTTTTTCAATCATGATCGCGTAATAACGGTTATAATCTTCATCAATAATTTCCTGATGTTCTATCCCGGGTGAGAATACAGACACTGTATATGGTGAAACAGAAAGTATCTGATCATTCATCTTGACATTGCAATAATTAAACATATTGAAGATTATCATATACGACGGGTGAGTATGTGCGGGAGATATGGAGTACAGGCATGGACCGATTGACGGCACAAAAATGCCGAAATTATCAATAACCGCATAATCTACATTCTTTAGTTGTTCTATTGAGGCATTGCCCACCAATTTTTGAATAATTTCAAATTCATGATCTTTTGTTTCTTTTCCGTTAATGTATTCTTTTTGGGCACTTATCATGGTTATCTCTGATAACAATTTTTTTATTTGTGTTTAGTATAATATATAATGGTCCGGCAGACAATAATAACTTATCTGCCGGTGTTTTTTTACGGCCGGCTCAGGTATTTTTGAAAATTCTGTTAAAACAGACAAGTGAATACCTGAAAATTCGCAGTTCTTGAAAGTTCCCTTCCGTGGAAAATGCCGTAAAGTTTTAATTATAAGCTGTGTGAAATAATATTCTAAAAAACTGTTATACATTATAAAGTCAATAAATGTTCAAATGCGTTACGCTGAAATTACTGGTTATTGATATATTTTTTAAGATTACTTACAGTTATGCATAAAAAAACGGGCGCATTTGCGCCCGTTTTTGATCAGACTGCAAAGGCTTTCTGTTGTGTGCTTTTTTCCAGCAATTCTTCGTCTTTTTTTGCAGTAAGGTAACGAACCTGATTGCCGACAATTTTTATCTTGGAACGGGGGGAACCGTCTTCGGCCTGCCACCTGTCCTGTCTGATGTTTCCCATTACAATCACGCGCTTGCCCTTGTGAACTCTTTCGGCACAGGATAGAGCAGTTTTTTCCCAGGTTTCAATGTCGATAAAAGAAACTTTGGCTTCTTCTCCTTTTTCGGAATTGTGGTTGATGGCTAATGAAAAATTGCACACATCTTTGCCGGTCTTGGTCTTTTTCAAAAGCGGTTCCTGTGTTACGAAACCTTCGATTGTAACGTTTGATAAATTTGACATACACACCCCTTTCCCGTTTCCTTGTTGAAACGGATTAAAAATTTTTTAACTTCCTGTCTATTACAACGAAGAAATCAGAAAAAAGGGCGAATTTTTTTAAAAAAAATGCAAAAAAACAGGTTATAATTTATATTTACCACTTTGAAGAAGAAAAATGCATGTATCAACGATATCTGCATCAAACCAACTATTTCTTTTGTTCAATATTTCGTTAAGGGCTGTATCAAGCCCTAAGGCGGGTCGGTAAGGTCTATGCGAGGCCATGGCTTCCACCACATCCGCTACACTGATGATCTTGGCCTCAAGCATAATATTGTCACCGGTCAATCCTTTCGGGTAACCTGTACCATCCAGTCGCTCATGGTGCTGTACAACTACATCGGCAATTGCCCAGGGAAAATCAATGGGCTGTAGTATTTCGTAAGCTATCTCCGGATGTGTGCGCAGCAGTGTCATTTCAACATCGCGCAGTTTCCCGGGTTTGTTAAGAATTTCAACAGGAACATTGATCTTACCCAGGTCGTGTATAACTCCACCAATTCGTACCGTTTCAACAATCTGTTTTGAGAGTCCCATCTCCTGCGCGATCATCCTTGCAAGCTCGGAAACCCGACGTTGATGTCCAGCGGTGTAGGGGTCACGAAGCTCTACGGTTTGTTGAAGTGTTTGTATAAAACCACCCATTGTACGTCTTATTATGGCAATGTTTTTTTCCAGATCAAGTTGTTGTTGATTAACCTTTATAATCAAATTTCGTGAAAAAAGGCTGTTGCTAAGAACTTGTCTGAAGCTTCTAAGGCTTCTGATCTTTTCAATCTTGAAATCAGCACATAGTAATCCGATTCGCTGGTTCGAGGAGGAGAGAAGCTCGGCATGTATGCAAAATCGTTTATTTTTAGGTAAGCAGCCTTCGGGAAGTATGTCCAAAGTGTCAAATTCAGCCGATTTAACCTCGTTTGAATTACCGTTTTCGAAAGCAAAAAGAAGCGTAGACTTTTCGGGAAGTGTTTTGCTTACCGTCTTTTCTTTAAACAGTGTGGCAAAGCAGTGCTGGATGCCAAGATGAGATATAGCCTTTTGAACCAGTGAAAGATACTCATCAAGATTTGTTGATGATATCAGATTGAATCTTATCTCATCAATAATTCGGCCATCAATATCATGATCAAGATTGGCGTGTTTTTCTTCCAACACGCATTTTTTTGCAAGATAATCGGTTGCCCACTTCCATATTTCCTGTATCAGAAAAAGATCGTCATAGTTGCATATTATTTGAGAGGCAGTAGAGGCAATCAGAAATATAAGATCTCGTAAAATTGTGTAGTCCTGCTCATAATCTTTTGCTGTTTCCAGAAAATCAGACCAGTAATCCAGAAAAATTTCAGGTTTTTTTTCAAATACTGCTTTAACAAAAGATATAACAAATTCATGAGCAGTAGCGGTGATTTCCGAGTGTGAATGTTTGATCAATATTACTGACAAGGAGTGTTCTATTGATTTTTGAAGCTTATTTATAAGATGGTTCCTGAACGTGTCATGGTCAAGAGGTGAGTTCAGAGAAAAATCAGGAACACTGTTTATAGTCTTTATTCCCCCGCAGCCGCATGATTCACGGTGTATAAAGGAGCTTGGTAAATAAATTGTTGGTGAATTTTTACCCGTTAATATCTGCATGCTGGCGCTCTCGACAGCGTTTTGACCTAATTTAAATAGAGGCTGTGCCACAGTAGAAAGCGGTGGTGTAAGATAGCGGCTGTTTAAAAAATTATCAAAACCGACAATCGCCACATCATCCGGGACTTTGAATCCCTTCTGGTTTAAAACCCTGACAATGCCTACAGCCATCTCGTCGTTGGCGCATACAATTACATCATGATCAAGTTTGTGATTTTTAAGGTACCCCTCAAATGAATCCATTGCGTTTCCAAGTATAAAATCACCTACCAATACCGAATCATCATCAAAGGGAATACGATTCTTTTTAAGATACGAAGAAAACAGTGAAAAACGCTCTTCATCATCATAATTACCAACTGCTCCCCGCATGTACAAAAATTTGCTGTATTTATGAACCTTAACCAGATGATCCATCATGTCGATCATACCAATATTGTTGTTCACAAGTATGGAAGAGATACCCTGTATTTCACGTGACAAGCTGATTACCGGAATTTTCTCGAACTGTTTTATAAAACTTTCAAATTCTTCATCATTCAGGTACATACCTATTGAGGCCGAAAAGAGTATTAATGCGTCTATTTTTCTTGATTTTGCGAGATTGTAGATGATATTTTGCCGGGTTTTGATAATACAGTCTGATTTAGCCAATCCGCCTTCGATTATCAGAAGATTAATATCGCGTGCTCGCGCTTCGTGGTCTATTCCCGCGAGAATTCCTCTTTGAAATTCTGTATCTGTATAATCTACGAGAATTGCTATTGTGGGTCTTTTTTTGATTTCCATCGCAAATCCTGTAAGCGGTTTATTACAAATATAAAAAAACGTAAACAGTTTACTCTAAAATATATCAGTTACTCAAGTAATTAGAAGTTGATTCAAGATTTATAAAAATCAAGATTGGTACATATATGAATGTCTTATACCTCATAATTTTGTATTTAACAATAAAAAGCTCGTTTAGTCCGTTTTGTATGTATTTTTAACAGGAAACAAGTGAAAAAAGTATTGGATTATTTTCAGGTAATTAGGAGGATGTAATCCGATTAACAAGCAGGTGACTTAAAATGAAATCAATATATCGTGCGATAATTCACTCGGTTTGCCAATCAGTATGGGTTAAAGAAAAAGAGTATTTTCCCCATATTGTAATAAATCCTTATGCAGGAACAATCAAGAGCCGCGTTAAAAGAAAATATGTCGAAAATGTTATCAGTGAAACCTTCGGAATAAGTGAGTATCCCCTTGATAAATACGAGTATCAGCTATATGTAACCGAATTTGCCCAGCATGGATACGAAATTTCCAAACAGATTATCGATTTTATAAAACACGAAAAACGGAAAAAACATCTTATTGTTATCGCCGCAGGTGACGGAACTGCTCATGAGTTGATGAGTGTTTTCGTCAAACACGAAAAAATAATAAAAAATGTACTTTTTTTCCGGCTCCCTTTTGGAACTGGCAATGATGCGTCAGATTGTGAAAATATCTATCAAGCTTTGCAGATACAGGCCGGTTTTGGCATGGACTATCCTCAAAACATTCTCAAAGTATCAACGGCAAAAGGTAGGGTATTCTATTCATTTAACATAGCCAGCCTGGGGCTTGACGGGTATGTTGTAAAAATGACAAATCGCCTTAAAAAAATAATCCCTGGATCATTTTATACTCTGTTTGTGGACATAGCAACTCTGCTTTATGAAAAGCTATATCCCCCGCAAATGATGCAAATAACCGTAACGAATGGTAAAGAGTCTGTAAAATATGATGGAATATATCTTTTTGGTGCAATGGGTGTCTCAGGATACAGAACCTATGGAGACCATAAAAAAATACTGCCTGATCGTAATAATATCTGTTTTTGCCGTCCGATTCCCTTATTACAAAAAATCATAAAAAAAAGTTATTTTTTTGACGGAAGACACATCATGTTAAAAAATGTCTCCATGGCTAAAGGAGACAGGATGGTAATTGATTACAATCATTCAATACCGTTTCAAACAGATGGAGAGGATTATCTTTTTACCCGTGAAGATTTTCCGGTAATTTTTGAAATACCGGATATCCGGTTAAAGGTGCTTAAACATCATCAGCCAGACATAAATAACCGTAATTAACTACAAGGTGTTAATATGATAAAGAATAGATGCCGATTTGCAGTTCGCGTTATAATTACTTCTATGTTTTTTTCCCTGTTTTTATATGCTAATGCGCTTCTCGCTTCAGATGATGAGACAGAAGCATTTAAGACAGTACCTTTAAATATTCTCGAAGATCAGGAAGTATGTCTTAAAGAGTTCGGGGTTACTGTTAATCTGCCCAAAAACAACAGAATAACGGGTACTGTCCGTTTGCATGGGAAAGAGAGCCCGCTTCGTGGTATCGATATAGTGTATACTGATATTAACGGTTTTGAGCACACTCTGAAAACAAACAGGGATGGCCGTTTTACCCTTTTTAATATCGCCCATCCATATACGGTACGTGCTTTGGAAAAGGACTATATTTTACGCAGTGCTTCTCTGGATATGGAGGAGGGCGACTCGATAGTTCATCTTAACCTTGTTATGAATAAACGCGCCAACGTATTCGCGATGATTTTCAGTGTTATAGGCGGTCTTGGAATATTTCTGCTTGGTATGCGTTACATGTCCGAAGGGCTTCAAACTGTCTCAGGCCCAACCCTAAAAAGACTTATCAGCCTGATTACCAATAACCGTTTTCTTGCAATAACCGTCGGTGTATGTGTTACGACCTTTGTTCAATCCAGTTCCATAACTACCGTTATGGCGGTTGGTTTTGTTAACAGTGGCATAATGGCGCTGCATCAGGCAATCGGCGTCATTATGGGAGCCAACGTCGGAACTACCATCACTGGCTGGATTCTGGTTCTGGATATTGGAAAGTGGGGGCTTCCCATTATAGGTCTTTTCGCGTTTCTTTATCTTTTCAGTCGAAACGAAAAGGTCAAATATATAGCTTTTACGCTTATGGGAGTCGGCATGGTCTTCTTTGGCCTTGAACTTATGAAAGACGGTTTTAAACCAATAAGACTTTTGCCCGAGTTCGAAGCAATGTTTTCAATGGTGCATGCAACATCATATTTTAACGTTCTGCTTATCGCACTAATAGGCTGTTTGCTCACCATGATTGTTCAGTCCTCTTCGGCGACATTGGGTATTACCATAGGTCTTGCCCAGACTGGTGTAATCGGTTTCGAGACTGCTGCGGCACTTGTTCTTGGTGAAAATATCGGTACGACAATAACTGCGATGTTCGCGTCCATAGGTACAAGTACAAATGCTAAAAGGGCTGCCTATTTTCATACTCTTTTCAATTTGACTGGAGTATTGTGGATCACGGCTCTGTTCCAGCTTTATCTTCCAATGATACGTTCCATTGTGGGACATGATCCGAACACGATGGTTTTGAAAAACGGAAATGAGACCTACCCCTATATTACCGCCGGTATTGCCTCCGTACACACTGTGTTCAACATAGTTAACGTTATTCTCTTTATTCCTTTTACACGAAAAATTGCGTCTCTTTTGACTAAAGTTGTAAAAGAGTCAAAAGTAAAAACTGCAATGGTTACCAAACTTCAACAGAGCCTTTTGACTTCGCCTTTTGCCGCAGTTCAGCAGACGAAATATGAAGTTATTAAAATGGAGCAGGTTACCCGCGGAATGATGAATACTCTACGGGCAATAATCAATGGAGAAAAGAAGTCTCAATCGACCATTAACATTATATTTCGTGACGAAGAAAAACTGGACATTATGCAATCCGAGATTACCGAATTCTTGACTGACCTAATGAGCGAACCTTTACCAATGGAGATTGCAGAAGAGTGCAAAGAACATCTGAGAATGAGTGATGAGCTGGAGTCGGTAAGCGACTATATTACACAGATATTAAAACTTTTGCTTAGACTTGAGGATAATGACACTAAGCTTTCGGATGAGCAGGTAGCCAATATTATTAAGCTTCACGATGAGGTGAAAAACTTTTTTAATCTTGTCAGGGATTGTGAAAAAAATCAGACCATTCAGGCCGATTACGATAAAATTTGTGCTGCAAGTGATGACCTGACCGCACTTATCCGAACCTATCGTAATGACCACTGGGAAAAGGCGTCCATGACAAAAATGCTGCCTCTGGTAAACACCGCTTATACAGACATTCTACAGTCATATAGAAAGATTAAAAATCATATGCTTAATAGTGTAGAGGTGCAGGCGCTATAAAAATAAGGGATGTTTAAGGGCAGGAATTTTCTTGCCCTTTTATTAATTTGTCTGATCCTTCTTAACAAGACTGTTTAAGGTAACAGACTGGTTGTCCAGTTTAGCGGAAATTTCGCGAATATGGCTAATATTACTTGTTACTTTGTCGCACATAGATGAAAAGTTTTCCATCCAGTTGTCTATGTTGTTAACAAACTTGATCTGCTCTTCCGCCTTTTCAATTACATCTTTAGCAGCCTGATCAACCGCTGCTGTCGAATCAAAAAGATCTTTACTCTCATTATATTCGTGGTATGTTTTTTCGTTAAGCTCTTTCATGAATTTGGAATTATCACGCACAAAGCTGCCTATCTTGTGTAAAAACTGTGCCAGATTTTCTATTGTAGCCGATGTATGATCAATATTTGTTACGGTTCCCTTTATTATTAAAGATATCTCTTTTGAAGAATCAATACTCATTGCAGCTAATTTTGATATCTCTTCGGCAACAACAGCGAAACCTTTTCCATGCTCGCCTGCTCTGGCTGATTCTATCGCGGCATTTAATGAAAGCAGGTTGGTCTTGTCGGCAATCTCGCTGATTGTTCCGGAAATCTCTTCAATCTTGTCCGAATTCAACTTCATTTCATTAATGGCGTTCAGAGAATCCTGAATATTGCGTTCATTAAGTTCAGCAAGTTTGAGAGCCTCTTTAGCATTGATATGATGTACTGAGCTGTCGTTGTTAATATGTTCCATAAGTCCGGCAATTTCAGTAATTTTTTTAAAGTTGGCTTTTACCTTGTCATACTGAAAAGATGAGCTGCTCTTTATATGGTGAAGGTTGTCGGTTGCGTCCTGCGTTAAAACGTTGATCTCGTTCATTAGTCCGTGAAAGGATTCGAGTATTGTGTAAATATAGTGAGCAGACTCTTTGAGGAGCTGACTATCAGTAACCAGTTCTTCAGAGCTGGTTTGAACTGTACCAAACAGTTTCTTCATCTTCGTGAGTGTTTCATCGGCACTGATTCTTGACAGTTTAAGTTCTTTTATGTTGTTGGAAGAGAACCTCGCCATGATTTGTAAATAGTAGACAAAGCCGATAAGCAAAAGAATTTTAGGAAGTTCGTTGGCGGTGCGTAGAAGCTTAAGATCAGTGAAGCCTTCTATCGAACGCACAAAACTCAGACCTCCTGCCGTCACACTGTATATAACGAGCCCAAGATACGATGTAAAGGCGATAAAGCCGGACAAGATAATAAGTGATCTGTTATAACGGAGAGCATGAATAATCAGGAAAAAATAGTATACAATATAACTGCCTGGCTCTTTTAGTCCGTAACCGAGCCCCAGCTCTGAATCCATTGAAAAAGCAATTTTCATAAAAAAAGGTATCAGGGTGTCAATAACCATGGTGATAATGATAATCGATAGGGTCAGCCTGTTTTGCTTTAATAATAACGAAGAAATGATAGAGTTAAATGCTGCAATTGCGCCAAGAAAGTAGAGTGAGCCCCAAACGGTAATGGGTGATCCTCCGGTTAATGAGGATGTGCCTGCCAGAATAAAAAGCAAGACAAAGAAAAACCGGGCTTTAATTATGACCTTTTCAAGTTTTTGATCCAGTTCAAAACTCATATAGGGTTTCCTTGTATAATTTAAAAAGGATATAACGGCAGAAATGTAACAAACACGTTAAATATTGTTGTAATAAAAAAAAATAATATAACGCAGATATGCTGTATAAATTCCAATTAAGATAATTAATCGACTTCGCCTTAATTGTCAAATATATTTTTTTTTATATAAATTTATGCAAGGTTTTTTAATGATACATACGAGTCATTCACCGATACGATAAATCATTGGAATAACCGTCATTCCGTTGTCGACTGTTTCTTCTCCTGTCCGTGCAAATCCCAGGTTTGAATAAACTTTCTCGGCAAATACTGAGGCTTTCACGGTTAATGAATCCAGATGGTTATTTTTGACTCTGCGTATCGCCTCAATGAAAAGCTCTTTACCTATTCCAAGTTTTTGCCATTTGCTGTCCACGTAAAATAGAGAAATTTCGTTATTATTTATTATTTCGATCATTCCGGCAATTGAGTCGTTATATATTGCGACAAGAATCAAAGCACCATTATTTGATCTTTCGAGCATGGCTTCCGGTGAAATATAATTGTGATATGTCTTTACCCCTTCTTTTGTATAATCTTTGGCTACATAATTATCAAAAGTCTCTTTAACCAGAGAGCTGACTTCTTTTGCCATTAATTTATTCAGTTTAATTATTGTAAGTTCCATATCAGATCTCCTTGATTTGCAGGCAGCCGTCAGTAAGAATTTTCGATCCATTGCCGTTTTGGGCTGCAAAATCGATACGTCCTCTTGAGCTGCAATAAGAATTAATTGTAATAGTTTCACCTGGAATAACATATCGTGAAAATCTTACCGATACATAGTCTAGACCGTTCCAACCTGATTCTGAATACTTTTCGATTAATGCAGCTGATACAAGGCCCATCGTATGCATGCCGTGCATTATTGGTGATGGAAGTCCTGCTAAAGCGGCAAAAAGTCGTGATGTGTGAATCGGGTTTTTATCCCTTGATAGTTTGGCATATTGTTTAGTGTGATTTTTTATTGTATTAATCGAAAATTGATCATAATTTGTAATGCCGCTGTTGTTTTCGTAAACTGTTTTTGGATTTCTTCTTTTCTCAAGTTTGGTAATAAATTCAGAATTTGTCACAGCAGCTGTTTTATCCTCTTTTATAAATCTGGTGCTGATCATCACAAGGTCGCCTTCCGGTCTGCTGTTAATTCCTGATATTTCGGAATCAATGCTAATAATATCGCCGTCATGAATTGATGAGTATATCTGTATACTTTGAGCCGTGTGTAAAAGCTTTAAAAGATTCAGTTCCAGGTTCTTGTTAATAAGAATCCTGATTATTACAGGGTAGGCCAGTCTTGCAAGATAGAATGGCGAAATAGAGCTGTCTTTACCGGTATTAAATTGAAATAGATGATCCAGCTGATTAGATTTTTTTACATCACATCTAATTGCCGACATGTGTTCGTTGATACCTTCAGCCGATTGATTTACCGGTCCATTATTTTTGCTGCGTAAAGCCTTATACAGATATTTCATTATTACTTCCTGTTTATTTTTTTCAGTATCAAAACAGCTCCAGTTGGTTCTCTCCCGGCATTATTTGCGGCCTCAAGCTTGATTAGATTCTTATTTGCTTCTTTTATGATAAAGTAGTTCTCCTTTATAATATCGGCATTATTGTCTATTTTATAGCGGTATATGTACAGAAGATTATTAGTAATAGTGTATTGGTATTCACTTTTAGATTTAACGGATTTATTTATCACTGAATATATTGTGACACTGCTCTTTGTGAATTCATAAATAACAGAAATAGAATTTGTATCGTCACTATCCCTTATTTCCCAACGTCCTGTGATATCGTAAGGTTCAGAAAGCAGGTGCGTCCATATATTCAAAAAAATAAGGACTATAATCCATTTCGTATTTACCGGTTTTTTCCCAGGTCTTGTCTGGTAACTCATTATTCCGAAACCGCCTCTTTCAGAAAGCGTTTTATAAATCTAAAAAATGATTTGAGGGCCTTCAACAATTTATCGCCAACCTGATTTATAAAATATATTAGATTGTGCAGTCGATACACTTCACTTAAATATTTTATCACCAAACGATATTAAACTGTCAAGAATAATCATTTGGCAAAAATGTGATTTATGAGACATATTTTGCTAATTGTATTCCAGAAATGTGCCGAAATGTCATATAAGGATGCCTGTTTGTTATTGGTGTTTGAAACAGTACTCCGGGAGGTGGATATGGAGTTGGCAGATAAACTGGTTATTGTTCTTTCGGAACAGGCTGCTTTATATAGAGATATGGAATCGATTGAACAACAAAAAAAAGAGATAATAATCGCACGTGATGGTAAGGAACTTGAAAGACTGGTTAGCAGACAGGAGAAAATTATCACTGAAATTGATATACTTGAAAAAAGACGGATTAAAATAATGGATGATATTTCATTTTCAAGTGGTAGAAGAGAACCTGTAATTACGGCAAGACAGGCTGCCGTTTGTTCAGATAGACGTTCAGGCGAACTGATAATAAGATACGCGAATGAATTAAGGAACATAGTAAAAAGGATAAAAAAATTATCTGATGTTAACGAAAGATGTATGAAAGATAATATGGAGTTTTTCACATTGATA
Organism: Spirochaetota bacterium; assembly: GCA_016934935.1. Taxonomy (GTDB): domain Bacteria; phylum Spirochaetota; class UBA4802; order UBA4802; family JAFGJZ01; genus JAFGRW01. The sequence continues at coordinate 64,605 of JAFGRW010000064.1, read as the reverse complement.
ATTGATTCGTTGCGACAGACTGTTCGAGGTGAAGAAGGGTATTCGGCTTCAGGGGTTGCACCCAGGCGTTCGGCAGAGTCCGCGCTTTTCAACCTTACTGTATAGTGGAGGAATAAGATGAGTTCAACATTTATGGGGCTGGAGATCGGAAAGCGCGGTTTATCCAGTCATCAACAGGCACTTCAGGTAACTGGTCATAATATATCAAACGCAGAAAACAAGGAGTATTCGAGGCAGCGTGTTGTCATTACTTCTGCTGATCCTATTTATGAGCCGGCGTTTAACAGGGCAGAAAGAGCAGGGCAGATTGGTCAAGGATCTACAGTAGCACGTATAGAAAGAATAAGAGACGCCTTTGTTGATGATCGCATTGTGACCGAAAAAAATTCTTTAGGTTATTGGCAAACGAAAGACAAATATGTTTATCAGATAGAAAACATATATAATGAGCCTTCGGACAATTCAATTCGTACTAAATCTGATGAATTTTGGAAATCATGGCAGGAGCTATCTAAATATCCTGAACAGCGATCAACACGAGAAGTAGTTAAAGAGAAAGGGGTAGCGCTTTCAAATGAGATTAATCATGTCAGCCGGCAACTTCTTGATTTGCAACGTGATGCAAACCGCGAAGTAGCATTAAGGGTGGAACAGATAAATGAATACGGTACAACAATTCGTGACCTTAATATGCGTATACTGAAGGCTGAATCGCTTGGCGACAGTCCTAATGACCTTTTGGATAGACGTGACGCGTTAATCGAAAAATTATCTCAGCTGGTCGATGTCTCTGTAGGTCGAAGTGATGAAGATGAATTGATTGTATACATCGGATCTGAAAACTTTGTTCAGGGAGAAGTATTACATAAGATTGCTGTAAAGGAAGATCCTGATAATCAGAGTTTTTACAAGGTTGTTTGGCAGAAAACAGAAGCTGATGTGACTTTAAAAAGCGGCGAGCTACAGGCTTTGCTTGATGTAAGGGATAAGGTGCTTCAGCAGAATATTGATGATATAGATTCCATGGCTATGAATATGATGGATTTGACCAATGAAGTGCACCGTGACGGTTTCGGTAAAAACGGAAGAACCAATATCGACTTTTTTCGTACCATAAGCCTTTCTGAAAACATTGAGGGAAACGCTGATTTAAATAATGACGGTGAAGATGATGTAAGCGCCATATTCAAGGTTGCAGGTAAAAACAGAATTGATGCATCAGCAGCTATCGGAATTAATGGAACGCTGCTGTTCCGTAAAAATGATGGCACAGAAACACTTCTTCCGGTTGATTATGTTTCAACAGATACAGCTAATTCTGTAATACAGAAAATTAATAATGCAAAACTTGGTGTTGTAGCTTATATGACACATGACGGTAATTTCGCGTTAAAGGCGACGGCTGCTCTTGATAATCCATCCAGAAATTTCATGATTCGTCACCTGGAAGATTCCGGCCAGTTTTTGGTTGGCTTAACCGGAGTACTTCAAAATTCCGGCCCGGATGGAGCTTATGAATATACAGAGCTTAATGCAGTACGTAATCTTGCTCCAGAGGGTGATCATATAACACTAACACCAAGAAAAAATCCATCCGTATATATGGCAGTCAGTAAAGAAATTATTGATGATGTGGATAATATAGCGTCAGCGCAAGGAATAGATTCTGACGGCAGCGGAGACTATAACCTTTCAAATGGTGTAGGAGACGGTCAAAACGCTCTGGCAATTGCTTCAATTCGTCACAAGAACGCAATGGTTCAAACAAGCTCTACTTTTGATGATTTTTATATTTCGCTAATTTCCCGTATCGGTAGCGAAGGCGAAGAGTCCCGTGATCGTGTAAATAATCAGGAGATACTACTTTCAAATCTGGGAAATCTGCGCGAATCAATATCGGGTATAAATCTTGATGAAGAGATGGCCAATATGGTTGCTTTTCAACATGGGTATAACGCTTCAGCGCGTATGATTTCGACATTTGACAAAATGCTTGAAACTATAATCGGTCTTGGAGGCAGATAATGTATCGCGTAACGAATAAGATGATCACAAATACAATGACGCATAATCTTCAACGGCATAAACGTGAAATGGATCAGGCACAGAATTCGCTTGCTACCGGAAAAAAAGTTCGAACTCCCAGGGATAATCCCATAGCTACTACGAATCAAATGCAGTATCAGACACGGTTAAACGAGGTAAACCAGTATATCGAGAACATTAGCGAGAGTAAGTCTTTTCTTGAACAGACAGACTCTTCGCTGCAGTCGATGGTAAGAATTTTTCAAAGAATACGGGTTCTTGCTGTTCAGGGGGCTCATGGAATATATTCGTCATTTGAACGAAAGGAGGCTGCCGCCACAGAGATCAATCAGTTGTTAGAAGAGTTGGTAGCTATTTCCAATTCCAAAGACGCGACTGGAAGATCTCTTTTTGGTGGATATGAAACAGGGTCAACAGAGAACCCGAATCCTTTTGTGCCGATATACATGACTCTTACTGCTGGTAATCAAGGTGACGCGATGACAGGAGTTGAGTACAGAGGAGATATGGGAAGATTAACGCGTGAAGTTGCCAAGGGAGAATATATGGATATCAGTGCTCCCGGAAGTTACGCCATGTGGGCAACAAATCAGGTCGTTACATCTAACTTTGACGCTTCAGAGTATTCATCAAATGCCAATCAAAAAATACGTATCGACGGGGTAGAACTTAATATTGCGCCTGGAGACAATATCGATATAATTATCGATAAAATTAATAATGCCGGTCTTTCTGTAAGGGCATCTAAAGGCGGACGAAATAATCTTATTATGGAAACAACAGCACCTCATAAGATGTGGCTGGAAGATGTAGGAGACGGTCAGATCTTAAAAGATATCGGTATGATAAACCCTCTAAAAGATCAGCCGCCTAACAATTATGCACCAACCGCCACTGTGGACGGACACTCAATATTTGATATGGTCATACAGCTCAGGGATGATCTTGTTCGCGGAGACCAGGAGCTGGTGGGCGGAAGAGACCTGGGATTAATTGATATGGGGCTCGAGAATATTCTAAAGCATCTTGCAGAGACAGGAGCCAAACAAAATCGAATTGAACAGCTAGCTACACGCTCGGAATATATGAAGACAAATGTAACGGAAATTCTTGCTAAAACTGAAGGAATTGATTATACTGAAGAGATAATGAATTTTAAATGGATTGAGAGTGTTCATCAGTATGCCTTGTCTGTTGGTGCGAAAACCATAAAACCAACATTGATGGATTTTCTGAGATAAGGGAACTTCGAAAAATTACCTTTTTTTGAACGGAAATGCCGTTTAAAGCCTATAAATAAAGGGATTTTTCGTAAGTTCCTTGTTGAAATGTTAATTAATGCAGATTGACATAATTAAGTTTATTAAAATAGCTCTGTGATGCTTGAAAAACGAGGTGCTTCTTTGACTATGACGATTAATACTAAACAATTTGGATCCATCGATATTGACGAATCCGAAATCATTTCTTTTCCTGATGGTCTTTTTGGTTTTGAATCATTAAAAAAATTCACATTAATCGAAGAACCTGATTCTCCCATGATGTGGCTGCAATCCTGTTCTGAAAGTGATTTGGCGTTTGTTATTTTACGGGTTGTCGATTTTATGAAAGAGTATGACTTGTCAATTTCGCAGTCTGATCTGGAATCGGTAGGTACAGAAGATCCTTCAGAGCTGGATGTTTTTGCAATAGTGACTATCCCTCTTGAGAACCCTTCAGAAATGACCGCCAATTTGATGGGGCCTGTAATAATAAACCTGAAAGATAAAAAAGGACGCCAGGTGATATCTTTATGTGATAAGTATAAAACGAAGCATCGCGTACTGGACGAGCTTCAAGCGAAAACGGGGGCCTAGAATATGCTTGTACTGGCGCGAAGAACAAATGAAAGTATAATGATTGGCGATGATATCGAAATAGTTGTAATAGATATAAAGGGAGATCAGGTAAAACTCGGCATAAAGGCTCCAAAAAAGGTAACTGTACACCGAAAAGAGATATTTGATGAGATAAAGCAGGAGAACATTGCGGCAATTTCTACGCCGTTTAAGCCTGATACTCTACGGGATTTGTCAGATTTTTTTAAAAAAAAGTAAAATCAGGCTCTAACAAAGTGTCATCTGAGAAAGATGTCAAATTACGCCATTTATGTAGCAAGTAAAAAAGAAAGCCGCTAATACGCGGCTTTCTTTTTTACTTGCAATATGATTGCTATCAGTTATTATGAGACATAATTATGAAATTTTTTGTTGATAAGGCTGAAGCAAAGCTGTTCAAGATATGTGTAGTATGAGGTTATTATGAAAAAAATTCTGCTATTTGCAGTTGTTTTATCGGCTACTTTATTGGTCGCTCAGCCCAAAAATGCCCGATACTATAATAAGGAAGGGTGGAATTATCTTGAGAAAAGGGACCCTGTGAAGGCAATGGCGAGCTTTAAGAGTGCTGTATCTCAGAACAAGGACTATAAAGAGGCTTTGGCAGGGCTCGGATTTTCTTACCTGATGCGTGGTGCTGCTGATGATGCTTTTGAAATATTCAATCATTTGTCAAAAAAATATCCGGAGGACGAGAAGATTCTTCTTGGACGAGCAGCTTCGTTAGGAGAGATGGGACGTTATGAAGAGGCCTTAAATGATTATGAGCGGGTAACTGAAATCAGGGGCGAGAACAGCGAAGCTCTTTACGGAACTGCCTTAATATACTATAGAATGGGTAAAAATGTTCAGGCAAAGAGAACCATTGATGAATCACTTCGAGTTAATCCTTATCATTATGATACATTAATACTTGATGCGAGAATACATCTTGATGAGCAGCGTCTTGATCAGGCCGAAAGTATAATTCAAAAAGCTATTAATGTCAGGCAGGAGTTCCCTGATGCTTATGTGCAATATGGAAAATTACTTTTAAATCGATATAAGAAAGAGTCAAATCCTGCATTTCTGTCAGACTCGCGTGAGGAGTTTAACCGTGCAATTTCTATAAACCCCTTCGATCCAGAGTCAATTAGAATGGCAGGAATAATCGATCTTATTAATGATGATGCCTCTTCGGCACGCGATTACTTCAGCAAGGCTCTTGATATAAATGGCAATGATTTCGCAACTCTGTATAATTTAGGATACAGTTATGAACTTTTAGCAAATAGTGATAAGGCTGCTGACTTTTATCAACGAGCAACAAATCTTGCGCCAGATGATGTATTTATGAACAGCAAGATGCAAACATTCTTGATTGAAAATAATTTTGCATTTGGTAATCCTCAGAGGGTTCAATACGCCCGGTTGAATTACAGTGAATATAAAAAAAACAGATCGCGAAATATGTCTGATTATGCGCTAATGCATTTACGCTATTGTGTTGTTTTAAACCCAATGGATCAGGATGCTCGTAAAGAGTTGGCTGCATTTTATAATATCGCGGGTTTTAACAGGCTTTATATCAATGAGTTAAAGGTTATTCAACGTCTTCACCCTGATAACAGTAACAGGGAGGCTCTTAACCTTGCTGTTATACGTCGAAGAGACAGACTCTATAACAGGTCAGGGTACACACTCGACATGCCTCCACGTAATGTCGTTAAGGTTCTGGTTTTACCGTTTTATGACAGTTCAGGTAATTTCAGCATGTTTGATAAAGGTGATGTGTTTTCGGATAATCTTGTTTTTGCTCTATCTCAATTTGGGCGAATTCAGGTTATAGACGCGGCCGAGCGAAAAATAATTATTCAGAAGATGAATAATTCTGATAATATTTCAGAAGCACTTGCAAAAATTTCAGACGAAGATATAGATTATATTGTTCACGGTTCTTTTAATGCCGGGAAGACATATATAGATTCCGAGTATAATATTGTCAGTAATCAAACCGGTGCTGTTCATAAAACTTTTGAGCTTCATGAATCCGGTGAATCGGCTTTAAACAGGATAAATTTTCGTGCTGCACGCGATATTGCCGATGCAGTTCCGTTACGCGGAAAAATATTAAAAGTTCAAAACGGTGAACCATTGATCAACCTGGGGCTTTACGATGGAATTGAAAAAGGGGCTAATCTTTTTGTGTACAGCTCTTCCGGAAACACAGCAAAGGGAAGGCGCATCATGCTGAAAGTCAGGGAAACCGATACCTTTTTGTCCACGGCTGCCGTTTCGAAGAGCAGTGAGGCTGATATGCTTGTTACAGGTATGGATGTTTATGAACTTAAAATAAGACGCGCAAGGCTTATTAAATAGATCAGTTGCTAATCCTTCGCGTTCTTCGTATACAACCCGTCGTTTTTTTTATATTGAGATTTATTTTTATGTATAGTGTTCAGGTTTGATTTTTGTGCAGTTAAATATAGTAAATATTGTATAAATAGAAATTAATTATTCTGTGTCTTCAAACTGCTCCAGAGTCAGCCTTAATACTTTTTTTGAAGTTTCTTCATGCTCTTTGTCCATGCCGTTAAGTTTGTACAGCTCTTGAGCCAATTCAAGATATTGAAGATTGTCAGGGTCAAATTCAAGAGCTCTCTCTATGTTAAAAAGGGCTGCCTGGTAATCATTGTTCCTTCTGTGCATTACTCTCTCAGAATAATAGATATTGGCAATCATTACATAAATTTTTGTTTCATGAGGTAAATAGTATTTAAGTCTTTCGAGGGTTCTTATCGCGTTTTCAAACTCTTTTTCCGCCCGATAAACGCTTGAAAGCTCAAAATATATTTCTTTGTGTGCAGGATTAACTGTCAGAGCTTTTTCAAGCAGTGCAAGGGATGACTTATTAGCTTTTTCGGTTCTTTTGTCTCTAGCCTGACTGAAAAGATTCATGCTTTTTTCGCGGTTAACTTCGAATGCTCTGTTAAAGTGATAAACAGATTGTTTTGCGTTCCCAAGAATGCTTTCGGCCCGGGCACAACCTAAATGAGATTTATAATAGTTATCATTAATATCTATGGATTTTTTAAAATGGTTCAGTGCCTCTGCTGTTTTCATTTTGCGGTCGTATATTTCCCCAACCATATAGTGGGCATCATCCTGATTTGGGTTGGTATCCAAAGATAGCAGAAAAAAGTTTAGCGCCCGGTTGTAATCCTCCTTATGATGATAAAGATAACCCAGATACTTGGCACTGCGGTAGGCTTTAGGATTCATCTCCAGGGCCCGGTTTAAATGTTCGTCAGCGAAATCGTACATCTGTTCTTCATATTGAATTATTCCCTTTTTTTCAAATATTTCCCATTTTTCAAATTTTTGAGCAAAAATCTGTGATGAGAAAATAAATAATATTAACGAAAAAAAGGCAATATTCTTGACATAAACTATTGATAAAATATAAATGTCACAGTTTCGAACGAGGTCAGGTAGCTCAGTCGGTAGAGCAGGGGACTGAAAATCCCCGTGTCGGCGGTTCGATTCCGTCCCTGACCAAAAGCCGGATTTTATCCGGCTTTTTTTATTGTGAAATTTTATCTTCTTTATTGAACTGCTCATAAATACCCGCTTTGTCTGTTTTTTTTATTTGGCGGTTCGTCCGGATAAAATAGAACTAAAACATTTATGGTTTACCGGTATGTACTCTTTCTTACAGTATCGGCAACAATTGATCTGTTTTGTATTACAGAAATGAACTTCGAAAACACTATTTCCGTTTGGATTTGTTTATTGCAAAATATCTGTTTATAGGGGGGGAAGGCGATGCTTGATCCTAAATTTGTAAGAGAAAACTATGATTACATCGAAAAAATGCTTAAGTTGCGTAAAATGGAAGGCGCTTGTGATATTAATGAACTTAAAACATTGGATGACAAAAGAAGGGATCTCTCTTCTGAGATGAATTCTCTTCGCGAAGAGAGGAATAGTGTATCCAAGTCTATTGGTATACGAAAACAGAAAGGTGAAGCCTGTGATGATCTAATGGAGCATGTACAGACCATTAATGATAAAATTGAAGCAATAACGGATTCGCTGAATAAATATGATACTGCTTATAACGATATAATGCTCTCAATACCTAACCGTTTACATGAGAGTGTCCCAGAGGGTACAGATGAAAGTTTTAATAAGGTAGTTCGGGAATGGGGAGAAAAGCCGACTTTTGATTTTGAACCCAAGCCGCATTACGATCTTGGAACCGATTTGAAAATACTGGATTTTGAACGTGGCGTAAAACTTGCTGGTGCACGTTTCTATGTTTACAGGGGATTAGCCGCGCGGCTTGAGCGTGCACTTATATCACTAATGCTTGATACTCATACAAACGAACATGGATATACAGAAGTCTTTGCCCCATTTCTTGTAAACGATGAGTCCATGATCGGTACAGGTCAATATCCAAAATTCAAGGATGAATATTACAGGCTTGATCGAGATAATCTGTCGCTAATCCCTACGGCTGAAGTAACACTGACAAATCTTTACCGGGATGAAATATTAACTAAAGAGGATCTGCCTTTGTATGTTGCCGGTCAATCTTCCTGCTTCAGGCGTGAGGCCGGATCGGCTGGGCGAGACACACGTGGTCTTATACGGGTGCATCAGTTTCAGAAAGTTGAGATGGTAAAGTTTGTTGATCCGGAAAGCTCATTTGATGAGCTTGAAAAACTGGTAGCTAATGCGGAAGCAATTTTACAAAAACTGGGTTTGCATTACCGGGTGTTGCTTCTATGTTCAGGAGATACAAGTGCTTCGTCATGTAAAACTTATGACCTGGAAGTCTGGATGCCGGGATTGAACCGTTACGTAGAGATTTCTTCATGTTCAAATTTTCTTGATTATCAGGCAAGAAGAGCCATGATCCGTTGCAAAAGTAAGGATGGCGGTAAGCCGGAATATCTTCATACTTTAAATGGATCAGGAGTAGCGGCAGGAAGAGCGCTAGCCGCAGTAATGGAAAATTATCAACACGAGGATGGTTCAATAGGCGTGCCTGAAGCTTTGAAGAAATATCTGGAAAGATAGTTTTTAGATGATTATCAGTTTATATCAGACTCTTTTATAAAGTTAAAATACTTGTTTACACCAGTTATTTTAAAGAGGTTATCTATATCTGAGTTTATGTTCATTATAAATAGATCCATTTTCCTGTTTTTTAGCGTTTGCAGTATTCTTACAAATGCCCCAAGAGCGGAACTGTTTAGATAGGGAACCTCTTTAAGATTTATAATAGTTTTATTTTTATCAATCGATATATTTGTGTATATATAATCTTCCATCTCTTGAGTTTCTTCAAAGGCTATATTGCCCTTGATGTCAAATATCTGATACTGGTTATTTGTTCTGTTAGAAATTTCCATGGCCACCCTGTTACAGTTAGATAGTATAATAAAATTCAAGTACGGTTAATAAGGACAGGCTTCCGTATCAAAGTAACAAAAAAAAAAAATTAATCAAAAAAAATGATAAAAATCTACACCAAAGTTATGATTTTTTCTTTTTTAGCGCATTGTATACATAGTCTGTACCCTTTTTTTGAACGTTGCGGTATATAATAGTGATTCAGCCGGTTTATTTCGACCCCACATCTGCTACATTTCATGGTCTCCTCCATTTTCTGATCTAATATTATTGTCGGATGATAATTCATTATTATAAAGTGTGTAATCTTAACGGTAATTTTTTAGGGTATTTAGAGAGAGCTTAACCAGTAATAAACTTGAAAATGAACATTTTGTATGTATTATAGTCATATTTATAATTGGGCAATTATAATGGATAATTGTTGATAATTTGCTGATTTTTTGATTTTATCTGTCTCTATTATATTTTGTTGTATATTTATATTTCGGTCGCTTTAACGATGCGAATAAAAAAAATGTAGTTTACAATAGGGAGTCTTTTTTTAGTATCGGTTACTAATAGTTTTCAGGAGTAGTGCTAATGTCATCTAAAGCTGTTGTTACAAAATCAAACCGTAAAGGCCGAGCAAAGCGTAAAGTTAATCTTATAAGGCTTCACACTGCGATGAATAAACTTGCGTCCGACGCAAATGACAAAGAGATTGTCAAAAGATTTAAAATACTTATAGATACCTCTGATGAGGATCTTAGCAAGGCTAGGGTGGATGAAATTCTAAAAACACCGCAAAAAGTTGAAATAAACTCTTTTCATGAAAGTCTGCAGCCGTATGTGAAGCATTTTCTGTTTCTAGCCAAGAAAAACAGCAAATAAGGATTCAAATGAGCTCAAAATATCTTGTAATAGTCGGTGACGGCATGGCGGATCTTCCGCATGAGCAACTAAACGGTCAAACCGTTATAGAAGCATCTTTTATGCCTAATTCTGATAAAATTGCTTCCTTTGTCTGCGGTCTGACTTCAACTGTACCTGACGGTATGAATCCCGGAAGTGATACTGCTAATCTTTCCATTTTCAGTTATAATCCTGCTCAATACTATACAGGACGAGCCCCTCTTGAGGCCTTAAATCTTGGAATTGATCTTGGGCCGAACGACATGGCTTTCCGTATGAATTTTGTCTCTATTGTTCAGAATCGTATGGATGATTTTACTGCTGATCATATCGATTCCAAATATGGTAAATTGATAGTTGATCGACTAAAAAAGTTAAATTATCCAGATATTGAATTTTATGCAGGCGTTTCTTATCGTAATATCATGGTTTGGCGAAATTATCCTCATGATGAAATACCTCTTACTGTGCCGCCTCATGATATTCAGACTATGGATGTTTCATCTTATCTTGCAAGTGGTTCAGGGGCCGATCTATTAAGCGAAATAGCGTGTGAGGCTCGTCTGGTTATAGCTGATGTTGCATCGGAGGATCACGGGCTTGGTGGTAATCCTACGGATATATGGCTCTGGGGGGCTGGTAAGAAACCAGCATTAAAAAGATTTTCAGAAAAATATTCCATAAGTGGAGTTACCGTTTCCGCAGTTGATCTGATACATGGAATAGGGCGTGCTGCAGGTTTGAATCCGGTAGCTGTTGATGGTGCAACAGGTTATCTTGATACAAACTACAAAGGCAAAGTTGATGCAGCGCTTAATGCGTTTGAAACACATGATTTTGTATATCTGCATATCGAAGCTCCTGATGAGACGGGTCATGAAGGGAGTCTTGAAAAAAAAAGACAGGCTGTAGAAGACTTCGATTTGAAGGTAGTCGGACCAATGCTTGAAGGAATGAAAAAATTTAATGATTATACAATTCTTCTAATGCCAGATCATCCCACTCCAGTATCTGTAAGAACTCATACTTCAGATCCTGTTCCATTCGCGTTTATCAGTACCGAACCACAGTTTGAGGATATCCATAGAAAGTTTTCAGCTTCCGGTTATTCTGAAAAGGAAGCTAAAAACACCGGATTATTTGTGAAAGATGCATCTATGCTGCTTGATATAATCATTAAGAAAAAATTTTCCAGTATAATGTGAAGTGCGGCATGAGTTCGAAACGAGCCAATTTGTTCATAGTAGTATTAATAGTATTGCTTATTGAATGTACTGGTGTCGCGCCGGAACATCGAGATGAAAAATCTAATGAGAATGTTGTTCCTTCAGATGACTATATAATAGACGAGATTGAAGAGTTTACATTTGATGATGTAGAAGAGCAAAGCGGAGATCCAAGACCTGAGGTTACTTCGTTACCTGGAGCTGCATTTAGAATTCATCTGAGCTCGTTTTCATACAGAGTTGAACAGCTAAGATATTTTAACCGGCTTTCTCTTGTGCGAAACGACAATCGGGAGGGTGGTTTAAGAAGTATTGCTGCACGTTACAACAGAACCGATTCGGTAAGAAGCGCTCACGTATTAATTTCGATATTCCCTTCTACTGGAACCTTGAAGCAGTACAGGTTGATAAAGTCAACATACATCAAGGAACTTGATGCCTTGATTATGAAAGATCTGTCAACCATGCGTTTTTCAATTGTTAGAAATAAAATCCCTTCTGTTCTATATATAGCATATACTATTCAGTTATCAGATCAAAGACGTTAAAACTGCAATTGGCGTTTTAGCCATTTTGTTTTTATATGATCATTTATCACATTCAATCTGTTTAGTACATGTTTTATAAACTTTTTATCGCTTTATCAATCTCCATGCGCATTTTATTAATTGTAGCAACGCAGTCTTTTGAATGAAAAACCGCCGAGCCCGAAACAAAGGTGTCTGCACCGGCTTTAGCCAGGGATCCGATGTTATCTTCCGTAATACCTCCATCAACTTCAAGTCTTATATCTCTGCCGGATGAGTCAATAATCTCTCTTATTGCTTTGATTTTTGCAAATGTCGATGGTATTAGTTTCTGACCGCCAAAACCTGGATTAACAGACATAACAAGAATCATGTCCACTTTATCAATGGTATATGTTAACCATTCAACAGGAGTCGCTGGATTAAGAACTATTCCGGCTCGACAGCCGCAACTGTGTATTAACTCCAGAGACCGGTCAACATGATGTGTGGCTTCAGGGTGAATACTAATATAGGTTGACCCGGCTTTAGCAAAGTTTATTATAAGATCATCAACAGGAGTTGTCATTAGATGCGTATCAATAGGAGCAGTGATCCCATATTCACGAAGAGCCTTACAAACCATTGAACCAAATGTCAAATTAGGTACATAATGGTGGTCCATAACATCGAAATGTATCATATCCGCGCCTGCTTTTATTACGCGGTCAGTATCTTCGCCTAGTCTTGCGAAATCTGCAGCTAAAATAGATGGAGCAATTAAAAAAGGGCTCATTTGTACCTCTTAAGCTTCTCTTGGCATAAGCTTCTTCACTGTATTAGAATATGCCCAAACTAAAAAAGGGTTGAGTTTTTTTCAATCTTTTAAAATGATTGAATTGAGTTAACAATTATTATTTATTTATAAGGTGGGCTCTAGATACGAAAATAATATTCGAATTTAACATTATTTAAGAAATTAACAAAAAAATGGTCTAAAAACGACTAAACTGGAGAAATCATGAAAAGCGTAGATATCAATTACTTTACGGATAACCAGGCAGGTGAAGCGGCAACTATTCAACTGAAAAAACTGGGGCTTAACGTTAATCGGACTGATATCGATAAAATTTCTTCCATAAGTCCCGATCCTGATAAGGTAACTCTTATTGTTGCCGACATTGATTCAATGCCGGTAAGCGATATTATAGAAAAATTTAACAGTTCGCCTAAACTCCATAACATTGTTAAATACATTGTTCTTGATTCATCACTTATCGTGCATGCCGGCGATTACCGTGGTTCTGCAATGCATACAGAATTTATTGAAAAACCTTATAATCGTTATGAATTTGCATTGTTAATTGAAAAAAGTATTATTGTCGAGAAATATCGTCAAATCATGAAACAGCTCTCTAATGAGTATGAAAAGAGAATTGAACAGTACGAGAATATATTCCACATAAGCAATAGTGATGTAATAGCTACCGATCAAGATAAAAAAGCCTTTGAAAAAATACTGGATTTTGAGAAAAATCTAATAAAGAAGCAAGAGGAATTAAACGAAAAGCTTCATGATTTTTCATCTTTCAGACAGAAAGATCTTCTTGAAACACAAAACCTGCTATTCGCAAACACTATGCTTGACCGTCTTAGAGAGAAGGAGCTTATGGATGCTAATGAGCTGATTCACGCGCAGGAGAGAGTTCTTGAATATTCCAGTAGCCGACTTGGAGATAATCTTAAACTTGTTGAAGCTCAGGAGAAGGTTGTAGAATTAAGTCGTGATGAAGCTATTTCTCTTCATCATACAATAGAAAATTTGATAAAAGAGAAAAAGTACCTTATTGAAGAGAATCAGAAATTAAAGGATCTGTTACAAAAAAAATGAACTGGCCGTTATTTAATAATGAGTTGGCGCCTACATATGGATTTTAAAAAATAAAATTATTTCTTATTTCGAAATGTTGCCAGCTTTGCAATGATATGTTTAAAAAATTGTGTTTAATCGTAAAAGGAACAAATAGATGGAATGGGAGAAACTTCTAAGGAATTCTGTAAAAGACGGCACTATAAGGGAGTTATATTTACGTAAGATTCCGGTACTTAAAAACTGTGATAATTGGAATAAAATTGAGCCTATAGGTTATATTGATACTCCGATGAAATATACCCATTATAAAGGAATTCTGGTAATGTACCAGGATCGGATCTTTTTTGTTACTTCGAAAACCATGGAAGCCCTAAGTGAGTTCGTGAAGTGGAATATTCGCAATAAAATCAGGGTTATTCCTGAAAAAAAATAGATCAGGTGATGTTTTCAAGCTCGATGATAGCCTTGTGCTTTTCACCAAGACGGATAATTTCGTCTATGGTTTCCTTTTTAACTATGGCACAAGTGTCTGATACACGCCTAATTACTGTATCCTTATGTTTGAAATCCAATTCGTCAAGAAACGCGGCATGGTTAACTTCAAGCAATATGCCGTAATTGATATCTATCTTAAGAGTCTGCTGAATCCACTCATTTATTAAAAACGACATATTTTGCGGAAGTGTGTTTGCTGATACTTTTTCAAGTATGGTGATCACTGTTTCTGTTTTAAAACCCCGTTTGTAAGCATGTAAAACAGATTCTTTGGTTATTTTCGCATTAATAATAACATCGTTTTTTGTTATTGAACTAAAGGAGAGGAGTATGTACTGGGCATAAGCCGATGTATCAAGTTTGGGAATAATCATCGAAAAATCGGGATTAATAAAAACAGTCTTTGGTTCTTTCGTGGCTGGAGCATCAAGTGTGTCTGAAATGGACAATAAACCTTTTTTTATATCAATAATTCCACATAAAACAAGAAAGTTAATCGTCTGGTCAAAAGATTTTCTTAATGAATCGACTGAGTTGTCTATATTATCGGCAGTATCAATTATTGGAGTAATTGAACGATGAAGATAATATGCGAAAAGCAGGTTGGCTGGAATACTTTTTTTCCGTAAGGTTGTAACACAAAATTCAATATCTTTTTTGGTAGGAACCTGTAAAGGCGCCTTAAAGTTATCATTGCCAACAGTTCCGGATATGCGTTTAATTATTTCGGAAAGCATTTTGTGAGGCATATGCATCAGTTTGCTAATGGGTTCAATGGAAAAAAAGACATTTGTTTTTGTAATTTCAAGAGTCTCAAGCAGATACAAAAGGTAAAGTGACAGTTGAGTGCTTTCTTCGACGTCATATATCAAACCGTCGGCTGTCTGCATTTCGATAACAGACATATGCAGTTTTTTTAAGTCGGTTTTTCTAAAGTGGTTCTGCTGAGTAAGATAAAGACCGTTAGACCTTATAATATCAGATATGTACAGGGTATTAACCAGCAATGAATAGCCATTTTTGACAAAAATATCCTGTCCTTCAATGTTTTCTGTTTCTATATAGTGCTCCATGGTGTCATTGCTTAGCAAGATAATAGTAGCAAAAGGGTAGGTGAGTTTAAGGTTAATTTTTATATAACCTTTTTCTTCAAATTCAGTAAGGATCTGATCATATTTTGTAAGATCTAAATCGTTTTGTAAATTATTAAGGCTGATTATTCCACCGTGATTATATATGGTTTTTAATATATCTTTTTTGTCCTTAATTTTTATAGTGGAACTGTCAGATACCTGCCGGGGTTTGCTGCTTATTAGCTGCTCATTGATATCTTTAGAGGTGAAATGATTAACAATATTGTAGATGGGTTCATAAAGATATACCTTGTCAAAACGGTTATTCAGGTGTTTCCGGTTTTTGAATATGTATATAAGAAGCTTATCTTTTAGATTATCGCAAACAGACTCAATTGTCGCAATATCGAAACCTGTTGCTTTTTCAATTTCACTGAATGTGCGTCCCTCTTCATCGGTAGAGATAAATGAAAAAATCTGCAACTCGTCTGGCCGCAATGATGAAAGCACGGAATTTATTCCGCCAAGTTTCATCAGGGCAGCTGGGATGGCCGATTTTGATGTAGATCCAGAGGCGCCAATTATTTTTTGTAGCTCTTTAATCTTAGCCGGATCCAGTTTTTCCAGAGTTTTTTTTAATTTTTCCATAAATAAAAAATTGTAGACAGTGATATCGGTTTTTCATAACAAAGACAAGTTCGATTAAGATGAGATCCCAGATAAGCTGCTACCAGTTAAATTACAAAAGAACAACCTTATTAATTAAATTATACTTATGATCATAATTCTGAATGGTATGAATAGATCAAGTCAAATAAGTTTTTATCGCAAGAGGCTCTCTTAATGTACCGTTATTTAAAAATTAGAAAAAACGAAGGTCTTTACGGTCGGTTCTCAATTATACGAGGAAGATCGATACCCTTGTTTTATATAAAACAGCTTCTTGTTCTGGTTTTTGTTGCATATTCTACAATTTTTTTAGCAGTTACAACCCCTTTTTTAGAAAAAAACTCAATGACCGTATATATTATCGGCATTTTTATCCTTGTTTTTTATACATCCAGGCTATTATTTCATGCAATTTATCAATTATACTATCGCCCACGCTCATTTTTAACCACAGTCGAACGAATTATTATTAATGATTATCACCATTCCATAATGATCGAACGTGACGATATAGAAGCGATTGTCAGGACTTTCACCAATCTTCTTTTGATACGTACAAGCCGCAAAACTTATCTTTTTCCTTTGATGCTAATTGATAAATCACAATTACAGACCCTTGTAACCAGTTTTACCGATCTTTTCCCAGCTCGCACGCGAATAATTGACAGATTTTTTGAGGTTATACACGCAATAACACTTGCATTGATTATGGCAGTTCATATAATTCAGTATTGCGCACAGAACTATTTTATTCCTACAGGATCCATGCGCAATACCTTGATTGAAAATGATCATATCTTTGCTGAAAAAATCAGCTATGGCATTACAATCCCTCAAATGCTTGGAATGGAAAGTTCAATGAAACTATCATGGACCAGGACAAGAGCAATAAAACGATTGGATATAGTTATTTTCACACCACCAAGCAAAAGCTCCGATTTTCATGGCAATGAGTATATTAAGCGGATAATCGCTTTACCGGGGGAACATTTCTCGATACGAAACGGGTCGGTATATATAAATGGTGAAGAACTGCATGAACCGTATGTTACAGGGCCAACCGAATATCTTGGTGATGAAGGTTTGGTTATCGATGGAGTTGTTCCACCAGACTCGATTGTGGTATTGGGTGATAACCGTACGGATTCACAGGATAGCAGAATTTTTGGATATGTGCCGATAAATAATATTAAGGCGCGTGCTTTTTTTCTGTATTTTAACTCTGATTTCAGTTCCGGAGTGAGTACACGGGATAGATTATCCCGTTTTGGTTTTATACGCTAATTATTGGATTGGTTGTAATCAAGGAGACTCCCCATTACCGGTAAAACATTTAAAATAAGAATTTTTGTCTTTTCTATTATGCTTTTGATCTTCACAGGACTGCTCATAGTTAGGGTCGCTGTACTGCATTTTAGTGACCGAATCGTATTAAAGAGCGGTCCGAAAATAGAAAACCTCCGAAGAGGATATATAAAAGATTCAGCTGGAAATATATTAGCAATAAGTATTGAAACACGCTCGCTTTTTGCTAACCCCGAGAAGATCGAAGATCCGAAAAAAACAGCCTTACAGTTGGCAGAGATACTACAGGTACGCCCTGAATATATTTATTCGAGATTAACTCTGCCACGACGCTTTATCTGGCTACGAAGAAAATTACCCGAGGCTACAGCTTCTAGGATAGAAGCTCTTAAAATAAACGGGCTTGGCTTCAAAAAAGAGTTTAAGAGAATGTATCCGTATGAGACACTTGCATCGCATATAATCGGATTTACTGATATTGATAATAATGGACTTTCCGGTATTGAATTTTCTCAAAATGATTATTTGTCAGGCACAGCTGATGTAGAAAATGCAGATATTAATAGTCTGAATTACGGTTTTAACATAAATTTGACTATAGACAAGAATATTCAGTATATAGCTGAAAAATATTTAAATGAAGCTGTGACAATCCATAATGCCGAAAGGGGAGCGGTAGTTATTACGGATGTTCGTAATGCCCGTATACTTGCCTGTGCTGTAAATCCTGCCTATAATTCAAATTACTATTTCCGATATACCGGCAAACAGCGTGCTTCGTATTCTGTTGTGCAATCATTTGAACCTGGGTCAACCATGAAAATCTTTTCTGCTGCGGCATGGCTTGAGAGTGGCAGGGCGGATATGAAGAAACTTTATCATGGAAGCGGTGAGATCGATATTTATGATGTTACTATAAGAAGTACTTCTGTGCATGGCTGGATAACAATGTTTGATGCGGTACGGCTTTCTTGCAATGTTTCTGTTATCAGGGCTATGCAGGAGATTCGCAAGGATGAACTTGATGCCATGCTGCGAAAATTCGGATTTGGAAGCAAAGTGTGTCGTGATTTTCCCGGAGAGTCTCCGGGGTTACTGAGGCCTGTTAATGAATGGTCCGGAATATCTAAGGCTTCAATTTCTATAGGTCAGGAGATGTCGGCTACCTCGTTGCAGTTAGCTGCCGCTTTTGGCGCTGTTGCAAATGGAGGTGTTTATATACAGCCCTCTTTAATTGATTCTATTGAGCTAAATAATGGACATAAAATTCAGCAATTTTATCCAAAGTCAAAAGGGCGGATTATCAGTCGTCAAAATGGTGAAATCTTGCGTCAAATGATGAAGGCTGTTGTTGAGACAGGTACTGGAAAAAATGCTGCTGTACCTGGATACGAAGTTGCAGGTAAAACGGGAACAGCACAGATATCGTCTTCAACCGGCGGATATCTTGAAGGAGAGTATACGGCCTCTTTCGGTGGATTTGCGCCTTATGATGATCCTCTGATAGCGGTGGTTGTAGTTCTTGACCGACCAAAAGGACAAGTACATGGTGGAGAGGTTGCTGCTCCTGTTTTTTCAAAGGTGGTTTCAGAAGTATTACCCTTAATGGGGGCGGGTGCGACCTCAGTAACTAATATTGATCCGCGTGAAATATCGGCAAGGTCTCCGCATTTTGATGGAGAACATATGCCTGATCTTTATGGTTATCGTTTATCCGAATTGACACCATTGTTTGAACATATTCAAAAAAAATATGCTGTTCAATTTGAATTTTCCGGATCCGGTGTTGTAACTTCACAGTCTCCTGAAGCGGGAACTGTTTTGCAAAAAAAACAAAAAATAGAACTGCATTTTCGGTAAACATGTCATATTTTGAAAAAAACATAACGATATTACAAAAAAAAGATCCGGCTTTAGTTGTAAGTTTAAAAAAGACAAAAACAGAATTCATTTCGGTATGTGAAACCAAGACAGGCGACAAAGTGCCTCTTGTCAATCTTAATGAGGGCAAACGACCTGTAGCTGTACATAGTAAATTTGATCCTGACAAAGAGGCCGCAAGATTAATTGACGGACTGGATTTGAATAAACATAATCTTTTCGTAGTAATAGGATTTGGATTCGGTTACCATGTGCAGAATCTGCTGGAACGCATAAATGGAGATTCTCTTGTTTTAGCTGTAGAGAAAGAACCTGGAATGCTTAAAGCTGCTTTAACAGAGAGAGATCTCACGAAATCTTTGTCCGATGAGAGACTGCTTTTACTGGTTGATCCGGATGAAGATATTATTGCGCAAACCTTAAAAGGACGTTCCTCACGCAGCGTTGTTTTTGTTACTCATCGGGGTTCGTTTCAAATAGATCAGGATTACTATTCTAATGTTAATCGTCTTATGCGATCTTACCTTAGTTCAAAAGAGGTAAATATTGCAACGCTTGCGAAATTTGAAAAACTTTGGACCTTAAACTGTGCCAAAAATGCGTTGCAACACATATCGTTGCCTGGAGCGAAAATATTTTATGAAAAATTTGAGGGGTTAAACGCGATAATTGTTGGGGCTGGTCCTTCTTTAAGGTATTCTCTGGAGGCGTTAAGGCAAAATCAGAACTCGGTCGTTATAGTTGCTCTGGATACATCTTATAAAATTCTAATAGAAAATGGGATCACTCCTCATTTTTGTCTTTGTGTTGACCCTCAGCTTATTAATGCCCGTTATTTTGAAGGAGTGCCTGAACGTGATACTGTATTGGTGGCCGATCCGACAGCTCATCCTTCAGTTTTCAGACTTTTCAAGGGTCCACAGGTTGTTTGTTCGATGCCTTTCGATACAATGAAGTGGCTTGAAGAGTATACAGGTGAAAAAGGTGAGGTGGCTCACGGCGGCTCGGTTTCTACTAATGCTTACGATTTCGCAAAACGATTAGGTGTTAATAATATTTATCTTGTTGGACAAGATCTTTCTTTTACCGAGCGTTTAGCTCATTGCCGAGGATCTTACTTGGACGAGATGATGTTTGTCAGAATTGATAAATTTTTCAATCAGGAGATGATTAACAGGAGGCAGTTGACCGCTTTACCTAAAATAATGGTTCCTTCGATTGACGGTGAAAAAGTTCATACTAATCAGAAAATGGTTATTTTTCAGAAATGGTTCGAAAAACGTAATGATGCTCATTTGTTCAATAGTACTGTTAGCGGCATAAAATTGAATGGAATTAAAGAGATTGAACTTAATGCAGCATTTACTGCCTGTGAGAATAATGTGTCAAAAATGGTAAAAAGCATATATTTAGAAGCATCTATTCCGCATGAAACAAAAATTGAAATTGTTAAAAAAGTAAGTGGAAGAGTAGTACTTCTTAGGAACGAAAACAGAGTGGTTATGGAGCGCCTTGAAAATGCTGTAAATACAGCAGAACAACTAATTGAGGCATTAAAAAAAAGATCTAAGCAGGTTGGGGCTCTCGTTTCCAGACTTGACACTATTGATGAGTTTATAGCTTCAAAGTCATCTGCCAAATCGATGATAGGGATGTCCATACAACGAACAATTCATACAATAACGGAAGGGTACGATACGGAGGAATTTAGTGGTTCCGGGCATGAAAAAATTGCCAGGAAATCACTTTTCTTGTATAAGAGTCTTCTTGAAGGATGCCTTTTCGCGGAAAAGGTATTAAACAAAAGCGAAAAAATTGCAAAAACATTTATTTGTAATTAAATATCCATGATTGTGAGAGTACAATTTACGGATTAGTTGTATAATAGCGCTCGGATCCATCGGATTCTGAAAATTGTTTATTTGGCCATCTGATAATACCAGGATTAGAGACTATATGAATGTCATTTTCGCCTTTAATCGGTTTCTGAAAATGTTGATAATCTCTTCGTCTCCAATTGCCTCCCCAATACCAGCCATGTTTTTTGAAAGCCAGAACTACAGGGTGCTCTTCATATAGTGTTCCAGGTTTTTGAGGGTCATAGGTTCCTCCTTTAGGGAAGGTTGTGCCCCATTTGCGAAAAGGATTAATGATGGGATTTATGTCAATTGCGTGTCCAAAGCTGTGATAAGAGAGAGTGTTCTTATAGACTATATTGCGATAATGAAAACTGTAGCTGTTTCCTTCGGGAACGGTATTAAATTGAACCCATTCATACGAGGAGTGATCTATGGGGATGCATCCATAAATAGGGAAGCGCTCGCGGAGTATAACAGTAAAGATTGCATGAATATCTTCGGCATGGCGATAATCAGCTAGAATCTGTCCACGGTGAATTCGATTGTCAAAACTGTAATAAAAGACTTCTATCAATGCGAGATTATCAACAACACTTTCGGGGCACTCTTCAGGAACATTTGCGAGAGCTTCATTTAATGTCATATCGCAGTCGACAATTACACGTTGGCTAAACTGGCTGAAAAATTTTTCGGAACCTATCTGATACTGCGCACAAGAAGAGATCAAGGCAAAACAGACAAATAAAGTATTGAAAATAATGTATTTTGATATAAAATTATTCATAATTAAACATATTTTTTGCAACCGGTTTATTGTCAAGGTAAAAATTACAATGTTGTATTTTTTGCAGACAAAGATATTAACAAATCGTTAAGAATATATGCTATTTTAAGTTGACATGCCTAACCAGCCTTTATTAAATGACAAAAAAATGAAAGGATGTGATTATATGGCGAGTCCGCTAATTGTAAACGTGGATAACGGTGACCTTGAGAAAGCATTCAAGAACCTCAAAAAGAAGATGGCTCTTGAAGGTATTTTTAAAGAGCTGAAAAGACGCCGCTACTTCGAGAAGCCGTCTCAGGAAAAGAAGCGTAAACGTGAAGAAGCTGAGCGCAGACGATTAAAAAAGATCAGACGCTTGGCTGCTCAGAACAGACACTCTTCAAGAAAGTAGTTTCGACGATCACTATAATCCGGAAGTAATATTCCGGATTATTTAATTACCCCGCAAAATTATGACACTCTTTAACGATAACAGTTCATTGGTGCCTCTTGCCGAAAGATGTCGTCCGCATACACTAAAAAAGTATATTGGACAACTTCATCTAGTGGATAATGACAAGATTCTTTTTCGAATGATTGAGGAGAAGCGCCTTTTTTCCATGATACTTTGGGGGCCGCCAGGTTGCGGCAAGACTACACTTGCCCGAATAATCTCGGACACGCTCAATTTGGATCCCCACTATTTGTCTGCAGTTTCTGCAGGTGTTGCCGATGTACGAAAAATTATAGAAAAGGGACGAACGAACAGATTGCATGGTATTGCGTCTTTGTTGTTTCTTGATGAGATTCACCGGTTTAACAAGGCGCAGCAGGACTCGATTTTACAGGCTGTCGAATCTGGTGATATTGTGTTAATTGGTGCAACGACCGAAAACCCCTCTTTTTCAATTATTCCTCCTCTTCTTTCTAGAGCCCGCGTTTTTAAACTGGAGCCGCTTAAAACCGGGGAGTTGCGCTCCATACTTGATAATGCTATTAAAAATGATTCTTTGCTTAAAATATATGATATCGCTGATAATCTGCGTGATGAAATTGTTAAGGGGGGCGGTGGCGATGCCAGAAAGATGTTTAATTTACTTGAGTCGGCCTGTGCTCTATCTTTGGGGCAGACTTTAACAGTTGATGCTGTTGAACAAGCTGTTGCGGCATCTTCATATTATTATGATCGCTCGGGCGAAAGGCATTACGATACAATTTCAGCATTTATCAAGTCAATAAGAGGTTCAGACCCTGACGCGACTATATACTATCTTGCGCGTATGCTTAATGGGGGGGAAGACCCACTTTATATAGCAAGAAGAATGGTAGTACATGCGGCGGAAGATATAGGAAACGCATCACCAACAGCTTTAACAATTGCTGTTTCTACAATGACCGCGGTTAAAAACATAGGAATGCCGGAAGCTCGTATAGTGCTCTCACAATGCGCACTTTTTTTAGCCTCTTCTCCTAAAAGTAATGCGAGTTGTATGGCAATCGATGAGGCTCTTGATTTTGTGAAAAGTGATGTGGCACAAATTCCTATGCATATTAGAAATGCTCCAACAAAACTTATGGAAGAATTCGGTTACCATAAAGGGTATAAGTATCCCCATGATTATCCCGGAAATTTTGTACAGGAAAATTATTTTCCGGAAGAACTCAAGGACAAGGTCTTCTACAACCCGAGTGAAAACGGAAGTGAAAAATCAATAAAAGAGCGACTTGCTCAGTTGTGGCCTAGAAGAAATCGCAAAGGATGACTAGTCATTGTTTTCTGCAACGTCTGAATCAAATACCGGTTTATCTGAAAAAAGGGCTTCTTTTTTCGAGGTAAAGAGTGAAATTTTGCAGTCGAAATTATTATCACTGAAAATTGTTATTCTGATACGGTATATCCCCGGGTCAAGTGAAGTCAGCCCGTCGGAACCGCTACTTATCTGAACAGATTCTGAACTGTTCCATGAATTATCAAAATTTCGACCTAGTTCGATATAAGAGGTATAAACTGAATCGCTTGAAGACGGGGCATATTCTTTTTCAATGATGAAAAAAAACCTCCCTTCGACCGACGAACCGGCAGCATTAATAATTTGTCCATTTATACCGGCCTTTATCCCGGACTCTTTTTCATTAAGCATAAAAAAAAGTTCATAGGTTGGATGTGAGTCTATTTTGTTCAAGGAGACTGAAATGCTGCTGCTTGTTGCATTATAAACAGCTTTTTTACCGAATGGGGCCCTTTGAATCAATGCACAGCCTGTTATTAAAAGCAGCATGAAAATATTTAAAAGTTTAGTTGTCATTTGGCCTCCGTTTTTTACAATATCCAGAGTTACTCAGGGATTGTCAAAAAAAAATTGTTGCCTTCAGCACCTTCCTTTTGATTACTAGTAGGCTCTGCTGGTTAAACTTTTCAGATTTTAAATGTATTTGAATGCTATGAAGAATATAGTCGCAGTATGAAAGCCAGTGTAAATAATAGCTCTCTGTAAAGATTTTGATTTTGTGGTATTTTTACCAGCCAGCTTGAAAATGGAGAAAACATGTATCTTAAATCTATGGAAATATTCGGGTTTAAATCATTTGCAGACAGAACTCCCGTCACTTTTGAACCTGGTATAACTGTTGTTGTCGGTCCAAATGGGTGTGGCAAGTCCAATATTGTGGATTCGGCAAAATGGGTACTTGGTGAAAAACAGGCAAAAAACATTCGTGGAACACGGATGGAAGATATAATTTTTACAGGTACGGAGCATCGTAAACCACTGTCTCTTGCCGAGGTCTCGCTAACCCTCGATAATAGTACCCGCCTACTCAATTTTGACTCTGAATCTGTTACAGTTACCCGACGTATCTTTCGTGATGGTGAATCTGAATATCTGATAAACAAATCACCTGTCAGATTGAAGGATATTGAACAGCTCTTTATGGATACTGGTATTGGTAAGACGTCCTATTCTGTTATGGAACAGGGGCGTATCGATATGATTTTGTCTTCAAGAGCTGAAGACCGAAGATATCTTTTTGAAGAGGCAGCAGGAATTTCACGTTATAAAGTTCAAAAGCGTGATTCTCTAAAAAAGCTCTCGGATACTAGTGAAAATTTGGATCGAATCAATGATATTATTCATGAGATAGACCGGGAAAAACAGAATAAAGCCAAACAGGCCGAAAAAACGAAAGAGTATATCAAGTTTAAGTCGGAGTTGAAAGAGTTTGATTTAAAACTTCAAGCCCTAAAATACCGTGATTTACATAAGAGACTTTCAAAGATTGTTGAAAACCGTGATAAACTTGTCGAAGAGAGCAAGGCTATTTCGCAGAAGATTTCCGGTATTTCTGAAGAAAATGAACGTGACGAAAAACGTAAAAACGAGATACAGTTGCAGCTATTTGAGCTGGATAAAAAAATGCATACTTATCGTATCAAGGTTGAAGATATTGATGATAAGCGTGAAAAAAATAACAAACTAATACAGGAAAATAGAGAACAGCGAGAGCGTCTGTTGGCTGAAGTTGAAGAACGTCGTATAAGCTATAAGAATCTGACAGAAGAGAAGGCCCGTAATCAGAAAAACGGATCAGAGATTGAACAGAAAATAGCTGAAGATCGAAATCAGCTTAAGATGTTTTTCGAGCGACGAAAGCAAAAAATTGAACAGATTCATAATAATCGTGAGACAATTGATAAAAATAGACTTTTTGTTACCGATAGTGAAAAAACATTAAAAAGCCTTCGTGATGAACTTGAAGTGGTTATCAAGCAGCTTATTGATGCAATAGATAAGCGTAAAGCTGAATTGCTTGATTCGGAAACGGAACGCCAGAGTGTTAGAGCGAGTATTCACGAACAGGTCGCAGATATAAGAGAAAAATTGTCTGCGGCGATAAATGCAATTGAAGAGGGTGGCGATTGCTGCAACCTTCTTTCCTCTATAGATATAGATAAACTAAACGAATCAATTTCGCGTTTTGAAAGTTTTGAGGATGGTTTTAGATCTATACTTTTTGACAAAACCGGTATTCACGCAAGAAAAGAGTCGATAGATAAAAAAATTGCTGATTGTGCACTCCGGATTGAAGAGGCAAGGGCGCAGAATATCTCTCTTGAAGAACAGAATGTAACACTGCAAGGTGAACTTGAAGATGTTAACGAGATGATTACAAGAATTGAAAAAGATTTATCTCGAAATGACAATGAACGGGTATGGATTGAAAAACATGTTCAGGGACTTGATCGGCAAATTGAAGATATTGAAAAACATATTAAAAACGTTCATACTGAAATAAAGCGTTTTGAAGAAAAAACAGAGCAGTTACTTGCCGAAATCAAAGATTGGGAAGAAAAGCTGGTCGAATTTAGTGAAAGAAGTGTTTCTCTCAAGAAAAGAATAGAAGAGAGCTCACATAAGCGTGAAGAGATAGATAAAAAAATCGTTAGTCGAAAGCAAAGTTCTGCCCGTGACGCTGAAAAGCTTAATGAGGTAAATACCAAAATTTCTGATCTTGAAAAAAAATCGGTTGAAATAGAATTTAAAAAAAATTCGGCTGAAGAGTATATTTGGACAGAGTATGAACTGAAGCCTGAATCTATCAAGAAGGTCAAGGTTGATGAGCTTGAACTTGAAAAGATTAATGAGCAGATCGGAAAATTAAAAAAAAGTATAGAAAGACTCGGACCAATTAACAACCTTGCGATCGAGGAGTATAATGATCTAAAAAAACGGTTCGACTATTATAGTGAGCAGCGTGACGACATAATGAAAGCACGTGAAGACATTATCTCTGTTATAGAAGATATTAACCAGACATCGGTCAGGATGTTTGTTGAGACTTTTGAACAGATTCAGAAAAATTTTACAGAAATATTCAAACAGTTGTTTGAGGGGGGACACGCTGAAGTAATTCTTGCTGATCCCGAAAATGTTTTAGAATCAGGAATTGATATTACAGTACGCCCTCCAGGTAAAAAACCAAAAACAATTAATCTTCTTTCGGGTGGAGAGCGCAGTATGACTGCAATTGCGTTGCTTTTTTCGACATATATGGTCAAACCGTCGCCGTTTTGTTTTCTTGATGAGATTGACGCTGCTCTTGATGAGGAAAACGTAAGGCGCTTTTTGAAAATGATGCGTCAGTTTTCTCAAAAAACTCAATTTATAATCGTAACACATAATAAAAAGACAATGACAATCGGTTCGTCTATTTATGGGGTTACTATGGAAGAGCCGGGTGTTTCGAAGCTTGTATCCATGAGATTGGGCAGTGATAATTCGTCAAATCTTGCTTAATGCTGCCTTGAATAACTTGCTTTAACCTTGCTTAAAGTGTATTTTTTTATATCTCTTCCATGAGTTATGTCTCAAAAAAGTCTTAACTCTTTTTTATCTTGGCCGATATATTAATATGTCTCATATATTGGATCAATTTAAATAATCCGGCCGACATTAGGAATTATGCCTATAATTGATTAATATGGATATACAAAAAAATAAAGTCTTGACGTAAAAGACTCGTTTGTGTATATTGTAGTGTTAGGCAAAAAGGATTTTGTTTGTTCACAAAGGAGTGTGACTATGAATATTACAGCTGATGGCATTCTTGGTTCTGCCAGAAAAATCAATCAAAAACGAACCTCTTTATCAGAAACTTCAGGTCCAAAGAGTACAGCGGGCAAGTCGGATTCTGTACAGATTGAGACTCGCCTTAACGGCCGTCTTGACACTTTACAGGCTGATCTGAAAGCGACCCAGACATCACTTACACGTAATCAGATAATCCATGCTGGATTGAAAGATCTTACAGAAGATTTCCGTAAGGGGGGTGGGCGTAGTGCAGAGATTGTTTCACAGGTGACTTATAATGGCGAACAGCCATTGCGAGAATTGATCGGTGATAACAAGCTTAATGAAAAATTTCTTGATGAATTGATGAAAGGAACAGTTATCAGAATTAACAAGGATATAGCTGATCTTTCGCGTATGCAGGTAGAGTCAGAAAATATCTTTGCATCCAGTCTTATTTCTGATCCATCATCAAGAATGACCGACATGTTTCAAAACAATGTTTCCGGAGAAAGCATCTCCAGTCTTAATGCTGACGTTGTTATGAGATTAACACGCTGATTGATGTTTTTTGTTTTGTGTAAAAGCCGGATTACTAGAGGAAGCATGGTAAGGAATATATTTTTTACAGTAATAGTGTTGCTCTCTTTCTCTTTATACGCAGCTCATTCTATATCCGGCAGTGATTATCTTCTTTTCCAGTTGGGAGATTCTTCTGTGTTGCCTGGTTCAGGTTGGGTTAACCACGCTGATGCTTCACAGCTGCTTGAATGGGGACGAGCAAAAGGCCTGAATCTTGTTGAGGATATGGCTCCTGTTGCTAACCGACGTGCTTCGTTTATTGCCGCTTCATCGGCCTCTTTACAGGTCACCGGTCTAAAAGCTCATGCTACATATACTCTTTGGATAGATTTTGTTAAGTTCCGTTCCGATAAAAATCCGGGAATTTACTCAAAGCTTCATGTTTATGCGGATGGACGTCAGATTGATGAGCTTGTATGGGGAAAGTTACCTCCAGACACTCTTTACCGTATTGATTTACCCCTAGATTTAACTTATGACGGTGATGTGGTTATTACCTTTAAAGAGTATGCCATGAATTATGGATATTGGGGAGTCTGGGATATGGTTCTGGCAACGGGTGACTTGCCTGATGGATCATATTTTAAAGGTGCTGCTCCATCTGTTTCGCCTGAGGATTCTGCTGCTAGTGATAAGGGTAAAGTCTCTGATTTAAAAGAAAGTAGTGATGATAGCCGTATTGTTGTAGATAAAACAAAAAAAGATATTGAAAAGCCTGCCGCTGTAACTAAAAAAACACCAGTAAAACCTAAGCCTTCTGTACGAAAACCATCATCGAAAACTAAACACAAAAGTCCGAGTAAAAAACCAACTGCGTCGAAACCCAAAACAAAAGACGTTTCGCCAAAAGAACCAAGTGTTAAAACACCATCGGTGACTTCTCCAGTTGAACCGATAGTTCCTTTTGTTGACGAACCCATAGTTGATCGCCCGGTAATTCCGGAAAAACCAAAATCCCGTTGATTTCATTTTTATTGCTGTTTTGTTTCAGGTTTATGAAATATTTACGTTATTGGTCGTTTATAATTTATTTAAATATGGTAAATTCAATATTTTCTTGGATTCTTGTCCAGCAGGATGGTTTTGCCCCTCATAAAAGTTCATTCCCCAGCTGTTAATGAAGTATGGAAAACCAAAGAAGTGATGGACAAAAGAGGCATGAAAACAGGGACGAATGAACTCCTTAACACCAACCATAAATTCATCGAAGAACTCCATTGCAAGAAACAACATGTATGACAAACTGTAACAATACAGATTAGCGATGTCTTTCAATTTTCTTTTTGTAATGCTCGAAAACCGGATATGCACTGATTTGTAAATTGTTCCTCTCTTATGATACCTGTTTAGAGTGTCATTGCATGCTGGATTCTTAGCCAGCTTTTTTGAATACATATCCAGAACGGTATTCATTACATCAGAAATATCCATATCGTGCTTTGCAGCGTACTCTTTTATTCTATTTAGTCTGCTGACTTCAACATCTATTGATGTTCTGAAATCGGTTTTTTCCATATCATGCCTCCAAAGATTTATCTATATATGTAAACGCAGTTGGAGGCTGTTTTGTAAAAATTTTTTTAATCATTTTCTTCACCAATTTTCGCTAAAAAACAGTTGTTATAAGTAAGAGAAAAGGAGGTGAAGAATGAATGAACACGATAAGCTCTTCAAGGAGATAGAGAGCGTTAAAGAGAATGCTGCTGATTTGATTCGATCAGTTTTTCCAAAAGAAATATTAAAAGAAATTGATCTTGATTCATTACAGCTTGATAACAACAGTTATGTGGATAATAATCTTAAAGAGCACTATACCGATCTGGTTTATGCTTGCAAAAGAAAAGATAATCATAGTGTAACAGTTACACTATTGTTTGAACACAATAGTTTCAAACCCGGAAATGAGTATCTTTAGTTGTTGCGATACATGATAAATATCTGGTTGTATCAGGAAAAAAACAGAGAAAATCTCACGTTGATTGTGCCAATAATATTTTATAACGGAAGGCAGAGGTGGAAGATAGTTCCGTTTAATGATCTGTTTGAGGACTGTGATGAAAACTGGTCTCAATTTGTTCCGGATTTAAAATACCTGTTAACAGATGTAGCCCGTTATAATGATGAAACTATTAAGAACAAGCTCTATAAACGGGAATTTAACCGTGCCCTGGCTCTGATTTTTAAGTATATTGGTAATGAAAGCTTGCTTTTTGAAAAGCTGTACGATATAATGTTTCAGTTGAAAGATTATCTGGATAATGAAAAAGATGTGCAGCTGATAATGTCATTTTTGACTTATATGATGAGTTTTACGAATATTACACCTGAGTATTTAATGACTATTACTCGGCAAATATCGGAAAAAGGAGAAAGTGTAGTTATGTCAACTGCGATGAAATTAAGAGAAGAAGGTAAGCTTGAAGGCATAGAAGAAGGTATACAAAAAGGTATGAAAGAGGGTGTTGCTAAAGGCAAAGCTGAAGGCAAACTTGAAGGTAAGCTTGAAACAGCTCAAGCGATGCTTTTGAAGGGTTTCTCGGTTCAGGAAATTGCAGAGATTACAGGTCTTTCTGAAAAAGATATTAATTCTTTGGTATAGTCCAGTAGATTTCTCAGTCTCCGGGTTGCTGCCCATCGACACCGAAAGGTGAGGATTAAATTTTCCATTTAGATACACAGAGGTGCGTCTTTACAAAAAATTGTTTCAACAATGGAGTGGTAACTACGCGAAGCGATGATCAGGATATATCAGGAGCGTCTGTATGACAGCTCCTGATATGCTAAAAATTAATCTATTTTATAGTACTTAACAAATGGAGTAAACCATGAATGTTTTGGTTCCTGCATATATGTTGCGGAATAATCGGGAGTACCCAGTTTATAAAACTGTTTGTCAAAAACTCCTGTATTAAAACCCCACATGCGGTCAGCAATCCAGATGTTTTTTGCATCACCAATAAGATCTTTAAGCTCAGGTCCGTATCCGCCGTATTTTTTGAAAATCTCCAGATACCAGTAAACTTTAGATCTTTTATTAATAAGAAAATAGTGTTTATGTTCGGGAAAATAGTAGGTAAAAGCACCCAAAGTATGTTCTCCGACATGTACGAACACATGATCCGGCTTAATACGGTTCTTAATATCTTCAACGGCCTCTTTCATATAACCGTTATATCGTTTGTTATAGGTGTTAAGATTTACTGAAAAAGAGAGAATACAATATAATGTAATAACGGCAATTCCGGCAATTTTATGAAACCGGTACAATCCGCATGCAAATACAGCTATTAACCAGGGGGCAAATATTAGAGTATAGCGTGGCTCTAATATCGGGCTGATAGCGTATGAATAGAAAATCAGAAATAAAAAAGCAGCAACGTAACTGGATAAAAGAGTAAGCAGTAATCCACTGTTTTTATCTTTTTTTATTATCAGGTATATCAATGTAATTAAAACGGAAAGTATAACAATAATTGATATTACGGTTGTAAGTTTGTCATAATCAAATTTTAAACCAAAGACAAACTGAATGCTCTGTATAATTTTCATTTTGGTAACAGGGCCGATCCAGAAATTCTTCTTAACGATTTTGGCCTGTTCAATAACGTAATACAGTCTTGGTAAAAACAGAACTGCGACAATGCCGGCAGTAATCAGATATTTTTTTATAAAACTGTAATTCTTTTTAAATAGAAGCACAGATAAAAAAATGGCATTAAAAAAGAAAGAGCTTACCATTCCGAGAAGATGTGTGTACATGGCACAGAAAAGAAAAACTCCAAAAAGTATCATGTCTCTACGTTTGCCTTCACGTTGTGCCAGAAATGCATAAAGTGCCATTGCTGTTGTGAAGAAGGCACCCCATGTGTACATCCGTGCTTCCTGTGAATACGCAACCAGACCCGGTGCAAGAAAAACTGCTGCTGAAAACATCCATCCAGCGATAGGATTGAAAAGTCGCTTGATAGCAGTCGGTCCCAAACCGGCAAGAGCAAGGGTACCTAAAAGCGAAAAAACTCTGAGAGAGATCTCTCCGCTTCCGAAAATCAGTGAAAAAATTTTGAGCATCCAGTAATAGAATGCAGAGTGCATTTCCATTTTGCAAAACTCATAAATATCAGCAAAACTATGCCGAATCATTACTCCGGTAAAGGCTTCATCGGCCCAGAAACTTTCATGCCCGATATTCCAGGCCAAAAGAAAAATACCGGTTACAAAAATAACTGCTGTTATAATTGCATCTTTTTTGTTTCTCATTGGCTACATCCTTTTAAGCTCTAAGGGCTTTTTTAAATTCAGATAATTTTATTTTTTAAAACCTTGAAAAACTGCAGCAAATAAAGCTTACCTTTCGTTTTATTATTAAACTACAAAGACAAGTTACCTGGTTATTGTAAATGATAACTGGATAAGAATTCATTATTAGAGATTTGTATAAAATATGTAAAGAAATTACTGAAATTCATGTAAAATGAGATAATTAATTCATACAACTTTAGTACTAGAAAAGAAATAAACTGGCTGAATTCGTTTTATGATTGATTTTAATACAAGTTGAGTTAAAAAACTGAAATATTATGATTTTTAATCAGATAATTTGGCTTGGATGATGCCCCCCGCTTATAGAAAAAAGTTGTCTTTTTTGAACGCTTTATCATAGTGTCCTATTATAGTTGTTTTATTTAATTCTATTTATGACTTTGCATCATTTTATAACATATTTAAGCTAATAATTTCTTAAAATCAGAATGAATACTGGGGTAAAATATTGAAACGTATAAAAATTGTTATTGGCGAACTTGTTTCTGAAGCACTTATGAATGCAGTAAAGGACGGTAAATTTGGTGATTGCAGCGTTTCTGATTTTCCGGATATCAAAATAGAGTATCCAAAGGAAGAGAAGTTTGGTGATTATTCAACACCAATAGCTCTTGAAAGTGCACGAATACTGAAAAAATCACCGTTTGTTATCGGCGAAATACTCTCGGAGTACTTATCAGATTCAGAGCTTATTGACAAGATAGATGTTGTAAAGCCTGGTTTTGTAAATATTTTTGTTTCCCGTAAATATTTAGTGAATTCTGTTATTGAAGCTGTTAAACAGGGTGAATCTTTCGGTAAATCTCAAAAACAGAATCCGCTTCGATACAGTCTTGAGTTTGTATCGGCAAATCCGACTGGTCCTCTCAATGTTGTTTCGGCTCGTGCTGCTGCTCTTGGTGACTCACTTGCAAATATTATTGAAGCATCGGGTGATCATGTAGATCGAGAATTTTACGTAAACGATCATGGAAATCAGGTGAATCTATTTGGACTTTCGGTTTACAGCCGTTATCGTGAAATCTTGGGCGAAAAAATTGATTTCCCTGATGACGGTTATCAGGGAGAATACGTAAAAGACATTGCTCAACACGTTTTTGACAATAAAGAGTTCAATGCAGATGAATTTGCATCAGAAGAAGAGATAATATCCTTTTTTAGTAAATATGCAATCTCTTTTGTAGTTAAAAGCCAGCAAGTCGTTATGGAAAAGTTTCGTGTAAAATATAAGCAGTGGTTTCGTGAGAGCACTCTTCATGAGAACGGAATTGTTAATCAGACATTTGATGAAATGGTCTCCAGGGGAGTTATATATGACGAAGAAGGTAAAAAGTTTTTTAGGGCTACTGATTATGATGATGACAAGGATCGTGTCGTTGTTCGAGAGGATGGCCGCCCAACTTATCTAATGGCTGATATTGCTTATCATGAGAATAAATATACACGTGGCTATGATTCTATTATAGACATTTGGGGACCGGATCACCATGGTTATATTGCCCGATTAAGAGGCGCGATGATAGCTCTTGGCCATGATAGTGAAAAATTCCGGGTTTTAATTGCCCAGCAGGTTAATCTGATAATGGATGGCGAAGCCGTTAAAATGTCAAAAAGGTTGGGGCGGTTTTCTACCATGCAGGAGCTGATTGATGATATAGGTGTTGATGCTGCAAGATATTTTTTTGTTGCGCGATCCATGGATAGCCATCTTGATTTTGATCTTGAGTTAGCAAAAAGACGGACAAGTGAAAACCCTGTTTTTTACTTACAGTATGCTCATGCAAGAATTTGTTCGATTTTCAGGGAGGCGGAAAAACGTAATATCAATATTGATGAGTGTTCCTTGAATCAAGATCACCTGGATAATCCGGAGGCTCTTTCTCTTTTAAAAATGATTGTCCGTTTCCCTGAAGAAATCGCGGATGCAGCTTCGGTTTTTGAAGTACATCGTCTAGCAAATTATCTTTTAAGATTGGCTCAGGATTTCCACAGGTTTTATACTGTTAACAGAATTTTAACCGACGACACAGAACGCACAGAATCAATGTTAATTATTTGTACAGCTGTTAAGAATGTTATTCGTAATGGTTTAAATATTCTGGGTGTCAGTGCTCCGGACTCAATGTAAAATGAAAAAAATTGCTTTAATAACGCTGATTATTTTGCTCGGGGGATTTATTTCTGCCCAACAGAGTAGTTCAATGCTCTATGATCAGGCTCTGGAAGCAATTCGCGCAAAAAATTATAAATCTGCTGAGTTAATACTGCAATCCATAATTAAGAATGATGACGGATATAAAGAACGCGCAACTTTTAATCTTGCAAAGACCATACATTATCAAAAGCGTTACAAGTCAGCTGTATTCGAATTTAATCGTTATCTTTCAATAAGTACAGATGATAATTTAAAGACAGAAGCACGATACTGGATTGCACGGTCACATTATCTTGATCGCAATTATCATCATGCCATTGAAGAATTCAAACGTTTTATTTCAGAAAAGCCTAACGATAATTATTTGATTACAGATAGCTACCGTCAAATAG
Source organism: Spirochaetota bacterium (assembly GCA_016934935.1). Lineage (GTDB taxonomy): Bacteria > Spirochaetota > UBA4802 > UBA4802 > JAFGJZ01 > JAFGRW01. The sequence continues at coordinate 29,716 of JAFGRW010000064.1, read as the reverse complement.
GATATATATATTTTAGACAACGCAGATATGATGAGGCATTAATTGAATGGAGAAACGCCTTGCAGGCTGCTGAGGATGACGCACTTGCTGATAAAATCAGGTATGATATTGCGCTGGCATATTTTAATACTATTAGTTATAATGAATCGGAAAAAATTTTAAAAACTCTATTGTCCTCATCGAAGCAGGTTGACGTAAAAACAAGAGCAAACATTTTGTTTGGTAGAATTGAACAACGACGCGGACACCACAAACAGGCTTTAGTATATTTTGGCAGAGTAACTGGAAAGCTTTTGCCAAATCGACCTTACTATAATGTTCTGTATTACATGGGAACATCTTTTATAGAATTAAAAGACGATAGGCGAGCTATAGCAGCACTAAAAAAATATTTGAGTTATTCTGGCGGTAATGATTCTTCTCTTAATGATAAAGCGAGTCTGGATTTAGGTAGAATATTATCACGAGCGGACAGGGAGGATGAGGCACTTGAGATACTTCTTGAGTTAATTGAGAATTCTGAAAATCAGATTCTAAAAGTTGAAGCTATTAATATTGCCGGACGTATTTATCTTAAACGTAATGACCTGTATAAAGCCCGACCTCTTGCCGAGAAGATTCTTCTTTATGAAATTGATTATGATTCGCGCAATGCGTATCTTCTTTTGTCCGATATTTATGTTCAATTGGCAATGTTTAGCCGTGCCGAAAAAATACTCCTGTCTCTTCAAAAGGAACTGGCTTTCGATCCTGAACTCGATATGATTCAATATAAACTCTCACTTGTTTATCTTCGTGAAAAAAAATACGATAAAGCTATTGATGGTTTTAAGCGTATTGATGATTTTAATCCGTTTTCTTCATATAAAAATGAGTATCATTACTTTATGGCCGTTTCGAGCTATGACCAAAAAAATTATTCCGATACTATAAAATATTGTACAATATACCTGAAAAAACAAGAAATATTAAATGCTTATGACGCAAGAATATTGAGGCTTGATTCTAACATGCGTCTTAAGCGGTTCGATAGTGCTAGATTAGATGCAAACTTTCTTATAACAAATTTCCCTAAAGGTGTAAAAAATTCAGGAGTTATTTATGATTACGCGTTATTTCTGGAATCAAACAAAAGAGACAATACAAAATATATAAATTATGTAGTGAAAAATTTCCCTGAATCGGATATTACTTTTATCATTCTACGTATTCAGGGAGAAAAACATTTCAATAATGCAGAATATAAAAAAGCAGAAGAGGTATACGCAAGATTATTTAGTGCAAAAGAAAAAAATGCTGATATAGAAATTGTTTCGCGATATCTGGATATTTTATATAAAAACCATAATTATAAATTAATTGATCAGATTACTGGAAGCGCTGAAAATGCGGATGAAAGAGTTCGTCCAATAATGGTTTTATATGCGGCTCGCTCAGCATTTAAACGTAATCATTTTCAGACATCATCTTCACTTTACAACGGTCTATATATATCTGATTCTATCAAAATGCTAGCTGATCAGGATTACTATTACATGACTAAAAATGAAATTTACCTTGATAACCTTGAAGCTGCAAAAAGTTTTACGAAGAAAACAGGTGAATCCAATTATCGCGAAAAAGCTACCCGACTTATTTCTGATTTTTTAATAAGAAATAATGGAGTAGATGACGCTGCTGTATTTGCTGAGGATGTATTTAAAGTCACAGAAAAACCTGGATTGAAAAGCGAAATTGCTCTTATTGCTGCTGAGAATTATCTGCTTTCGGGCAATAGTGACAAAAGCTTCAAAATATTGTCTACATTAAAAAAACATAATCATAAGACAGTAAATCTTATGGTTAATATTTTAATCGGAAAGGACGATTATAACAAACTTTTTGAATTTTTAAATAAAAATCGGGATGTTTTTTCACTACCAGATGATAAATCGTTTTTATTACTTGGAAAATTATCGGATATAACTTTGAATTACAAACAGAACTCACTTTTTTTGTTTTACAATAATTTACTTATATCTAATAAAGATCACAGAGGAAAAGCTGAATCAAATTTTGCCTATTTTTATTATATCAATGACAATGTAAACAAAGCATTCAGTTACAGCATGTCCTCACTAGATAATAATCCAACGGATCCCAGATCGCTTTTTATAGCGGCTGAAATATATTATTATCACTATAAAAATTATAGACGATCGAAACAGTTATTTGACAGATTACTTTTACTTCCTTATGATCGTGGAATGTTCGTCGCTAAGGGACGCATTAGCTATGCATTAATTCTCTTTAACCAAAAAAAACACTCTGATGCCATAGCACATTTGAAACACCTTGCGGATCATTATAGAGGTGGAGCTTTAGCCAGGGCGTCTGCTATAATTAAATCTCACTATGGATATAAAAATGAAACAGATTAATCGTCTTCGCGGTATTATTGATAAACAGGGTAATTTTCCCTTTGTAATATTTGATCTAAAAAACATTTTTTATTTAACCGGCTTTAAAGGTTCAAGTGGTTATCTGGTAATTGATAAAGATAACGCCTGGTTTATTACAGATTCACGTTATGAAGAGTATGCAAGAAAATTATTGACCGAAAGTGGAATTGATTTTGTATTACAAACAGGTGTTGTTTATGAAACATTCAAAGAACTTGTTAAAAATACCGGATGGAAAAAGATTTATGTGGAGGATCACTTTCTTACACTTGAAATGTTTAATTCCCTTTCGGAAACAGTTTCTGCAAAAGTAAGAGCAGGCGGAAATCCATGTCGTGATTTAAGAGTAGTTAAAGATAGTTCTGAATTGGCTCTTTTACGTAAAGCAGCCTCAATAACCGATAACTGCATGGATTATCTGTGTAATATAATCAAACCTGGGCTTACGGAATGGGATGTCGCAGTGGAACTTGAACATTATTACAGAACTCATGGAGCAACCGGAAGCTCTTTTGATCCTATTGTGGCTTCAGGTGCAAACTCTTCAATGCCGCATTACGAGACATCCATGACTAAAAAGATAGTTCCTGGCGATACTCTGTTGATAGACATGGGATGTGTGTATGAAGGTTATAATTCTGACTTGACAAGAACCCTGTTTGTTGGAGATATAAGCGTTACAATGCGTGAAGTTTACGGCATTGTTAATAGTGCCCGTCAGGCGGCAATTGATAGCGCGATTGCCGGGGCAACTACCGGCGAACTGGATTCGATTGCCCGTAAAATAATCAGTGACGCAGGTTATGGCGAAAGTTTCGGACATTCTCTGGGGCATGGCGTTGGACTTGACGTTCACGAGCATCCTCGAGTTAAGGGAGAAGATGATTTTGTTTTGCCATCGGGTTCTGTTATTACTATTGAACCGGGTATCTATATTCCGGGGACAGGCGGGGTTCGGATTGAAGATCTTCTTCACATAACTGATAATGGTCCGGAATTACTAAGTAGTTTTTCTCGTGAAATACGTATTATTTAATTTAAGAGGTAAAGATGATTTCGAGTAATGATTTCAAAAAAGGTATGGCAATAAAAATAAACAGCGATATCTTTACTATTGTTGATTTTCAACATGTTAAGCCTGGAAAAGGAGCTGCCTTTGTGCGTAGCAAGTTAAAGTCTCTTACAAAAGGCACTGTACTTGATAAGACTTTCAGAGCTGGTGAAAAGGTCGAGGATATTCGAGTTGAAAAACGCGGTATGCAGTACTCTTACGATGAAGGGGATAGTCTTGTGTTTATGGATACGGAAACGTATGATGAATTTCGTGTAAACAAGGATATCATAGGTAACCTTCTTGATTATATCAAAGAGGGGGATACGGTAGAGATATCTGTTTATGACGAGAAGCCTATATCCATCGATCCGCCGATATTTGTAGAACTTCTGGTCACCTACGCTGAACCGGGAGTTCGTGGCGATACTGCCACAAATGTAAATAAACCTGTAACCGTTGAGACAGGTGCTCAAATACATGTTCCTATCTTTGTTAACCAGGATGATATAATTAAAATAGATACTCGTACAGGTGAGTATGTAGAACGGGTAAAAAAATAGAATGAACCAGATATATCGTCAACTAAAGCAATTTTTTGAACGATATCCTGGGCGTGCATACGGGGCAAGCGCCGGTTTTGTAACCGGTGTTTTATTGCTGACCATTGGGTTTAAGCGTACACTTTTTATTTTGCTTATAACCCTGCTTGGTTTTTTAATCGGTTTTCTTATCGACAGTAATATGCGTATACCGGGATTTCCTTTAAGAAAAAAGAGTAATAATGGTGACGATGATCTTCGCGTATACTATGAAGATGAAAATACCGATGAGAGCGGTGAAAATATTGAGTAATAACCGTTCAAAAATTAATAAAATTCTTGTACGTCAGGCATATCGTTCACTTTCCCGTGGATCACTAGTCGAGGCTGTGGGTTGCCTTGAACAGGTTGCTGCCGACAAAATAAGTAAAACAGGACCATATGTGGATTATCTTCTTGCTGTTGCCTATCTAAAAAGTGATCGGTTAGCACCGGCATCCGAGCTTGTTAGAAATGCCTTAAGACGCTACCCTGAATATGCTCCTTTCAAAGAAATACTGGCTTATCTTGCTATAAAATCGGGAACAAGCAGAGAACAGGTTATTGGCCCGATTATACAATACGAGCAGGAGTATACTCAAAGTCGTAAGATAAGAAAACTGCATAAAAAGCTTTTATCCTGTCGAGATTTTGAAGTTTTTCAACGAAAACTTAAATTTGAAGAGTGTATAACACTTCAAAAACCACCAAAATCCATCGATACATTGCGTTATAAAAGGGATCTCCCCTGTATTGAATTTACGTACAATTTTCGGAAGATTCTGTTTTCCGCTGTTACAGTAATATTTGTTGCAAGTGTTGCTTTCTTCGTGTTTAACACCATTTTTGATACATCAGATTCAAGCGAGGTGTCTACAGAACACTTCAGACTTGATAATCATCGATATCCACTTATAGATACCGCATCGGGTGAAAGCCGTTTTACTTATAAAAGTGAAAATGATCTGTTAAGTGATTATGAAAAATCGCGTGGATATATTAAGACCGGTAAGCATAATGATGCCTTATTGCTACTTAATCGGATTATGCTTAGTAACGTTAATATATCTGTTAAAGACAGAGTTGTATTTCTAAAAGATTTTATACGTCGTGTCGAAAAAAAAAGTTACGACAAAATAGATTTCGTAAAACTTAAAGCTGATCCAGAGCTTTATAACGGATTTTATATTATTATGTCAGGCAAGGTAGCCAATTTTAAAAGTAATGATGAGTCTTCGGCCTTTACTCTTTTAGTTAATGAAAAAAATGATAATTTTGATGCAGTTGCTCAGGTTATAATGGATGGCACAGCTTCTGTTGAAAACGGAGTTTCCGTTACAGTCAAAGGCGAGTTTTTAAAATCTGCTGATGACGGAGGTATTATCATTAAAGCTGATAATGTTATTGCCGACTAAACTGAAGTTTTAATTTTCTCGTAAGATGATATTGTTCAATAATAATATATAAAGTGCAAAATTATTATTTTTTTGTGATGTACTATACTGTTTGTATAACCCACGGGGCCTTTTCGTATTGATCATTGATAGGAGCAAATTATGCCCTCGTTAAAATTTCTTGGAACTGGTACATCTCATGGTGTTCCCGAAATTGCCTGCAGTTGTGACGTTTGCACATCGACCAACTCTAAAAACAGGCGTCTGCGATCTTGCGCGCTTTTTCAAAAGAATGGACGTAGTCTTCTTATTGATTGTTCCAAAGATTTCAGAGAGCAGGCTCTGGTTCATAAAATAATTAATATAACAGATATTCTTGTAACACACGCACATGCTGACCATGTCTTCGGTCTGGACGAGCTCCGTGTTTATAACAGACTTCATAAAAATCGCATAAACCTGTATATGTCTCCAGAGTGCGATAATAGCTTACGGATACTTTTCCCATATATTTATGGGCAGCCGCTCCAAAAAGGGGGCGGGGTAAGTTTGCTTGATAACCATGTGGTACAGCCTGGTATTGCCTTTGATGCTGCGGGATTTAAAATAGTACCAATACCGGTTATGCATGGTAAGCTCCCGGTTTATGGTTACCGCATAGGCGACCTCGCATACATTACCGATTGTTCATATATCAGCGAAGAGTCATTTAAGCTTGTACGGGGAGTAAAAGTTCTTGTGTTAGGCGCCTTGCGTTATAGAGAACATCCTACTCACTTTAATCTGGATCAAGCAGTCGAAGCAGCACAAATAATTGGCGCCGATCAGACCTGGTTTGTCCATATCTCGCACAACCTGGATCACGATAAAGTTAACAGCGAATTACCTGACAATATAAATCTTGCTTACGATGGACTCACCGTGCGGTTTTAGTTGAGTTTATTTCTCAGGATATTTTATCTATTCTTGACAAAAATTGATTAAGATTGAAAAATAACCTATATTAACAGGTATATAGTCAATTTATGAACGACCACCGGGGAAAACCATGTGGAATCTTTATTTGCTAAGAGTATTTAGAAATTATTTTTTCCTGTCCTTTTTTATGCCATTATTCCTCTTATTATCAAGTTCTAACTGTTATTCAGCACAAGATCCTATAACGCTTGACCTGACGATTCAAGACTTGTCATCAAGATCCTTTCAAATTGACTCTGATTGGGAATTTTACCCGGAAAAAATCATTTATTCCGGACAATTTGATGGTAAGATATATCAAAGAAAAAAATCGAAATATGTTTGGCCCTCTAATGTTAAATATGGCACATACCGAATTCAAATTGATCTGCCAGAACATGATAAACAGTTGGCAATTTTGTTTCCGCATATATTTGGCGCGTATCGTGCTTATTTAAATGGTAACCTTATTACGAAAGTGGGCAAATTTTCTACACAGTCTGAGAATAATAAAATTAGTTTTTATACACATATCGTGCCTGTGGAACCGGGAATTAAAGATGCTGAACTTGTAATACATGTCGCAAACTTTTCTATTAGACAAACTGGTTTTGAAAAACCTCTTGAAATTGGTACTTTATCGCAGCTTGATCAAAAAAAGTTGCAACGGACATTAATTGATCTTTTTATTGCGGGTAGTCTCTTCTACATGGGGTTTTATCACCTTGTTCTGTTTTTTTTGCGAAAAAAAGAGAAAACAACGCTGTTTCTGGGACTGTTCTGTTTTGTGATGTTTATAAGAACACTGATTTTTGGTGAAAGGCTTTTATATCAGGTTTCTCAAGGAAGCAGCATTATTCCGGCTTTTGAAGTCATGAATTACCTCTCGTTTTATCTAGGCATACCTCTTTTAGTTGAGTTTTTCTATCGTCTGTATCCCCGGGAGTTTAAACTGATACCTGTTCGTGTCTATCAGGTTATTGGTCTGATTGCGGCTTGTACTCTGTTTCTTCAAAAAACAAATGTTACTTTTTTGGTTGTACAGGTTTACGAACTTCTATCTTTGCTGATAGCCCTTTACGGTCTGTTTGTAATTATTTTGGCGTTAAAGCGTAAAAGGGAAGATGCTTTTCTCTTTTTTATCGGTCTTGGAATTTTCTCATTAGCAGGTTTAAACGAAGCTTTATACAATAATGGTAATATTAATACGTTTAATACACTTGGACCGGGGCTTTTCCTTTTCTTGTATATTCAGTCCTATATTCTGGCAAGAAGGTTCTCTTCTTCTTTTGTGAAAAACGAAATGATGAAAGTTGAACTGGAAAAAATAAATCTTCAGTTATTAAGCGCGGACAAGCTTAAAGATGAATTTTTGGCAAACACTTCACACGAGCTTCGTACTCCTCTTATCGGGATAATAGGTCTCACAGAAGCACTTTTGGACGGAGTCACCGGCCCTCTTTCAAGGGAGACAAGAAACGAGCTTAAGCTTATTTACATAAATGGTAAACGTCTTGCAATGCAGGTCAACGATATTCTGGATTTTTCAAGGCTTAAAAACAATGATATAGCATTGCGTTGCAAGGATACAGATTTGCAAAAATGTACCGAGCTTGTATTGTCTTTATCCCGTTTCACTCTGGGAAAAAAGAAAATTGAATTTAAAAATTCCATAAAAGAAGATTTTGCACATGTGTTTGTGGATGAGTCGCGTATTCAACAAGTTCTTAATAATCTGATCGGAAACGCTATAAAGTTTACGGATGAGGGTGTTGTAGAAGTTACAACGGAACTTGTCTTAACAGAAAACGACAAGCCAATGATTGCTCTATCTGTTTCAGATACAGGTATAGGTATTGCGGAAGAGAAGCAGCAGGAGATATTTAATACTTTTGTGCAGGCTGATGGTTCAATTATCAGAAAGTACGGTGGAACAGGTTTGGGGCTTTCGATCACAAAGCATCTTGTTGAACTCCACGGTGGTAAAGTATCTGTATGCTCTAGACCGGGATATGGGTCATGTTTTACCATAACTTTACCCGTGAACAAGTGTGATTTGCCTGATTATGCAGTTTTAGATGATGATATTCTTGATAAAAAGGAGAGTTATATACCCAGTGATATTGATCACTATGGTTATACCTACAATTTGCAATCGATACAAACGGCCAATGATTCTGTTAACAATACAACAATAATGGTTGTCGATGATGAACCGGTAAATATTCATTTATTAAGGAATTCGCTGATACTTGAAGGGTATAACGTAATCACCGCTGATAATGGTTTTGACGCTCTGCAGATACTTGACGAAGAGGCTGTTCCGGATCTTATATTGCTGGATATCATGCTGCCAAAACTATCGGGTTACGATGTTGCAAAGAAAATCAGGGAAAGATATAATGTTTCAGAACTTCCTATAATTATGCTAACGGCTAAAAGCCAAGTTTTTGATATTGTTGCCGGTTTCGATTTGGGAGCAAACGATTACGTCACAAAGCCTTTCGAAAAAAGAGAGTTAATGGCAAGAATCAAGACTCTTGTTTCACTCAAAAAGTCGTTAAAAGAGCGGGAAAAGTTGAACCTGCTTGAAAATGAGATGAATCTAGCGCAAAAAGTTCAAGGTTCAATTTTTGCTTCTTATAAGGATTGGAGCAAAATTGAAAAATATGATATTGCGATTCAGTATGTTCCGCAAAACAGCAAGGTCAGCGGTGATTATTATCATATAACGCAGGATAGTGATAATTCTCTATATCTCCTGGTGGCCGATGCGTCGGGTCATGGGGTACAGGCTGCTCTTAGAACAGCCCAGATAGACGTAATTAACCGGGAACTTGGTATAATAAAGGATCCGGCTGCCAAGATGAATCAGATGAACTCTATTTTGATTGAACGTCTTGACCATGGAAATTATCTGACAGCATTCGCCTTGAATATTATAGACAATCAGGCGTATTTCAGTGGCGCGGGACATACTCATCAGATTGTGGTAAGAGCAAAAAACTGTGAACTGGAACTTATAAATACAAAGGGAGCACTATTTGGACTCTCCTCGAACAGTGTTTATGCAACTAAATCGGTAACAATAGGTGAGGGAGATATTATTTTTCTTTTTACAGATGGAATATTTGAACAGTTTGGTAAAAACGGGAAGTTACTTGGCGAAGATGCCTTTTATAAGTATGTAAAAAAGACATGTTCTTCTAATAAAGGAGAATCAATAGAGAAGATCACGTCCACACTAGTAAAAATGGTAACCGAATACGTGGGCGATAGAGAGTTAAACGATGACATTACCTGTATCGGTGTACGAATTAAAAAAAAGTAAAATTCTGAATCATAATCTGGCTCTTTTTTGTCCTGGAAAAAGAATAATAATCGAGTAGGCAATACACCACTGTCCAATCCAGTAGCTGGTCATGATCCAGTACTTGGCGTAGAGTATCTGTACAACAAATTTATCAACAGCAATTAATGTATCACATGTTATAAAAAGCCATGCGCCAATTAATCCGATTATTTCGTCATAACGATACTTACCGCTTTGACCTATTACTGCTGCGGCTCGCCATGCCATCAGACCAATAATTATCGCGTAGATGGCAACTGCCCAACTCATAAAGCCAGAAATATTAGGTAATAGAATAGATAATAAACCGGAGATATATACAAGAGGAATTATGGCTCGTAATGTATGAAGTCTTTTGCATTCGACTGTAAATCCGATTATGTAAAGAACATGAGCTACCATATTGGCAGCTATACCCAGTAAAAAATGCGTTTCTGTAACTCCTTCCAGTAAAAAGTCACCAATTGCTGTACATAAAAGAGCTGCTGTAACCAGCCAGCCGGATATATCAGGGAAACGTCTGTAGAGTACCCACAACCCCAGCATAACTGAGGGTATCGATTTGGTGATATTATTTATAAGCTGGGACCCGCCTTCGGTTGACATAAAGGCATAATAGGCTCCGGCACCAAAAAAGCCGACCGCGGTTAAAACTGAAGATATCCAGGTAGGGTTTGAAAATTGTTTAATTTTCATAATTGGCACCTCTTGTAAGATTTTATTTTAAATAAAATAGATATAAAGTCCAGAAAAAAGCTGCCATTTTCAAGTAAAAAATGGCAGCTGTGCTGTAATCAGCATGTATACTTCTGGTTCATCGATAAATTATTTATCTCAGGATTTAATTGGATATAAAATATTGCGTGAAAGCTTTCTTTTTGTTTTCGTATTGTTGATTTTACGTTTTTCGACACGGGCCTCTATCGTTACATCTTTTGTCTGACGATCACGGTAAGCGTCGCCTTCATCGCCATTTATATAGTAACTGTCCTCCGATGTTTTCAGCATGACCATTGTGAAAGGCTCATTTCCGACAACCACAATTTTTCCTTTTAACTTAACATATGGGATCACAGTTACGGTGAGTTCTTTCCCGTTATCCTTAAAGGAGTACTCTTTGATGTAGTTACCTTTTTTATCCATACCTAAAATTTTGGTATAGGTGAGTGTAAGACCCTCTGTTCCAGTAATATCGGGCAAATCTGAATCTGCAGTTTCTGATTTATTTATTTTCCCATCACTGTTTTGAGCCCGTATTCCGGGAGTGTATCCGCATGAAAAAAAAAGGCTGATACATGATATCAGCCATATATATTTATTTAGCATATTTGTTGTGCTTCCTCATAGTCTAATTTCTAAATCTGGAGGTGGAATCACCTTTTGGCTCAAGACCTCGGCGCAATGTGCCTTTCGGTAAGTCTTCTACTGTTGTGGCACGATGCTTGGATAATTTTGACCAGTTAGATGGTGAGTCAGACAAGACAAGATAGTTGTCGCCTGAGACCGAATTTAGTGTGATATGGCTATCAGGTAGAGGCGCAGTGAGTTTTATACTGTCTTCTCCTGTATATTCATCAAGGCTGTTTAATACTATAAGGCATTCTTGGGTATTGTCACCGGTACCAAATCCGCCTGTACCAATATAGTCTGCTGTTTCGGAAGATATGTCTCCCAAAGCGTATATCACCTCTTCGTCTCCGCCGCTAGGTACCCACCCGTTAACGGCACTATCAGAAATATGTATGGCCGCACCAGGCAAAAGAGGGAATTGGAGATTATATTCAGAGGTTAAAGTAAAAGGACCTTCATGTCTGTTTTTGCCAAGATAACTTTCGATACCCGTTGTTTTACCGTTGCCGCCAAGAAAGTTGGCCATATAAAAACGCTGTATAATTTTTGCATTTGTGTTAATATCTGTTCCTATTGCGCTGCTGCACACTTCAACAACTGTATCAAGTGTGTTATCTTTATCAGCCATAATCTCTTTGAAGAAAGTATCGTCATCTCCCTTAGCAAGCATATGTATTCGAAGCCAGGCGAAAAAAAGATGACTTAGCGCGTAGTTATTATAAACGCTCTCGTCATTAGCCCAGGCAACAAGAGGGTGACCAGCGGCTATACTCATCGATAGATCTTGCGGTATTCCTTCAATAGCGCCTGTGAAAAATGGATCCGCATCATACCAGGCTTCACGCTCTTCAAGCAGGTCAACATTTTGATAGATTGTTTCGGCGGCCATGGAGAAGCCCTCGTCAATCCAGGTTGGCATTTGATAACCGTCTTCGTATATTACATTTTGGGACATATTGACCAGGTGCTGGAACTCGTGAGCGATAGTACTCTTGATCTCTTCTGATGTAGGGTCAGCCGGGTTTATATCGATATAGAGAATTTCGCACTCGTTGGATTTATAGTGTGAAGGAAATCCAAGCATTGCCAATTCACTTTCAGAAAACAGATCCCATGGGGCAAAATAACCGCCTATGTATCCGTCACCTGGACCGGAGTATCCGTCTTTGATATCCAACAAAAGCAGAATGACCTTCTTGTTGGTGTCAATGTCCGTAGGTGTTGAGAAGTTATTTGTTACAACATCGTAAATTCTGTTATCAAAAGCTGACGCGATATTATCAATTATCGATTCAGAAATATCCTGGTCATCTTCAAGATATATTTCGCAATGTTTACCTTCGTAAACAAGATTTGCCGGAACCTGATACCATCCGGCAGAGCTGGAGTAGTAATCTTTGGTATCATCGGCTACCCAAAACTGTCTATCTGCACTTGAACCACTTTTATCGTCACAGCTTAAAAAAGTTAATAAGACTGTGAGAAATAGAAGAATTTTTTTCATTATTTATCTCCATACTTTTTAATGTAATGAAGATACAGTTAAATGAGATTTTGTCAATAGTATTAGTTAAATTTAAAGCCATATTATAATAAATCATCATAACAAATAATTATACGGGTAATTAAATAATGAAAAAACAAATTTGCTGATAAATAATTTTAGAATTTAAGAAAAACAGCAGTTAATTTTTATTATGGATTGAAATTTATTTTTAGAGGAAAAACTGGAGGTGAATTCTTAGCGAGGGAGGGACTCGAACCCCCCACCCCACGGATATGAGCCGTGTGCTCTAACCAACTGAGCTACCTCGCCATATTAGCGCGGACAGGACTTGAACCTGTGACCTTTGGGTTATGAGCCCAACGAGCTACCAACTGCTCCACCGCGCGATCGTTTGCCTAATTTACAATTCGCTTGTTTATTGTCAATAATATTAGTTAAAAATAACTAAAAAATGATATTTTTTATGAGGGAGTATTTTTCAAAGGTATTGACTAACAGCAAACCGACATGTGTAATGGAAGTTGATAACGCTTTTGTCAGCTTAAGACATTTACCGTTAAATTCGGAATAAATAGATACAGCCATAAGAACATATATTTAATAATTGTCTCTTAATACTTGAAGTATAACTCAAAAAATTATATTCACCTAATTCAAGGTATTCTATCCAGTTGTATTGATTAGCACATTTTACCTATTTGAAATTTGGAAAAGGGGTTCCCATGTTTACCGACTTTACTGAAAAGATTGTACAAACCATTAAGGCTGAAATCGGATGGGTTCTGTTTTTTTCTTCTCTGGTCTTCACGGCCTCTTTTACGGGTATTTTCAGTTTGATATCGTATGTTACACTGGTACCTGTTCTTTTCTTTTTCAGTAATAAAAAAATAATCTCGAAAGATCTATACAAACAGATTCTTCTCTGCGCTGCCGGAGCAATTGTTGGAATAACTATTTCGTTAGTCAGCAGGGGAAATATAGAAACAGGGCAAATCATGACTGCATTGATTTTTGTACTGTTTTTTATTATTAAGATTTATGCTGTTTATCTTTTTCGTAAAAATGATAAAGTACCTTCAATGTGGCTTAACGCGTTTATTTTTGCGTTTATTACTGTTTTAGAATATGCCATGATGAGCGTTTCCGGTGTTATTAGTATCTATTCATCTATGTTTGATCCGGGTTCGATAGCTGTTTTTTCGCCTTTGGCTGCTGCCGCTCTGAATGGGATTGCTGTTCTGGTAAATGGAATGATTATGGATATTGTTTTAAATAAACGAGTGTCCATTGCACTTTTCCCATTTACACTTTTTCTGGCTTTCCCTTCTTATCAATATGGTCTTCTTGGTCATTATAGTTTTTTTGCCTTTGCGGCTTTTGTTCCGTTGTGCTTTGGCATAAGGGAGTTACCGTTAAAAAAGGTCTATATTCGGCTGGTTTTATCCGGTTTGGCGGCAAATATAATAACTTACGGATGGATGGGCTCTTTTGGTAATACGGTCTCGGGGGGGAGTTTTATACTGCTTTCGGTTTTTATGCCGACATTGAGCGTGATTCTTGCTGCTAAATTTACTCTGGCCGAATATTTGGCCAGAAGATATCCAAATATCAGATTACTTGTTTTTCCGGTTGTTCTGCTTGGATTTGACTATCTGCAATCCTGGGGGTATCTTGCTTTTCCATGGACATATATAGGTTACTCCCAGTTCGAAAATCTTTCCATGCTTTACCTTTCATCAGTTACAGGTATTTTTGGTGTTATTTTTGTGCTTCACCTCTCTAATACGTTGATCGCGGATATGATATACAGAATACAAAAAGAGTCAGCTCTATCAGAATTCTTAATACCTGAAAAAAGTTTGGCTCTAGTACTAATGATAATGGTGATTGCTGTTTCAACTATACCCGGTTTCTTTGTGCCTGATCTAAAAAAAGATGTTAAAAAAGGTAATACGCTAAGGGTTTCGCTAATACAGACATGTATTTCTCCATGGGATAACTGGGCTGTAAACAGTTTAAAATTCTTGAGTATACTGACTGACCAGACAGATATTGCGATAGACGATGGTGGTTCCGATTTAATTATCTGGAGTGAGTCAGCAACTCTTGAGCCTGTAAGCCATGCCTACAGAGCCGGACGGGTTAACAGGTTTATAAATAATCTTTTTATGTATGTCAAATCCAGAGCTGTTCCGCTTTTTACGGCGGAGATAGGGCTCTATTATAAAAAGACAGGTTACTATTATACAAATAGCGCCTGTATCGTGGAGGCTTCCGGGGCTGTTAATCAGGTATACGACAAGATACATCTGGCACCGATAGGGGAGTGGTTTCCCTATGAGCGGCTTTTTCCCGGATTAAAAAGATTTCTTGAATCGATGGGGAGTTCAAGCTTTGTACCGGGGAAAGAGCCCAGGTTAATGAATATCAAAGAGTTTAGTTTCGGTCCACTTATCTGTTATGAGGGGATGTTTCACAGGCTGAACAGGCGATACCGGAAAATGGGTGCTGATTTTTTTGTAAATATTACAAATGACGGCTGGTCGGAATACTTCAGTGGCCATATGCAGCACTACGCCGCCTCTCCCTTCAGGGCTGCGGAAAACGGACTCTGGTATGTAAGGGTGGGTAATACTGGTTACACTGCGGTCATTGATCCTTATGGACGCGTAGCAGCCTCTATTCCGATTATGGATGTGGGATACCTGAATTATGATTTACCCGCAGGAGAGAAAGTAGACACATTATTCGTTTTTTGGGGTGATTTTGTCATATATCTTATATTCGGTATAACAGCTGTTTTGGTAATTTTTACGGAGATTAAGTCGTCTGATTTTTGTAAGAGAAAAGGTTAATAAGTTTTGTAAAAATAAGAAAGGTTAACGCGCAAAAAAATATTATGCCGGGGTGGCAATTTTAAGAATAAGTTGATTATTAAAGTGGTGCAAATGGCTTTTTCATGTATTAAGTTATCTGCTTGCAGTTACGATAATTTTAATAACCGAAAAGATAGATAATATATATTATAACATGTTTTAACAGGCGGATACGATGAGTGGAAGTGTATTTTTAACAAACTGTATTAATCTTTTTATTATAGGGTTTATACTTGAAACGGCCTTGTCTGCGGTTTTTTCGATAACAGCTGTAAGAATGGTAGATGACAAGTTGGTGGTCAAAACTACAAAAGAGGCTGTCACATACATAACAGCCTTTCTTGTGCTCTATTTTATGAGTACTTTTCGTATATTTTCGGGAACAGGCGTAAAAATTCCGATTATAGCAGACTATATTATAAGCTCGCTTATAACCGTAAAATTTGCTCTTCTAATCAGAGATCTGTTCGCGAAAGCCGGTAATACATATAGATAAATTACCGGTTTTAGTCGCTCTTAAACATGCTCTTCCGAGTTGGTGGTCTCGTTGTATTTGTCGACTATTACTTTTGTAATATAGTCTCTGGCTTCCTGGGTTATAGGGAAAAATATATCGACATACTCACCGTTTTTCTTTTTGTTTGACGGCATACCGATGAAAATTCCCTTGTCACCTTTGACTACACGGAGGTTTTTAACAACGAACTGATCCATTACCGTGATATTGGCAAATGCTAGTGTTTTGCCAAGATCTTCTTTTGGGAAAATCCTGACTTCAGTAATTATGCTTTCCATTAAATAACCACCCTTGATAGATAATTAGGAACCTCTATTAATTAAACTTATAACAAGGAACTTTCGAAAAAAAAGTTAAAGAACGGGACAAAATTGAATTACCGTTCGAAAATATGGCAATTTTTCAAAATTTCCATATTGTGATTTTTTATTATATCAAGAGCGGAAAGTCAAGAAATTTACAAATGAGCACAATAAAAATTGGATTATTTATAAATCCGTGCTATACGTAAAGCCATTGAGCAAGTTATTTCATAGGGTATTGTGTTAGCTTTTAGAGCTGTTGTTTCGACTGTTACATCATCCGTTCCAAAAATCTCGACCTTCGTTCCGACATCAAAATAATCATCCCCGCAATCTATAAGAAGAAGATCCATACATATACGTCCCGCAATAGGATATGTCCGTCCATTGATAATGACAGATGTGTTGTTAGAAAGTGAACGATGAAAGCCGTCCCCATAACCACAGGGAATTGTGGCTATCCAGCTCTCTTTCTTTAATTTGTAAGTGTGACCGTAAGAGAGGGCACTACCGGCATTGACTTTTTTCATCATAATTATAGTGGAAAATAGAGACATGCACTGTTTAAATCGCTTGTCGTGAGGCGATGCGGGGTCGGGCATGTATCCGTAACTAATAATACCCGGACGTACCATATCAAAAAAAGTATCGGGATAATATAGTACAGCTCCACTGTTGGCCATGTGTAAAACAGGCTTACGCCCAAGGATTTCGCGAACAGCTTCGGTAATTTTTTTATATTCGGCAATCTGGTTATTGTTAAAGGGGTTGCTGTTTTCGTCAGAGACTGGCATGTGAGTATAAAAGCCTTCGATGAAAATATTTTCGAGCTGGTTTATTATGTTACAGGTATGAACACTCTCAGAGGCAGGACAGCCAAGTCGCCCCATACCGGTATCGGTTTTAACATGGATCTTCATTTTCATGTTATGTGCGCCAGCGACAAGATTACATTTTTGAGCAGTATTTATATCACCGATAGTGGGCATCAGGTTGTACTTTATCAGTGCGTTTATCTGTTCATCACCAGGGATGATGTAAGACAATATCAGTATGGGTAAAGCAATTCCATTTTCTCTTAAGCATATTCCCTCTTCAATTGAGGCGACTCCGAACATATTAATAAGCCCGCACTTTTCCGCGAAACGGGCTGTCTCGATCATTCCGTGGCCGTAGGCATCTGCTTTAACCGGCAACAGTATGGGGCAGTTTGAAGTAATATTATGAATTGTTTCCAGATTTTTTTTGATAGCTTCTGTATCAATTTCAAGCCATGTGCCACGATAGTTCATTTTGTTAGTCCCTTGATATTGTTATTAGAGCTTCACCCTCAGCTAGTTCAATAATCTGCTTTCTGTCAACAGCAAAATTACTAATGCATAGGGTGGAACCGGGAGTTACCCGTTTGTTGGAAAGTTTATAATGAAGACCCTCAGTATTTTTTACAACAATATCGCCAAAGAGGGGAATTATAGAGATGTTGGCTCCGGCGTGAGCCTCAAGTTCAATTATATCGGTGCAAAAGAATGCTTCGTTATTTTCATCCACAAGCCGGATGCTAATATCCCTGCCCAATTTTGCCAATAGCATAATATTCCCGATTGTGTGGTCAAGGCGGGTTCCGCTAAAACCAGCGACTGTCAGGTTCTTGAATCCATTTTGTATGCAGTGATGCAGAGCCAGTTCCGAGTCGGTCATATCTTTGTCTGCAGGGAAAGATATGACTTCAATATCATTTTCGGTTATATGCTCCATATGTTCGGGTTCGATAGAGTCAAAATCGCCAAGCGCGGTATCTATTTTGTATCCCAAATTGATAGCGTGACCGGCACCCCCGTCTACCGCGATAACGGTCGGGTTTTCACTCATTAAGGAGGCTAGAGCCTGATTAAGTATTGTGTAGTCTGTTATACGACCGTTACATAATATTAGAGCCTTTTTCATTTAGGTGGTTCCTTGAAAATATTTATTTTTAAAAAAAATCTGTTGTAAGTTATTAATAAATTTTTTTGGTATTGATAGAAATAGACTGATAATAGTATTGGTATTTGTACAAATTGAGGGTATTAAATGCTTTGTCCATACTTTTTTGTTGCATTGGTTAAAGTGTTGATATAGTATAATCAGAGTTAGGCTCAATAAGGTCATGAACCGGTTTTGTGCCGGGTAATTAATTTATTTAGGAAGACGTGATGATAAAACCGGAACTTTTGGATCGATGGAAGATTAAAAACTCGGAGGATCTTTACGGAATAAAAACCTGGGGAGCATCTTATTTCGAGATTAATGACAAGGGTGAAGTCTCAGTGACTCCATTTGCGGATAAGCCTGATGTTTCTGTTAGTCTTGTAGATATAATCAAAGGAATAAAAGAGCGTGGACTTGATGCTCCTGTTTTGCTCAGGTTTGAGAACCTGCTTGATTCTCAACTTACTTTTTTAAATGAAAGCTTTAATGCCGCTATAAATGATGCCGGATATAAGGGAAGTTATCAGGGCGTTTATCCTATCAAGGTTAATCAGCAGCAACAGGTTTTAAAAGAGGTTACCCGTTTTGGCGAGCGTTATCACCATGGGCTTGAAGTGGGCAGTAAGCCTGAACTAATAGCCGCGCTTTCGGTTATGAAAGACAAAGAGGCCTGTCTGGTATGTAATGGTTACAAGGATGAAGAGTTTATTGATCTTGGGCTTTATGCAACAAAGATGGGGTTTAAGTGTTTCTTCGTTGTAGAGATACCCGGAGAGGTTGATATGATACTGCAACGTTCCCGCAAGCTGGGAATAACTCCAAACATTGGCGTGCGTATAAAGCTTGCTTCGAGAGCGGGAGGTCACTGGACCGAATCGGGTGGAGACCGCAGTATATTCGGACTTAATGTTTCACAGCTGATTGATGTTGTTGACCTGTTAAAAAAAGAGGATATGCTTCACGCGTTAAAACTGGTTCATTATCATCTTGGTTCGCAGATTCCTAATATTCGTGATATTCGTTCTGCGGTGGTTGAAGCTGCCCGTGTATATGCCGAGCTTGTCAAGGAGGGGGCGCCAATGGGCTATCTTGACCTGGGCGGCGGGCTCGCTGTCGATTATGACGGTTCTAAAACAAATTACAGCTCTTCGCGTAACTATTCATTGTCGGAATATTGTGCTGATATAATAGAAGTTGTTATGAGTATAATGAACGAGCATGAGATAGAGCACCCGACAATAATAACAGAATCGGGTCGTGCCATTGTTGCATATTATTCTGTGCTTCTTTTTAATGTGCTCGATACTTCGACCTTTGAACATCCTGTTGTACCGGAAACACTTGATCCGGAAACTCACGAGCAGATAATCAATCTTCATGAAGTATATAAGGGGCTGACTTTAAAAAACCTCCAGGAAAGTTTTAACGACGCAATCTATTACAGGGATATAATAAGGGATCATTTTAAGCATGGGCAGCTCTCTCTGCGGGAAAGGTCTCTTGCTGAGTCCATATTCTGGAATATAATAACCTATATAGCCGCCGAAAAGAGCAGGGTAAAGAGGGTTCCTCAGGAGCTTGACGGTATAGGAGATGCGATTGCTGATATTTACTACTGTAATTTCTCGGTGTTTCAGTCGGTACCTGACTCATGGGCAATTGATCAGCTTTTTCCGATAATGCCGATACACCGCTTAAACGAGATGCCGACCCGTAAGGCCGTTATTGCCGATATCACCTGTGATTGTGACGGCAAGATAGACCGGTTTATCGATACACATGATGTTGGTCATACGTTAAGACTGCATGCTTTAAATAACGGCAGTGACTATTATCTGGGTGTTTTTCTTGTGGGAGCCTATCAGGAGACGCTTGGAGATCTGCATAATCTTTTTGGTGATACCAACGTTGTAAGTATTCAGATCAATAAAACCGGTGGTTTTGATATTGTCCGTGAGATCGAAGGGGATTCCGTAGAGGATGTTCTTTCGTATGTGGAGTATGATACAAAACGAATGGTTGAGGACTTTAAACAATCGGCTGAAGAGGCGATACGTGAAGGGCGGATTACTGCGGCTGACCGCCGAAACATAATCAATGCTTATCAGAACGGATTACGCGGATACACATATTATGAAAGATTCGAGGAGTAACAGATGGGAAGTGTAGTAATTATTGGTGCCGGCGGTGTCGGCCAGGTTGTGGCACACAAATGCGCGCAGGTACCTGAAGTTTTTGAAAAGATAACATTGGCAAGCCGCACAAAGGCTAAGTGTGACGCCATAGCTGCGGGTATCGATCGTAAAATTGATACGGCTAAAATAGACGCGGATGATGTTCCGGCATTAACCGAATTTTTAAATAAAGTGAAACCGGACCTGGTAATAAATGTGGCACTGCCTTATCAGGACCTGCACATAATGGACGCGTGTCTGGCCGCTGGAGTTCACTATCTTGATACGGCAAACTATGAGCCGCTTGATGAAGCGAAATTCTGCTACAAGTGGCAGTGGGAGTATCAGGAACGTTTCGAAAAAGCCGGTTTAACAGCACTTTTGGGTTCGGGTTTTGATCCGGGGGTAACAAATGTTTTTACTGCGTATGCCGCGAAACATTTTTTTGACGAGATAAACGAGCTTGAAATTATTGATGTCAACGGTGGAGATCATGGTCAGCCCTTCGCTACAAATTTTAACCCCGAGATTAATATCCGTGAGGTAACAGCACCCTGTAAACACTGGGAAGTTGATAAATTTGTAGAGACAGAGGCAATGTCGGTAAAGAAAAGTTTTGAGTGCCCGGAAAACGTGGGAACTTACAATATTTACAGAATGTACCACGAAGAGATGGAGTCGCTTGTTAAGCATTTTCCAACGATTAAGAAAGCATCGTTCTGGATGAGCTTTTCGGATAATTATCTGAAGCATCTTGAGGTGTTGGGCAATGTGGGTATGACCCGAATTGATCCGGTTATTTACAACGGTCAGCCTATTGTTCCGTTACAGTTTTTGAAGGCAGTGCTTCCTGACCCGTCTTCGCTTGGTCCACTTACCAAGGGACGAACTTGTATCGGTTGCGTATGTACTGGTATAAAGGATGGTAAAGAGCTTAAAAAATATATCTATAATATTTGCAGCCACGAGGAGGCGTATAAAGAGGTCAAGTCTCAGGCAATATCGTATACCACTGGCGTTCCTGCAATGATTGGCGCCATGATGATGCTGTCAAAAAAATGGTTAAAGCCCGGTGTTTTTAATATGGAGCAGTTTGATCCTGATCCTTTTATGGATGCACTTAACAAACATGGATTGCCCTGGAAGGAGACAACGTTATAGACGCCCAAACAGTACAAAAATATAATCAGTTTCAGACTCCCTGCTTTATTGTAGAGCGGGGACGTCTTTTAAAAAACTGTGAAACATTAAATGAAGTCAAAAAAAGAACCGGTGTAAAGATACTTCTGGCGCTGAAAGGTTTTGCCATGTATTCGGTTTTTGATGATATACGTGATTACCTGGACGGAGTCTGCGCCAGCTCACCGCATGAGGCCAGGCTTGGGCGTGAAGAGTTTAAAAAAGAGGTGCATGCTTTTGCAGCCGGATATTCAGATAAAGATTATGAAGATATTTGCCGTTACGCGAATCATGTAGTATTTAATTCGCTGGATCAGTATAAAAGATTCGAACGCAAAGACGCAATCGATTATGGACTCCGTATAAATCCGAGGCATTCGGAGCTTGATGTGGCTATTTATGATCCCTGCGCACCTTTTTCGCGCCTGGGAATAATCAGCGATAATCTGCCGGATAAACTTCCTGAAGGCATTACCGGTCTGCATATGCATACTTTATGTGAAAAGAACAGTGACGCGTTTGCTCGTACATTGAGGGCGGCAGATGAACAGTTTTCAGAACAGTTCAAGCAGTGCAGCTGGATTAATTTCGGCGGCGGACATCATATAACACGCAAAGATTACGATATGGATCTGCTGTGTAATACCTTAAACGATTTTAAAAAACGCTATAACGCACAATTTTATCTTGAGCCGGGTGAAGCGGTAGCCATGAATACCGGTTTTCTTGCGGCAACGGTTCTGGATATAGTTGATAATGGAATGAAAATAGTGATTGTTGATACATCGGCAGCAGCTCATATGCCCGATGTTCTTGAGATGCCTTATCGTCCCCATATAGTCGGATCAGGCAAACCGCAGCAGAAGGCATACAGTTACCGCATAGGCGGCCTGTCGTGTCTTGCCGGAGATATTATTGGTGATTATTCGTTTGACAAACCTCTTGCTGTAGGGGATAGACTGATATTTACCGATATGGCACATTACTCAATGGTAAAAACCAATACCTTTAACGGACTTACCCTGCCGGATATTATCTATTACGATGAGGCAGAAGATAAAATTCTTCATCATAGGAAATTCGGGTATCAGAATTTTAAAAACAGACTCTCTTAAAGAGAAAAGAACAGGATCACCTTATGAAAAAAATAGCCCTGATAGTTGCAGTAAAAACCGAGGCGCATGAGCTTCTGGCCGACTCTTTCTGGGGATGGGAAAAGAAGGAGCCGATGCATTACCGCTCGACACTTTTTCCGGTAACCCTGACTATCAGTGGAATAGGCAAGGTCTTTGCTTCTCACGCGATGGCTCGAGCGGCAAACGGAGCAGATACGGTTTTGAGCGTGGGTACTTCAGGAGGACTTGGCAAACAGAGGGTCGGTGATCTTTATATATGCCATGAATTTGTGGAACATGATATTGACCTTACGCATCTTGGAATTCCATTCGGGGTGACTCCCTACGATTCCATGAATACGCCTGTTATCACTCCTGAAATTGACAAGCTGCTTGAAGAGCGTATCGTTGCGGCAATGGACAAGCTTGGCTTAACACATAATTTTGGAAGGTCGATGAGCGGTGATCAGTTTATTACGGATAAAGAGATAATCGGTCACAAGATAGAGACATTCGGTGCTGATCTGACAGATATGGAAAGCAGTGCCTGCGCCAAACTGGCGGCTTACCGTATTAAAATTCCCTTCTTCGCGCTTCGTTATGTAAGTGACAACGCGGATCACAACGCTTCAGTCAGTTGGACCGAAGAGGTCAAAAAGGCAGCTGTGGTTTTAAACGACGTTTTGAAAATTACGGTAAAGTCGATGGTTTGTTAGCCATAAATTGCTATTAATTGCAGGAAGAGGTCATTTTAATTTTAGAGAGTTTATCTTCTCAACAGAAAGTCCAGTGTATTTGGAGATTACTTCAACGGCAAGGCCGTCAGCGAGCATTTTTTGAGCTGTTTCGATAACTGCCTGCTCGAGACCTTCTTTTAGACCTTCTTTAAGACCTTCTTTTAGACCTTCTTCTCTTGCTACTTCCATAAAGTAGGCGTGGTCTCTCTTAGCCTTTAATCTTGATTCGTATATCTCACGCAGATGTTCATCAGCTGTAAATTTTTTAAACTCATTGTGAACCTTTTCGATTATCGGTTCGTCTTTTAATAAAGTTTTCATGATATTGTTATCTCCGCCTTCATTAATAAAGTACTGACTCCACATTTCAAGAGAGGTTTTTACCATGTTTTTACCTACCTTGGGTAACTCTATAAAATGCAGTATAAGATGATCTGTTAATATTTTATCCGGCTCGTCCTTTTCTTTTAATACATAACAGCTGTGGAACTTTTCAATATCTTCAAGTAGCCGAAAGTTTAATAAATTTATACAACAGACAGGTTTTAGCCTTTTGTATGTTTCGGACTCTGCAATCTGACTAGTGTACAGCTTAGACCAATAGTAGAGGGACCGGTTAGCAAACGACATGTCTCCTCTACTTTGGATTTCAATATCTATTGTTTTGCCAGTTTCGTCAATAGCTTTGACGTCCAGTATCGATAACTTGTCTTCTGTAAAGTCCTGTATATTGAATGGGTTTTTTAGCTCGACCGAGCTTATCAAATCCAGTCCGGAATCTTCCATTACAGCGTTGATAAATGATATAAGAATATCTTTTGTTTCTTCGCGACCTAGTAGATACTTAACAACAATATCTGAATATGCCTTTATGTTCTCCATCGTGTATTTCTCAAAACCTCTTTGTTAAAATAAAAAATATGCTGACTTTCAAAAAAAAATTGCAACATAAATTCGAGAAAGTTAATGGCTAATCATATATTTTAAACTACCCTGTTTTATGCGAAAGTCAAGACTTATTTTCAGGTTGATGTTGTCAATGTTGTCCATGTTGTTACCGTTCAATAATAGTCAGTTTTTCAAAGATGATTTGAACACTTCTCGTCAATTTCTAATTGTTTTTGCTATTGACATACGATGACTTTTAGAAATTACATAAATTGCTCTTAAAACGATTAGCATTTATATTATTACAGGAAAAACTGTGATTTGAAAATAGAAATAGCTGTTCATATTGAAGATTTAGAGCAGGCTGGATATTAAACAAATAACCTGGATTTTTAATTTTTTAAGATGGCGACAATATGATTAGAGAAAATTCAAGAATTCGGTAAAATAATATGTTAACTGACATTATAACAGTTTTAGCCACATGTGCCGCTATTTTACAGATAATAACAATTCTGCTTCAATCGCGAACATATCGAAGTGTGCTTTTGTCTCTTTTGATATTTTCACTTGCCTATCTTAATTTTTATCTTTTTGCCATAACTAAAGACTTTTTGCATGAGTACCCTTTTTTACTGTTTACCAATATTATTTTTGCTGTAAATATTGGACCGCTGTTTTTTTTATATATTAAAACAGCGGTATCAGAAAACAGGGAGGCTCAAAAAAAAGATCTTATATGTTTTATTTTTTCGATAACAGTCTGCGTGGCGCTTTTGCCTTTACTACTTTTGCCTGATCATCAAAAAATCGCTCTAAACAGAACTTTCCCGTCCGCCAGTGGCTTTATTCCGCTTCGCCTATTTGTAACTATTTCTATAGTAAATATGCTGATTTTTTTGTTTCTGGCTTTTTATCTTTATTTTTTTAAAACAAGACGAATTGGATTTATATTTAAAAAATCCAGATCAAATATAGTTTTAGTTGTATCCGCGATTGTGCTAATGACCGTTTTCATGGTTAACGGTCTGTTTTCGTTTTTCAATATGTTGGGGGGCTTTTTTCTGAAAACAGAACCATACAATTTCATATTCAGCATTATAATTCTTGGTGTTTACTTCCTTAACCAACGATTTCTTTTTATCTTTTTGTATGGCTCATTAACAGGTAAAAAGCGATTAAAAAATCTTCTAATAAAGGTAGATAAAGAAAAACTGGAATCGCGTTTACAAACAATCATGTGTGATCAGCGTTTATATTGTAACGAAGATATGAATCTTGCTGCACTTTCAAAAATTGCCGGAGTAGGCACCCACCAGCTTTCACAGTACATCAATGATGTGCATGGTGATAATTTTAATGGATATATTAACAGTTTTCGAATAAATGAAGCAAAACGCTTGATGTTTGAGGAACCACAAGCGGAAATAATTTCAATTGCCTTTTCCGTTGGTTTTAATTCGTATTCGGCTTTTTCATCGGCATTTAAAAAAATTACCGGTACTTCCGCTGCAAACTTTCGCGAAATGATTAAGAAAAAGTAAAAAAGATTAAGAAAAAGTATTTAAAGTTAAACCTTGGAAATCTTGTGTTTTGAAAAATTATTTTTTAATTTTGTTTAGTAACAGAATTACAAATCAGGTAGAAACAATATTAAATATTGTGATATGATGATGTGCAACTACCGGAAATTTTGCCGGAATTTAAAAATGGAGTTAAGTGATGCACAAAATTAAATTGATGACTCTTTTTATTTGTACCATTTTTATTTACACAGCTTTTCATATTCCAGAGGAGGCATTGGGAAATTTCCCTCTGTTTATGCAGCAGAACTGGGGTATACCCAATATCGGATACGCGCGCTGGCTTTTTCATAATGCCGTGTTTTTTGTTCCGGTACTTGTGGGCGGGCTTCTTGTTTACAGTTTAAATGAAAAGAGAATGCTTCCTTTCGGGGTCGGGATTACCCTTTGGGGTGTAATTAATTTTTGTGAACATCTGTTTTACACAATAAAGAATTTTCAGGTTTCGCCGGGGACTTTTTCTTCACTGGTTTTTGTTGTATTGGGAGTACTGGTCGTTATAAAACTTAGAGAGACCGAAAGCATTGGCATGAAAACGGCCGGGCTATCTGTTTTATGTGCTTTATTATATTGGGGGTTGCCTCTCTTTTTAATTATTGCTTTAAGCAAACCAGTTGGAAGATTGTTTGGTTAGGATATTAAAATAATATGATAACCAAACTCGGGTAGATAATCTCTCTATATCTTTTGCATGGTTATGCCGCAGTCACCTGAAAAAATACAATTTTCTTTTAGTATGGCTTTTTTGGTTATAGGAAATTAGAAAAATTATCATGTTCCATCATGTCTGATAGTTTAACTGATATTCTATTTTGTGTCAGTGAGTACAAGAAATTATGATAAATCAAATGGAAAGATTTATGACGGCTTGTCAACTGTATACTTTCAGCATTTTAGCAAATACAAGTTGTAATTTCAGCCGATTTTCTGAACCCTGATAATATCATAGTTTTTGATATGCAAAATATTTATTATATTAGAACCGCTTGCAATGATAAAATAATATTTTTTTCTTGAATATATTATATAAGTAGATAAAAAATGATATGTATCAGTTTAAAAGCTGTTTAAGAATAAGCAGAGCCTGTCTCGAGATATATATTTGAACAAGTGATGCTGGACAATATGTTGGAGCGTATTATGAAAAACATTATTTTGCGAGCATTTGAACCTTTAAAAGGCTTCTGTATGCATTTTATGGTGTTATTAATCGCTTGCTTTCCTGTTTTCTCGTGCTATGGCCCGGATATGTTCGATTTGGCAAACAGTGACGCTTCAAAGAGTTCACCTGAGCCTCCTGTTGAAGATGTAAATAACTTAAATAATTTGCAGGTGACACTTGATAGTGTAACAAGCGGGGATGGCTTTGTCAAAATTGTGTGGGCCGATCCCGATACAGATAATTTTACAACTATTAACATATATAACGAGTCTGACGATTCGTTGGAAACAAGCGTGGCACCTGGTGTACAACAGGTAACCATTGACGGGCTTACAAATGGTACTACATACGCCTTTTTATTAAGAGTACAGGATGATGTCGGTAATCTGGGACCAGAGGTAAGAGTATCAGCCATTCCGGATAGCGTTGAAAAGGATTATATATTAATACATAATGCTCAGGAACTGAACGCGGTAAGAGATAATATTTCTGCCGATTATCTGGTTGTCGAAGATATCGATCTTGCCGGAGCCTATACCCCATGGGTTCCAATTTGTGATGATTTAAATCCTTTTACCGGAACCTTTAACGGAAATGGTCATGTTATAGAGAATATGAAGATTACCGCTAATTATACAGAAAAGGGACTCTTCGGTTATGTTGGTAATGGAATTGCTGAAACAAGAGTTACTGATGTTGTACTAACGGGATTTCAAATTGCTGCATCAAATACACTTACAATGGAATATGCCGGAGCAATCGCGGGGTATTGCCATAAGGCATTAATTAAGAACTGTGATGTGAGTGGCGAAATTTCTGTTAATGGAAAAGCCTCTATAGGCGGAATTACGGGGTATAACTCTGCTGGTGGTATTATAGAAAATAGTGAAAGTGATGTTGTTATTGAAGGTACATATAATAATGGTTACCCAATTGGTGGTTTAGTTGGGCAAAATAATAATAATATTATGAGTTCAAGAAGTGTTGTTTCGATTAATGTTGTTAGTGATGAGGGGACTGGTGGGCTGGTTGGTATAAATCTAAGTAGTGGTGCTATAAACGATTGTTCCGTTACAATAAAAAACGGGAAGCAGGTTAAAGCTACGGGTGATTATGTTGGTGGTTTTGTCGGTATAAATGAAGCATTCATTAATGGTAACTGTTCGGTAACCGGTTCAAACAGTTCAGTTATTGGTACAAATTATGTAGGTGGGTTTGCCGGTATTAACAAAAATATCATTGCTTCGGGGGGAGCCTTTGATGTGAATCTCAATACAGTCACCGGTGTTTCAAATATCGGAGGCTTTGTTGGCCAAAATCTGGGCCATATAGGCAGTGATGCGAACAAAACAAGTGTTAGAGCTGGCACTGTTAAAGGAGCGGCCTTTGTAGGCGGGTTTACCGGATCTATCGGTGATGAGTTAAGTGCAGTTGATGCATCAATTAAAAACGCCACGGTTCGCGCTGATGTAGAATATCAAATGTCAGTAGGTGCAGAAATTGATAATGGTATAGGTGGTTTTGCCGGACATGTTACCAATACCACAAGTTGTAATATTAGCGGCTCATCTTTTACAGGTGCGGTTACCGCATCGGATAAAAATAATGTCGGCGGGTTTATCGGTAATATAAAAGGAGCTACAGTTACTATAGAAAATTCGCGTGTAATAGGCGACCATATTGAAGGAAACAATAATGTTGGGGGCTTTCTTGGTTTTGTAACTAATGGAGGAGCTAACACCCATTTAACAGTTGCGAACTGTTACAGTAATGCTAATATTAGTGGTGAAGGTAATGTTGGGGGCTTTGTGGGTAATATAAGAGAGGGAGGTTCAGATCCTCTAAAAATTACGTTTACCGATACTGCAACTTACGGAAAGCTGGTTGGATTAAATAGTTCAAATGGTAATGCGGGAGGATTCGCTGGTATCGTGGAAAAATGTGCAAGCGATTCAACAATTACACGGGCGTATTCGCGTACCGAAGTACAAGGAATGGTATCGGGAGGCGGTTTTGCAGGCGTAATTAATAATAATAATTTGAAAATTTCGCAAGCTTATGTTGCTGGATCGGTTAGTTCCTCAAACTCTACTGCTTTTAAAGGTGGATTTATTGGTTTTCATGGTTCTGGCGTATTTGAAAGTTGCTACTGGGATACGGATGAGACTGGACGGAACCAAGCTGCGGGTTCTGGATCTCCGACCGGTATTACAGGTTTAACTACTGAGAATATGCACAATTCATATTTTTATGATGGTTGGAGTTTTACACCCGCCTCCGCGGATTGGATGATGAATTCAGCAATAAATGATAACTATCCATATCCGGTGAGCTTTTATAATCTGTGGGGCAGTGATTTTAATCAGTAGTTTGTTAAGATGCCCTAATAGTATGAGAGCATCCTATTAGGGCACCCAGCATGGGCGCAATCTAACGGTTTAAAGTCCCGAGTCTGCCCTGGTAGTGGGAAAGATATAGCTGAACACCAAGGGTGACCATCGCGAGGTGGAATCTGAAGGAAGGTGTAGGCAAATCTCCGGTCTGACGAACAGAAATCACATCAGGCTACAGTTAAGGATAAG
>JAFGRW010000063.1 GCA_016934935.1 Spirochaetota bacterium | reverse complement strand
TCAACAAGGAACTTGCGAAAAATTCCTTTAGAATAGGCACTTAAACCATGTTGCCCTCTGAAACATGGTAATTTTTCGAAGTTCCCTATTAATTGTCTCTACTCAAATTAACATTTTTAATAATCTTCAAAAACAGAACAGACGATGCAGTCTCCGGATACAATGCTGTAATTGATGAAAACAACACTGGTCTAAGAGGCTCGGGTACAATATCTGAAACAATACGGTAATAAAACCATGGACAATTTTGTATATCGCTCAAGCCTATACCCTGTTTTGATATTTTTTTAATCTGACGAATCAATGATCGCAGTTCTCTGCCTGTTATGGCTTTCTTCAATTTTTTAATTCTAAAATCAACGTTTGCTGCCTTTAATTCAATTTCCTTAATCAGATCTTCAAAGCGGTACAACTTGACCCTTTCAATAATAAGAGCCGAAGCGGCACAATCGGCAAGACTATAGACTAAATCTTTACTGCATCGCATCTTCTGAGGCAAAAGCTGCCGTACCGACATGTCAGGTTGCTGATTTTTATCGGCCTTTTTACCAAGCAAAGAATTTACCATTTTTTTCACAGCAGCAGTTTCCAGTTTTTTTTCTATTTTAATTACGATCCCGTTATCAGGCTCAATGAAGTAGGAATGTCCGTACAATTTTCCAAAAGCTTTTAGAGTATCAAGATATCCCAGATAGCGATACTGTTTCAAAAAACTCCTGTTAAAATCCAGCACACCACCCATATCGATGGAATTCTTTATATAAACTGTAGTTACCCCTGCTATTTCAGGTCTTCGCTTGATACCCAATCCTGAAATATCCGAAACAATAATTCGCTTATAACCTCTATTCTTTGCCATCGCGAATGGGATGTTGTCATGAACGCCACCGTCGATATATTTTTTTTCGTTAATTTCTGTAGCGGAAAAGCCGGGAAGAGTCGCACTTGCCAAAAGATAATCCAGAACTGTTCCTTCAGGCATCTGGTCAATAAATATCTCTATCGGCTTAAAACTGGAAAGTGAATATGTGACAACACCAAGGTCAATTCCCAAGGAGCGCAGTTTGAATTCATCAAGATGATTATTAAGAATTTTTTTCAGCGGCGAAGTATCAAGTCCCTTTTTTTCAAATATTTGTTTTCTAAAACTGATAAATTCCTTAAAGTTGGATCTGGTAAGTTTAAATTCTCCATCAATTACAAGCTTCTCGGGGATAGAGACCAAATCTGTTAAACCAAGGTTTTCCATAACGGAATCAAGTCCCTTAATATTCTTTTGCGCTATAAAACCTGCCACGAGTGCACCAACAGAATTTCCCACTACCGCGCTTACAG
The DNA here is from genome assembly GCA_016934935.1 of Spirochaetota bacterium. Classification (GTDB taxonomy): domain Bacteria; phylum Spirochaetota; class UBA4802; order UBA4802; family JAFGJZ01; genus JAFGRW01. The sequence goes on along the minus strand of JAFGRW010000063.1, from coordinate 38,586 downwards.
GCACACGCAGCTCACGCAAGGCCTGCCAGACTCCAGCGTGATAAACTCCTTTCGCGCCCCCACCACCTAGAACCAAACAATATCCATCTTTACTCATTATTCTTACCGCTATTTAAAAAAAGATCTGTGCTCAAATATTTTTCACCCCTGTCGGGAAAGATCATAACGACAACACCTTCCTGTATTTTATGTGCTACTTCCAGGGCCGCGTATAGAGCGGCACCGGAACTCATGCCCGCAAAGATTCCCTCTTTCAAAACTATCTGTCTTGCCGCGGCGAAAGCCACATCTGTTCTAACCATTACCGAACAATCAACCATAGATGGATCATAGATCTCTGGAACTATGGCCTCCTCCATGTTTTTCAACCCCTGTATATAATGCCCTTTTTCGGGATGCGCTTCAACTATTTTAATGTCCGGATTTTTCTCTTTTAGACCTTTACCTACCCCCATAAGAGTACCCGATGTGCCAAGAGAAGATACAAAATGAGTCACTTTGCCCCCGGTATCATTCCATATCTCTACAGCTGTTGTCTTGTAATGCGCCATCTTATTGTAATGATTTGAAAACTGATTAGGCATAAAATATCTGTCGGGATCAGACTGAACAATACGGTGAGCCTCACAGATGGCACCATCAGTTCCTTTTGACGAATCAGTCAAAATTACCTTTGCCCCAAAGGCTTCTATCATGCGTCTTCTTTCGATAGAAACAGCTTCACTCATGACAATATGCACCTGATACCCTTTAACGGTTCCAATCATGGCAAGCCCGATTCCGGTATTACCGCTGGTTGGTTCAATAATAATTTTTTCATGATTAAGGGCGCCCTCTTTTTCGGCCTGTTCAACCATTTTCAAAGCAATTCTATCTTTTATACTTCCCGTTGGGTTAAAACCTTCAAGCTTTGCGTACATCTGCACATCAGGATAAGGATTAAGTCTGTTTAGCTTAACACAGGGTGTGTTGCCAATTGTATTAAGAATAGAACCATAAAGCATATAATCCTCACATATTGCTATATTTTGATAATTTTGTCATAAAAACGCTTATGATGCCAGAAATCAAAGAAAAAAGCTCAAATCATGGAATATTAGCATTTTTTTTCATATTACGGCTAACCATTACAAAAACTAGTAGTCAAAAAAACCCCTCTATGATTTTATTGTACATACCTTTCGTTTTTTTAAATCCGGATTCCCTATTCCTGTAATTCCTCTTTTTTTTTGTCTGCGTGTACAGTTACCAGCGGAAGCCGGTGCCCTGAAAACGGGAATATTTGACCAAAATTTTCGATGAATATAAAATATAAATCCAGGAGAAACGCCATGAGTAAAAAAACAGACGATTTCTTCAGCGACCTCGAACAGAGAACTCTGAACAGAAACAGTATCAATCCAGACCTTAACCTCAAATACCGCCCCAAGCGGGGACTTCGCAATCCTGACGGCACAGGAGTTCTTGCCGGCTTGACACAAATAGGCGAAGTTCACGGATATGTAATGGATGAAAGTGAAAAAACGCCGGTTGAAGGACGGTTGATGTACCGTGGTATTGATTTACGTGATATTGTAGCAGGATTCCAAGCAGATAGCCGCTATGGATTCGAGGAAACCTGCTATCTTCTTCTTTTCGGAGATCTTCCGAATGACAAACAGCACAAAGAATTTAAAGATCTTCTTAATAGCTACCGTGGACTACCCGAAAACTTTACGGAAGACATGATATTAAAGGCTCCAAGCCCTAATATCATGAACAAACTTGCGAGAACCGTACTTTCTCTATATTCTTACGATGATGAAGCTGAAGACCGGAATCTTAAAAATGTTATCAAACAGAGCATTATGCTTATTTCACGATTTCCTGTGCTGACCGCGTATGCTTATCACACAAAACACCACTACTATGACAATGGGACTCTTCACCTGCGTCACATTCCCGAAGATTTAAGCACGGCTGAAGTCTTTTTGTCACTGTTGCGTTCTGATGGCAACTACACCAAGCTTGAGGCTGAAATACTTGATCTTGCCCTCGTTCTTCACGCTGAACACGGTGGAGGTAATAACTCCGCCTTTACAGTACGCGCCATAACTTCATCTGATACCGATACCTACTCGGCTATTGCTGCCGGGATAGGTTCATTAAAGGGTTACAAGCACGGTGGCGCCAACATTAAGGTGCTTCAGATGGTTGACAATATCAAGGCCAACGTTAAAAACTGGTCAAACGAAACGGAACTTGAGGACTATCTGGCAAAAATAATCAGGAAAGAAGCTTTTGACGGTAACGGTCTTATTTACGGTATGGGGCATGCAATTTATACTTATAGCGATCCAAGAGCAATACTGTTAAAGGAGAAAGCGCAACTTCTTGCAGTCGAAAAAGGCCACGAAGAAGAGCTTAATCTCTATTATAACATTGAAAAGCTCACTCCCGGATTATTTCACGAGATAAAACAGAATGATAAAATCATTGCTGCAAACGTTGATATGTATTCGGGATTTGTATATCAGATGCTGGATATACCTGATGATATATATACGCCGCTTTTTGCGATGTCAAGAATATCGGGATGGTGCGCGCACCGCATTGAAGAGATTATTTCAGGTGGACGAATTATTCGTCCAGCATACAAATGTGTACAACCCAAGCAGCAATATGTACCTATTGCCGAGAGACAATAATAAAATTTATAAGATACATAAATCATTCAGTTTATGTATCTTATAATCAGCAACTTTTTATATGAACAAATCTAAGGCGGGAGGCTTTATGTACAAAGTATTGAATCTGGTAAACCCTTTGCACTATATGCAGATCAAGGAATTGCCAGTGCTCTGTCTTAATCCGCATACAATATTATCTGAACTAAATCCCGCCCGAGGCGAGCTGACCCATAGCGACCTTATGTTAAGCAGAACACTAAAGGGTTGGGCGTTATGTAAAGCGGATGAAAACGGTCCGTTGGTATTCGGCCCGGGGCGTTTTCGTTTTAAACAAAAACCTCTACCGGGCAGAATTGACCTTGCCGATTACAGTGATGAAACAACCCTACGAATCATTATTGAAGACAGTAGTGCGCTCTTACAAGAGATTATTCCTGATGAAATAATATCTGAACAAGCTTAGGATCACAATTGTCTGTATTCATAAGGCCGAACATCAAGATTCGGCCTCTTTATTTTGCTTGTTTCCAGGATCTTTTTTTCTTTTGAAGTTTTCCCAGGCAACACGCCCTTCTTCCTGCCAAAAATCGCTGTAACTGACCCAATTATCCTTAACATCATCATAGCAACTGCACTCACCACAACAGTTGGTTACCGCTACGGTTTGCTGACTATCCTGGTCGCCGTACGGCTTATGGTGATGACCATGCCCAAAACCTCCAAAGAGTATTTTGGCAAGAATTACTAATCCGAACGACTGATAAAGGTCAATTCTGGATAGCCCGAACAGATCAGTTAACAGCCAGTTCCAAAGATATTGCACGGCAAATGAAAACACAAATGCAAAAATACAAGCAACAAATATACCGCCGAAAACACCAGCGATGATATGTAAGACCTTTGGTTTTCCATCTTTTGTTTTCCAAAAATGATTCATTGCATTTCTCCATATATAGTATTTTTTTATATGTACTGTTTCATGTAATAGCGGAGTTTGTTAGCCGCCCGAGATTTCCTGGCCAGGAGAGTTCCAACAGGCTCATTTGTTTTTTCACTTATATACCTAACAGTTTTCCCTTCGTATTCCGTCATGATAATCAGAGTGCGTTCAGCCTCCGAAAGCCGGCCTAATGCCGCAATCAGATTCTCTCTCAGCTGACTTTCTTCAAAAATTTGAGAGACATCAAGCGAATCATCCGATAATGAAATTACTTCTACGTTATTACTTTCAATTGGCACAGATTTGTTTTTATTATCTGAACGGTATATATCTATGATTCGGTTTTTTAGAGCCCGGTAAACATATGATGAAAGATTATCCAGCGGAACCGTAACATCCGCAAGCGAACTCAGTTTGATCATTACATCCTGTATAATATCATCGCTCTCACTATCCACACAATCACTGATATAAGATTGAACAAAACTTTTCATCCGTTTGTATTCCTGTTTAAAAAACCCGCCAATTTTATCTTTTGCAATATTCATATATTTCAGAATTTCCCGTTAAATTCGTCCTCTTAATCATTGCGGTTAAAACCACACAAACAGTGAGATAATAATATGTAACACAATTTTATTGCCCTTTGCTATTTATAACGAAAATAAACAATTTTTATTGCATTTTTTTACGAAAATAGTATCCTTTTTCCAATAATTTAAACATAAGGGAACTTCGAAAAAACATCATAAGAGGCTATCACTATAAAGTAGTTAAATCCAGTTTAAAGCTTATTTTTTTGCTGAGATGTCAATATCACAGTTCAAAGCCAAAAGGAGAATCAATAGTGAAAAACATATTAATACTGATGCTGTTTCTGACAACATCCACAATTGCAGAAGAAGCCGCAAAAAATGATATGAGTGAGGAACAGAAGATCAACTATCTTATTCAATGCGTAATCAACCTCAAGGATGCGCAGTTTGTTCGTAACGGGAAATCGTACGATTCCATAGCCGCGGGTAACCATCTTAAAATGAAGAGAGAAAAAGCAGGGACACGGATCAAAACCGTAAATGACTTTATCGAAAAACTTGCTTCCCGCTCTCTACTTTCGGGCAAGCCCTATTTGATAATATATAAAAGCGGAAGAGAAATAGATGCCGAGACATTTTACAGGCAATGTCTTGCCAGGCTCAAATAAAATACTTCTTGAAGTAATATTTTCAAATAATATTCAGAAAAAATTCGATAAGTTTTTTTAAATCAGCTGAGGGAATCGAAGATATATTGTTTATCGAGCGCTTTACAAGAGGCAGCATTACCTCTGGAGAATCTACAATATTGTTTTCCAACAGATTTTCCAGCGTAGCTCCTGATAACATCATATATTGTGAAACAGGCGAACTGACAGACCGAATAATTTCGATAATTTCTTTACTAATACAGGTACCGCTTTTGAAAGCGATTATCAGATAGATAAAAAACATGTAGGCTATTTTAAAAAGTTTAACCTCTTCTGTCTCTATCTTTCCTATTACACTGTTTATGGATTGACCCACAGGAAGAGCTTTTAACTCATCAAGTTCTCTTTTTAAAAGAGACATCTTGTTATTCCATACTTTCTCATCAACCGGCATATCCTGCCCGCCGGAAAGCGTTTCAAATAGGGTCAAAGCCTTTTCGGTAGGAGAGAATATGGTTCTTGAACGGCCACTCTTGTTACGGTTATTCTGATACTGTCGTTCGATAAATCCAAGTTTTTCAAGTTCTATGAGCATCTCATAAGAAGACCACTTGCTTACACCAATTTCCTGTGCCAGACTCGTATAGTGTATAGGCAGACCACTATTCGAATAGAGTTCGACTATTTTTTTAATAAACTGCTGTTTGCGTTGAGAAATGGACATATTAACTCCGGAATAAAATGCAACATTTATCTAATACAATATTTACGTTGAAATTGTTGTCAACACATAATGCTAATAACGTTTGTTAACAGTTTTATGCATTTGTATCAAAACCGTAATCATAAACAATACTTTGATTACCTTTAGCGATATAACTATGCCAGTTTAAAAAATATTAACCAATTTATATAGACAATTGCTTGTTTTACTAGACATATTTACCATTAATCAGGGGTATTTTTTTACCTTTGAGTGTAACCATAACCACCGATAATTACTAAAGGTATTAACAGATAAGAAACATTAAGACTCACAGATTATGTTAAAATAACATTATTTGTTTCTCAATTAAAGACAAAAGGAGCAACCATGAAAAAGATAGCGCTTTTAACAATTATTTTCTGCTTTTATTTGGGTATAGCAGCTCAAAATTCTATTATTGATACGGCTCGTTCCGGTGACCATACCACATTATCAAAAATGCTTAAAGCCGGTAAAAGCCCCGACATTCCAAACCGGTTTAACAAGACAGCTCTTATGTATGCCTGTTATGACGGTGATTTTGAGTCAGTTAAAATCTTAATTGAAAACGGAGCGGATATAAATCGACAGGATAATGAAGGATGGACCGCCCTATTTTACGCAGTATCAAAAAACAGGGCGGATATTGCACAATACCTGATCGCAAAAGGAGCCAACAAACAGATAAAAGATATCAGCGGCAAACGCCCCTATGACTATGCTGTTTCTGACGGAAACACACAAATTGCAGATATGGTGAGGTAATACCAATGTTAAAAAGAATAATCATAATTATAACTGTCGTTTTTGCCATATTTGTATCCGGATGCGAAATTGTTGATGATATTTTAAGTGGCGAATCCGATGACAATTCTGGTAATCCCGGTGAAAGCGAAGAAGGAGAAGAGTGGTCAAGCGTCATCGATACCGATCTTGAATCATCCGTCTTACGTGACGACCTTATACTACTTGCCCGGGAACAGATAGGAACACCTTATGTATACGGTGGAGCCTCTCCATCCGGATTTGACTGTTCCGGATTGATTTACTACGTATATGGTGAATACGGTTTTACGACTCTTCCACGCACAAGCCGGGATATGTATAGCAATGGAGAAAACGTGGGTATGGATGGAGCAAAGCTGGCCGACATAGTAGCCTTTTATTCACCTGTCTCACATGTAGGCATGATAATCAGCAGTACCACATTTATTCACTCCCCAAGCACAGGTAAAACCGTAACTGAAGCCGAATTTGCAGGCTACTGGGAGCGGCAGCTTGCAGGTGTAGTAACCTACATCGACGACAAGCGTTAACACAAAACAAGCATCATGTTGCGAAAACATAATCGGTTACTTAGCCAGTGTTTTCGCAACAATAATCCAAACGGATTAATATCGGCAGCCTTTATTTTTTCTTTAATAACCCTTGACACATCGTCAAAAATGTTTGAGAATAAGCGTAACAGGTTTACTGTTAACCCATCTTTATTTCACCGCTTTACAATACCGTTCTTCAACTTGCTTGTCTTCCATGTTGCAGTATAACCAAAATATTTTTACGGAGGACTCACATGAAAAAATTTTCAAAATCAATTCTCATCTTTTTAACAATCATATTGACTTCTTTCCTGCTTTTTATCATTACAGCTTGTGATGGAGATGATGATGACAATGATAGCAATGATGTTAATCCAAAAGGAAAATGGATGGCTGTTCTTGACGAGGAGATAGAGGCTCCTTCTCCGGAAACAGTAATGGCAAAAGCCATTTTAATGGAAGTGACAGCTGATGATTCTACCATAATTTTTTATGACAACGAAGCAAATCAGGTATCCGGAATGAAATCTGATTATACGGTTGATGTGGATGCTTTCCAGCTGACTTCTACCCATATGTGGCTTGATAGAGATCCGGAGGAAGGCATTACTTTTACAGGTACAGGCTGGTATGAAATTCCTGATGAAGTGGAAACACTCAACCCTGAATTTACCATCGACGACGACACAATGGCAATTGACAAAGACGGCATGAAATTTTCACTGATAAAAACAGATTTTTCTGTTTTGTCTGATCTGGTCGGATCTTGGTCAATAACAGACAGTGATGTCACTTTTAACAGTGATGGCACTTTTTCATATTCACACGGAGGAACAACAGGATCCGGCACCTGGGAGGCATCCGGAACTGAATCGGGTTATTTAAGACAGATAATAACAGAAATGTCTGACGATCCTGACTGCTCCTATTACGAATGTATAAACCCATATGTACTTGTTGGCGACACCCTGACTGTTTACTTCGACTTTGACTTGAGTACAGGCTATGATTACATAAAAGAGTAGTCGGGTTATACAGAATTCTGTCAAGACCCAACTTGCTAAAGAACTGCGGTAGGGAAACCGGTTAAGATAATCTATATCATTAGATCTGCTGCCTGCAATCAACATTTTTTATTTTTCATACACAGTCCCGTGATACATAATCGCGGGACTGTGTATATTTCATATACAGTGACCTGGATATTCGTATAAAGCTGTATACTATTTGAAAACACCGTTTTAATTTAAAATAAATTTGCCTCAAATTCGTTTGAAACACTACCAAACTGTTTATATACTAACTGCTGAATTTGTACTTAATGTAATCCCCCGGGACATTTTTCTACAGGCAAACGATATATATCGGAGATCAGGAATCGGCATGGATGATGCTCACAACTATTTTTTTGTTATTGCAATTTATCCACGAATAATGATAAAATCAGTAATCATAATAATTGTCCCGCCTCAATCAAACCCGGACAATTAATAAAAAATCTTTCAGCATTATAAATGAAATACTATTATGAAAAAAAGAGCAACAAGTTTTCTGATTATACCAGCCACACTGTTTGTTTTTATCACCGTTAATCATGGCGAAAAGAGCAGTAATCATGGTAATAAGAACAATAAACACTGCGTAATACTTCTTCACGGACTTGCGCGTACCGAAAGTTCAATGAATAAAATGGAACAAGCGTTGATAAATGAAGGCTACCACGTTATCAACAAGGGCTACCCTTCGCGATCAAAAGAGATACAGCCGCTCTCGGAAGAGACGATAAGCAATGCAATTAACGAATGCGTGAAATTTAAACCGGGGAAAATACACTTTGTTACACACTCCATGGGCGGCATTCTTGTGCGTTATTATCTTGATAAAAACAGAATTAAAAATCTTGGCCGTGTTGTAATGTTAAGTCCACCCAACCGGGGTAGTGAAACTGTTGACAAATTGAAGAGTTTTCCCCCGTTCAACTGGCTGAACGGACCTGCCGGACAACAGTTGGGCACAGGCAGCAAAAGTATTCCCAACCAGATTGGCTCTCCTGATTACGAAGTAGGAATTATTACCGGCGATAGATCGATAAACCCGATTCTTTCACTACTGATTCCGGGAGATGATGACGGTAAAGTCTCGATTGAGAGAGCAAAGCTTGCGGGCATGAAAGATTTCATCGTTGTTCACAACACACATACTTTTATTATGAGCGATAAGGATGTAATCAAACAGGTCATTTACTTTATACGAAACGGACTTTTTGATAAATCTACGATAAAGAAATAGCAACATCGTCTACATCATCTGAAAATTCATATAATGGAAAAACGGACACCAGTCTTTACCAGCTAAAACAGTACGCCTGAAACAATGCTGTGTTTGAATAGTTCTCTACAGTTTTAGACCATAGTAACCATGAGAGAACGTTTTACCGTCAATTTGAGCAACATCCGGCAATAAGCCCCATCTTTCGAATCCGTTTTTTTGCAATAATTTCTTACTACCTAAATTAGTCTCAAAGATGATTGCAACAACAGTTTCATATTCAAGATTCTTAGCTCTCTCAAGAATTTTTTTCAACATTTTACTTCCAACACCACGTTGTTGAAAATCATTATCAACAAAATAGCTGACTTCTACAGTTTTCAACAGCCCTTCTCTACCACCTCGGTAAGGACTTAAACTTATCCAGCCTACAATCTGATTATCACTCTCGGCAATAAATATCGGGTAATTATCAGACTTGTGCTCTTCAAACCAGGTACATCGATCCTGAACAGATAACGGCCTTATATATGCAGTAAGATTCTTTTTTAATATCGCCTGATTGGTTATCTGAACAATTCGCTCAAGATCAAACCTTGACGCTATTCTGAAATCAATATTTTCCCTGTTCATGATATTTTATCCATATCTCTCTTTTAAAGACATTTTAAGACATTTTCCTTATGTAATCCCTGATTACTAATTATTCCCCGGACCGACAACAAGCTATATTTCAAAAAACTGACTCTACAGTTTCTTTGAAACATAAATTAAGCCGTTTATAATCTTATTTCACACGTAAAGATTATAAATACTAAAAGCCGGGAATTTCTGATACTATAATCGCCGATATCATGTCAACAAGCAAACGACGTGATTACCAAATATTCTTTATTGTATTCTAATTATCAAAAATTGTTAAAACTTAATTTGATTTAATTAAAAACAAGACTATATTTGTTATATAATATTTTAGGGATTAACTCATCTATTTTTTCTAATCCATAAGGTTTTCATGACTCCTACCCAATTAATTATCCCGTATTTTGGAGAAAAAAATGAAAGAGACTGATAATGAGTATAATGCTTTTGGGCCATGGATCTATGAAATTGATGATGAACATCCACTGCCCCGTGCTTTAAAAAAATACACTGATAAAGCCGGCAACTACGAAATGCTTATAAAAATACCTGTTAATATTGAAAGGCGAAAGCTCAAACCAGGTATGGACATGTATAACAGGGTGTTGGGAGTTCATACTGATTACTTCCAAATCATCAGTAAACAGGGCGATAAAGTCAGCTCGGAGAAGATTCCCTATGAAAGAATTGAGGCTGTCGAGTACAAATTCAATTTACTCGAGGGAAGGTTCAGATTATATACCGACAACTCTTTGTTTGAAATAATATTCAATGCCTCGTCCATGGAGATCATTGGCAAGTTGTCAAAACTGGTCCGGGACAACATTACTAAAGATCATGCACCGATTGATATCGGCCAATACAGCACCATTAGTACAGATACAAGTCTGTTCTTCAAAAATATTTATAACGAGCTTATAAAGGAAAACGGAGACTTCAAAATAATCGGTTATCATGACGATATAGACATACGATACGCTGCATATAAACTTCACCGGTTTTTATTTAAAATACTTTTGAAACCAAAAATAGCGGGAACCCTTCACGTTACAAATGGCAAAGAACTTGCAGTAGTTACTCATGGCAGCAATACCGTTAAGACAGCCAAAGATCCTGCAATAGCCGGAAGCTTTCTGTTTATACCTTTCGCAAACATCAGACATATATATAAAACTGTTTCTGATAAATATAACGGCATAATCAAATATAAAATAATGCTTAAAAATCACGGTTTTGATTTTTATAGAAACGAAGCGGTACAGCTTAGCTATCTGGATAAACTGGAGGCCCAGTTGCGACACATTAGCTCTGTAAAATGAGCAAAGAAGGTGCGATCATAAACATTGCATTCAGACTGTAAAGACGGATTCCAAGAGATATTAATGCTATACTTAAACAACAAAACAAAAAGTGATGTCCAACTGCCGGCAGGCATAACAACTTTTTTAACTGGTGTTTTATAAATGAAAAACAGTGAAAAAGAGCTTCTACTTGTCGAGGACGAGGCTCTGATTGCAATTCAACAGAAGAAAAGTCTGGAAAGCCATGGTTACAGGGTTCATCACGTTTACAACGCGAATGAAGCAGTAAAAGTTGCTCTTGATCCGAAGTCCGGCTTTGACCTGATACTTATGGATATTGATCTTGGATCAGGTATGGATGGCACCGAAGCCGCGCAACTAATATTAAAGCATAAAGAGATTCCATTAATCTTCGTCTCCTCACATACAGAACCGGAGCTTGTACAAAAGACATCAAGAATTACATCTTACGGTTATGTTATTAAGGACTCCGGAATTGCTGTACTTGATGTTTCGATCAAAATGGCCTTGAATCTGTTTGCAACCAAACAAGAAGTAATCAGAAGCGAAAACAGACACCGCCAGCTTTTCGAGACAATGTCTCCCGGAGTTGTATACCACTCTTCTAACGGCACTATAATTTCGGCAAATGCTGCAGCAGAGAAAATTCTTGGCTTAACAATAGACCAGATGAACGGAAAGACGTCAATGGATCCACGATGGAAAATGATTGATGAACATGGGAAGGATGTCCCCGGTTCGGATCATCCCGAAATTATTTCGCTACGAACAGGCAAAAAGTCCGGTCCGGTAGATCGAGCCGTGTTTATACCAGAGCAGAATCGGTATGTCTGGCTAACAATCACTGCGACTCCTCTTTTTAATCCCGGAGAAGAAAGACCATTTCAGGTTTATGCCACCTTCGATGACATTACAAAACGCAAGCAGGCTGAGCTAGAGTTAAAAGAAAAAAACAGCGAACTTGATCAGACAAACGAAGAACTGCACGCAACACTTGAGGAGCTAGAAGCCACCAATGAACAGCTGATAAGATCGCAAAATGAACTTGTAGCGCATGAAAAACTTATATCGCAAAGTGATAACCGTTTTAAGGCGATGCTTAAGCTTGTGCCCGATATGATATCCATTCAGGACGCGGATATGAACATCCTTTACAGCAACTGGAGAGGGATAGCGGATGTGCCCGAAAACCAGCGACTGACCGGCACCAAATGCCATAAGACCTATCGCGGCCTGGATGATATTTGCCCCGACTGTTTAGCCTCTTCGGTTATAAAGACTGGTAAAATGATACGAAAAGATACGCAACTACCCAATGGCAGATGGTTTGAGATTCACGCAATTCCACTTCTGGATGAAAATAATAAAGTCACAATGTTTATGGAATGGGTGCGGGATATTACTGAAAACAAACAAGCTCAATTTAAAAAGAGCGAATACGAGTGGATTAAAGAAAAATCAGAACAACATACTTCCCAAAAGTCAGCCCAGCCTTACGGAGATATTACCAAATACAACACCAACCGGCTAATTCTTGATAGTGTTGGCATAGAAAATCTTGAACAAATGGCGAAAGACGTGATGTCGCTGCTTGATACCTCTATCGCTGTTTACGAATCAAACGGTGATTATGCTTATGGTTTGTTTGAATCCGGATGGTGCAGATTTATGGATTCCGCGTCTTTTAACCTGTGTGGCACAAATAATATCAAGGAAGCCCTTAATAGCGGAAAATGGCTCTGTCATGACAGCTGCTGGCGAGACACCTCGTTGAAAGCATTAGAATCCGGAAAACCGGTAGATATCAACTGTGCGGGAGGGATTAACCTGTACGCGGTTCCAATAATGACCCATGATAAAGTTGCCGGAGTTGTCTCAATTGGATATGGGAATCCGCCAAAAGATTATAACACACTAAAAGATTTATCAGAAAAATACAATGTTTGTTTTGAAGATATTAAGAATAGAGCTGATAACTACAAGGTAAGACCGGATTTTATAATTGAGCTGGGTAAAAAGCGATGTGTCTTTATGTCCAGGCTTATTGGTGAAATTATTGAACGGAAAAAAGCCGAAGACGAAATCAAACGTCAGTTATCCGCTAAAGAAACACTTCTCAAAGAAGTTCACCACAGAATTAAAAACAGCATTACTCAAGTTGAAGGACTGCTTTCTTTGCAGGCAGATTCAACTGGTAATGATAATGTCAAAGACGCTTTAAACGAAGCCATATCCCGTGTAAGAAGCATACGCACACTTTATGAAAAATTATTAATCGGTAAAGGTTATAAAAGCGTTTCAATAAAAAATTATATCGAAAGTCTTGTAGAGTCCCTTGAATCAATATATTCGTATAAACAAACAATAAAAATTGAAAATGATAAGTGATTTTGAACTGAACTCAAAAACCGCAATACCTGTTGGAATAATAATTAACGAGTTAATGACAAACATTTTTAAATATGCCTTCAAAAAAAACAGCGGTAATCATGTTTTGATAGAAATTTCAAAAACTGGAAACGTAGTTTCAATTATTGTTCAGGATAACGGAGTCGGTATTACTGAAAGGAGAAGGTTAAACGATACTCCGGGATTCGGCCTGACCATTATAAATATGCTTACAGAACAGCTTGGCGGCACCTATACTATCGAAAGTCAAAACGGAACAAAATTCATAATTGAATTTGAGTATGAATAAATCTGTAGCGATTTAGAATCTATCCCTTTATCACAGCAAGTGGTTCAAGGCTGACAGCAATATGAACCAGATCCTGCTGGTTTCTCATTACTGTATCAATATCCTTGTATGCACCCGACGCTTCGTCGAGATCTTTGACTGTTCTTATTGAGTGTATAATTCCCTGATCATCAAGAATTTTTTTTTCATGTTTCAAATCGAGCCTGCGCTGAGCCTCTTTACGCCCGATTTTACGACCCGCGCCATGAGAACAGGACATAAATGACTCCGGATTACCCTTGCCTGTCACTATATAGCTTCTGGTTCCCTGGGAACCGGGAATTATTCCGATCTGCCCCTTTCGAGCGGAAGTTGCCCCTTTTCTGTGAACAATAACGTCATACCCATAATGACTTTCCAAAGCAGCATAGTTATGGTGAATATTTATTGTATCATCAAAAGATACATTTACGCAAACTGACAAGAAAAAATCTTTGACCGCTTCAAGCATCTTCAGGCGGCTTTCCCTTGCAAACTCCAGAGCAAAGTTCATCGCTTCAAAATACTCTTTGGCCTCTTCTGTTGCCGCAGGAAGATATGCCAGATTATTATCTGCAAGTTGATAATTATTTTGATCGCAATAATACAGAGCTTTTTTGTGATACTCGGCAGCAATTTTCAGACCAAAATTCCGGGAACCGGAATGAAGCATAATCCAGATAAAGCCGTCGGATCCTTTCTGAATCTCTATGAAGTGGTTCCCACCGCCTAATGTTCCCAACTGATACTGTGCACTTTGCAGCTGCATTCGTATAACCGGAATATCCGGTGCATTATCGAACCCCTGCCATTTTTGCGGCTTTATATGGTGATTAAATCCAAGAGGTATACGGGCTCTGACAAGACTCATTATCTTCTTTAGTTGACCGGAATCAATATTTTTCAAGGATGTCCTGACGGCACACATTCCGCATCCTATATCTACACCAACAGCGTTAGGCACTATAAACTGATCTGCGGCCAGAACACCGCCGATAGGCATGCCATACCCCTGATGACAGTCAGGCATTAAGGCAATCCACTTAAATACAAATGGCAAATCAGCAAGATTTTTTGCCTGTTGCATTGCTCCATCTTCAATTTCATCAAGCCACATTTTTATAGGAACTTTTTCAGTAGTAATGTTTATCATTTATAACCTGATAGAGAACTTTAAAAAAAATTAATAAAGATTGTCGCTAATTAGTATCTGTTATTTTTAATGGGAAACTCGTTTAACAGTACAAAACGATATCCCTTCTTTTCCATACGAGGCACAAAAATCTTTAATGCTTCATAAGTATTGTTTTCGGGATGATTCATATGAGCTGCTATTATTAAATCTAAACAACCAGCAATCCTTTTTTTCCGGATAATCCTATTACAGCTTCCATTCCAGAATTGAATTCCAGAAAATCTTTCTCGATACCGTCACTGAATATAACTCCGTTTTCTGACATCTGTGACGTAATCTTTAACGGCTGCTGTTTTGTAATTTTCCCAAAGACAAGTTCTGTTCCGGTATTATTACTGGGAAACGGCTCTCTGACCGAATAATAGAGATATTCTGAATCCCATGAAAAATCGTCGTTTGATTCAATTGTAAAATCATTACCTGAAATTTTACCGACAACACCCTGTGCTCCGGTCAGAATACTTTTGAACCATCCGGTGGAACCTAGACCTGTAGATACGATTATACCACTGGATGAATGAGCCTCGGTGAAACCCGCGTACTCTATCTGATAACGAGAAGAGACATGACTCTTTTGTCCGATAAAGAAATCATTAACCGCAAGCAGCTCCTGATTATCGTTTAATCTGGCCGCTGCAATTGTTACCTCTCTGTGTCCCCTTTGACCTCGTATAACTTCCGGTATAACAAGCGGTAAATCTTTCACATAAAACGGCAGCAAAACGCCATCCCACCTGTCCGGTGACGGGTTTACCCCCAATAACGACTGGCCGGACAAGTATTTCAATGTGTTGGCAACCATTCCATCCTGACCGATGGCAACCACAACATCATTAGGCCCAAATATATAATTGGTAAGATACTCCCTGTCAAGAACATGTATCCGGCCGATTGCCGAAAGAAGTTCGGACGCCTGCCTTACTGCAAGGATATAATCACTATGCTCTTTCTCGTAATCAGAAAAATCGGCACCGAGATGTTCAACATAGAATTTTGCCTGCGAAACCGAATTAAAACGGGCAATCAAATCATCAAGCCTGGTTTTCCGGGTAATAATAACAATCTTATTTTCACTTAAAGGTTCCATTGATAAGATTATTTTCGATCACTTTTTTTCAGTATTTCATTTAAAAGCTCTGGTGAAATATTGAGCTGGCCTATTTTGTCAGCTTTTTCAGCTAAACCCTGAAACGCTAATGCTATTAGCTGCTGAGGATTCATTCCGGTCGAAGCAAGAGCCTGTATTACTCCGGTATCTGCACCTTCAAAAGCTTTCATCATCGCCGATATTGCATACGCACTCGCGTCGGCCTCTGCGCGCGCGTTTTGTACAGCAATTAAAACAAGGTTCTTTTTTTCATCCTCTTGCTGGATACTAAAGAGCATCTCTGACTGCTGCAACTCATGTTTTTTTTGCTGAACCGATTTCTCGGCTTCCATCTGGGTCTCTTTTATCTGACGCTTTTTATTCTCTATCGCTATTTCGGTATTCAGTTCGTTTTCTTTTATCTTGCGTTCTTGTTCTACCGATGAATTACGACGAGTATAGATAGCATCATCAGCCTCTTTTAGAATCTGTTCGCGGGCTTCAGCCTCGAGGGCACGCGCGGTCTCTTTATTGGGCTTTATAGCCAAAATGGATATACCAAGAACCTTGATGCCCAATGAAGTTATTTCGGTACTTTTGCCAAGCCCTTGATAAACCGAGTCGACCAGAGCTTCCGATGATCTGATTGCTTCCCTTAACGACAGGTTTTGCATCTCTTTTTTAGTAAGAACATGCACAGCATTTATAATCCGCTGTGGTAATTTTTGCGGGTCATCGGATAGATAAGAGCTGCCGGTATTATCCAGAGTGAAATTCAGGTATTCGGCTATTTTTTTTGGCTCTGCTATTTTATAGGTAACGGTTCCCTGAATGGTTATCGTCTGATAATCGGTAGTTACTTCTTCAAATATAAAAGGCACCTCGGCGCTTCCAATCGGAACCGACACCAGCGATGTTCTGGGGGCATAATAGAAAAAAGAGAGCCCCAACCCCTCTTTGACTATCTTTCCGTTTTTATATCTCAGTACGTAATCCGTCGGTTGAAACTTGATAAATTTAAAACCAAACATTTAATCCTCCTTGTAAAACATAGTAACATATCACTAATTTTATTATGTATTGAAGTTATTTTTTCACATATTAGTACCTAAGCAATTTATCCCGTTGCTAAAGACGGGGGCAAACGGCATAACCGGAACTGTTTCCAACAAATCACGGCATAGATATTATGAATCTATGTTTATTATTTAATACCTGTCCAGAAATTTCCAGCACAAATTTTAATCATGAGTTTACTGTAATAATTAGTAATAGAAGAATACTAGAATACTGCTAAATTAAATTGCGCCCTGCCCTGCAAGGTTGACTTCTACCCAAAAATATTAATCTATATGCCCCCAACCCCCAAAGGGGGCTTCTTATTCATCTTTTTTCAATAATGCGGATTGTGACCATATTTATTTCTCAGAAACAACTAGGTTTTATCTGTTTT
Organism: Spirochaetota bacterium; assembly: GCA_016934935.1. Taxonomy (GTDB): domain Bacteria; phylum Spirochaetota; class UBA4802; order UBA4802; family JAFGJZ01; genus JAFGRW01. The sequence continues at coordinate 21,044 of JAFGRW010000063.1, read as the reverse complement.
GTCTTGTAAATTCAAAACACATTTAGGTGTATTTACTTTTGTTGGCACTTTCCGTATTTGTAGGATAAAACGGTATAGAGGACTTTAAAAATTCATTGCATAAAAACCCCATCAATTGTATGAATTTTATTCACGACAAAAGAATTCAAAAACAAAAGATGATATTTTTATGTTAACAGAAATTTCAGGATTACCAGGTTATTTTGTCAAGAAATTAACAATATAAAATAAGAAAATTTTCATTAGTCTTATGGGCGACAAGTTTCCAAGTTGTCCGAAATGCGGACAATCCTTTTTAGGTACACCAAAAGATGTACGATATCAAGTTGTTGAAGACTTATCAGTTTTTGTCAAAAGATGTTTTCTTTGTGTGCCAAAACACTGAATACATTGCTCTTGCGATTATATTGGAAACGAAGAGATTTTATGGCTCGATCCTGATTGTCGTGTGACAAACAGGTTCAGTCACTGAATTTATGCTTTTTGCAAACGGATGACCTATATTGACTTAGCTCGTGTGTTTGGAAAATCAAAACATACTGTTTACAGATTGGATAAGACGGGTATATCTCATGAGCTATTAGAACAGGAAGGATTTTTTCCTGAAACGATTTGTGTTGATGAAATATCCCGTAAGAAAGAACACGTATATGCAACCATAGTGACAGCTCCGGGTGTTCGTAGAGTGTTAGATGTCATCAAAGGACGCAAAAAGGAGACTCTGGAAGGCTTCTTTAGGAATAAAAAGGGCGAAATGGTGTGAAAACATTAAACTTGCCTGCATGGATGCATGGTTAGGCCTCAGAATACCAACAACACAATTTTACAAGAATGCCAAGATCGCCTTTGATCATTTTCATCTTGCTCAGCATTTTAAAAAGCGATTGCTAAAGTAAGAATTGCAGAATATAAAAAAGCATCTGATAATGAAAGACACTCAGTTTAAAAGAGCTCGTTGACTTTTATTAAAAAGACCTGAACAATTAAAAGTGGATCAACAGAACAGTCTTGATATTTTACTTAAGACAATATGCTACTTCCAACATGTATTAGGGTTATGTCTTTTGACAAGGATTATACCATTACTATACCGATAACGAAAAACTATAAAAAACTGTAAAAAGTATTTCAGCCTCCTCATATCTGAAGGACATAACTTCTCAAGAGATAACATGTCCCTGCATTAAACAACAATTACTGATAGTGCAGATTTGTATTAAATTTTGAAAAAATAAGTTTTGTGGATAAGATAAACACTATTCTCATACCTTTTTTTTTAATTCTCATACTTTCGGCCGATTTTCTATACCCTTTATTTATTATAAATTTACTCGTAATTATATTGGATGATATGAAGAATTAAGTTTTTCTCAGCCATAGTTTCAATAATTATTTTTTAATATTATAACCCCTTTGTCTTCGCAGAATCTAGATATACCGGAATAATTTTTAGTGTTTTTCAAGTTTCTAATTTTAATAAATAGGAGTAAAAAATGAGATCCAAAATTTTGTCAGTCATTATATTAGCAGTTACAATATTATATTTTTTACCAGGATGTTCAGCCAATGATGATATTGAAGATATTGAAGATGTTGGTGAACTGTCAGACTCTGAAGCTGTCTCCTATGACAGAGACAGTTTAAGCATAGAATACACCGGTAGTGACAGTGCATCAGCCGTTACTACAGATATTACTCTGAAAACAGAAGGAGAAAACGGTACAACCATAACATGGTCATCTTCCGATCCATCAGTTATTTCAATTGGCGGATCAGTCACCCGACCTGCCAATGAAGATGGTGATAAAGTAGTTACACTGACTGCCACAATAACAAAGGGTTCGGAATCAGTCACGAAAGTGTTTACACTCACTGTGATTAAGCAGCCTGCAGGTGATACTGACGCAGTGACAGAGGACAAGGCGAACCTTTCAATAATCTATGGAGCAGGCGACAGCGCAGGAAATGTAACGCAGAATGTAACTCTTCCTACTTCAGGTTCTAATGGTACAGCGATCAGTTGGTCAAGCTCAAACACATCCTATATTGCAAATAATGGTTCCGTTACAAGACCTCTCTATGCAGAGGGTAATCAGACTGTTACACTGACTGCAACAATAACTAAAGGTGGTGAAAGCGATACAAGAAATTTTACCTTCACAGTAAAGCATCTACCAAGTTTAACACCTGACGGAGAAGATTCAGTTTCACCTGATACCAACATAGTGATAGTATTTCCAGATAGTTTTGATGGAACAACAAAAGGAACAGCAACCTTCGCTTCACCTGCAGTTGCATTTACAGATGGAGTTAATGCTGCAATTACTTTCAGCACCACTAATAAGACAAATGACACAATCACTATAAATCCGAATGAAGATCTTCAGTCAACAAACTACACCGGAATCAGTATTACAGGTTTCAAGAAAAGTGACAATTCAGATGTAACATGGTCTGATTCGGCTTATTACTTCCCGGTACGTGGCGCCATGGATCTTTACTTTCCATTTACAGGTGGTTCTTTAGCAGATGCGAGTGGAAGGGGCGTTGCCCTAGTAAAATTCGGAGATCCAACATTAACAACAGGGCATGATGGAAGCGTTAACGGCGCCTACAGCTTCGACGGAGACGGTGATTACCTGCAGGTTGTTGGAGATTTGGGGATCAGTGCGGGCGATGATTTCACCATTAGTGCATGGATCAAGCTTGACACTATCGGTAATTTTAGTGCCATCGTTTCAAATTACCATGATAACGGATTAAAGGCATTAATGTTCAGGGTTAATTCCAATTGGGGCGGTCACACGAATGCTCTGGACTTAGCGGAAGGATACTCGAATAATTCTGTACTAAATACTGGGACATGGTTGCATGTTGTGGGCGTATATATTAATGCATCCCGACAAGTACGATTCTATGTAAATGGAATTGATGCTGGTACGGGTACTACCCCTTATACAATAGAGAATCAAACCACTAAATTTGCCATTGGTGGTGATTATCTAAATGTCAGCCCAAGATATTTTAATGGAATAATAGATGAAGTCAGGTTTTACAAATATGCTTTAACAACCGCTGAGGTAGCCAATCTTTACGATCACGATGATATCTATGATGAGTAAAGAATATTCATAACTAAAGGGGCAGCCGCCCCTTCGGTTATACTAAAATATCCTGTTAGCATCCTTTATTGATGGCTCTTCAGCATATAGGGCGCTTAAATCAGGATAGCAGGCCATTTGCTAAAAGAAGATAATACTGAGGAACTGAAGCGTGTATTTCATAAGAACTTTAAGCTTTATTCAGCTTCTCTTCATTAAAAGAAGCTTGCTAAATCTCTGTAATTGTATCTGAAACAATGACAGAGAAAAGCATATTGACATGGCCTGTCATTTTATTTAATATGTTATAATCTCAATTTCATAAGGGTGCGGTAAATGCTTGGAAATAAAACATCTGTATTTATTGTAGATGATCATGAAATGATAATTCCCGGTCTTAAAATGGCCATTGAATCTCTGGATAATTTTAATGTTGCAGGTTGTTCATCAAATGGTCTGGAAGCTCTTAATCTTATAAAACAGTGTAAACCTGATATTGTTCTTTCTGACCTTTCCATGCCCGGGTTTAACGGATTTGAAATTTTATCACATTTCAGAGCAAACAATTCAAAGATAAAATTTATTTTTCTTACTTCCTATTCTGATGATAAATATGTACGACAAGCCCTTAAACTGGGAGTTGAAGGATACATTCTCAAGGAAAACTCTCCTGATGACCTTTTTAAGGCTCTTGAAACAGTAAGCAAAGGACTTAAATATATCACTCCTAAAATAATGACAAGAATAGTTGACGGTCTTGATCTGGACTCTGAAACAGATGAAGATTTTCTGGCAAGTGACAGTCTTACCGGAAAAGAGAGAGAGGTAATGTCTCTTATAACTGGGGGAAAAAGTACAAGGGAAATTTGCCGTATTCTTGAAATCACTGAGGCAACTTTAAAGACCCACAAGTCAAATATAATGAGAAAACTCGGTGTGAAGACAACTGGTGAACTAATAGTTTATTATAATGAACATAAAATGTTTACAGATTAATAGGAATATCTATATAAAAATATGTTTTATCTTCATCAGAGTCCGCCCATATTTTCCCATTAAAGTGATTTTTTATAATCATCCTTGATATATACAGGCCAAGACCTGAACTTTTATTTTGGGTTGTATAATATCTTTCAAAAATCTTTTCTATGAATTTTTTGTTTAATCGTTCTCCATTATTTGAAATAATTATAATAATTCTATCATTATCTTTTCGGGTTTCTATTGACACTATAGGCTCAGCAGGTTTTATTCTCATAATTGAAGATCGGGCATTTATCAGAATGTTCAGGATTACCTGCTTAAACTCATTAGCATAACCATTTATGTAAAGTTCTTCTGTGTTTATTTTTTCCAGGCTTATTCGATGTATAGAGTAGTCTCCAGCAGTTGTGTTGATCACATCATTAATTGCCGAATTAATTTCAAATTTTTCCTTTAATGTAACAGGTGAAAGAAAAGACCTGAAGTCCTCTAGGGTTTTTTCCATTGAGTCGAGCCCTTTGCTCATAGATGTAAGCGTGGATAGAGTAACATCACGACTCTCTGAAAATCTGTTTTTAATTATGTTTGTTATACCATTTATGTAAAGGGATAATGCGTATAGCTCCTGCTTCCATTGATGAGCGATATAATCTATCATTTCACCCATTAGAGCCTGTCTCGACTGAAAAGTTAAAATATCATTTTTTTCTTGTAATTCAGTTATATTTCGTTTTATCTTCCCTCCTAGAAGATAGGATTGGAAAATACTGAAGAATATTAGCCCTGCCGGCAGCGTAAGGTTATACTGATCGATGGGAAAGTATAAAAATATATCGTTTGTTAATATAATAATAAATATAGTGATTGATAAAAGAAACGGGATTGAATCATTTTTTTTATGAATAATTCCTTTTATTGAAAGGTATATTATATATAAAAATATTGCTGCTGATATGAAGGTATCCCAGATGAATAACTTGCTGTAAATTCTTAAAGGGAGTAATATGATGGATAAAGTAATTATAATGACCAGGCCAGAGAGAATAATGGTAATTGAAGGATGAGAATATTCAGTTAAAAATTCTGAAGTATATATATAAAGAATAAAAAGTATAATTGTCCATGAAAAATAGTGGATATCAAACAGTCTTTCCCAGGGCATTCCAATTCTTCCCAAAAGACTGCTCCCGTTTACTGTTGTAAGGATTAATGAAAATATACATAGTATTATAAAGTCGGAGGAAAGAGGATCTCTTCCTGCTTTTATAAGGATAATAATATTGTGAATAATTGTAATTAGCAAAATTCCCAGAAAAAGCATCTCGACAGATATAAGGGCATAATTTAGATCCATCAGTGCACTACGGCTGCCGATAATAAATTTTTGTCTCATGGAGGTGTATGGATAATGGAAGTTCGAGACGTGCATAATTATTTCAAAAGAGCTGTTTTGCACCGGTACAGCAATTATTACAGGATGACATGTTTTCGGTGAAGATTCATCGATGTTTTTTCCTGTTTTTCCGCTTGAGTGGATCTTTCTGTCATTAATAAATATATCCACAGCAGCAGTAAAGTAAGGTACTCTGAGAAAGAGCATGTCAGGCATGGGAGAATCCAGTTTAAGCTTCAGACGGTATGTGCCATATCCGTATGGATTTGTTTTATCATAAGATATTGTAGGAGATGACCATGGAGTATCAAAAGCAATTATTTTTCGCTTATCCTTTGCTTGTTGCGAGGTAAAGTCGCCATAACTCAGAAAAATATTTTTGTAAAACTCCCATTCACCGGAAAGCTCGTAAGCGTTGTCGTTAGAAATATTTATCCGTACCATTCCATCTTTACATTCCTTTTGCTTGTAAGTACAGCTACTAAGGGTCAGCAAAATTACAGAGATTAGTAATAAAATTTTTTTTTGAAAGTTAAACATTGTAGAATCGATTCCTCTTCTCTGCTATAGAGTTATAATGAATATATAGTAAAATTATCAGAGATTCCGATGGCTTATAATCAAATAGCGCCCTGACCTGCAAGAAAATCCTCTTTCAGCAACCCATAGAAAACACGGGTTTTCCAAATGTTTTCATGAAACTGATGATTAACCAGCTCTCCCTCTTTTTGTAATCCAAGCTTTATCATGGTATTCTCGGAGGCGGAGTTTTCTTTTAAACATGCAGCAATAACCTTTATCACATTATCTTTTTCAAAAGCATATTTGATTACAGCCGATCCAGCCTCTGTTGTATAACCCATTCGCCAATACTTCTGCTTAATAAAATAGCCTAACTCGACCAGTTTACCTTGCGGGTATACAGCTTCTACAGTATAACCTATTGCTCCGATATACTCATCACTGTTTTTATTGACCATGGCAAAATAGTATTTTTCGCGATTCATTTTTTTAGATTCGTTTATGGATTGTTTTAGATTTTCCTTTGCTTCGCACATGCTTTCTATTTTTGTGCTCTTCATAAATCGCATAGCAACCGGATCCGATGTTAACTCGTAAAGATCGTTAAGATCTTTTTTAATATTATCACGGATTATCAGACGCTCTGTTTGTATAGCAACGACTTGATTGTCACCCCTGAACATTAATTAAAACTATCATTTTTTTAATACTATTCAATTATATTTACTTGTAAATGTTAAATATGTAATTGCTCATAATGAATTTCAGTTACAAAACACTAAAACAAAAAAAAGAGCGGATATCATAACATTTGCCAGCAAGTACACTATTTTTAATTTATTTTTTAAATGACCTGCATATCGAATAAAAAGAACAACATATATAAAATTTACCAATGACAGAACAATATTTGATGCGACATTATAGTTAATGCCATAAGTAAAACATCCCCAATCGAACTAGTAATTTAATATCTCTTCAACATATTTAAAATATAACACTAACAAAATAAAAAATGCTAGCAGTGGACAAAAAGCAATAAGTAATTTTACTAATTTATTCAATATCATTATCCTCTTATTTGACTTGCAATTTGAATATTATATCAATGCTGCAGGAATAATCACTCAGACCAGGAAGATCATTCGCCAAATGACTATATACCTTGTTAATATAAGCAGCTTTATACTTCAACAATTATCTATATCGGCGATACTGTCCATTCTGCGTATCGACCTGTCACATCAAAAAGATTCGAAATGAGCAAAAATTGCAAACAATTATTTTGAAAGAATTATCTTTCTTTGCTATACTTATCATAAGGAACTGTAATGACAAAAGAAACTATTCAGGAAAACGACATCTTCTCTCTTTATTATTATCCTCAATACGGGATAATACATCATGAGGTTCACACCAATATCTATGGTGAAGCTTTCAAAACCATGCTGACCGCAGGTGCAGACATGTTTATTAAGAACAGATGCAACAAGTGGTTATCCAATGACAAGAGTAGTCAAAAACCACAAACAGAAGATCTGATTTGGGCATACGACAACTGGAAAGACAGGGTTGTGAACCACGGTTGGAAATATTGGGCTCTTGTAATGCCCGACAGGATGACTGGCCAAATAGACATGCAAAAAATCGCTATCGGCTTTACGGGGCTTGGAGTAGAGGTGCAGACGTTTAACAATCCTGATATGGCATTAACCTGGTTAAAGAAAGCCTAAAAGAAGTATTAAGACCAAACAGAAGTTTTACTTGAAGTTTAACCGTTTTTCTTATCCGTTATATCCAGGCAGTGTCCAATATAGCCAATGAAGTCACCCTCGGCATTGTATCTTGGAGTTCCGTCGTCCTGAATCCATCTATAATTACCAGAATGATGCCTTAACCGGTAAACCATACTAAACTCTTTTCTTTTATCGAACGCTTCGGTATATGTTTTCATGCACATCTCATAGTCATCCGGATGCACTCCTTCCACCCATCCATTTCCCAGTTCCTGTTCTATGGAACGGCCTGTAAATCGCAGCCATGGGTCATTGAAGTAGTCACACATTTTGTTAATATCGGATGTCCAGATCAGAGCTTGTCCGCTGTTAACCAGAGTTCTATATTTCTGCTCACTTTCACGAAGTTCAAGTTCAAGGTTTATCCGATCGTTAATAATCTCGGTGTACACAATGATTCCGCCGATTGAGCCATCCTGATCGTACCATGGTCGACATTCCCATCTTGTCCAGTCAATGGTACCATCTTCTCGCGGATAGGGATCCCTGTCGGCACTCAAGACTTCACCGTCAAGAGCTCTCTTGTGAACATCTCTCCACTTCTGAGGCAAATCGGGAAAAACTTTGTAATGGTGTTTACCGATGACATTCTCCTCTTTCACACGATAAGTATCAAGATACTGTTTACTTACATAAAGATATATCATATCCTTATCGTGTACAGCAATAGCAGACCGGTTGTGCTCTATCACATAACTCATAAATTCATGCTTGTAAAGGAGGGTCTTCTCTTTTTCTTGCAGGGCCTGCCGGGAATAAAACAGACGAAAGGCCATTTTAATTGAAGCATCCAATACAACAATACCGGAATTTTTTACGACATAGCCGTAAGAAGTAATATTTTCAGTCTTTTCTACTATTTCTGGTTCAGTATGTGAAGATAAAAAAACTATCGGAATATCTTTCTGCCCTAATATCTTTTCTGCTGCCTGCGTGCCGTCTATCCCGGAACCAAGATCAATGTCCATAAGTATAAGATCGTGACAATTATCCTTGTCTAGCACAGCAATTACCGCATCTTCCCCTTTTAAGAGGTGAGTTACCGAGTATCCTGCACCTTCCAATTGCTGTTTTTCGAAAATGGCTATCAGCGGCTCATCTTCAACAAGAAGAATGTTTTTCTTATCATTTGGCATTAATCAGCCCCGGTTACTAATATTGATTCCCGATATCATTTTAACATATTTTTCTAAAATATTAGCTATGCGTTCGAATATCATAATATATAATAATCAGCATATACTTTGTTATTATATAGTATAAACATGAAAGTATCAAAAAAAATTAACCAATGACTCTGAAATATTCAATTTTTTTAAGGATAATTATAATTATGCTTTATGCAGAAAACTGGTTGATCTTTTTAAGTTTATACTTATTATAAAAATAATTGCATATAACAAAAGGGCTAATATATTTTTACCGGCTCTTCTAATATACCATTTTGCTAATAATTTCAAAAGGAATAAATTTTTATGAAATATGAGCTGCTTTTTTTGAACGAACAGAAATATATGGGAATCAAGACAAAAATAATGTTTAAAGACCACGACAATGTTGATTTCGCCAGGCTTCAAAAGGATGTAATAAACGCCGGTATTAAAAACCTGGATCCAAATCAAAGGTTTATGGCTATGGACTCTGATTTTACGGAAGAGAGCTTCAGTTATACACCACTGGTTGCTGTTTCAGAATTTGATGGAGATGATTTTATAAGGTACACAAGAGAGGAAGGAGAATATTACTGCTTTGATGTAAAGATTAAGGATCTGGGGCCGAAATGGTTTGATACCTGTATAAAATTTATCGAACAAAACGGCTTTCAAATAGACAGGGAATATGATCTTGAGTATTACCCGGAAGATTATCTATCCCGCATCGGGGATAATGATTTTCTATACAGTGAAGAAACAATCCAGATTATTTTTAAGAAAAAGCAGCTATTTATATAAAAAAATATTTATAATAGGCAAAGAACTCTCTGAAAATTGAATAAAAATCCCTTGGTTCGAAGTACTCGGCATGAGCAGAAAACGTTTCTTGCCCGACTTTTTTGAAGGCAAGTCTTGTTCGTGTTATGTGAAAATACTGAGTGATAATCATTGCTGATTTTAAACTTTTCTGCCGCATTATTCTTTTGGAATTTAACGCGGTTGCATAAGAATTTACCCCCTCATTATCCATGATTATGAATTCTGCGGGCACATGTTTATTAATCAAATATTCTTTCATTACCTCTGATTCATCAAAGCCTTCTTTGCCTATGCCGCCGCTTACAATTATAAATTGGAATAAACGGTCATGATACAGTTGAACCGCCCTGTCCAGTCTGGCTTTCAAACGTTTTGAAGGAGTTCCGTCAAGCTCTACTTTGTTACCTAACACAATAACTACATCACATTTTTGTATATTATCACTTAATCCATCATAAATAATCAAACTGACATGGATAATAAACCACACCACGCATAATGCCAAAAATACGGCAATTTTATTTACCTTAGTTGTCATGGATGCGACTCATGCGCAATTGCCATTATACCATCCCAGAACTCAAAAGGATGATGTCTTTTTATAACAATATCATTACGCGGCTTTTTGGCATTCATCATTTCAGCAGTAGCATCAGGATCATCTAACCAGGTATCTATTACCCAGGCAACATTATCTGCAGTTAAAGTCGTCGCGGGATCGGCGTCTCTTTGCGGTATTCGATTCCAAAATGGAGTATCCGTTGTTCCTGGACACACAGCTCTGCTGTAAATCAGGCGCTTTCCTTCCTGAACACGAGCGGCACTTTCTTCCATTAAATGAAGCGCAAATTTCAGCTGAGCTCCTTTAGCTGTGCCATAACCGGCTTCAAATTGCCATGTTCCCCCACTTGCAAGCGAGCAGATCTGAAAAATGAAACCTGGACCAGTAATTAAAGCTGTATTTTTATTATGTTTTTCCACAATTGATTGAATAAATACTGTTATAATAATGTCAAGTACTATGATCTGCAATATTCCGACTGATTATTTTATGGAAATTTTAATTAGAATATTTGCTGAATACTTCAATGCTTTTTTTTATCCAGCGCCGACGGGTAACCATCTTCTGTTTTCGAGGAGGGATAATCCAATCGCTATGGATATGCCCTTCTGGTATCTTTCTTTCAGGCAAAATTTTGTCACCAAGAAGTACAACACAAACGCCATCCGTTGTGCGAACTATCGGTTGAAGAAGATATTTGCCGCGGCAGATATAATAGCCAAGAATATCGCCCGGAATACCCTTGAACTTTCCTTTGTGTAACTCAAGGTTATAAACTACATAATGCGAATCATTGAAACCGGCCTTAAGGCGAATACCTATATCCTGTCCGCAAAATGCCAATAGCCTTCGCCGCAGCATATCATTTGTATCGCTTTGCCAGTTGATAAAAGAGTAGTCATAAGCTTTTTTTAATGTTGCCAAAGACCCAAGCTGCGGCAACTTTACTGAAGAAAAATTGCCCTTACGCGAAAACGAACTGATTACATTGCAGATAGTATCTATACCAAAAGCTGTTAATGTGTTTAAAACAGAAACCGGCGTATCATGGAGCTCTATCTTCGCCTTTTTGGTACGGGCAATTATAGAGCCGGCATCAAACCCAGCTACTACCTTGTGAACTGATCCCCATATTCTTTTCCAATTTTCAAGAATGGCAAAAGTATCCGGTTCCATACCGCGTAACCATGGCAGAGGCCCAGGATGATAATTGATAAAACCGTTATTTGGTATAGTATATATTTCCGGAGGAACCCAGTATCCAAAAAAAACCACTCCGATATCTGCCTGGCAATTTTGTATTTTCTTGCAAATTTCAGAAAACTTGTTACAGAACGACGGGTTTTCATAAATATTCTTTTTTATAACAGACAAATATGTACAAAGCTCCTTCGGCATTATAATATGTTTTTTTACTTTTACCCCAGGGTACATTATTATCGGATCGTCTTGCTCTACCATAAGACCCGCAATATAGTGCCCGTCTCTTTCAAGTTGTTCGATAAGTTTAAGTCCATAATCGACTCTTCCACGCGGACGTGACTTACCCAAATATACCACTATTCTCATGGTCTGCCTGTTTCTTCGTTTTTGAACAACCAGTTTATCAAGCATACTAAGCTCAAGTGGAGATAAAGGATTATTTTTTTGATTTTTTTTTGTTTCCAATTTTTTCTCTTATTTATCTTTCATTATTATTCCTGAAGAGCTCATCAGTTCAGGATTTTTTTCAAACGATTTAACCAATTTCAGATAGTAAATTACTGCCTTATCTACTTTATTTATTCTATATGCAATTGATAAGCTTTTTCGCGCCGCTAGCAGATCTTTTGCAAGAATTGCTTCAATAGCCGTTTCCAGATGTTCACGATTCTTTATCCGTAGAACCTTCTCTTCTTCGGTAAGTCCGTCAAGAACCTCGTATATGTCTGTCGCACTGTTTTTACCTTTCACTTGTATTCGGCCCAGATATCGTGTCAATACCAGTTCTCTGTTTTGCAAAGCCTGGTAAGTTGTCCCGCTGATTATTATGGAAGCACCGAACTTTTTGGTAAGCCCTTCAAGACGAGAAGCTAGATTAACATTATCTGATATAACTGTCGAATCTACCCGCTGCTCCTCACCGAGTATGCCAAGCATTAATAGACCAGTATGGATACCAAAGCCTACCGCAATTTGCTCTTTTTTTTCTCCCGTCAGGTCGCGATTAAAACTATGAAGTTTTTTTAAGATTCCTATAGCAGTCTGTACGGCATCATCAGCTGATTGCGGAAAAAGAGCCATGATCGCGTCACCGATATACTTATCAATAAATCCATTGTTTTCACGGACTACCGGCCCCACAACACTGAGATATGTGTTAAGAAAATCGAAGTTTTCTTTGGGGCTCATCTTCTCTGACATTTGGGTAAATGAGCGAATGTCTGTAAACATGACCGACATCTCGGCCTGAATCTGATCACCAAGTTTAACATCAATAACGCTTTCTTTATTTAAAAATGTTAAAAACTGCTCGGGTACAAAACGGAAATAGGCAGTATTAAGCGCGACAATCTCGGATACATGTTTTTTTATCGCTCTGGCCATATTGTTAAAACTAATTGTTAAATCAGCAACTTCATCGTTTCCCTTTGCCTTGATATCAATTTCCAGTTTGCCCTCTGCAATCATGGTTGCACCATTACGTAAATTTCTTATTGAAGTAAGCATTAAATAGAATAGAGTCGCGAAGAGCATCATAAAAATTATGCTTATAATCATGACATTGATTAACACACGTCGAAACAGACGCGCGTTCTCCTGAGCATAATTTGTATAGTCTTTACCAACTTCTAAAAGCGCGACAACAGAACCTTCATCGGAATATATCGGGCCTACGGCGTCCATCCAGAGCCCCCAGGCATCGGCAGCCTTTTCGGCCGCTATCTCGCCACGAAGAGCCCTTATATAAACACCACCCGGTTCATTGAGATAATCAAAAGGATGAAACATCGAAATACCATCGTTAAGAAACATCATTGAATAGATGCGCCCCTTTACTACGCGATGCAAGGCAAAATAGTACCCATTATTCCATTCATCCCTGTTTTCATTTAATAATGAGTGAAAACGCTCTCTAACCTGAGAGTACGCATCGTTCATAAAATCACTCTGATTATTTATATCATTAAAATACCGGGTATCTACCGCCTGTGTCATCAGTTGCACCATTAACGACAAGCGATTTGTCAACTCCTGCTGGTAGCGCTCGGACATATTATCAAAAACGGTTTTAGCTGTTATTAATAGAGCTATCACAGTTAAAGGAATAAATATTCCTATCTGCTTTAATATAATAGATACACGGCGATTCATGACTACTGTATAAAACCTTATAATAAATACTATTGAGACAAGAATTGCCGCAAGAAACAGCAACTGAAAAACAGATGAACTTATTACTGCTTGCGAAGGACGCTTCAGAGACTGCAAAACAACATCGGTTTTGCCGTTGGGCGAGATCGCAACTATACTGTTTTTTAATGCCGTATAAACAGTTCCGCTATTATCGACATAAAATGTATATACAATTGACTCAGCGTCGGGAACACCCTCGTTTTTAAGAAGATCATTAGTCAATATTTCTTTAACAGTTCCATCGTATGATAATCGGGAAACGGAACCAGTTGTAAGATCAGAATAGTATATTTTATTATTGTCACCTGCTGTAACGTACCAGGGCACCGACGGCATACCACCAGCTATATGGTTATCTCCACTGTAAATAACCGGATCGCCGGCACTGTTTATAAGTATATCTTCTTTTGACACAGCACCCTTTAGTTCAGCCGAGCGTACGAATGCAAAACGGTCATCCTGATTTTTTTTACTTTCATCATGCACGGCAATGTGACCTTTTTTGGTACTATAAACATATTCACCGCTTTTAAGTCTTGTTATATAAGAAATAAATATTTGCGCGTTTTTGAAAGCCATAATTCTTGAAAAATCCAGTTCACCTGTGTCTGAGTCATACTGATACTGATTAACAGAATGAGCCTCTATTTCGAACCATCTGATTTTTTCATCAAAGGATCCAAGCCCGGTAAGTCTTCCACGTTGTACCAGCTGTGACACGCGCTCAACTGATGAGTAATCTGTTTCAAAAATAACTGAATCAAATTCACCCAAAGCATTATATTTTATAAGCCTTTCGCGGGTAACGTAAAATCCCTGGTCATCAAGGGTTCTTGTTAAAACATAAAGATTTTGTTTGTTATCAGTAATAAGCGCGACGGCATTGTAAAAAGAGTTATCGTTTCTTGAGCCCCCGTTAATAATATAGCTGATTTCACCATTACGGTTGGTTTTGATTATTCGGCGAAGTGAGTCGTCAATACAATATATATCTCCTAACGAGTCCGCTATTACATAAGAAGGATATTTTATCTCTTCTGTTTTATCCAGAGGACGGGTTATAATCTGGTCGGCCTGATATATTAAGAGAAACAGAACAACGCTTAAAGAAGCTAGTAATATTAAAATAACGCGTAATGGCTTTCTCATTTTGTTTCTCCGCCGGACTTATCCTTGCTTTGACCAACCGCCGAAATCGGGATATAAACGAGTGTCATTACAACGAGTAAAACAGAGAACATTCCGATACCTGTTAACGGCCCCAGTATTAAAATCGCACCAAAAAGAATAGGAGCTGCCATCTCCGCAATTTTCGCGGCAACTTCGAAATATGCAACCGCCCTCTCTTCTCCTATTTTTTTAACAAGACCAATATTCAGATAGTAATCATTTTGCGCCGTGACGGCAAAGCCCTCGACAATACCCATTACTATTACGGTCGCGACAGCCCCGGCAATATTTCCTGTAAGCGCGAAAAAGGCCATGGCAATAGCCCAACCGGCAGAACCGGCAAGAAGGGACACTCTGTCACTTAAATGACGTTTGAATAATCTTGATAATGTCGGCCCAAGATAGATAACAAAAAGCCCGTTAACAATAAAGAAACGACCCACATCTGATACTGAAAGCCCTTTTTCGGTAGCAAAAAGAGGAAAATAGTATACCAGGAACATTCCGGCTGTATATGTAGGTAATATTACAAAAAGGAAAAAAAGAATAACCTTGGGTTCAATAATAAAGCGGAATACCCCAACAGGCTTTAGAGTTATTTTTTTAGGTGCAATTTTTATACCGAAAAGCAGTTGAACCATCAATAAACCACTGATGATCGCAAGCGCGAATGCAACATAAAAGACATCATAAAAACCAATTTGATCGGCAAGAAAGGCTCCAAAAAAAACACCTACGTTAAGGCCAGCCATTGACCCAGCGTAAAAATGAGCATAGGCGTGCGATTTTAAAACGCTGTCTTTTTCGCTGCTGACTATGGAACGCAAACTGATAAGTATTAATCCGCTTCCAAAACCTACGAAAGATCTAGCAACAAAGAAGATATACATATTAACGGAAAGAGCCGAAAGCAACAAACCTCCAGCGGCCATCATTATGCCCGCTACCTGCGCATGCTTCCACCTTC
Source organism: Spirochaetota bacterium (assembly GCA_016934935.1). Lineage (GTDB taxonomy): Bacteria > Spirochaetota > UBA4802 > UBA4802 > JAFGJZ01 > JAFGRW01. Next base: position 5,180 of record JAFGRW010000063.1, on the reverse strand, counting down.
CCCGTGAAGAAAGCGAGCCGCCTGTTATCAGACCCACAGCAAAGAAGAGCATTTCAAGCGATATTGGCAATGCTATTATAATGTCCTCTGACAGGTTGAATACCGGTTGATACAGTGACCGCATCATAACCGGCACAAACGCTACCGACATAGATATGGCAAGCGTTATCAAAAAGTTAACAGGGCGCACAAAATAGGCCGCGGAATAGCTCGTAGCAGTCTGTATGGCCATTGCCTCCGCGGAAGATTGACGCCTGTCTGCCCTTCGTCTCTCGCCATGCGGCAATAGCGATACAATACGTTGTTTTCTTTTAAGATCAAGATAGAAGACAAACTCGATAAGAATAAGTACAAATACTATAACGAGAGTTCCGACATCAAGAATAAGATTTTTAAATAGTTTACGGTTTTCGACTTCGTAACTGTAAAAATCGGTACCGACTTCCAGTAGAGCTACCACTTTACCTTTAGAATCGCGAATTGGTGAAACTGCGTATATCCAGGTACCCCAGCTATCAGTATCAGTTTCGGCCGATATTTCACCGCTATTGGCAAGACGATACGCACCATCCGTTTCTTCGTAATAATTAAAAGGATGATACATCGAGATACGGTCATTCAAATACATCATTCCGTACAGTTTTTCGTCAATAACGCTGTACAGGACAAAATAGTACCGGTCGTTCCATGGATCTTTGTTTTCATTAAGCGCGGCATGTAATGAAGCACGAACCTTTCTGTAAGCGTCGCCCATATAGTCATCACGAGACTGTATCTGATTAAAAAGATCACCATCGACTGTCTGCGGTATAAGCTGCGCCATCTGCTGAGTTTTTTCTAAAAGGGAGTTTGTGTATCGGGCAGCAAAGTTCTTTAACACAACGGTGACAACAAGCAGGGTCGTTACACCAATAACAAATAGTATTGACAAGGCATTAATAAGAACCGGCGGAATAGTTCGTTGAAACATATATAAATAGATATGCCGGAGAATCAAAACGAGGATCAGAATAACGGCAGCCAACATAATAAAAGAGAATAATTTCAAAGCAAGTTCGCTAAAGGGAATCTGTATGCTTTCATAATATTTAAGAAGTGTTCCGTTTAAATCGGTTTGAACAACACCATAATCGTTAAATGTTGTTAAAACATCACCATTGATATCAAACCGGTAATAGACCATATCCTGAACATCAAATCCGGCTTTTTTAAGAGATTCATCCGAAAAGATATAACTTTCTTTATCACCAAGCCCCTGAATTGTCCCTGTTCCAATGTCTGAATAGTAGAGGCCTCCACCCGCGTCAGCTTCGACCATTAATGGGACAGAAATATCTTTGGACAAATTATCGTCAGCGTTGTAAAGACCAACTGACGAATTATCGGTCAGATCATGTAACGTAATTTGTCCCTTTTTGTTAACAACCGCCCATTTAGCAGCGGATACCACAGCTACATCGGCAACAAATATATTGGCTTCCGGATAAGAGAGGGATGCTGCTTCTTTGACAGAACCAGTTTTGCCATCGTAGGTAAACCGGGTCAACGAATCAGATGCAATATCAAACCAGTTTATTTTGTCTTCAATAAAAGATAAAGCGTTTAACTGACCGCGCTGCACCCTCGTAGAGGTTCTCTTCTCATAAGGCCTGGAGTAGATAATTTGCCTGAATTGCCCGTCAGATGAATACTGAAGAATCTCCTCTTTTTCGACATGAAAACCGCCTTCGTCGTGAAGCCAGTTTAAGACATAAAGGTTTCCCTCGTTATCAACCGCAAGATCCGCGGCGTAAAAAAACGTTCCCTCTTCACGCTGACCTCCTTCTATAACAAAAAGAAGCTGCCCCCGGCTATCAAGCTTGACTACACGCCGCAAAGATGTATCGATTACATAAATATTACTGTCGTTATCTGTAATAGCGTATGAAGGATAGTTAAACTGTTGGGTTGAAGCGAAGGGAAGATCAAAAATGTGCCATCGCAAAATATAGGAGATTAAAATAGCTACAATTAAACCTCCGGAAAGTAAAATAAAATTGATTCCTTTTCTGTCCATGATTGCCTACCGGAGTATAGAAGATTATGTTCTAATTATATTTATTTTCAAGATGAATGTCAAATAGTTATAGGTATCTTCTGATAATTAATTTATAAACAAAAACCTGCAAAAAATTCCATTTAATATACTTAAAACTTATATTCATTCCGGAAATGATAATTTTTCGAAGTTCACAACAGTTAATCTTTTACCGTAACAACAGACAAAAACTTGACAATTGACAACTTCCAGCCTTATTTTGTCATCAGGCATGCATGCCTGATTCACTTTTTCATCTGTTTACGCAGCAAGGCTTAATAAAGTAAACAGACGACACTATTGCCGGGGATAATTATGAGCGATGCCAACTTGCGTGCCATGGGTGCTGCTTTTTTTAGCGAAGTTCAGGCAAAGGGCAAAAGGCTGTTAGCCTGGTATATGCGTCCCTTTATCGGTGACCGCTCGCTTTTAACCCTGCATGAATTGACCGAAATCGCCGCAGCCTCCGGACAATCTTTATCTGGCGAAGAAGATATACGGTTAAACATGATAGTTGGCAGCGAAAACCGTAAAAATGATTTTGCCGAGGGCTTCCTTCCTATTCGTATTGATATGAGCGAAAGGTGGATAAATGTCTGGATGCGTATGAACAAGGGCCTGCTTGAAGAACCGGTCAATGTTTTTGAATACGGTAATGTCTATTTTATACGCGATGGACACCACCGGGTTTCGACTGCACTCAGCCTTGGGCGAAAATTTATTCGCGCCAGGGTCACAAGGCTTTCGACCCCCTATTGTCTTAGCTGCTGCTTCAGCCGCAAAGACCTTCCCTATTTCAGAAAACTTGTTAATTTTAACAGGAAGACAAAGTTTCTGGATAATGTTCACCACGCTAAATTTGATATTAGACGCAACAATAGCTGGAATATTCTTGAAAATGAGATAAGAAAATGGAGCCCATCATGGGTTCATCGGCATAAGAATCATTCATGGGTTAAAGAAGATTTTAAAAGATTTTTGCCTGATAATGAAAGCTTGCCGGAAAATATCGAGCAGCAGGATGTGATGGATCGATTCTGGTACTACTCGACATACAAATACATAATGGATTTTGTTAAAAGGCGATCCCTGCACTATCTATTTCCCCGTTGGGGTGACACCGATGTGGCGATGGAATTGATTAATATATGGAACAGGTATGAAAACCCGGACCAGTTTACCCTGGAAGATATTTATGCCATTTTTATCAAACACTATCGCAAGAAACATTTTTTCATGGTTCCTTTTCAGATAATTGCCGAATATATTCACAAAATAAGGAGAACCGCGTCTGATGAACGGAACCGCTTTATGATTAACAGTAATATTCAGACCTTTCGTCCCGAATTTAATCCGCCTTCCAACAGTGGCAAAAAAGAGTGGCGAAAACTGTATATCGACCTATTTGTAACCCATGCCACCGTTATGAAAAACCGTCTGGGGCGGCCCCCATATCTTGCCGAACTGGTTAGTGACTGGTATGATAATGTTTATCTGAAAAGCAGGTAACAGGTTCACAAGACTTTGCCGGTAATAAAATTACCTTTTATCAAAATCGGCTTACAGCAATTCCGATGCATGCACTATCGTGACTATTACAATATCAGTTTAAGCGGATAGACAAATAAGATGATAAATTTATCTAACCCTAATAAAATAATATTGTTTTGCCCAGGGATCTGGCTTGATGAAAATAAATAAAACCCTATTAGAAAGCATAAGACAACTTATTAGTTTACAATACCTTGCTATTCTTGTTTTACCATCTATTTTAGATAGTAACAAAGTGTTTTCCCTGTTACTTTTTACTTGTATTATGTTTCTATTTCTTTATTTAAAGAAATTTTATTTTTTGAGTATCTCGTTTCCCCTATTTGTTATAAATTCTTTACAACTGATCTATTATTTCTTAATAGAAAAAAAAGCAATCAGTACTTCCATTTTTGATTTCGTTTTTAATGTAAATAATGAAGAGCTGATAATCATTAGTAAAAATTATTATTATCTTTTTATTCTGCTCCTGGTGTATGTTTCACTCACATATTGCCTCTTCAAATCAACTGATATTTTGAAAACAAAAAATTTAAAACCGGTTCTTCCAGTTTTTATTTCGGCTATAACTCTATTAATCGTTGTATTGATTGCAACAGGCGGATATAAAAGCAGTTATTTATCCCTGATCTATAGTCGTTATTACAAAGCCAAACTTAACAATCAGAAAAGATTGAATTTTGAAGAAACTGTAAGAAATTTCAGCTTCGGGTTTACCAGGAGCAGGGTTGATAATGATACAATTGTAATTGTTATTGGAGAAAGCAGCAGGGCGCAAAACTACAGTCTTTATGGTTATAAAAGAAAAACGAATCCTTTGCTTGAAATGCATGATAATTTATACAAATTTACTGCTTATACTCCGTTTATTCTTACAGCTCAAAGCGTTCCCTATGCTTTAAACAGAATACCTTATAAAAATTATAGCGAAAAGCTCTATACCGAAAAAAGTATCATTACGGCCATGAAAGAAGCTGGATATACAACCTATTTTTTGAATAATAATTCTCATGATATATCACTGATACATTATTATATAAACGAGAGCGACAATTTCATAAATACCGGAAAACCCATGGGTCCGGACGACAAGGTGGTTCCTCTTTTTAAAAAAATATTGAAAGATAAAAGCCGCAAAAAACTCATCATTATCCATTTGTACGGCTCACATTTTATATATAACGAAAGGTATCCTTCAGGTTTTTCCGTGTATAAACCTGACAGCTATAACAGAATTACATACGCTAACAGAAAAGAGATAGTTAACTCATACGACAACACCGTTTTGTATACAGATTATGTAATTAATAACTTAATAACTGAGCTGAAAAAAACCGGAACTGCATCAAGCCTGATTTTCTTTTCAGATCATGGAGAGAACCTTTTTGATACTGACGAAAAACTGAAGTTTCATGTCAATTTCAATAAATACACATACCGGATACCGTTTATTATCTGGTTTTCAGAAGACTTTATCAGCAGACGGAAAACAAAATCAACTCTTAAGGACAACAGTAGAAAACTAACTGACACAAAATGCCTTTTTCATACT
>JAFGRW010000062.1 GCA_016934935.1 Spirochaetota bacterium | reverse complement strand
TCAACAAGGAACTTGCGAAAAATTCCTTTAGAATAGGCACTTAAACCATGTTGCCCTCTGAAACATGGTAATTTTTCGAAGTTCCCTTATTAAAAGGATTCTTAAAAATTAATGGTAGACAATGGGTAACAGCAAAAAAAGAGCAAAAAAATTGCCAAAACAAAAAAAAACAGCGGAACAATCACAATTGCTGAAACAGATAAAATCACTCGAAGAACATAACCGCAGGCTTGAAATCGAAAACAAACATCTACAGGAAGAAAGTAAAAGCATATCCACTGATAGAGATTATTACAAAAAAATTATCGAAAACGCACCATCGGGATTTCTTATACTGAATTCTTCAGGTAAAGTTCTGTACGCGAACCGTATTCTTCGTAAAATCACCGGTACAAAGAATTACGTACCGGGTGAATTGGACTTTCGCTCTTTTCTGACAGAACCTTACCAAACCCTATTCGCTGAGAAGTGGGACAACTTTTTTAAAAATCCCGAAAACCGGACGGTTGAGTCTCGACTTCTTAAAGACAATAAAGAGGGCTCGTTCGTGAACATAACAGGAATTCGTCAGAAAGTTTCAATTCCTCAATTTCCTGACTCTGATATAATATTGATCAATATCGAAGATATAAGCTCTCAAAAAAAGACAGAGCAATCATTAAAAGAGAGTGAAGCACGCTTTAAGGCCTTGCACGACGCTTCGTGCGGCGGGATCGCCCTGCATGATAACGGTAAAATAATTATCTGTAACCAGGGCCTTTCTGATATGACCGGTTATTCGCAGGATGAACTTATGGGAATGAACGCCCTGTTACTTATTCCGGAGGATGATCGGGACTTTGTTATAAACCAGATCGCTTCGGCAACCGAAGAGCCCTATGAGACAAACTGTGTCAAGAAAAACGGGGATATAATTAAAATGCGCATACGCGCGCGCAATGTTAAATATAATGGAAAAACAGTTCGAGCAACTGAATTTCGCGATATAACAGACATGAAAAATGCACGCAAAAACATTGATGATACTCTCGAATATCTTCAGATGATTTTACGCACTACCCGTGACGGTTTCTGGATTATTGAACGCGACGGCCATTTAAGCGAAGTTAACGATGCCTACTGCAAAATGACGGGTTATAACAGGGATGAATTATTGAGTTTAACAATTTCGGATCTTGACGCATTAGAAAATCCCGAAGATACGGCAAAGCGAATAGAGAGAATAATGACACAGGGGGCCGATCTTTTTCAGACAAAACATAAGCGAAAAGACGGCACTGTTTTTGATATCGAAGTCTCTTCTTCTTTTTTAAGTGGGCGCAATAAAATGATCTGTTTTGGGCGTGATATTACTAATCGAAAGCAGACCGAGCGTGAACTTGCAGAACTAAATCAGAATTTTGTTACACTGCTGGAAAATACGGATGATTTTGTTTACTACAAGGGAACAGATCGCCGGTTGCATTTTTGCAGTCAGGCAATGGCCGATATAACAGGCTTTAATAGCTGGAAAGAGATGATCGGTAAACATGATATGGAAATATTTCCTGAAGATACTGCAAAAATATATATCGAAGAGGAGAACGACATCTACTCAAAAGGTATTCCTGTTATTAACAAGATTAACCCCTATTACGACCGTAATAAAAAGAGAGGTTGGGTTCAGACAAGCAAATGGCCGGTTTTTGATAACGATAAAAAAACCGTCACCGGCCTTTTTGGAATAAGTCGGGACATAACAGAAATTAAAGAGATAGAACAAAAACTTAACCGAGAGCTTGAAGAAAAAAACATGCTGCTACATGAAATAAACCACAGAATAAAAAACAATATCGGTTCAATTGAAGCTCTGTTGTCTATACAGGCAAGCAGTAACAACTCAACTGAGACGAAAGCCGCATTATCAGAAGCGGCCTCAAGAGTAAAAAGCATGCAAAGCCTTTACGAAAACATGCTTATAAGCAATAAATATGACGTCGTAAACGCCAACCATTACCTTGGTGGAATTGCCAAATCTGTAACGGAGTTTTATTCTGACGCTGTGAATATTACTCTTATCACCGAAATAGATAAGCTTAATCTGAAAGTTAATCTTGCCTTTCCATTGGGAATAATCATTAACGAGCTTATTACTAACGCTGCAAAATATGCGTTTACTGAAACAGGATCAGGTACGATTTTTATTTCTCTTAAAAAACATAAGGATACAGAACAATCAAATGCTGAAATAATACTAAAAGATAACGGTAAAGGTTTACCGGATGATTTTTTACCGGATCAAGCTGAGGGTTTTGGTCTTATGCTTGTCAATATGCTTTGCCGTCAAACCGGTTCCAGACTTTCGATCTACTCTCAAAACGGAACCGTTGTGAAAATTCTTGTTCCTCTAAGCTGAATTAGTCTACAACTAATATTCAGGTAAAACCATTATTAATTTAATTGTTTACAATTAATTAAGGTCTATTAACCATGCTTTACTGTTAAAATAATACTAATATTGTTATTATGCATTAGTAATTATAATCTATTATTAATATTATTACTGCAAAGGGACATATATATGAAAAAAATAATAATTCTGATATCGTTTTTCGTTATTGTCAATACTGTTTTTGCTCAGGCCGAGGCAACAGATTCCAACAAAAAAGATCTATGGTGGTTTAACATGGGGTTCGGCAAAGGAGGCATGTTTGGCGGAGACCTCGATAACGCAAAAAAATCCGGACACGAAATAAACAGTTTATCACTACTAGCAAGCAGTTCTTTTTACACTCCTCAGATTGGTTTTCCAATTACAGTACGTACTGCAGCAACCGCCGAACAGGTAATGATGTTTACTTCCGATATTGAATATATTTATGATTATGGCGTACTTATAGGACAAATGCACAAAACAAGATGGAGCAGAATTGTCTATTCAGCTGGCATAAGTACAGTTAAAGGGATGTATATTTACGGTCTTGAAGATACATCAAATGAAACAATATGGAAATATAAATCGTATGAGACAATAGGTATACCCCTACAGGTCGAATTAATATTTACTCCTATCAAATATATCGGAGTTGGCATTACAGGTTATGGAAATTTAAATTTAAAGCGATCATTTTGGGGAGCTGCTGTATGTTTTCAGTTTGGAGTTATGAACTAAGCGCAACATAATTATATTATGACAACCTCTAAAAATTAACTTTTCAACAAGGTTGCATCTGCGAGCAGCCCAGCACCACTTTGTTTTTCAAAGTGGTGCTGGACGAGTGAGCAAAGGAACTTGCCCTTGTAGGTTGTTCTTATCAGAACAATAAGCTTTTATCATAAGATAAAAGCCCCACGGGTAACACGAAAAAATTTTTTAGAATGGGCACTTAAACCATATTACCCTCTGGAACATTGTAATTTTTCGAAGTTCCCTTATATAAATTTATTTTACCGCCAGAACAACTCCAAACTTCATATAACTGTAAATGCACTCAGCATCATCAAAACCAGCGTTATACAGCATACCGATTGTTTGAGCCACACTGTTTTCCCGGTCAAGCTCACGCCGCTTTAACCACAAATCACGTTCATCCTTACTAACTCCGCTTTTATCTATAAATTTGTACCACCAATTATTATATTTATTGTTAAACAGTTCAGATTGGGCGTTAAACTGATCAAGATTGATAAAAACTCCGTTTTTATCAAGTTTTCTGTAAATATTGTTATAGAGATTAATTTTGTCTTCTTCTGTAAGATGATGTATGGATAAAGCCGATGCTATCAGATCAAACTCGCCGTTAGGCAGTTCTTTTGAATAATCTGATATGATATAACGGAAATTATTCATGCCTGAAAATCTCTCTTTTGCGACACCAATCATTTTTTTTGACAGGTCAACAAGTGTAAAATTTGCGTTTGTAAAACGGCTGTAAAGATATTTTGATAATAGCCCTGTACCAGCGCCAAGATCTAACACAGAAACAAAATCTTTTCTAATACTTGCAAGAAAATCCAGGCTGGTTTTGTAATAGTCATCATAGCAGGGAATAAAGTATCTGCGTTGACTATCGTATTGATCTGCAACGATATCAAATCGTTCTGTAATTTTGTCTCTTTCCATACTGCAGCATTCCTTTTAGCAAATATCGTTTAACCTGATATGATTCTTTTTATATCTTGTCAACATCTCTTATCAGATTCAAGATAATTAACCATTTGAATGATTTGTTCACCTGGAAACTCGAGGAAATTAATGATCAGAAACTAGTACCGATTATTTAGTCCATTGAGAGTCTCTGATAATTAACTTTTTAACAAGGTTGCATCTGCGAGCAGCCCATCACCACTTTATTTTTCAAAGTGGTGATGGGCGAGTGAGCAAAGGAACTTGCGAAAAATTACTTTACAATAGACACTTAAACCATGTAAATCTCCAGGATATTGTAATTTTCAAAGTTCCCTATTGCAAAAAAATTCAGATATCTGAAATTTTATTTATTCCAATACAGAAAGAGATAAAATTATGAAAAAAAAATTTATTTTATGCACAAAAATATTTTCAGCTGTTGTTTTAGCCTCTATTCTTTTAACAGGATTTTCTTTAAGTAACGGTATTGCAGCCAAAAAAGGCTTTATTCATGCGTCAGGCCGCGACCTGATTGACCCGGAAGGCAAAAAAATATTACTCAAAGGCATAGCCTTTGGAAACCAGGTCTGGTCAAACCCCGCAACTCCTCCTTCAAGTCATCACACCGCCAAAGACTACAAAGTAATAAAAGATCTGGGTTTTAACTCTGTACGCTTTTATCTTAATTACAAGCTTTTTGAAGATGACAGCAAACCCTATAAATACAAAAAAAGCGGCTTTGACTGGATAGACAAAAACATCGCATGGGCCAAAAAAAACGGAATCTATCTTGTGCTTAACATGCATGTTCCCCATGGCGGGTTTCACTCTAATGCAGAAACTACAGACTTATGGACTAAAGATGGAAACGAGGAGCGTTTTCTGGCTTTATGGAAAAAAATTGCTGAGCATTGCAAAAACGAAAACACAATAGCAGGATACAGTATCTTAAATGAACCGGCCGTTTATGGCGGAATTGGCAAATGGTCCGAATTCACCAAACAGACTGTTGCTGCCATAAGACAAACAGACAGGAATCATCTGATCATAATTGAGCGTATGCAATGCAGCATAAAATCACCGGGAAACGCCGACTGGAATGAAAATGTTAATGGAATGATGAATTTTACACCAGTTAAAGACAGCAATATCATGTACGAGTTTCACTTCTATAAACCTTTTCCGTTGACACATCAAGGGGCGTCCTGGGTACCTGCCCTGATTGGTGTCAAGGCACCATATCCCGGCCCCTTTAAAGACTGGGACGGCTCAACCAAAACAGGTGACAAAAAATATCTTCAAAAAGAGTTTAAACCATATATCGATTTTTCTAAAAAGAAAAATGTTCCTGTATATCTTGGCGAATTTGGGGTTATAAAGCAGGGCTTTGACGACGGCAAAAGCGCCCTTGCCTGGATAAATGATATAATTGATATATGTGACAAAAACAGAATAAATTTTAACTATCACACCTATCACGAGGTTTACTTTGGCCTTTATCAAAACGAGCCATTTAAACTACCCGGCAATTTGAATAAACCTTTAGCCGAATACTTTAAAACCAGGCTAAGTACTATAAAATAGATTATTTATAACAAAACCGGGAGCCCTTTTTCAATAAAGCCTTCCGGTTTTTTAAATTAAAGCTTAATCCCCCTTAGCGTTTGACTAATCATCAGCAGATAACATACTGTTCGCAAGCATATCCATCTGTGACGACATATCATTAAGAGTATTGTTAGCCACGCGTATTGCATTTGATATGGATACTATCTTTTGAGCGTTTATAGAAATGTTTGAAATAGTTTCACTGGATTCGCTGATACCCGACTCTTGCTGCTGAATTGAATGATCTATGGAAGAGCTGGTCTCATATATATTCGAATTAATTTGCCGTATTGCTCTTATCTTGTCGCCGATTATACGCATGCGCTTACCTGCGTCATGAAAACTTCCGGTTATTTTTAGTATGGCTTCGTTCAGTTTTACCGTCATAACTGATGATTCGTCAATCAATGTTGTGCTCTCATCTATCTGCTTCTGATTTTCATAGATAATATTATTAATCTCTTTGGCATTATTTGTGGTCGCCTCGGCCAGTTTTGAAATTTCATCTGCGACTACCGCAAAGCCCTTCCCTGATTCACCAGCCCTTGCCGCCTCAATCGAAGCGTTCAACGATAGCAAAGTCACCTGATCGGCAATATCGTTTATTACCTGCACAAATCCAGACATCTCATCGCTCTTGGTTTTAAGTATTTCAGACTTTTGCTTGGTCATTTTAATATGCAGAGAGTTCTTTTCAGAATAGCTGGATATCTCTTCAAGAGTTTTGATAATATCATCCGAATTTTCGATTACAGAATCGTTTATCTCTTTGAACTGTTCAACGGAACCTACTGTCTGATTAATATCACTGAATAGTGACTTTGATATATTATTAATTGACTCGGAATTCGCGGCAAGCTCTTCGAGAACAGCAGAAATCTGTGTTAATGATGAAGCCTGACTTTGTGAAATGGTCTCCATTTCCAGAGTAACACCCTCTTGATCTGACACATGATTTCTTAGAACTCCGACTGAATCAGCGAGAGCACGTGCCAATGTTCTCATTTTTGACACATTTTTTTGTGCCTCTGAATGTTTTGATACGGCTAGCCCAAGCAACTCCTTGGTAGACCCCGATCCTACAGCAGCTCCAATACCTGTCCATAGATAGATCAGATATCGTATAATCAGATTACTTGACGGACCGGTTGGAACAAGCCCGGGTCGTAACAGGAATAGAGTGGTCTGTGATAACAGAATTAAAAACAGTGTATAGATAATTATTTTTTTATCAAAATAGAAGATACTCAATGCCAACGCAACATAGTGAACCGCAAATAATTCCGAGGCACCGTAAATAACATAAAGAAATATCCATACGGATAGCACAATACCAGTTATAAAAAGATAACTTGCGACAAGCGCATTTTTGTTTTTTTTAGAGACAATATAAGAGACGGTCAGAGTCAAAGATATCAAAGCAAGTTCGACTATAATATGTTTGTATGTCAGATATGAGGACGAGGCACCGCTTATTTTTATCGCAACAGTTGCAATATTCGCCATCAGCACAATACTTACAAATGCCTTTAAAATACGAACATTATTGCGCCTCATTACGTTTGCAAAGATATCCACTTCGTTTTCATATTGATCGATATTACTATTACCAAACTGTTTTTTCATATTAAACATCCTGATTTTTGGGGAAAATTCTTTTAGTACATGTAAAAATCTTAAAAAACGCGAATACCAGATATGACTAATAAAATATGAATTGAAATTCATTAGTATTAAGGTTATAATAAAAATCAATATATTTTTTTTTAATATAATTTGTTTTATTGAAATGTCGTATTTCTGTTTTTTACAAAACTGGTCATACAATCTCGATCAAGGAAAGAAAAATTTGGTATTGATATTTTTGCAAATATAAATATTGAAAGGCCTTTTATGGTGCCATTTTCAGTATACAGAGCGGAAGATTGTTTCGATGAATAATCATTAAATAACTGTCACGGCTCAAATGTGAGATTTGACCACAGGAACAAGGCAGTAACAAGCCATGCACATTACAGAAGCATCATCATTATAAAATGAGCCAGCGCACCAAGGATAACGAAGATATGCCATATTTCATGGAAACCAAACCTGCCGGGAACAGGATTCGGTTTTTCTATATTATAGATGACAAAACCAATGCTGTAGAATAGCCCACCTCCTATGAACAACAGAAAACCCGACATACCTAGATGTCTGTATATCGGGATCGCTACAAAAGCTCCCAACCAACCCATAGTAATATACAACGTATTAAGAACCCACTCAGGCAAGCTCTTAAAACAAGCTCGAAGCGTTATACCCAAAACAGCTGTTGCCCATATTACGCCGAAAATGGTCCAACCGATATAACTGTTACGAAGCAGTATAAGGCAAATCGGGGTATATGAGCCGGCAATCAGCGGAAAAATAGCAATATAATCACAATTACGTAAAATCATCTCGGTTCGTTGGCTGGAATTGACACCGTGATGCAATGTACTAAAAAGAAAAACCGCAAACAGCGAAACTCCATAAATAGAAAAACTGACGATATGCCAGACCTGCCCGGTTGCAGCCGAACGGGTGATTAAAAAGGCAGCCCCCATAACAGAGAAAACAGCAGCTGCCATATGCGATGAGGAGTTGAAAACCTCATCGGTTACGAGGAGGCTTTTGTCTTTACTTAATCTTCTATTTTCCATATATATTTCCCCATTGTCAGAATGATATTCATAACCATACCGTGTTATTCTGGAAATTCCTATCATATTTGCTATTAATTTACTGTCGATTACTTCTTTCTTCAACTATACTTTTACTTCCATAATAACATTTTCCATCATCTCCTTTTATGTTATTTATAGCCACTAACTTTATCAATAGTCATGATTTACTGAAAAATAAAACAATTTGAAATTAATCAGAACCGATACTATATTATATACAGCCCTCACAAGGCTGTAACCCTGAACGAATAAACATGCAGAGGTGAAAATGCCTGTCAAAAAAAACAAAGCGTCAGAGTTTTTCATCGGTATTTCGCTTAGGCGCAGGATCATAATAGGAACTTCGGTTGCAGTACTTGTCCCTTTTATTATCATGGCCATGTTTCTCTATATCAGGTTATCCAACGATCTTGCAAAACAGGCAAAAGAGAAAGCCGTTCTTATCGCAAAAGATCTTTCTTTGCTTCTGGAATCGTCTCTTACAATGGAACTGAAAGTCGTTTCAGCAATAGCCGCCAAAACCGACATAGCAAACGAACTTTACAAACGGGAATACTCTAAAACCAGGGAAAACCTCATTTCCGTGTTTAACGAAATTGGCAACAATTACATTTCGATATTTGTTACCGATACCAATGGAGTTATTGTAGTTGATTATCCGGAAGGCGCAAGAATCGGACTTAACCTCTCAGACAGAGAATATTTTATCAATGCAAGCCGGGGCCGGCCAAGCATTAGCGGACCCGTTTTTTCACGCGGACCTTCCAGCTCAAAATGGACAAATGCCCCGATACTGATTACAGCCGCACCGGTCAAACACAAAGGCAAGTTTATCGGCATGATCGCTATCACACATGACGTTAGTGCCATCAATGATATAATGTCAGGAACCAGACTGGGAAAAACGGGCTATCCATTCGTAACGGACACAAAGGGACTTGTGCTTATTCACCCAAATCAGGATTATGTAATGAACGTCAATATGTATGAAGAACCGGGTATGGATTGGATGGAAAAACGAATCGCTCAAGATCACTCCGGCGCCGAAGATTACAACTTTCGGGGTACAGAAAAAATTGCAGGTTTTGCACACCTGAACAGAATAGGATGGAATGTCTTTTTCACCCAGAGTCGTAATGAAATTATGAAGCCAATCAGGGATCTGCTGACAAGCATAACCCTGATTGGATTGGTCTTTGTCATTTTTGTTTTTGTTTTAATTATTATGCTTTCTCAGAAAATCAGCTCACCGGTTCAGAAATTCGTTGATATCCTGCGGCAGTTTACAATTTTTACAAATGAATTCGTTGTTGGTATAGGCACGGACAGAAAAATCATATTTGCAAATCCCGCAGCTGTTCAATTATCAGGAAAAAGTGCGGATGAGTTAATAGGTTCTGATCCGGTTTTGGTGAATACAAGAGGCACTTCAATAAAAAGCATATGGGAAAAACTCGAGAGCGGTGTACCCTGGTCAGGAAGAATCACTCCCAATCCTGAAGCTGACACCGGAGCAATCGTAGCAATAATGATCATACCTGTCATGGATAACAAAGACAATATTTCCGGTTATCTTGAATTCGGCAGAGATATCTCCAATGAGCTTATGCAGGAAAAACGCATTCACCAGACGCAGAAAATTGAAGCAATCGGGACTCTTGCGGGCGGTATCGCGCACGATTTCAACAATATTCTTACTGGAGTATTCGGATATATTGAACTTGCTCTTCTATCCAGAGGAAACCCGCCGGAAACAGACCAGTACCTGAGAGAGCTTAAACAGGCTGCGGAAAGAGCGGCTGATCTTGTAAAGCAGATTCTGGCATTCAGCCGTCAATCTACTCCCGAACTGCACGCTGTTGTTCCAAAAATGATTATTAACGAAGTCATCAAGCTTATACGCGCATCGACCCCATCAGAAATTATAATCGAAAAAAATCTGGAGAGTGACACGGCGATTACAGCAGACCCTATTCAGATCCATCAGGTAATCGTTAATCTCTGCACCAATGCGGTTCACGCTATTGGCAACAATCATGGAACCATAAAAATTGAAATTGAAGACATCATTGTCGATCAGGAATTCGTTGAAAACCATCCGGGACTTGAAGCCGGTGCACACGTACTGATCCGGGTGTCTGACACCGGTTGCGGAATTAAACCGGATGTGCTTGACCATATTTTTGATCCATTCTTCACAACAAAGAAAGATGGAGAAGGAAGCGGGCTCGGACTTTCTGTGGCCCACGGCATCATACGCAGCATGAACGGAACTATAACTGTTTACAGCGAACCCGGAACAGGCAGTATGTTCAATATTTTTCTTCCTGCAACCGAAAATATCGAATCTGACAAAACAGTTTCTGACAGCAGTGTGCTGTCAGGACATG
Source organism: Spirochaetota bacterium (assembly GCA_016934935.1). GTDB lineage: Bacteria > Spirochaetota > UBA4802 > UBA4802 > JAFGJZ01 > JAFGRW01. The sequence goes on along the minus strand of JAFGRW010000062.1, from coordinate 1,045 downwards.
AACGGATTATGCTGATTGATGATGAGCACAGGATTACAGAATCAATATCTCTAATTCTTGCAAATTTCGGATACAAAGTTACTGTTTTTAACGACAGCACAAAGGCTCTTGATGAACTGCTCGCACATCATGAACGATATGACATAGTAATTACAGACCACTCGATGGTCAAACTTACAGGAATTGACCTGGCCGCTCATCTGAAGAAATTAAAATTATCTAAACCGGTTCTGCTTATGTCGGGATTTATCAGCCAGCAGATGGAGGCAAGGGCAAAACTGGCTGGTATCGATATAATAATTAAAAAACCGCTGAACATGATAAAACTCACAGAGTCAATAAGAACAGCCCTTGACAAACAGAACTGATGTAACAGCAGCTGCTTGCACACAATCAATTACAGCCGGCGTTATTTGCTAAACTCTCTTTTACTCTGCATAAGTCCCTGGCTATACGCTCGTATGACTTTAAAGGCATAGCAATTCCAGAAAAGGTAATTTTTGGAAGTTCCCTTATATCACAAAAATGATTTTCCGTTTAGTGTGCATCCATACTATTCATCGAACTCGTTTTCAATAACCTTCACAAGTTCTAAACTGCTCCATGGTTTTTCCATAACAGCTAAAACAGATTCGTTTTTGCGCACCCGTTCGATAGATTTTCCATCAGCATGACCTGTTATCATTATTGCACGTATTTCCGGATACTTATCATGCACTTTTTCTAAAAATTCGTCACCGTTAATACCGGGCATAAGCCAATCGGATATAATCAATACGACTCTAACTCCTTCACGCGAAAGTTCTTCCAGTGTATTCATTGCTATAAGTGCATCAGGTGCCTGTTCGTATAAAAATCTGTCTTTGAAATTTTTCTTAAGTTCCTGAATTAATGCAAGTCGTATAATTGCTTCATCATCAACGCATAAAATTGCCTTCTCACCCATATCTTACCCTCATTGCGTATTCCGCTCAATACTGCCACCCATTCCGGAGTTATGTTTACCACTTAACAATCTTCAATGGATGCTGATTTAATTAATTTA
>JAFGRW010000061.1 GCA_016934935.1 Spirochaetota bacterium | reverse complement strand
GAACTTCGAAAAATTACAATATTTCAGAAGGTTACACTGTTTTAGTGCCTATTTTAAAGGAATTTTTCGCAAGTTCCTTGAAAAAAAGTTAATTATTAGAGGTTCCCAATATATTTTCATTTATGGGTTGAAAGCCGGGGCGTTTTGCGATTGATGGTTGTTAATATTATGCAAGGAAAACATGCCTTTGTTTCTCAATAAAAAAATAACGTATGTTGTTATGATTTGAGTTATGACGAATCTGTTCTGCAATATGCGGAAAATTTGAAATAATTCGCAATATAACTGTCAATGGACCGGTTTAATCAGGAGAGCTGTAGAATGTCTTATTTTAAAAGAGTACTGTTTATTGTTATTACAATATTAACTATCACGACTATTTCTGCTCAGGAAGACCGTGATTCTCTTGTTGCACTGCCCTTTGTAGCTTATATCCCAGACACAAGTCTTATGATAGGGGCAACCGCGGTGTATGTTGTACGTCCGGAGGATCGCACAGAAGCCGATATTCCTGATACATATCAGGTTGTAGGCTTTTATACTTTAAAAAAGCAGATTCAATTCGCGTTTATTGCGTCTAACTTTTTATCTCATGGTTTTGTTAATAATGTTTTTACTACAAGTTTCAGCAAATTTAATTCTGTTTACTATATCGACGGTATGAGTGATGATGAGGGTGAAGATTATATACCAATAAGTTATTCCTTCGAAGATAAATTCAGATTGCGTCTGCTTCGGCATGTTTATGCGGGACCTATGTTTCATTATAAATCGTATCGTGTAGACGAATATGAGGAAAACGGTTATGTGGATAATAGTTCTATCTATGGAATTAAAAAAAGCCGCGTTTCTGCTCCTGGAATAAACGTCGTGTTTGATAACCGTGATGACACCTTCTATCCAACGCGGGGAATTTTTTCAGAAATAATCTATTTGCAAAATAGTGAAGTTGTGGGGGCTACCGAGAATTCTCAATGTTTAGAGGTAAATGCCGCGACATTTTATAATCTTTATTCCAAACGTTATATACTTGGGTTTCATGGTCGCTCTGTGATTCAGGGCGGGGATGTTCCTTATGATATGTACGCCGGTATTGGAGGCGATAAAATACTTCGGGGGTATTTGAATGACCGCTACAGGGGGCGTAATATGTATGCTTTACAGACCGAGTTAAGATTTCCGTTCGTTTTTTGGGATAATACAAGATTTTTAAAAAGGCTTTCCGCAGTTGTTTTCGGAGGAGCAGGGTCGGTTTCAAATGATGTGACTAAACTTCTTTCGACAAAACTGCATTACGCGGCTGGCGCAGGATTGCGATTTGCATTAAACGATAAAGAAAAAATTAATCTCAGACTTGATTTTACAAGAAACAGAGAAGGTAATTCTGAAGTATATTTTCAGATAATGGAAGCATTTTGATCAAGAGCTCAAAATGTCTTTTATTCCTTTTTGAATATATTGCCATTCTTCGGAGTTAAATGCAGTGCCGGTCTTTTCTACGGCTCTGGCTCCCATATATGAGGCTGCCCTGCCGCTTGTTGCAAGGTCATGGCCTCTTAATCGGGCGTATAAAAATCCGGAAGCCCACAGATCTCCTGCTCCGGTAGTATCTATTCTGGCAGAGGCCGGTTCAGGCTTCACTAAGACGAAATCTTTCCCTGATTTTATTAGAGAACCATCCGGCCCTATCTTTATCGCCGCTGTTTCACAAAGATCGCCAAGGGAATCAAGGTTTTTTTCATGATCGTTTTTCCCGAAAAGTGCTTCGGCTTCATCTTCATTTGCAAATACCATATCGACATATTTTGAAATCAATTCGGTTAACTCAAGTCTTGATGAATTAACAACTTCATACGAGCCCAGGTCCATGCTGATAGTACAGCCTGATTGTTTTACTGTTTTTAATATGTGTATGAATAGTTCAGGGTTGTACATAAGGTAGCCCTCAAGATGGACATGGCGGCATTCTTGAAAATCGTGACTGTTTATGTCAGAGACATCAAGTTCTGATGCCGCGGCGAGGTTGGTTCGCATGGTTCTTTCTGCATCGGGGGTTATCAGTGAAAGGCATCTGGCGGTAGAATTGTGATAGGTATGTTTAAATCGGGATCTGCTGCCCCCGGCTCGCCTGAATTCGCTTTCATAAAAACGTGAGTTTTCGTCACGGCCGAGTTTACCTACAAAAGCAGTTCTCAGCCCCAGGTGGCTGGCGGCAAATATTGTATTCGCAGCGGAGCCACCTGGTGAAACTGTAATAGTGGATTTATCAATTTCGGTGATGATCTTATCCATTATACTGTCATCAACAAGCTGCATTCCGCCTTTTCCGCCGCCTATGTTTAATAAAAAATTTTCGTTAATTTTAGCCAGTAGATCAACAATCGGAGAACCTACTCCAATAAGGTCATATTTAAATTTTGAAGAACGCATATATAACTCCTCTATTTTGCTGGTAGTGATTTCAATAGGCAATGCAATAATCAGTGTCAAGGTTTTTATCAACAATATCACTCATACAGAATTGTTATAGCATGTATTACAGTAAAATCCGGCTGGTTTTGGAAAAATGCCGGTTTATAGTTACGGCTGTCTATCTATTGTGAACACGGAATTTCATATATAACCTTTTAACTGCTTCTCCATTTTGGTAAGCTTATTTATAAATAAATATTATATGGAGTATAAGGAATAAAAAAAGAAAAAAGATGGACATGGATTTCTCAGAATATAATTATCGATACGACTCAATTATCAAATTTGTTAAGATTGAATTGTGTAAGTGATTACCTTATATATTGATGTATCAGTGTTTATTATGAATCGTATTGGAGGATAAAAATGAGTTATTGTAAATTACTGCTTTTATCAATAATTTTTACTGTCGCGCTGAATGGTGCTTCAAATTTAAAACCTGAAGATGTACAGGGGTCTTGGAAGCTTCGATATAAGGATGGTTTCGGATATGAATTTCGTCTTAAAGAGGGATATCTTGCCTATATAGCTGTTTACATAAAGGGGCAATTGTTGGTTTTTAAAGGGGTCTATAATATCGATGATGGCAATATTTTGCGAGTAAATATTAGTGAAATGAAAGAGATATCAAACCCATCGGCTATAGAAAACCGTAATGGATTTGTACAAACTTCATCCTCGGTTTTCCGTTTTAAAATTATCTCTAAATCGGAAAAAAGTCTAATAATTGAACCCAAGGATATTCGCATTGACGGAAGAAGTTCCGGTGGATATTTCGAGCCTCGTATTGAGTTAAAATCTTTAAAGTAGTTAATTATTGATAATGATATAAAAAATTGAATTACTCCTCTCTCCAGTTTCTTCTGCTGCCGGTTGTTGTGTGCGTTAAAAAAATTCTGTGAATTCGGTTGCAGCGGGCACCCTTTGAAAATAATATCTTGACCAGATTCCTTCCGTTTGTGATTTTTCTTCTAAATATCGTCAGATCTTACGGGAGGCTGTTATGTTTTATAAAAAAGACGAGTTCTTTCTGCCCAGAATGGTTGCCCTGGCGGCCCCCATACTTCTTCAAAATCTTCTTTCGTCATCTTTAAATTTTATTGATGTATTCATGATCGGACGCCTTGGCGATACTGCCGTGGCCGCGGCCGGCGGTGCGAACCAGTTTTTCTTTATTTTTTTAATGCTGGTGTTTGGTATAGCAAGCGGATCTGCTATTTTTACAGCACAGTACTGGGGACGAAAAGACATAGTGAATATCCGTTCCGTTATGGGTATCGGTGTAACTTTAACGATGGGTATTTCAATCCTGTTTACTGCTGTAACAGCCATTTTTCCGGATAAAGTAATGGCTCTTTTTTCCGGGGATCCTGAAGTGATAATCCTTGGAGCCGGATACATAAGAATAATTGCATGGAGCTTTATTGTTATGGCTATGTCAATTTCGTACGCGGTAGTTTTACGCAGTACAGAGAATGTTATCTATCCAATGATGGCAAGTATGACCGGAATTCTGTTAAATACAGGATTAAATTATCTTCTTATCTTTGGTAATTTGGGATTTCCAGAGATGGGTGTGCTTGGAGCTGCATGGGCTACTCTTTTTTCCCGTATTGTCGAGATGTTAATAATAATATCTATTACTTATACAAAAAAACTTCCTGCTGCTGCCGGTTTGACTGATTTGTTCAGGTTTAATCTCCGGCAGGTAAAGGCTTATCTTGCCAGGTCGGTTCCTGTTGTTTTGCAAAGCGTTGGGTGGGCCGGAGGTTACAGTGTATATTCGATGATTTATGGACATATAAGTACAGAATCTCTTGCTGCCTTCAGCATAGCAGGTTCTGTTGAAAGAATCTGCCTGATTTTTTATACAGGTGTCGGTAGTGCCTGTTCGATTATGGTTGGTAACCGCATTGGTGCGGGTGAAGAGAAAAGGGCGAGAGATTACGCGGGCAATTTTCTTTTTATCGGTGTTATCGTTTCGTTTGTTATATCATTATTGCTTTTCGTTTTACGCCATCCAATTGTCGGCATATACAATTTGAGTGAAGTAAGTCAGGAGTATATGCTCGGTATTTTACTGGTTATGTCGGCTATAATGTGGGCTAAAGCTTGTAACATTATCTTCCACATGGGTGTTTTTAAAGCGGGTGGAGACACTTTCTTCAGTATGTGTGTTGACGTCGGAGGAGTCTGGCTGGTTGGAATTCCAATAGCACTTATAACCGGGTTTTACTTCGGTTTTCCTGTGCACATTATAGTGGCATTTTTAACTATTGAAGAAATTGTCAAGATGAGTGTGGGGTTTAAGCGGTTTCTTTCAGGGCGTTGGCTTAATAATCTTGTCGATAAGTGATAAATTATTAGAGGATCCCGCAAATTTATTTTTTGCAATTTTTTTGATTATAAATCGATATTTTGGAGCAATATTATGAAAAGAGAAACTTCTGCGTATGAAAGAATTATGTTTTATTATAGTGACAAGAGCCCAATGTATTTCGCCTTTTGCTTAAAAATAGAGGGGAACCTTACAGACGATAGAATGAAAGATGCGCTGGTTAAAACGGGTAAGGTGTTCCCTTTATCAGCCGTCAGGGTCGAAAAGGATGAGAAAAAACGTCAATTTATTACGACGGAAGATGTTCCGGATTATCCGCTTATAATCAGGGATAACTTCAGCGGTGACTGGAAAGACGAGGTTGTTTCTGCTTTGCAGGGACATTTTGATAACTCAACCGGTCCCATGGCCAGATTTGTTCTGCTGCGATCGGGAAACAGCAATCATGTAATCGCAGTTTTTCATCATGCCGTATGTGATGGCGCCGGAGCTCTGCTTTTTCTGGAAGAGATGCTGAAGTTTCTGGCAGATCCGTTCAGAAAAGCTTTAGAACCTGATGAAAATAACTGGGCTCCAATGCTGCATAAGATTATAAGCCCTGATAACCTGAATAAAATAAAAAAGTTCGATCCGCCGCCTTTTGCCGCAGATAAAAGCTATACAAAATTTGAAGTTGAAGAAAAGCCTTCTGTGCCGTTTCCAAAATTGCCGTTTGAGTTGCAGACAGTATCGTTTACTGAAGATGAGACCTCCAGGCTTATAGATGGCGCAAAAAAAAATGGAGTTACGGTGCATGCCTACGCGGGTGCTCTGATATTGCAATGTTTTGCCGATGAGTTTGGTGAGAAGGAGGGCTATACACGTACGATTCAGAGCCCAATCAATTTTCGTTCGCAGCTTGTTGACGGGGCGGATAAAATGTTCGGCCTTTTTAACGGTCTTGTAACAGCTGAATGTGACTGTTCACCCGGAGTGAAAACTGAAGCGATAGCACGCACTATAAAGAATACATTTCATTCAGAAATTGCCAGTCTTAAACCATTAGCCGGTTACTATAATTTCATGACCTATTTTCTTGACGGAATCACTGACCCGGAGCTTTTTTACGAAAACCGGAAAGAAGGTGGAACTCCAATGAACTATGATTTTTCCTTCTCGAATCTTGGTCGTGTCGGATTGGAAAGTAAATACGGTGAATATTATCTTAAGGAGATATACGGACCTGTTTTCAGTGCTGCCAAAGGCGAGCGTGTAATTGGCGCCATTACTTTCGATGGAAAGTTGTTCATGACTCTTATTTATGATTCAGCCTGTTTTGACCATCCAACAGGCAAACGTATCTGGTCAAAAATCAGGGATCGTATAAAGGCGTTATAATGTACCTGTTTTAATTTTGTGAAATAGAATTATAAGGATAAAGGAAATAGTCATGAGAAAAACAATAATTCATGACAACAGATTATCTCTGTTGTTAATTCTGCTTATTACTCCACTTTTGCTTTACATTACTTGCATAAACGATGAGGAGAGCTATCGAGATTGTATGGAAGCCTGTAACGCCGAATACAGAGTGTGCATCGATAGTTGCAATGAAGTTTCCGAAAATGAAGGCAGGGATATCTGTCTTGATAAGTGTGAAGATTATAATGAAAGCTGTTGTGATCGATGTGATTAAAATCAAAAAAAAGTATCTCTTTTTTGCAAACAGATGTTTAATGAAAAGAGTCTGAAAAGCATAATGGGAACCTATAATAATTAACTTTTTTTCAAGGAACTTGCGAAAAATTCCTTCTAAAAATTGTAATTTTTCGAAGTTCCCTGATGATAAACATCTTCTTATTGCGATTCGGATATTAAACTAATAACTATCAAACATGAGGGTATTTAAGTGAAAAAGATAATCACAGGTTTTTTTGTTCTTGTTGCTGTTGCAGTAACTCTTGTTGCAGCAGATGATGGATCGGGTTCAAACCTCTATTCAACTGTTCGCCAGGGCGGACCGCTAATGATTGCGCTAATGATTCTGGCGCTTGTTGTTTTGACCGTTATTGTCGAGCGGGTAATATTTTTTATTAGAAATGGAGCATGGTCTAACAAACGTGTAATTGCTGTTCTGGAAGAGGGTAAGATAAGCGTAACATCTGTGTATCGCGAAGATATCGAAGAGGCTATGCGTTCTAATCTGAATATCTATACAAATTCTCTTGAGAAAGGTCTGGCACTTATATCGGGTATAGGTAATATTGCTCCAATAATCGGTTTTTTGGGAACTGTACTTGGTATGATAAACGCGTTTGGAGCAATTGCGGCTGCAACAACAGTAAATGCCAAGGTCGTAGCTGTTGGTATACAGATTGCCCTGGTAACTACTGCTGGAGGGCTACTTGTCGCGGCACCTGCTCTAACAGCATACTACTTTTTTGTACACGTTATACAGTTACGCCAAAATGCGGCAGAAGAGTATATCTCGGATAATTTAAAAAACAAACCGTCAATCTCTTCAAAGCTGGATGCGTAGAGGAATATAATATGATAACTCAAAATAAACAGGTAATTATTAACCGTATTTTGAAAATCAGAAAAAAAGCGGTTTTGCGAAGGGAAGAAAAACAGTTCGAAGCATCGTCAATGGGTGATATAGCCTTTTTATTACTGATATTCTTTATTGTAACAAGTTCTTTTATACTGAGGCAGGGGCTTTTTTTTACACTGCCTTCACCAAAAGCCGGTTCTCAGATGGTCGAAAAAGAGCTGCTGATAGAAGTTTCTCCCCGAGCCGCCGGATATATGTATGACGGTAAACTGGTTGATAGAGAAGAGTTTGAAAAAATTGTACAGGATCGTGTGAAAGAAAACAGTGATGTGATTGCTCTTGTTTATATGGAAGACAATATTAAATATAACCGGCTTGTGGATACTCTCTCTCTTGTGCAAAAAAACGGTGTTAAGAAAGTGAGTGTTAAAGAGACAGGAAAATCGGCAGAGGAAAAAAAATAATGAAAAGGGAATCGTTTTTAAAGAAAATTAAATACGCATCCATCGGTTCCGCCATGGCCGATATGGCTCTTCTATTGCTTGTTTTTTTCATGGCTACAACAACATCCGAGCCGCCAAAAGGGGTAGACGTAGAGCTTCCTGTAGCAGATGCCAAAGGAGCCGAACAGGATACATTTTATCTTACTATTGGCTCGGATGGTGCTGTGTATCTTGACGGTGAATATGTTACCGGAGAGCAGCTTCGTGATCAGCTTGGTATGCGGGCCGGCGAAAAGGACCGTACAATTTCTATTACTGCCGACAAAGATCTCAATTACGGGCAGGTGGCCTCGGTCTTGAATATATTAAAAGAAAAAGAATTTTTAAATGTGGTTTTTATGTCGCAGCCACGGGAATAAAAAATGACAGATATAGTAAAAAAAAATATAAGCTTTATACAGGTAATCAGAAATATAGACGAGAGACATCCATATCTTTTTGCTTTTGTTCTCTCTTTGGTATTTATGGGTTATGTACTGTTTAAAGCTAATGGTTCAGAAGTATTCAGCTCGGATGTTGTACCAATGAGTGATATTGAATTTGTAGATATCGAACTTGTACAGCCTCCCAAGCAGGAGGTCGATCAGGAGATATCCACAGAAGGTGGTGAGGTTGCTTCAAAAAAAGTTAACAGAGCGAGTGGTGTCAGCGATGAAAAAGCTGTAGATCTTGCCTTTTACCCAAATGTAGCACCTCCGAAGGTAGTGGGAAGGCTTCGTAAAATTTTTCCGGCACTAGCCAGGGATAATGATGTTCAGGCTGTGGTGCATACTGAAATAATGATAGATTCTGATGGAAAGGTGCGCAGTGTCAATGTCCTTCATGTGCGTTTCAGTAAAGAGGTTGCCGAAGAAATCAAAGCTGATATACGGCGTGCTTTTATCAGAGATACAAAGAAGATTCTAATGTCAGCAAGATTTACACCGGCAATTATTAATGGTGAAAAAAAAGCTGTTTTGATGCAGTTGCCGGTTACTTTTGAGCTTGAGTAGTTGCTGAAAATTTCGCACATTATATGTTTTACAAGTTACATGCTAGAACGTAAACGAAAAATGATCCTGAAAGTATTTTTAGAATTGTTGTACCCAATGGATTTGTCTGGAGAATTGCTATGAAAAGATTTATTTTAAAAAATATATTGATTGCTCTTGCCATGAGCGGCTCTGCCAGCCTGTTGGCGCAAGGGGCACCCCGTTTAACAGGTTCGGTAAAAAGTGCTGTAACAGGCGCTCCGGTGGATTTTGGAATGGTAATCATTTTCGAAGCACAAAGGCGCGGTATGATTGGATCTGACGGCACTTATGATATCGCGCTGCCCAATAATGGCAGTTTTACTGTAGAGATCAGAGTTGATGGGCTGAAGCCTTCCCGGCAGACAGTTGACGTGAGAGGTATTACTGTACATAACGTTACATTGCAGCCGATGTCTATTGCTGGCGCTGGAGTAACCATAAGGGGCGATCGTAAGCAGGATCTTTCAAGAAGATCGATGACTGTTGAAGAGCTGAATGCAGTTCCGGCTACTCTGGGAGATTCAGTGAGTGCTCTTACTTCGCTTCCGGGTGTAACAAGATATTCCGGCGGCGGTGGCGGTGGCTCTAATATGTACGGACAGATGACTGTACGCGGTATGGAGCCCAATTCAAACAGGTTTTTTGTGGATGGTGTTCCAATACAATATCCACAGCACTTTTTCGGACTGCATGCAGTCGTGGCAAATCCTCTGATATCGACAATCGATCTCTATTCGTCGGCTCATCCCGCGGAATTTAACGGCGCTATGGGCTCGGTTATACAGATAAATACTCTCGATAAAGTTGAGGAGTTTGGAGGAGTAGTCGAGATGAACCTGCTTAGCGGAACTTCCGCAATCTGGACTCCGACATATTCCAATACTTATCAGAATGGTCAGCTTAAAAAAGAGAGAAACGGATATTTTATCGTAGCGGGTCGTGTTGGTTATCTTAGCCTGTTTGTTCCGATTATATATGAACTGATACAAGGTGAAGAGCTGGATCAGGTTCCTAATTACTGGGATTATCAGATAAAGTATAAACACTATTTTAACAGCCGTAATTCACTAACTCTTATGGCGATGGGGGCCAAGGATTGGTGGGATGTCCGTTTGTCGAGTAATTTTATGGATGATACAATGGATCCCCTTATACATGGTGCTGAGCTTGATACAGACCAGATGTTTAATAACCAGATGGCTGTTCATAAGTATACAACCGGGAAGGTAACAAATCGTCTAACAGGATACTCTGCTCTGCCTACCTATATAAATAATTTTGGTTTAAATCATGATCTTGTAGCGGATGCTTTTCGTGATATTAAGATGAGAACAATGCCGTATGAGTTTGGCATCAAGGATGAGCTGTTCTTTGATTATATGGAAGGAATGGGGCAGCTTGCCGTGTCTGCCGGATACACACATTACAGATTTTCACAAGAAGGTGATGTAGTATTGATGCGGGAGCTACCTGAATCGGGTGAGATCGATTATCTTAAGGAAGATTCTTTGTTTTACAGAACAGAAGTCGATAAAACATATACTAACAATCTTTTTCATGGACATCTTTCAAATAGCCTGACATTTGGTGGTTTAACTGTTATTCCGCAGGTTCGCCTTGAATATCTGGATCGGGCGGAGTCTTTTGTTGCTGATCCTAGAGGTCTTGTTAAGTATGAGTTTCCATCACGCACTACAGTATCTGTTGCGTCCGGATTATATCACGAGTTTGTTCAGGTGAATCCCTATATGTTTAATATGAACACAGAATTCGCCAATATGGGCAAAGAAGTGAAGCCGGAAAGATCTTTGCAAAACGTATTGGGTGTAAAACAGGAACTGGGTCTATATACTTTATCAGTAGAGGGATTTTACAATTACTACTATGATATGCTTCGTGACTGGCCTCATGAAGTTGATGGAAAGTTGGTACCTGTCAAAAATACGGGAGAAAAAAAGACAATCGGTGCGGAAATCATGCTCAAGAAGGATGCCCTTGCAAATGTTAATGATTATTTTGGATGGATCAGTTATACCTTTACCCAATCGGAAGAACGCGATAATGTACCAATAAGTGTCGATAAGACCGGGAAAGGAGAGATCTGGTATACTTCACCTTATGAGCAGAAGCATGCGATTAAACTGATGACAGGATATAAGATGGGTAATCACCTGTTTTCGGCACAGTTTCAATTTTATACTTCACATCCATACACTCGTATTATCGGTAGTGTCGAAGACGAGGAATATAAGGAGTATATGGCCGAGAAAGGGGAGGATAAAGAGAGACATGTCCCTGTTTATTCTGATGAACCATATACCGAACATAATACTCCTGAATTTCAGCTTGATATTCGTTATACCTATAATGCAAAGTATAAATGGGGCAACGTTAAATGGTATATTGAGGTTGTGGATGTGCTGAGCATGTTTAATGATACATACACTTATACATATTATTACAATAAACCATATTCAAAAAGTAACCCAAAAGATCTGAAAGACGAAGGGATAGGAACCATCCCGAACATGGGAGTAGAAATTTCATTCTGATCAGTTAGCATAAAACTTTCACTGTCTTTAGAGTGGAAGTTTTATGCGGTTTCGGGCGGCGAGCCCGAAAAACTACCATGTTGTAAAACTTTCACTGTCTTTAGAGTGGAAGTTTTATGCGGTTTCGGGCGATAGCCCGAAAAACTACCTCTTGTAAAATTGCTGCATTTCTAATCGAATTACAAAGTTGACAAAACAGTTCTTAATCATTATTTTATCTTAAATTGTTTCTGAACGGAGCTGATTGTATCGTTATTTGAATTATTAAAATATTTAGAATAGTGACTATGTGGATATCTGGAATATTTTTATTAATTTAAACGAGAAAATCTGTTTATTGTCGAATATGGACTGCTGAGTTATTGACTGTTTCGAAGATATTGCAACATACAGCTCTTTTTAAATAAAAATACTGTTCTTATATGTTTTCTATGATTAATAATAATTGGTTTGGATATGGATAAATGTGATAAAAATAAATTTATGCGTGAGGCACTTGTCCTTGCTTCGCAGGCGGGTGAAAATGGTGAAATACCTATTGGTGCCGTAATAGTCAAAGATGATATAATTATCGGGCGTGGAGCAAATTGCAACCGTACCCGGAATAATCCCACAAGACATGCCGAGATTATTGCGATAGAGGGGGCATGTGAAAATTTAAACAACGAGAGACTTATTGGTTGCTCCCTCTATGTAACAAAAGAGCCGTGTACCATGTGTGCCGGTGCGATAATTCATGCCAGGATTGCAGAGATATATTTTGGTGCTTCAGACGAAAAATATGGTGCTTGTGGAACAGTATTTAACATTTGCGGTAATGATCAATATAACCATGTTCCTGTGATTCATAAAGGAATGCTGGAACATGATTCGTCATTGCTCCTTAAAGATTTTTTTAAAAGGTTACGTGATGAAAAAAATTAATGTTTTACGCCTTTTTTTGTCAGCAGCGATTCTTACTAACAGAAACATACTTTCTCTTTTAAGAGTAAATCTTCTTCTGCTTTCTGTCATATTTTTTGTGTCCTATTGTGCTGCTGCAGCCGGTATTAAAATCACTTATGACCGTAGGTTACAGGAACTTTTGGCTATAACCATATCGTTTCCATTTATATCTTACCTTTTTGCCGGGGCGGTGTATTACTATCTTTCCTACTACAAGGGAGTTACCGTTAGGCTTAACCAGATATATATGGGGTTTAGATGGTTCTCAAATTTTTCCAAACTGGGGTTTGTTTTACTGATTGTCTATTATATGATAATAATTCCGGTTTTTTCTTTTAACGAGTATAATCTGGAAGAGAAGATTCGTGTTGGAACTGGTACTTTGTTTTTTTTATGGTTTCTTGTCAGAAATTTCTTCTTACCGATTCTTTTTGTCGATTTTGATGACTCTTTTGAGGAGCTGCTTTTTAAAAGTTTATCTTTAAGCCGTGGATATGTTTTTCGAATAATCATTTTTATTGCAGCAAGTTTTGCAGTTGTTGCTGCAGGTCTTGCAATAGCCGGATTCGGAGTACTCTACTCCATTTCTGTGGTGGCATTGGCCTATATAAGATTTTATTTTCTTGTCAGGAGCAGAGAAGATGAAAAAATTAAAATACATAGTCTTTGAGCGGCGACGAAGGAATAAAAGACCTTTTCTGCTGAAATTATTCACCATGTTGATACTATTTATTCCGGCATACTATTATGCTCAAAAAATAATAGCATTCGATTTTTTTTATCAGGATTATCATAATATTATTGCCGCTTTCTCTAATGAGGAGCTGGTTATAAGCCTTTGCGCCATAATTATAATAATTTTATTATTAATAGGAATAAGGATCGGATTTTACCTTGTGCTTGTTTCAGTGTTGCTGTTTGTATTTTACCAGCTATATCTTTTTTTTATTACCGGACAGATTTTTAATTTTGAGCCGGTTTTTATGTCTTTTGGAGGAGCCGCTTTTTTCATATATATGACCAGTCCTGATAATATCGCTCCGTTTGTCAGGCGCAGAACCAAAGGTTTTAGAAGAGAACTGAGGAGAACTTTTAATCATACTGTTGTTGTTGATAACAAAAAGAAAGTAATTGAAAACATAAGCTCCAGGGGAATGTTATTGCGGTGGAAAGACTCCGGGCTTAAGCCTTGCAATGAACTTGAACTTAGTCTTGTTTTGAATCGGCATAAATTTGAAATCAAGGCCGGCATTGTGTGGAGTGACAGTGATGTTGTAGCCCTTGCGTTCAGGTCTCTGGATAGAAGTGTCAGGGACGCAGTTTATTTACGGTTGAAGCATCTTGAAGAGAAGAGGTCAAATTTTAATGAAACTGTTTAGAATTACAGCAATACTTCTTCTTATGCTCGGTTATTCCTGTATCGCGATACTCGACAGAATGTCGGGTGTTACTGTCGAGAAAATAAAAGAAAGAGGTAAACTTATTGCTGTTACATCTTATGGAGCAAATAACTATTTTTTGTACAGGGGAGAGCCTTTTGGGTTTGAGTATGAGCTTTTACGGCTTTTAGCCGATGATCTTGGGGTAAAACTGGAAATACAATTGACAGATGGCCGAGTACCCCTTATGGATATATTAAACAGTGATTATGGAGATATTGTAGCTTCAAGTATAACTATAACAAAAAGTCGTCGCAAACAGTATAATTTTACACGTCATTTTATGAAAACCAAGCAGGTACTGGTTCAAAGGTTAGGTAAGGACGATGATATTGTCCAGGATGTAACCGATCTGATAGGTAAAGAAGTGGTAATAACCGAAAATTCTCACTATTATCAGAGATTACAAAATCTGTCAGAGGAAATAGGTGGAGATATACTAATTAAAACAGTGCCGCCGCAGATAGGTGAAGAGGAATTAATCAGAATGGTTAACGACGGCAGTATAGATTTTACTGTCGCAGATGAGACAATTGCAATGATAAACAATTTCTATTATCCTGATGTTGATATAAATACTCCTATCAGTTTCCCACAGAGAATTGCATGGGTGGTAAGACGTAAATCACCTGGTTTTAGAAATTACGTTAATGATTGGCTGACTCGAATAGAGGCTGACGGTACTCTAGAGGAGTTGTACAATAAATATTACCGAATTAACCGAGTTTTAGAGGAACAACTCGCTTTCAGTCAGGATCCAGGTAACAAAGCCATTATATCGGAATATGACGGTCTGCTTCGTAAATATTCATATATAATTAATTGGGATTGGCGTCTTATCGCGGCGTTGATACATCAGGAATCTCGTTTTAATCCGCGCGCACGTTCATGGGCTGGTGCTGCGGGTTTAATGCAGTTGATGCCAAAAACAGCAGAAATTCTTGGTGTAACAGACCGATACAATCCTGAACAGAATGTTTTTGGTGGTATCAGGCATCTTAAAGGCTTAATCGATATCTGGGCAGATAGAGTGCCCGGAGAAACAAACCGGCTGAAATTTGTTTTGGCATCTTATAATGCGGGCGTTGGTCATATTAGTGACGCGCAACGACTTGCTGAAAAATATGGCAAGGATCCGCTTATTTGGGAGAACAATGTGGATGAATATGTTTTAAAACTGTCAAATCCCGAGTTCTATAATGACGCAGTTGTTGAAAATGGATATTGCCGTGGAAGTGAACCTTACAATTATGTTCGTGTGATTTTGAGCCGTTATCAGATTTACAAAAAAAACATACCTTTGATTCCGGAAAGTGAAGGAGCGGCAAGTAAATGATCCAGATTACTGGGTATTCTGATTTGCAGCTTATTAGCGAAAGTGGAAAAAAGCTGATATACAGAGCCTTCGACATTAAAAATAATCGTCATGTTATATTAAAAATTCTTCGTCAGGGAGGACGAACCGTAGACGATGTACGTCATGTAAGAGATGAGTATTATCTTTTGAAAGACATAGATATTCATTCAGTAATAAAGGCCTATTCATTAATTGAAAGTAATAGTGTATTGGGCATTGTTTATGAGGATTTCGATGGTATAACTTTAGCTGAATTTTTTTCTGAATCCCCCTTTAAAGAAGGTTTTTTTTTAATCGCCTGTTCAATTGCTAGAGCTTTAGCTGATTTACAGCTTTATAAAGTTGTTCATTTAAATATTAATCCAACAAATATTTTAATAGATCCTAAAACTAAAATAATAAAAATAATTGATTTTTCTGCTGCTAGATCTTATCAAAAAGTGTTGCAGTTGCAGGGGGGAGAGTTTGCTTCCGCAAGTCAGGCCGCATATATTGCTCCAGAGCAGACTGGCAGAATGAACTGTGCTGTTGATTACAGAACCGATTTTTACTCATTTGGAATTACTCTTTATGAACTGGCTTGTGGTGTCCGCCCTTTTAATTTTGAAGATCCAATTGTTCTTTTCCATTCCCATATCGCGAGGCGACCCGAAAATATCTCTTCCGTAAACCCTTTGATACCTGTTGTATTCTCGAGAATAGTATCAAAACTTCTTGAGAAAATGCCTGATCAGAGATATCAGAGTGCAGCTGGAATTATCGCGGATCTTGAAAGATGCCGTAAGGAGTTTGAAGAAAACAACTATATTCACGATTTTGAAATTGCGCAAAATGATGTGTCACCAGAATTCATGATAGGTAATATGCCTTTCGGAAGGGAGCGAGAAATCAAGATTTTGAAGAACTCTTTTGACTGGACAAGTAACGGTCATACAGAGATGGTTTTCGTTACAGGTGCTTCCGGAGTAGGTAAGAGCTATCTTATAAAAGAACTGGATTCGTACAGCGCACAGAGTAACGGACTGTATTTAAGTTCTCATTGCGATCCTTTTAATCAGAATACACCATATTATGCTTTAAGACTTCTTCTTAATGATTTTGCCGGTCAAATTCTTCTTAAAAGTGATAAAGAGATAGCTGATTGGAAAAGAGTTATATGTGACAAGCTGGGTGATAACATCGGGCTCTTTACAGAGTTTGTTCCTGATTTTTCCGCTATTATCGGTAAAGCCGATACACCTGATTTAAGTGAAATAGAACGGGAAGTCAGATCACGCATACTTTTTCAGCAAGTTTTTGCAGTTATCTCATCTAAAGAACATCCTCTTGTAATTGTGATCGAAGATATCGAGTGGCTTGATTCAGCGAGTTTAAACTTTTTGCATTTGATAATGCTTTCCCGGGAACACACTTATATGCTGATTGTCACTAGTGCCCGGAAAACGTTGAGTGAGTATCATCCGTTTAAAAGCATGGTGCGGGATATTAATCAGAATGGAAACAGAATTGTTCAAACAATAAGTCTGGATGAACTTTCTGTTAATGAGCTTAACGAGCTGCTTGCCGTTACTCTTCGTTGTTCTTGTAATGATTGTATCGAACTCTCAAAGCAGATCTTTAACAAGACAGGTGGAAATCCATTTTTTATCAGGGAATTTATTACAACCCTTTATAAAGAAGGAGTTTTTCAGTTTTCTGTCGAAGACGGTATTTGGAGATGGAACGGTGAAGCTGTTGATAGTGCGGCGTTTTCCGGTAACATGCTTGATATAATGGTTGATAAGATAGAGACATTAGATAAGGCACAGAAGGAACCACTGATCTTTGCGGCATGCATTGGGGTTACATTTTCTCTTGAGATATTATCCGAATTGTGCAGAAAATCGCGTGAATACATAGAATCAGCGATTCAGAGTGCTATTGAAGCCGGCCTTGTGAATTATTATGGCACGGAGTACCGGTTTACACACGAGCGTATCCGTGAAGCTGCACGTTCGGTTCTTAGCGATGAGCAGATGCAGGTTATTCACAGGCAAATCGGGCTTTTCCTATTGGACAAAAAACAGGGTGATTTTGAGCAAAACTATTTCAGTGTTGTTAATCATCTTAACTACTCCATTCCCCTTATTACAGAAGAGGAAGAGCGTTATTTTCTTGCCGCTTTAAATAGTGAAGCCGGACGAAGGGCAAAACTTAGCGCTGCCTATAAAAATTCTTACCGCTATTATCAGACAGGTGTCAAACTGCTTCCTGAACAGAGTTGGCTAAACTGTTACGAATTAACCTATGAGCTTAATCGCGGTGCAGCGGATGCAGCACTGCTTGCAGGCGAGCATAAACTTGCAGATAGTTATGCGAATGCTATAATTGATAATTCGGAAAATTTTATTCATAAGGTTGGAGTATATTCTATAATAATTAATGCCAGAATATCACAAAACCGTCTCTCGGAGGCGGTGAATATCGCTTTTATGGTTCTTTCTCTGCTTAAAATAGAGATACCGAAATCGGACCGTACTGTCGAAAAGAGACTAAGGTCCATTCACCGGGGTATAAAGATATTTTCTCATATATGGAAAAGGTTTTCTGCGTTTGGCGACATGCCTCTAATGACTAACGAGAGCATGCTTAGTGCGAGCTCGATAATTGCGCGAGTTTCCGGAACAGCTCTTATTTCGCGTCCTGACCTTTATCCACTTTTGGCATCGTTTCATATTGAACTGTTGCGTAAATATGGCAACAGCTCCTATGCGCCACAGGCCTATGCCGAATATGGAGCCTATCTGAGTTCGATTCAAAAATATGATGCCGGCCTTGATATGGTTAACATGGCGATGAAGATGTGCGAAGATTCGCGTTATAGCCATGTATTACCAAGGGTGCTTTTTTATCATTCTGCTTTGCTTGATCATCCTGATATAGATCGCAATGAGATGAATTTTACTCTTGCTAAGGCAGAAAAGCTGGCAAGAGAAAGAGGTGATTTCGAATATAGTGCGCTTTCTGTTCTTTTTAATATTTTTCAGATGATAATTTATGGAGAGAATCTGTCTTCGCTGCATCTTTCTATAACAGATGCTCACTCTCTTGTTGAAAAAGTAAGCCAAAATTCTGTATTGCCGTACATAGAAATTCTTGAGAGTTTTACTTCTGTGTTGAATAATGAAACCATTTATAGTGAAGAAGAACTCAGCGAAATGTTTAAATCCCATGTTTACCATAAACAGCCACATAATAATCCAATGTTTACGCTGTTTACAAATCTTTTGCTTTCTGTTCTGTTTTTTTTCTTCGGTTACAAAAAAGCCGCAAAACGCAGAATTACTTCGATGTCTGAAGCGTTTTACAGCATAAAATACAGTTTTATTTACAACGAGTTTGTTTTTTTCAAGGCATTGATTCTTGCCGGTTCGCTAGATCCTGGTGATAGAGCCGAATACAAAAAAACATGTCTGTACCTTGAAAAAACAATAGAGAGATACCGGTCAGTTATATGTAGTGGTAAGGGTACGTCTGTAGTAAGGTTCTATCTTTTGCAAGCTGAACTTCTTAGAATTCGCGGGAAAAATCTTAAAGCAGAATTTATGTATGACCGCGCTATAAAAAATCTAGACAAAGAGTATAACGCAATGGCTGGCGCAATTGCAAACGAGATTACTGCTTCTTTTTTCTTTTCAGGTGGCCGTCATGTTATAGCCAGAGCTTATATACAGGATGCTTTCTATAACTACCAGCGATGGGGGGCAATGTCCAAGGTTCGGAAAATGGAACGTGATTTCCCTGAATTTATAAATCTTCATACTGCATCGTCTCTTGTTACGAAAAATGGAGAGGTTATTGCCAATGGTTCAGATGAAATTGACCTGGGAGCCGTTATTAAAGCATCACATCTTATTACAGGTGAGATCTACTATGAAACTTTGATTACCCGTCTTATGAATATTATTATGGAGCACTCCGGAGCTGTAAGAGGTTGTCTTATTCTATCGGAAGGAGGGGCCTTGTCAATTGAAGCAGAGTCACGAGTTTCAAACAGTATTGATACAGCCTTAAAAAGTGAAATAATCAGGGAAAATACAACATCGGTTCCGGTTTCAATAACTAATTACGTTTCGCGTAAACGCAAGGCTGTTATTCTTGATGATGCACTTACTACACCTCTTTTCTCTTCAGATATCTATATCATTTCTAATGCTTGTCGTTCCATACTTTGCCTTCCTATTGTTCATCGTGAGAATTTCGCTGGGTTATTGTATTTGGAAAATAATCTGGCACAGGGTGTTTTCTCGTCATCGAGAGTGCGGCTTCTTGAACTTGTATGTGCCCAGGCGGCTATTTCTATTCAGAATTCCAAATACTATAATGAACTGAAAGATTATTCCCAGCTTCTTGAAACCAGGGTTCAGTCAAGGACAAGGGAGCTTGAACAGGTTAACGAAAATCTTATGGATATTAACAGGCTTTTACGCGAAGCCCGAATCGAGGCCGAACGAGATATGGAGATGGCCTCAAATGTTCAGCTAAGCTTTATGCCGACTGATTATAGAGACAAATCATCATGGGATATCGCTTTCAGTTACAAACCCATGAGCGCTGTTTCCGGAGATTTTTATGATTTTTACGAAAAAGATGGAGTGCTTCATGGTGCGGGTGTGTTTGACGTTTCGGGTCACGGGATATCATCCGGTTTGATAACCGTCATAGCTCGTTCTATAATTTCCCGTATCTTCTGTGAAAATCTGAATTTATCGTTAAAAACCGTGATACAGATGATAAATAGCATGTTAATTCAGGAAATTGGACATACCAATAACTATTTAACCGGTGTATTGTTAAGGTTAAAGAAAAACAGTATCGAATATGTCAATGCGGCTCATCCAAATATTATTAAATATGATTGTCTAAAGTGTCGGGCATTCGAATTACGTAAGGAAGATGAGAATTGGCGTGGCGGCTTTCTTGGGGTAGCAGCGATGAAACTGCCTTTCGGTGAGATGAATGTCCCCATGAATAAAGGAGATTTAGTAGTGCTTTTTTCTGATGGTGTTACCGAGGGCGGCACCAATAGAAGCGGTGAATTTGGTTATGAGGGAATTATAAAAGCACTTGAAGGGGGTATAATGGGAAGTGCACATGATGTACTTGATGAAATTAACAAGCGTTTTTTCAGGATAAGCGGAGATACCGGTCTTAGGGATGATTATACTGTAGTCGTTATCAGAAAAAAGTAGTCAACTAAAGCTCTATTTTTGTGAAGTGAAATGCGGGTGTTTCGTACGGATGGTGCTCTATTATACATTTTCGCACTTTGTTCATTATTTTTTTTTCCATAATCATTTCTATTTTTGTCTCTTTTACAGACTCAAAAAATCCGGTTTTGCCTATAAATGGATTACTGCCTTCAAGAGGTCTGAAAGAGCCTGTTCCGGCAGTTTCAAAGGCGCAGCAGTCATAGTTTGACAGCTTGCCTGCTCCCGTTTTAAATAGCTCAATTTTAAGGTTTTCACTGTGAGACTCGGGTGCGTATACAGTTAACATATAGAACATGAATTTAGCCCTTATTACGTACAGGTAATCTTTTTGAACAAGGTTTTACGAGTAATCAATGGAACTTGCGAAATATTCCAGACAGAAAACTACAGATAACAGTGATAGAGAGATCATCAGGTTTAGTTTAATAATCGGCATACAATCCTGGATTGATATATATTTCTTGATTTTTTTCAAATAATATATTCTTTATATAGAGGGAACCTCTAATAATTAATTTTTTTCAAGGAACTTGCGAAAAATTCCTTTAAAATAGGCACTAAAACAGTGCAACCTGCTGAAATATTGTAATTTTTCGAAGTTCCCTAGTGTTATTGGATAAATCATCACATATTGTTCAATATCTGGTCGAACATTATATATGAATTTATGTTTTCAGATTGCTGATCTATTTACGGAGAAAAAAGTGAATAATAGTCCGCGTATAATTGTTGTTGAAGATAACAGATCTGTTCGCGAGATGCTTTCACAGTATTTGACCGAGCTTGGTTACAGTGTTAAAAGTGCCGAAAACGGTAAAGTTGCACTTGATATACTTAAAAAGTATGAGGTCGATCTTATTATAACGGATATCAAGATGCCGGTACTTGATGGTGACGAATTAATAAATATTGTATCGGTTCGTCCGGACGCACCTGTTATTGTTGTGCTTACAGCCCATGCCGATAGTGACTATATAGTTGAGGTAATGCAAAAAGGCGCATTTGACTTTATTGTTAAACCAATAAAAAAAGACGATTTCAAAACCCGTATTGAACGGGCTATAAAAATGAGCGAGCTGAGACGGGCAGAGCGCATAACACAAAAGGAGAAGGTTGTTCGTCTGGAACAGCAGCTTGAATGGCACCGTTTTCATGAAAAATTGATGAACAAACAGGTCGAAACGGATAACGCAGGTTTGTTTGAGAATCTGCACCGCAGTTTAAGCCAGGGATCCGGAATTGGCACTATGATTACTCTTTTTGAATTGCTTTTGATGACCGCAAAAAAAAAGGGAGATCATTATGAAATTGATGGAATTCTTTTTGAACAGATCAAAAATAACAACAGTACCGTAAACAGGGCAATAACTGTTTTCGCGGAAGTCGATAGCGTTTTAACACAGACATTGAACCTGGAAACTGTATCGGTACTTGATATTTACAAAATGATATCCGAAAGAATTGAAATAATGGATGCGCAGAGTAAAATTAGAAAAAACAGGATTATTTTGTGTGAGCCCAAAGAGGGGTGGAGTAATTTAAAACTTAAAATTACCCGTGATCTTATGATTAAAGCTGTTGATGAGATAATTTTAAATGCCTTGAAGTATTCAAAAATTGAAAGTCCGATCACTATAATTTTTGAACATAGTAGTGATTCCTTTTCTGTTTCGATACTGAACACTCCAAGAAATGAGTGCCGGGAAGGTGTTCCGATGGAGTACGAGAATCTTGTATTCGAGCCATTCTTCAGATTGGTCAAATTTATACAGGATGAATACGAGACACTTGATTACGGCTTGGGGCTGACCTATGTAGAGAGGATAATAAACCGTTTTAACGGAAGAGTCAGGTTGTTTAATATTACAGATTTTTCTGATATAAAATCCAGTAATACTTTAAAGGTTAGTTGTATGGTGACAATACCACTTACATGCTGAAAGGGAAAAAATGTTTATTAAATAATTACTAATTACTATTATATTGTCCATTAAGGAATTAACGAACCACAATAACATCCAGTAATTGTCATTGCTTTCTTGTAGAACAAGTTCCCCGTCAAAAAAAAACTTGTCGTCTGCTGATGAATAGAGGTTCATCTCACTCAGGTACACCTCAATATAACCATTCCGACCGAAATGCTGTACGACAACACACAATCGTGATCGCCCTTATCCTTATAGTTACCATTGATATCTTCTTAATACAATTATACTTTTGATATACAGAATTAGTATTATCAATGATACAGTGTATCATTGATAATACTCAAAATAATGCGTTTATATTGCATTTACATTAATAATTATATTTGTAAAAAAACATAAAATAAAGCCAACATTTGCAAAATCAAAATCAAAATCAACATAAACACTAAATGCAGTATTGTATCAGTTTTTCTGTTTGAATATAAACAATATTGTAATAATGTTTAAGAATATTTCTTAAGTTATATGATATTTTCTTCCTTTACGGTAAATAAAAGTCAAAACGGAAGCTGTTGGAATTTTTATTCTTTATTTTTAATAATATATATTATTCAGCTGAATAATTTCCAAAATTTATAAAAACGTCCTGATAATGGCATGTTTAATGCATTAATTATACTGACTGATTGGATTTGTAAGTTAAATTAATCAATATCAGTCAATAATGTTAAAATTCTTTGTAGTTCAAATCTTGCCGCAAATATCATGCCAGTTATGTTGTTGTTTTGTTTGTATGCATGTTTTTTTTTGATGAGCAAAATAGATCGTTTAAGAAAAAGTATAAAGAGGTGATTTATGCAAAAGATGTTTGTCGTGCTTTTCTCTTTTCTGATTATTGTAATATCTTCGAATGCCTATTCTGATGAAAAGGACACGCCCGGTTTAATGGATTTTCATTTAATGGCCGGTTTAAACATTAATCAACGAGTCGGTATGAATAGTGTTGATTCAACAGGCGGAATGGGGGCATTTATAGGAGTCGGCTACTCCTCTTTTGCCCTGCTTTTAGAGATATCGGGTGAAGATTTTGAGCGTGATGCATCAGCTGAATCTGTTTATGGTGATATTGGTTATAAACAAGAGTTTGAAGAAGGTGCTTACTCTCTTCACTTGAGATACTATTTATTTAAAAACAGAAACATTGCTCCCTTTGTTGGAGGATTTGGAAGTGTTCCATTCTTAGATCAGTTCGATGAAATTAAAGACGATTATGACGACAATGATAATAGTATATTGGCATATGGGGTATCTGCGGGTATTGTTATCTTCCCGGCAAAATTATTTAATGTTTATCTTGAAACACGTTATATTCGATATACGGGATCTTTTGAGACTTATGGTCTTAGGTCGCAAGGAATGACTGGAGAATGGGATGTTGTTGATGGTAAAAAAATAGACATTAGTTCATTTTATATTGCAGGAGGAGTGTCATGCTCAATATTTTGAAAATAATTTCTTCTATTTTAGTGCTGTTTATCTTATTGGCAGTGGGAAGTATATTGGTATCTTGTAGCGATGAAGCCAGTGCTTTTTATGATTCGAGTAATATAACCATTTTTTCACCGGAAGATGAATCAGACGTATCAGGTGATATAAAATTTACTTTTTCAGAGTTTTATTCATTATACCTGAATGTAGCAATTTTTTCCGAAAAAGTTCAAATTAATACCAGTAATCAGATTAGCAATTGGCAAGACTGTGTTGGAGGTATACATAACTCTATGCCGGGATTTGTTCGTGGTCAGGTCTTCCTTTCTGATATGAGAGATTTTTCTATGGACGATATGTCTTTTACCGGAGAGAACTCACCTGAGTTGGAAGTTGGCAAAACCTATTACTGGTTGGTTTGGGGACTGGACGACTATTTGACCGAAATTTATGAATCGAGTCCTATTTATCAGTTTACATATATGGGAAAAAATGAAAAAACAATTTTGCTTGATTTACCTGAACATTGGCAAAAGGTATCAGATAATATTGAGTTTAATTATTCATCATTTTCTTCTCCATTTCTTGTTTTAGCAATATTTGATGCAAAGCCTTTGGTTTCTTCAGACGGTGAATATTTTTCCATCACAATGGATAATTGTTTGGGGGGAATTGGGCCTGGTATGAGTTATTATGACCGAGGTAGTGCTTATCTTCTTGATATGTGTAAATATTCCCAAACGGCTGACGCTTTTAACGAGTCGGAACCTCTGGTTCTTCAGGAAGGGAATGATTACTACTGGATGGTCTGGGGGTACAACTCTGACAATACTCAGATTATTGAAATAAGTGCGGAACGTATATTCTCGTATCTACAGGAATAAATAATTCTGTGCCTGCTATAAATGATTTTTTTATGTTTGTGGGTTTTTTAACTTGTGATATAAGATTATTGTTCTGATAAGAACTACCTACACCATGCAATTTCTTTGTTGAATAATAATTGGGATTACTGATAAATAACCGGCAATCATTTGCCGGCTATTTATTATGACTTGACACTATTTAAACGAAATATAATTTTTATTCAAGGTGTTAATTCTCCGATTTATATCTTTGCAATTACAAGGAGTCCGATAATTACCATTTAAATAGTGTTGATTTTGGATTGAAATTATTATAATGATAGAAAAACGTAATCTTACACTCGATTTTGCAAAGGGGTTTGCCCTTATTTTCATGATAGTGCAGCATTTTTCAGTTTGGTTATGGGAAGGTTATTCCAAAAGTACTTCAGTAGCTTCTGAAAATCCGATCTATTTTGCCGCCATATCCCTTTCAGCTTTTTCGGCACCACTTTTTATATTCTGTGCTGGTAGCGGAGCCTCATTTTTTATGGAGAAGTATCGTGATCATAAAAAGATTGTTAAAAGGGGAGTTCTGCTTATCATTACCGGGTATATCCTGAATCTTCTTATCACGTCATGGTTTACTCCGGCATCCTGGTATGTTTTGCATCTTATTGGTTTCGCATTTATTACTGTTCCGCTGCTTTCGGTTATCAAGAGCTGGCAAAGAATAATCCTGTTCTGGCTAATATTTGGTTTATCTATTGTTTTTCAGACTCTGCTTAATACCCCATACTCTATAAATAGCCCGCGTATGGGGGATTTGGAACTATCACTTCCCTTCTTGCGTTTTGCCTTTGTCGAGGGGCACTTTCCGGTGTTGCCATGGCTTGCTTTTTTTATCTTCGGTTATAATGGCGCACAAGATATTGCTCAAAACAGGTATCGAAAACTTCTTCTTCAGGGGGCTATCCTTTGGCTTATTGCGGCTATATTCGCTTCTATGGCAATTTTTACTGACCTGGCAGAACTAAACCCCTTTATAAGCCGGATTGTAACAATCCGGATCAGATTTTATCCAGTTTTGGGGCCTGCCTTTCTTTTCCTGACAGGTTCGGTGCCTTTTTTGATCTATATTTTTCATTTTGCCGTTAAACATTTTGGGTTCTTCTCTGCATGGATGGTTTCTATTGGTCGAATATCATTGTCTGTTTTCGCGGCTCATCTATTTGTTAAGCAACTGGTATACAATTCAGATATGGGTGGAGAGTTTTCGAAGGTTTTTACAATTTCCGTTACAGTTGCGGTTTTGGTATTTTGTGTTTTAGCGGAACGGTTATGGAGCATGGTATACTATCGATTCGGTCTTGAATGGCTGATTCGCAAATTTTCGTAAACTAAATGTACAATTTTAATGCTAGCAGATAAAAAATACAATTCTATTGTTATTGCCGGGCCGACCGCCAGTGGTAAAACTGCTCTTGCTGTTAAGACAGCCCGTATTGCAGGCGGCGAAATTATTTCTGCCGATTCAAGGCAGGTATATCGTGGAATGGATATAGGCAGTGGCAAAGATCTTTCAGAGTATACCGAAGGAGGGCCGGCAGTTAAAGTCCATCTTGTTGATTGTGCCAATCCTGATGAAGTATACTCCCTTTATAACTATCTTCATGATTTTTATCCCTGTTTTGACGGGATAATTGGCAGAGGGAATGTCCCGGTTGTTTGCGGAGGAACGGGGCTCTATATCGAAGGAGCACTTCTGAAATATGCGGTGTCTGATGCTGCGCCTGATGAAAATCTGCGAAAAATACTTTCATTGAAAAGCCGTGAAGATCTGATCGAAGATTTGAATTCTTATCCCGATATTTATAAAAATTGTGATTTGTCATCTAAAAAGAGAATAATCCGGGCAATCGAGATCGCCCAATCTTGCTCGGGAAAACCTGTCAGCCCGGGTGAAAATACTGATATAAGGCCAATGATTACTGTTGTTTCACCACCGACAGATATACTAAAAAAACGAATAAGTCACAGGTTGGATGAACGATTGGCTCAGGGTATGTTGGATGAGGTTCGCACATTGCTAGAGAGTGGTGTAAGCCGCGAAAGAATGATCATGTTCGGGATGGAGTATAAATATGTCAGTTTGTATCTTGATGGAGATATCAATTATAACACAATGAGAGAGAGTCTTCTTAATGAAATTTTCAGGCTTGCAAAACGTCAAAGAACCTGGTTTAGAGGTATGAAGAAGCGGGGGCTTGATGTATTATGGTTTGAAAGTGTCATGGCTGAAGAGTTGGCGGAGCTTTTTAATGCGTCATAATATTTTCTTGACTTTATAAATGCTCAAAAATAGCCTAAACGGATAACAGCTCTACAAAATGCTGACAACCTGGAGTAAATATGAAAAAAGCTGTAAGTTTTTACCTCTTTTGTATTTTGCTTATTCTTTTAAGCAGCTGTTCGACTTTTATTAAAGAAGAGCAGGTCGAGTCTGTAATGAAGAGGGAAGCCTATCTATACGAAACATTAATAGATGTAAAATATGAAGAGCAGGTGGTAATAAAAAAAGGAACAGAAGTTCAGATCTATTTTGTTGCCTCCAAGAACTATCTTAAAGTATATGCTTTTCCGAACGATAAAGGGTATCTGGCGTCCGAACACTATCTGATACTTTATCTGTTCGGAGATGATTTTGAAAGTGAAATTTTCGAAGAGGATAAATTTTATCCGATGCTTGACGAGGTTGTACAGCGAAAGCGTGAATTAACTGCCGAAGAGCGTGAAAGAAGATAAAACGGGCAAAGACCCGGAAAAATAGAGGAGATCGAATGTTTAGAGGAGTTTATACAGCCCTTATAACGCCGTTTAAAGACGGTTCAATTGACTATGATTCATTAGATAGAATTATTGAAGAGCAGGTTACGGCTGGAGTTTCCGGTGTTCTTCCAATGGGAACAACCGGTGAATCTCCTACTGTATCTCATGAAGAACATAATCAGATAATTGCTCATGTTGTTAAAGCGGTTAATGGAAGAGTAAAGGTCCTTGCAGGTACAGGTTCCAATTCTACAGATGAAGCCGTTTTTCTCTCAAAGAATGCAGAGAAATGTGGTGCGGACGCAGTCCTGGTCGTTAATCCCTACTACAACAAGCCTCCACAAAGATGTCTTGTGGATCATTTTGCTACAGTTGCCAAGAATATTGGTGTGCCGGTTATGTTGTATAATATTCCCGGGCGAACCGGCGTAAATTTCGAACCGGAATCCATGGCAGAGCTTTGTGAGGTTTCTTCGAATGTAGTAGCTTTAAAAGAAGCTGCAGGTGATATCGGGCAGGTTATGCGGATCGTCGAATTGCTTGGTAACCGTCTAAACCTTATGATCGGTGACGATAATCTTGTTTTGCCGGCCATGGCTGTAGGTGCAACCGGTGTTGTTTCGGTTTTATCGAATATTATTCCGGCGGACATGGTAAAGGTTGCCTCAAGCTGGTTAAACGGAGAGCACGCGGAGTCTAAAGAACTTTTTTACAGAATACTCCCTCTTTGCAGGATGATGTTTCTGGATACAAATCCAATTCCGATAAAAGCAGTTATGGCTGCCGCGGGTAAATGTTCTCCACAGGTAAGAAAACCTCTTCTTCCTTTGGAGGATGATAAACTGAAAATAATTGTACAAACCTTCGCTGAATATGGGGTTAAATTATGAGTGTAGTAAGTATTTGCGGTTTCGGCGGAAGAATGGGGCAGGCTATTGCGCGTTCCCTGTATTCTAAAGGTCATAGCGTAGGCAACTCTTTCGATATACCGTCTTCACCATTTTATGGAAAAGATCCTGCACTTGAGGTTGTTGGCAGGAATTCGGGTGCAATTGTTGGAGAGATATCGGCATCTGCAATTAAGGATGTCGATTGTGTTGTTGATTTTTCAGCACCGGCAGCCGCCATGAAGATACTTGACGCGGCAGTTGAGGCCTCAAAGCCCCTTGTTATTGCTACTACTGGTCTTGATTCTGATATGGAAAAACGAATAGAAGATGCTTCTAAAAAGATAGCTATTGTCTACGCAACAAATATGTCTGTAGGGGTAAATCTTCTTTTTAAACTTGCAGAAATGGCAGCTGGCGTTTTGGGTGGCTCGTACGATGCAGAAGTTTTTGAGGCGCATCATCGCAACAAAAAGGATTCGCCATCCGGTACGGCTTCTACAATAATAAATCATATACGTAAAGGCCATCGTGATTTTGAGAAATGTACGGAAGCTTATCGTGACCGTGGAATAATAGGAGAACGAACCGATAACGAAATAGGAGTTCAGGTTTTGCGTGGTGGTGATATTGTCGGTGAACATACAGCTTTTTTTTGTGGTTTGGGTGAACGAATAGAGATAACACATAGAGCAACTGATCGGAGAGTTCTTGCGGATGGCGCGGTTCGGGCTTCTGAATTTGTGGTAAGTGCCAAGCCCGGCCTCTATTCGATGCTTGATGTACTTAATATAGGTTAAAAGATGAAAGGCAACAATCCGCATAAAGCTTCTGAATATTCAGGACAGGATTTTAAAGAATTACTCGAATATGAGTCAAATCCGTTTGATACAACAAAGAAACGGGCGGCTGATATTATGCGGATTTTTTTTGAACGCAATGTGCCCCTTTTGCCTGTAGTTTCGAGAGACAATCATCTGTTTGGAATTATTACTAAACCTGCCTTGACTGCCGCTATGAGCGATATTGATAACTTTGATTCGGTTAAGATAGACGCCTTTGTAATGAAAGTAGCTCAAAAGATGGAATTCGAGGAAGTTGTCGCATTGATCGGTAATGAAAAACTCTTTCCTGTAATTAATATTTTTGGTGAAGAGAAGGGGAATTGGTCACGTATTGATCTTCTAGAGGCTTCTGATGTAACTCGAATGAAAAAAAATGATGTAGATCTTGAAGTGCAGCAAAATAAGGAAGATGCGGCACTTGAGTGGATGATTTACATGATACTTGAGCATATTCCGCGTCCCCTTTATGCCGTTAATCAGAATGGGGGCACTGTTTTTTATAATGGGCTTTTTGAACAGTTGGTATGTGAGCGCCTGGATGTTTTTGAACCCGATGTTGAATATATAGAAAAATCATTTGCCGATGTTACTCTTAATGATTATTTTGAGGGCTCTCTTGGGGAATACTGTTTTTATAACAAAGAGCTTGATCTCTATTATGAGAAAGTTCCAATGAAAAATGAGGGTAAATCCGTTGGTTATTTAATATATTGCTCACGAGGTCTTAAAGAGCACGCTGATGCCGGTACAAATCAGGATGCCGTCTCTTTTGACGGGAAGGTGGAGGCATATGAGCGTAAGCTTATTGTTGATGCCCTTCATGCGTCCGGTAATGAACTGACTATTACAGCAGAAATGCTTGATATTTCCAGGTCAGCATTACAGAAAAAAATTAAAAAATTAGGAATTAATACATAAAACGCTTGAAAAAAGTTTGACAATTGCCCATTGCATTTTTATATATGCTCTGACCAGTCCAAAAAACCGCTATAATACGTAAACAAACATTCCGCAAACTTCGAGCATTTCTATATTTGATGTATGTCGGAAAATCATGATAAAGGTACGCCGATGGATAATGATTTAAAGAGTGAAGAGACTCTTCCTTCCGAGCAGGGATTGTCAGATGCTCCTGCTTCAACAGAAAAAGAGTCTAAACCCGAGAGGAAGGCATCTCCTTCCCGAAGAAGAACCGGGAAAATGCCTGTGCCCGAAAATCTTGATTTGGCAGAACTGAAACTAAAAACCATCACTAATCTTGTAACTATTGCAAAAGATATGGGACTTGAAGGAATTTCAGGACTGAAGAAACAGGATCTAATTTTTCAGATATTAAAAGGACAAACTGAGCGTAACGGAAATATTTTCGCAACGGGAGTTCTTGAGGTTTTACCGGATGGTTATGGTTTTTTACGTTCTTCAAACTACAACTATCTGCCTGGGCCTGATGATATTTATGTTTCGCCTTCTCAGATTCGTCTATTTGCGTTAAAGACCGGCGATACCATTGCGGGACAGATCAGACCTCCTAAAGATAATGAGCGTTTTTTTGCTCTTCTTCGAGTTGAAGCAGTCAACTTCGAAAACCCGGAAAACCTTACCAGACGTATTTTGTTTGATAACCTTACTCCTCTTCATCCGCATGAAAGATTAAATCTTGAGACTGTCTCAGACGAGATTGATATGCGGATAGTAAATATCATGACTCCAATTGGCAAGGGGCAGCGTGGATTGATTGTTGCTCCTCCACGAACCGGTAAAACCGTGCTTCTGCAAAAGTTAGCGAACGCGATTGCTACTAATCATCCGGAGGTTGTTTTGATTGTTCTTCTGATTGACGAACGTCCGGAAGAGGTAACTGATATGCAACGTTCCGTTAAAGGAGAGGTTGTCTCTTCTACCTTTGACGAGCCCGCTCAACGCCATGTCCAGGTTGCAGAGATGGTTATCGAAAAAGCCAAACGTCTTGTGGAGCATAAGCATGATGTTGTCATTTTACTTGATTCCATTACAAGGCTTGCTCGTGCTTACAATCAGGTTGTTCCGACTTCGGGCAAAATACTCTCTGGTGGTGTAGACTCGAATGCTTTACACCGGCCAAAACGTTTTTTTGGTGCTGCAAGAAATATTGAACAGGGTGGAAGCCTGACAATTCTCGCGACGGCGCTGGTTGAAACAGGTAGCAGAATGGATGAGGTAATTTTTGAAGAGTTTAAGGGAACAGGCAACTCGGAAATGCACCTGGATCGAAAACTGGCTGAACGAAGAATATATCCTGCTATGGATGTGAACAAGGCTGGTACAAGAAGGGAAGAGTTATTACTCGAAGAAGATGAGTTGCAAAAGCTGTGGGTTCTTAGAAAATTTATCTCGACAATGAGTACGGCTGAAGTTATAGAATTACTGGTTGACAAGATGAAGGTCACAAAAAACAATAGAGCTTTCTTTAAGACTATGAATGGGTAAAGGAGATATTATGAAATCGGATATACATCCTGTTTATGAGGAAACTACAATAAAATGCGCCTGTGGGTTTGAAGTTAAATCGCGCTCTACAAAAAAAGATGTTCATGTCGAGATCTGTTCTGCATGTCATCCTTTTTATACAAAAGAGCAGCGTCTGGTTACAACTACTGGCCGTGTTGAGAAGTTTAAGCAAAAATACAAACTTAAGTAATTTTTATTTGTTTAATATCGGCATCTGTTAAACTCTTTTGCCGGGAATATGACAAAAAATAATGATAATGCCGGAAATTGTGCTATAGAATGCCTTTTCCGGTTTTTTTTGTGTAAAAAATACACTTAAAACAGGATTTTGAACTGTATTATTTTCACATATGTGTAAAAATGTAACTATAAAATATAAAAAAATCATATAACTACTTGAAAATCCAGCTTATTAAAGTCCAGTCGTGCTTTAATATTTGTAAAACTTATCTTTTTTTCCATAAAACTGAATAAAAACATGTTAAAATTTGTTAAATGCTGACAATTAAGCTTTTTATAGAAAATGGCACGAATATTGCTTTAATAAAGGTGGTCACTGAATTAAAAAGTATGATAAAAACGGCAATTTAAGTTTTCGGGGAGGAAGGTATGAGTGCAATTGTAGATAGAAGCATTTGTGTGGCTGAAAAGAATGATATAGATTTCAAACCGATGCCTGTATCAGATGAGTTTGCAAAAGCGTACAGAGGATTGGTAAGCAGTATTGCAAAGAATTATGCCAGTTACCAGTGTCCTTTTGATGATCTTGTTCAAGAAGGCTTTATGGGGTTAATAAGAGCCTTTGAGAAATTTGATCCATCTCTCGGGTGTAAGTATACAACATATGCAACATATTGGATAAAACATTATATAACCCGTTATATAGCAAAGCATGGGCGAATTGTCAGACTTCCAATTAAGAAGAGCGAACTTTACCGAAAGATCTGCAAGGTTCGTGATTATCTTTCGCACGAGATGGGCGAAACTCCGACATTAGATCAGATAGCTGAATATGCCGAAGTATCCATGGAAGATGTAAAAAGAATTATGGATATTTTTCAACCGGAATTATCATTCGAAACTCCGTTTCGAGATTCAACTTCTGACAGGTACGATGTTGTCGAAGATGAGGTAAATGATGGTCCGGAGCATGCATATTTTAATGAAGAACTAAAGCGTGAATTGAAGCATGCTTTATCGCAACTGATGGATAAGGAGAGAATGATGATAACATTGCGCTTCGGATTAGATACAGGTGTTTCTGTAACGCTGAAAGATGTTGCAGACAGTTTTGGTATCTCTTCAGAAACTGTTCGTCAGATTGAAAAACGGGCTCTTGTTAAAATAAAGACACGCTTTGCGTATTTAAAAGATTATCTTTATAACTGAACAATAGTTATAAGCAAGCTGAAATCATATCCCTTTTTGGGATCTGTTTTCAGTTTGCTTCCTTTGTCTTTTTACTGAATTTTGCGTGTGCCATGATTGCATCCAGGTTCGGTTGAATTATGTTACCCACTTTTTTCCCCCGTATTGGTAGAGCCCCATAGTTCTCAAAAAGATTCTGATTTCCTGATGCTTCTTCGGGGTATTCTGAGTAGTGAGTCGCGTATAGCGGGGTTGATATTTTGCTGATATGCTTCACTGTTGGGGTAATCACGGGGTCGTCTTTTTTCATTTCGATTATATAAATTGCATCTGAAAGTTCTGAAAGCAGTTCGTTTCTATAAATAGCATTATGCTTTGATATCTCCTCTTTTGGGAAAAAGGGTGATACAATAGTGCAGGTGTCCGGATCGAAAATCTCTTTTAGGTTATCTGACATGTTGAAGGTAAGCAGGCCGCAAGGAATGATTGCGAGGAGCTCACCTCGATTTTCCAGAGTTCCAGAGGCAAACAGTGTTCCCGCGCCACGGTTAAGACCTGTACCGGCGCAGATACAATGTTCTGCCAGAATTTTACCGGTATGGTAAGCGATCGTATCGGCCGTACTGCTTATTTCGGCTCCACTCATAACTGTTATTAATGGCAATTGAAGATTTCTTTTGTTTCCGAAACAGTAAAGCAGTGGAGGTGTATTTATCGAATTGCTGTTTTTAAGCTGCTCTGGATAGTTTTCTTCAAAAAAGAGTACAGGCTCAATGCCGGCAGTTAAAATTTGCTGATACACATCTTCGGTTTTTTCCAATAACTGTTGGCCTTTCAATATGCCCTGAACCGTTCGTTTGCTAAAACTGAATTCGTCTTCGATTTCCGATTCATTTAACTCCATAATATCCTGTATCGATAGACCGGTAGATAATAGTGATTTATATATTTCTTTCATGGAGGCGATACCGATTCCGGGGGCTTCGCTTAGTGCAATCCAGTAGTTGTATTTGTTCATAACCTTACCGATGTTTTCTGATTATTTCGAAAAAGAGATCATTATGACCAGTTAATAATTAAAAATGAAGTTGGTATATGGTAATCTCAAATAAATAATTTTATGCCAAATATTCAATCTTTGCTGATATTTGTCAAACAGCTCACCGGACAAGTGCAAAAAAAATTAACTTGAAAAATAAGTAACCTCTTATAATCGTAACCCAATTGTAACAAAGCGGATGATAATTACTCTGAAAAGCATATTTGGGTGATGCGTAAGCAGGTTCTCTGTTAACGCAATAAAATCTGTAAAAATCAAAACTTAGAAAAACATGCCGATATTACGGCATGTTTTGGTATATCACTGGTAACAATAAGATTATTTGGCTGGTTAGGTTTTCTATGTTGCCCGTGATTTTTTTAACCAATAAAAGGGGGAAGTTAAATGATAGAAGTAAATAACCTCTCCAGGTATTACGGTGATTTTTGTGCGGTAAACAATATTTCGTTTACAATTAACAAGGGTGAAATAACCGGATTACTTGGACCGAATGGAGCTGGAAAAACTTCAACAATGAGAATGATTACAGGCTTTCTTAAGTCCAGCAGTGGTGATGTTCTTGTTGGTGATGTTAATGTTAATGACGATCCGACAGCCGTGAAAAAAATGATAGGCTATCTTCCGGAATCTGCCCCTCTATACGGGGATATGATGGTTTATGACTACCTGGTTTACGCGGCAAATATTCATGATATTGCTGAGCCGGAAACAAGGATAAATGAAACAGCAGGTTTATGCGGTTTGATTCCGGTAATGCACAAGAATATCAATGAGCTTTCAAAAGGATACAGACAGCGTGTCGGCCTTGCTCATGCCATGATTCATAATCCCGAAATTTTGATTCTTGATGAGCCTACCAATGGTCTTGACCCTAATCAAATTATCGAAATCAGAAATCTGATTAAGGAGATTGGGAAAGAGAAAACTGTAATATTATCTACTCACATTCTTCCTGAGGTCGAGGCTACTTGTGACAGGATTATAATTATTAATCAGGGAAAAATAGTAGCTGATAATACAACTGATCAGATTCAATCTGCAAGTGAAAATTCTCTTGCTGTTAAGGTATCTTTAACAGGAGCATCTGTTACTGATGTTTCAGAGAATTTTAAAAGTATAAATGGAATTTTATCCGTACGTGAGGCTTTTGAAAAAGACGGACTGGTTTCGGTAATTCTTGATACAGTAAGCTCTCGAGACCTTAGACCTGAGGTTTTTAAGAAGGCTGTTGAAAAGGGTTGGGTTATATATGACTTGGGACGTGATCAGAACAGTCTTGAACAGGTTTTTAGAGATTTGACTCTGGGGGGTGAAAATGAATAACAATATGATAAACTTTAGGTATAGTTTCCGCCAGACAAGAGCTCTTTTTGGTAAGGAGCTTCGGAGTTATGTAGGAAGCCCTATATTGTATATAATAATGACTGTGTTTTTACTTTTGACGGGTGTGTTCTATTTTAAGGATTTTTATATTATTGGTCGTGCGGATATGCGTCAATTCTTTAACGTGCTTCCTTTTTTCTTCATGTTTTTTATTCCGGCTATCACAATGCGGCAAATTGCTGAAGAACGAAGCAGTGGAACTTTGGAGATGATTATTACAATGCCTGTTTCGGCATCTAATCTTGTTTTAGGTAAGTTTTTTGCTTCTGTAGCTATTGTGATGATTATGATGGCTCCAACTCTTTTTTATGTGTTATCGCTTGGAGTTGCCGGTGTGCCGGACTATGGTATGATTGTTGCCGGCTATATAGGTACAATTTTTCTTGCTGCATCTTATGTTGCTGTGGGTATTTTTGCTTCGTCGCTAACCAAGAATCAGATTATAGCGTGGCTTGTTTCTACAGCTTTCTGTATTTTCTTTACCATGATTGATTATTTTATACAATTTATTCCAGGAAAGATATTCGCATTCTTAAACTATTTAAGTGCCTCGTATCATTTTCAGGGACTTGCAAAAGGGGTACTGGAATTTCGCAACATAACTTACTTAATAACGGTGAGCCTCTTTTTCATTATACTTTCAGTACGATCAATAGAGGAGAGGAGATAATATGGCAGTACGAGAACCGATAACAAACGCCATGCGTGATATGTTGGGGTCTGTAAAAAATTTCTTTGTCACAGACGCGTATAATTACGTATTCTATTTTATAATTCTTATACTTTTGAATGTATTTGCTTCATCATACAATCTTCGTTTCGATCTTACCGATGGAGGAGTATATTCTCTTTCGGATGTCAGTAAAAGATCAGTTAAAAATATTACAGAGCCATTATCCGTAAGAGTTTTCTTTTCGGAAGATCTTCCGGCTCCATATAGTAATGTACGGTTATACTTGAAAGATATTCTTGAAGAGTATAAAAGCGCGGCTGATGGTAATTTCACTTTTGAATTTGTTGATATGTCAAAAGATGAAGGAAAAAACATCGCGCGATCGTATGGAATACAGCCGATAGAGATTCGTCAGCTTAGCGGAGACGAATACAAGGCTAAATCTGCGTATATGGGAATGGTCTTTATTCATGGTGATATTATCGACAAAATACCGCAAGTCGCTCGTCTTAAAGGTCTTGAGTATATGATAACAACCAAAATCACCAAAATGCGTGGAAAAGTCGATGTGCTTTCAGGAAGTGAATCGGTAAAGGTTACACTTTATGTTTCAGATAAACTGGAGATGTTCAATATTAATGGTTTAAACAAGCTTGAAACTGCTGTCAAAGAGGTTGTCGATTCAGCCTCAAAAGAAAACTCCGGAAAAGTCGAGTTCTCGTCAGTATCATCTGTAGATGATCAGACGATTGAAATGCTTGTTTCAAAATTCGGCGCAACTCCGCTTTCCTGGGAAGATACCCGTCTTCCTGACGGGAGAAGATTGGCCGCCGGTCAAGGGGTGATAACCGTTACTCTTGAATATGGCGAAAAAAAATCAGCTATAAATCTCCAGGTTGCCCAGACTCCGTTTGGTATGATGCTCTCAGGGATTGAAGAGTTGGATGAAAATGTGAAGTCTACAATTGATTCTCTGATTTCAAGTAATATGGTTATTGGTTACGTTGTTACGGGAGCTACCAAAAATGTTCAGGATGAGCAGGCTGGTGGCGGTGCACTTTTGAACCTTCTATCAGATATGTATGAAATTCAGATGATTGATTTGGCTCAGGGAGCGATTCCCGAAACCATATCAACAGTGATTATTAATGGTCCTGTTTTGCCGCTTGTGCCTGCTGAGCTGTATGCAATTGATAATTATATAATGCGAGGTGGAAACGTTCTCTTCTTTACAGATATGTTTTACGAGATACCTCAAAACAGACAACAGCAACAGATGCAGCAACCACCTCAATTTAGGCCTATTGAAAATGGGATACCCGGGCTGCTTGAGACTTATGGTGTTAAGGTGAACCAAGATTATGTAATGGATATGCAGTCGTTTGTAATGCAGCAGCCAGGTATGGATCCGGTTAATCT
Organism: Spirochaetota bacterium; assembly: GCA_016934935.1. Taxonomy (GTDB): domain Bacteria; phylum Spirochaetota; class UBA4802; order UBA4802; family JAFGJZ01; genus JAFGRW01. The sequence goes on along the minus strand of JAFGRW010000061.1, from coordinate 30,563 downwards.
CTATTTCGCTCCTGAAATATTCAGGGAAAATCTGAACAAAGAGAATCCTTCCACAAGCTATTTAAATTATATGCTTATGGTAAAAGCCTCTTCAATTGAACTTGATAAACAAAAGCTTGAATCAAAAAATATCAAGTCCGAGGTGCTGGTCTCATCTTCACCAGAGTCATGGCTGATGACGGGAGAGATAAATCTTTCACCCTACGGTTTGGAAATTCCTGAAAAAGATACTATGAAATCTTATCCACTTGCTGTAATTCTTGATGGTAAGTTTGAGTCTCATTTTGCAAACGGCAAACCCGATGATGGCGAAACGAAAGAGTCATCCTCATTGATGGTTGAGAAACATCTGAAAGAATCGATCAGTAATTCAAAAATTGCTGTTGTCTCTACTTCAGAAATAACTTCAGGAAATCTTCAGAACATTAATAACAACGATCCACGCCAGATGTTTGTTTATAATAATGCGCTGTTTTTACATAATCTTGTAGATTATATGAGCGGTTTCGATGATGTACCGCAGATGCGAAGCAAAGGTCTTGAAAGCAATCTTAAGGAAGTATCTGAAACCAGCAAAAATGTTTTTAAAATAATCAATATAGCCGCCCTTCCGCTGCTTTCTGTTATTATGGTTCTCGTTATTATCAGGCTTAGGATGATGAGACGAAAAAAAATCGAACGGCGATATGCGAAAGAGGTTAAGTGATGAACAAGAAAAAATTATACAGTATATTAACAATAGTTGTTTTGCTCTTGCTGATTTTTGGAAAAGGTTTTTTCTCGGGCGTATCTCTTCCAGAATTTGAAAAATGGGAGGAGGATCCCAAAATTGTTACTATTAATCGGCCTGGAGGCGATGTATTAAAACTCGAAAAGAAAGAGGGCAAATGGTATATCAATAATACCGATATGGTTGCCTCTGAAACAGAGGCAGAGACTATTATTTCAAAATTAAAAACTTTAAAAATCTTCGACAGGGTCTCCTCGTCTGATGATGCTTCTTATCGTTATGAATTGGACGAAGAACAGGCAATAAGGGTTACTATTGAGTCGGCGAACAATAAACTTTTTGAGATTATGGTCGGTAAGCAGAGTACCGGTATGAATCAATCTTATGTTAAATTCGTGGACGATTCTTCCATATATCTTGCCGGAACAATTACACCTCGTGATTTACGAAAAAGTGTTTTCGAAATGAGAAGTAAGGAGATTGCCAGATTTTCATACAGAGATATTGAATCTTTTAGCGTGTCGTACGAAGGTTCCTCTTTTACGCTTTTACCTTACGATGAAGAGGTAGAAGCACCGGACGGTACTATGGAAAATGAGCGCAGATGGAAATTTAAAACTGGATCCGAAAAAGTTAATATGAACAGTGCCATTGCAATGATGAATGCTGTTAATCCCTTTATAGCCGATCAACTTAGTGAGGAGGCTCTTGAAGATGTATCAGAACCTCTAGGTGTTATGGAGGTAGTTATAAATGGGAAAACAGTGACTATTAATATTGTCAAAAAAGATGATCAAAAATACTATTACTTAAAAAGAGCAGATTCTGATGATGTCTATAAATTATATGAGACTCGTGTAAATCATATTTTCAGAAAAAAAGAAGCACTTATTGCCAGATAGATCTATTTAAAAAAATAATTCGGTAAAGGCTCTTACTGCTATTTAAAATATTTGATTTAAAAAATTATTATCTATAAAAAAACCGTCTTCTAAAAGAAGACGGTTTTTAAATATTCTTATAAAAAATTATCTAACTAATCAATTCTTAATATCGATAAAAAGGCTTCCTGCGGGATCTCTACCGAACCAATCAGTTTCATTCGTTTTTTTCCCTCTTTTTGTTTTTCAAGAAGTTTTCTTTTGCGTGAAATATCACCACCGTAACATTTCGCAGTTACGTTTTTGCGTAAAGCATTTATGGTTTCGCGTGCGATTATTTTAGCACCAATTGCTGCCTGAATAGGTATTTTAAACTGATGGCGTGGAATAATATCTTTAAGTTTTTCTATAATATCCTTTCCTCTTTGATATGCTTTGTCGGTATGAACAATAAACGAGAGGGCGTCAACAGATTCACCGTTTACCAGAATGTCGGCTTTGACCATTTTGGATTCACGATAATCTATAAGCTCATAATCAAACGAAGCATATCCTTTGGATAACGATTTAAGTTTATCGTAAAAATTAAATACAATTTCTGCTAAAGGCATATCGTTTATTATTTCGACCCTGTTCTCATCAATATATTTCATCTCCTTATGTATTCCACGGCAATCAATGGAAAGATTCATAAGATTACCAATAAATTCTTTCGGGGTAATGATCGTTGTCCGGACATAGGGCTCTTTTATGTATTCTATGCTTCCAGGCTCGGGAAATTTTACAGGATTATCTATAATCATCTCTTCGCCCTGTATTGTCTTTACATGATATTCAACACTTGGTGCTGTCGTAACAAGCGATAAATCAAACTCTCTTTCAAGCCTCTCCTGAATTATTTCCATATGGAGTAGCCCTAAAAAGCCGCATCTAAATCCAAAGCCAAGAGCGTAAGAGTTATCGGGTTCAAACAGAAGAGACGCATCGTTAAGTTGCAGTTTTTGAAGTGCTTCACGAAGGTTTTCGTAATCATCACTGAACATTGGATACAGGCCGGCAAATACCATTGATTTTGCTTCTTTAAAACCGCTGAGTGGTTTTTCACAACGGTTCGAGACGTGAGTAACTGTGTCTCCGATTTGAGTGTCGGTTACGGATTTAATATTTGCTATAAGGTATCCTACGTCTCCTGCTTTCAGGCTGGGGCGTTTTTCAGGTTTAAAACCAAAAACTCCTATTTCGTTAACCGTAAACTTTTTATCATTAGACATGAAAATTATGTCATCATTTGTTGAGATTTTTCCTTCGAAAACCCTGATCTTAGCGACTGCTCCAACATACTGGTCAAAGTAACTGTCAAAAATCAATGCTTGCAGTGGTTTATTTTCATCTCCTTGCGGAGCCGGAATTTTTTCTACTATTGCTTCAAGAAGCATATCAATGTTTATACCCTCTTTGGCAGAAACAGCTATTGCATCTTCAGGGTCAAGGCCCAGTGTTTTTTCAATCGACTCTTTTGTGCGGTCAATATCGGCGGCGGGCATATCAATTTTATTAATTACCGGCATTATTTCGAGATTGTTTTCAAGAGCCATATACATGTTGGCTATTGTTTGAGCTTCGACTCCCTGTGACGCGTCAACAACAAGAAGTACCCCGTCACATGCGGCCAAAGATCGTGATACTTCGTATGTAAAATCAACATGACCCGGTGTATCTATCAGGTTAAAAACGTAATCTTCTCCGTTTTTTGCCTTATATACAAGAGATATGGCGTTTGATTTAATGGTTATTCCGCGCTCTTTTTCAAGATCCATTGTATCTAGCATTTGATCAACTTTAATGCGTGATTTTATTGGAGTACACGAGTCAATTATTCTGTCTGCAAGAGTGGACTTTCCATGATCAATATGAGCGATGATTGAGAAGTTGCGAATATTATTTTTTTCCATAGAACGTATTGTGTTACCGTATCCTTGATATTTTATTGTATATAAGCAGTGTAATTGGTAGTTTGCTTAAGAAACATAGTTAAGTTTTGCATAAAAAACCTCTATTGTGCTGATTATATATTGCGAGGATTAGGGGCAAGTACTTTTTTTGTAATAGAAATCTTCGAGAAGGATTAGGAGCTTTGGTCTGTTTTTGATTGATAAATAAAGGGCAATGGTGACTGTTGTTTCTATATTTATGGTTATGGCAGGTATTTGATGGGCAAAGTATTGGTTGTCTCGGATTCTCATGGTAATTACAGGGCGCTTGAAGCTATTATTAATGCTGAACCGGACTTTGAAGTTCTGGTTTATTGCGGTGATGGAATAAAAGATATCGCTTTTTTACCTTTGAGAGAATCGGTTACTGTTGTAGCTGTTCCAGGAAATATTGACAGATTTAGCCCCATGTATAATGAAGAGCTTGTAATAACCAATGTTTTTGGAGTCATGACTGCAGTGACCCACGGGCATTTGCATGGTGTAAAACATACCATGGGGCAACTGATTTTACTGGCACGCCAACTTGATGCCTCTCTTGTGTTGTTCGGGCATACTCACGAGCCCGTAGTAATTGAACATGAAAACAGAATGTTTGTTAATCCAGGAGCAAGCGGAGCAGGTCAATATGCAGTTTTGAAAATTACAAATAAAGTAGTAAGCGCCAAACTGAAACAAGTAGGGTTTTAGAATTATTGGAAAAAATTAAATCCGTATTATTTTGAACTGTTTTTGTGATATTTAAACTGAAAGTGATGGCTCGTGTTTTATCAGAACTTCCTTGATTTTTGACTCGCCGGCTGAAAAGTAAATTATTTCAGATTCAAGAAGGTTGTGTTTCTCTGCAAAGAGGGCTATCTCTTCGTCAAAAGCCATTTCTTCGATATCACATATAGGCATTGAGAGACGAGTGACTATTTTTGTTTGCATAAGAATAACCCTGTAGAGAAAATTTCAGAAAGGAAGATGTAACAATTAAGTTTTAAAAATATTATTTGTAAAGCTAAAATTGATGAAGAATCTTTTTTTTGTAACAGAATGCTGGTCTAATGGTAATTTCTATTAATTCACTTTTAATCAGACGTATATGCGAGCAGTCCAGCACCACCTTGTGTTTTCATAGTGGCGCTGGACGAGTGAGCAAAATAAAATAATGTTGCTCTTCTGTTCTGTCAAAAGATGAGTATGCGGCTCAGGTTTTACTATTGACTTTTTTACGCTGTTTTATAAGTGTATCCCTGTATGTCTCGCTTTTAAGCAAGTTCTAATTAAGGTAGACGGTATCTGGTATGAGAAAATATATATGGTGTGCAGCAATAGCGGTTGTGTTTTTTACAGGAATTAGCGTTAATGCTCAGAAATTTGAGTTTGTAACAGTCAGCGATGTTGTTCGTAATGTCCGTGACCGTTTTTCGAAAGTTGAAGGATATCAAGCTGATTTTACCATGGTCACTTTAAAGGGATCAGGTTCAGTTACACAAAAAGGCGTTATTCAGTCACTTCAGCCAAATTACCTTAGAATAATGTTTAACGCACCTCGTAATCAACAGGTTGTATCCGATGGCAAGATGATGTGGGTCTATATTCCTTCCATGAATGTGGTTGCCGAACAGGATCTTAAAGACGATAAAGGTACCGAGTTTTCAGCAGTATCATATGTTGGGTTAAGACGTCTTTTTGCCAAGTACCATTATAAGTTCGCTTCCAAAGAACAGCCGGCGTTGATGTCCGATGGAAAAAAATATTATACTCTTTTGCTTCAACAAAAAGAGAGTCGAAGCGGTTATAAAACCATTAATCTCTGGATTAACGAAGATTACCTGATAACTCGTGCCGAGGGTGAAACCTCAACAGGGAAAAAAATCACAATATCGTTTGATAATATTAATACAAATGCAAAACTGCTTAAAGGTAACTTTAAGTTTGATATCCCTTCGAATGCCAAGGTTATAAAAAATCCAATGATATCAGAGGAGTAGATCCGTATGGAAAGTATTGGCGAAAAATTCCGTTCGCTCCGGGAAGCAAGAAACCTGACAATACGTATGGTGTGCAATGACACAAATATATCTCCTCATTATCTTGAGGCACTTGAAAATGAAGATTTTGACCATTTTCCCAGTGAAACATATATTACAGGGTTTATCCGAAGTTATGCCGAATATTTAAAAACTGATCCTGAAGAGATCATCAGGGCATATAAAGGTTATAAAATCGGTGAGTCTGTAACTCCTTTAGAAGAATTAACAAAACCCACAAGTTCTGGGCTGGATATTAATTCAGAAGCCTTTGCAAAAGGTTTGAAGTATTTTGTAATAATACTTTTTGGTGTTTTGATTATTGGCGGAGGATCATTCGCGGTTAAGAATTTCATGTCGTCAAAAATTGATGTTACACGCGATGATTCCATTGATGAAATAAAAGAAGAAGAAGCAGAAGAGAGCAGTAAGCAATCTGAACATGAACAGATTCGAAATTTAAAATTAAGTGGTAATAAGGGATTTGTTCTTGCATATACAAGTGAAGCCGTTAAGTTTCTTGTTGATTCTAAAGAATGTACATTTGTTGTTGAGTCAGTAGGTGTTGATGAAGCTGTTGTCGAGATACTTCCTGTTAAACAGAAAGTGACTCTTATATTGGATCGCTCGATTCCCGTTACTTTTAAAAATACTTCCCGAGAAGTTTATCTGACGTTAAGAGGTTATACCGAAAACCGTGCTAAAATAATGGTGACTTTAGGTGGTAAGCTTGAAGATGATAGGGCTCTTGCCGATGGTGAAGAGGTTTCTGATCCTAAAGAAGCTTTGGCTGTAAGTACTCAGGTGCGGGCTACTGACAAATCGAATTTAAAAATAGTGTTTGAGGCTATATTTCTTAGTAAAACATATCTTGAAATATATCTCGATGGTAATATGAAAACCAGGGGAATTATCCAGGCTGGAGCACGTGAAGTGTGGGAAGCTAATGAGTATATTCAAATCAAAATCGGTAATGCCGGCGGAATGAAGGCAAAGATCAATGGAGAGCTTTATGAGTTTGGACTTGCCGGTCAGGTTGCAAACAAGGTTATCACCTGGAAAAAGGATCCAAATGATCCTAATTTATACAATATTGTTGTTAACGATTGGTGAAATAATTGACCTACCATATTATCTCTCTTGGCTGTTTCAAAAACCAGGCAGATTCTGAAACAGCCAATTCCTATCTTGTTTCATACGGTTTTTTACCGGTTGATTCTCCTGAAGAAGCAGATATAATAATTGTAAATACATGTGGTTTTATTGAAGACGCAAAAAAAGAGTCCATATCCGTAATTCTTGATGCATCCGATATTACACAGGACGGCGGCTCATCTGCAAACAAAAAGCTTGTCGTTGCGGGTTGCCTCTCACAACGTTATATGCGCGATCTTAAAAAAGATATTCCTGAAGTTGATTTCTTTTATGGTGTAATAGACAGCGATTTTGTACCGGCTATGTGCGAGGCACTCTCTTTGCAATACTCAGGCGGTTCGGCTCCAAAATTGCTTCGAGTTCCATTAATTGCTTCACCCTACGAATATATTAAAATTGCTGAAGGCTGTTCAAACAACTGTTCATATTGCGCGATTCCGCTTATACGTGGAAAACACGTTTCATATCCACCCGGACAGATACTTATGGACGTGCGTCAGGCTATTGAACGTGGTGCTATGGAACTGATTATTATAGCTCAGGATACAGCAGTATACAGTTACGGATCTGATAATATAGTTACGCTTTTGCGAAAAATATCAGCTATAGCCGAAAACCGCTGGATTCGTCTTTTATATCTGCATCCAGATCATGTAACTGATACGCTTCTTGAATTATTTAATGAGTTACCAAATCTGGTTCCCTATATCGAGATACCGTTTCAACATGTTGCTTCCGGCATTGTTTCTTCCATGAATAGAAAAGGCTCGGTTGAAACATACACTGAATTACTGAATAAAATACGACGAATAGATCCTCTTATTGCCATACGTTCTACATTTATTGCGGGTTATCCAGGAGAAACTGATGAACAGTTTGAAGAGCTGTTATCGTTTGTTCGGGAATCGAATATTGACCGTGGCGGAGTTTTCATATATTCTCCTGAAGAAAACACCCCTGCGGCTGAATTGGACAACATTCCCTACGAATTAAAGGTCGAGCGTTATAACCGACTCTCTGAGGAACTTGAGTCGGGATTTTTAACGGCATTAGAGCGCCGGATTGGTGAGACTGTACCTGTTCTTGTTGAAGAACAGACTGGGGAAGAAAGCTGGATTGGAAGAAGTTGGTACGATGCACCCGAGGTGGATGGAGTTTTTTTCTTGACCGGCAAGGGAAAATTGCTAAATTCTATAGTGAGAGCATCAGTTACAGAATGTGTAAATTTTGATCTGGTCGGTAAAATATGAATATACCTAATCTGATTTCAATGTCCCGGATTTTTTTAATACCAGTTTTTCTTTATCTTATTTTTCAACCTGAATGGAGTTATAAGTTCTGGGCCCTGATCGTTTTCGGCGTTGCGTCAATCACCGATTTTTTTGATGGTTGGAGTGCTCGTAAACTGAAACTTGAATCTGAATTCGGAAAATTTCTTGATCCTCTGGCAGACAAGTTTCTAGTAATTGCGGCTTTGATATGTTTCCTTATTTTGGATCCTCTAATACCGCTATGGATGGTTCTTGTTATTATTGGTCGTGATTTACTGATTACATTTATCCGCTATCTTGCCGTACGAAAAGGAAATTCCATCAGGACTTCTCATTTCGGAAAGGTTAAAACTGCTTTTCAAATGGTTTCTATTCCAGTTATCATTGTGGTCTTTATTGCGAAGAGTACTGGTCTTGATTATAAGGCAATCCCGACTGATCAGACTACATTCTTGACTGCAGTGGATTTTATGATGTCAGGTGAGTTAAACAAGATTATGGTCGCTTTGCCTTACTGGCTTATGTTTATTATTACAGTGTTAACAGGCATTTCAGGTCTTCGTTATATCTGTTCAAACGGTTCTGTCCTTTTACCGCCTTATAAATTTAAAAATAAATTAACAGATTGATTTTCAGCACTTTATTTTTTCCGACAATGATTATTGATATTATTCATTGTGCATTTTGATTTAATTTGAAATTATAGGAGATAACAATGAAACGAGTAGCTCATTTTTTTTATACCGGCTTTTACACCGGATATATGCCTTTTGCTCCGGGTACTTTCGGAACATTATTGGCTTCTGCTATCTACTGTTCTCTTTATATGGCTTTTGGTGATAATGTTCGTTTTATTAATATGGGGCTTGTTTTAATAGCTGCTTACCCTGCGGTTTTGCTTGGCAATCAGGCAGAACGTTATTTCGAAGCAAAAGATCCGCAAGTAGTGGTATTGGATGAGATGATGGGGTATTGGATCTCTATTTTCTTTTTCCCGTTTAATCTGAAGATAGTCTTGGCAGCATTTGTGATATTTAGAATTTTTGATATTTTAAAGCCCTGGCCTATTGGCAGTTCTCAGCAGTTGAAAGGCGGTTTAGGAATCATGATTGACGATTATATTGCCGGTGTATTTACCAATGCAGTTATATGGGCGATTATTGGATTTTCACACTTTACGGGAATAGCAATTTTCTGATTATGAGAAAATATCTTTTTAACATCGATAAATACAGGTATGTTACTGGTGATAGGCCTAAGGTTGATTGTATTCTGTGCGAGATGATTAATGGAAATCCGGATATTACAAACCTTATACTTTATCGAAGCGAGTTTAATCTTGTAACATTGAATTTGTATCCTTATAATCCCGGGCATTTGATGATAGCGCCTCTACGGCATATTGAAGAATTAACACTTTTAAGTGCCAAAGAGGCTGCGGACTCTCACAAGCTTTTGGTTTTCTGTTTGAAAGTTCTTGGTGAAGAGTTTAATGCCCACGGTTTTAACGTGGGGTATAATCTGGGAGACGAAAGCGGGGCAAGTATATCCCATATACATCAGCATATTGTTCCCAGATACAAAAATGAAGTCGGATTCATTGACGTTTTGGCAGGTGACCGTATTGCCGTTGTAGATCCGTTAGTTCAATTTGAGAAGTTAAAAATACGTTTTGATAATGCTGACTCTTTTTTATCGGTAGATTAACGAAATCTGTACCGGACACCGCTTCGAAATATCGCATCATAAAGATAAGAATACTCATCTTCTTCCTTTTCGCCGCGGTTTTTTATATAGTCAACCAGCTGCATTTCGGTAAGAACTCCTAAATAAATATCCGTGGAAAATGAAAAGTTAACTGCAAATTCCAAACCTGCTATTGCTGATACCGTATTACTGTTAACATATTCCTGAACACTAGACTCGTAATCGTCACCTACTTTCGAATTAATCAGATAACCGAAATTCAAGCCGACAGGAAACGAAATTCTGGTGTGTTGAAAAGGAATTCCAGGTTTAAACAGAAGTGGGATTTGCAGATATTCTGATCTGTTGTTAGTTTTTATGTCAAAACCGTCACTACTTGCTTCAGTTTCATAAAACTGAAAAGAGTGCGAAGTATACCATAAGCCGGTCTCAAACGTGATATATGGAGAAACGTTTTTTTCCAGGGATAACTCTACCCGGTAGCACCCCTCATTTTCCCATTTAAAAAAACCAGAATCAATTATACCGTTAACTCCATAACCACCACCTACACCAATCGTATAGCGTCCGGCGGAAAAGAGTGGTGAAGAGGTGAAAGTAATGATTAAAAGTATAATTAACGGTCTCATTTCTTTTCGGGCATTAAACACGTGCCGTTAAAAACAGCACCTTTTTCTATTTGAAGATCCGGAGAAATAATGTCACCTGAGGTTGAACTCATTTTATAGAGTTCTATGCTTTTATTGGCTTTTAATTTTCCGTTAACTGAGCCGTTTACAAGTATTGTCGAAGCTTCAATGTTTGCGCTAATTGTTGCTTCCTGTCCGATTATTACCTGACCTTCAGATTCTATTTTCCCTTCGAACCGGCCCTTTATTTTCAGGGATTTTTTAAACTTCAGAGTGCCCCGAAAATGTATATCTTCCGCAATAACTGTCTCAATCTTGTTTTCATCTTCAATGATTTCTTTAACTTCGGCCATATTATTCTCCGCTGATTTATCTCTATTAGTTAAAAAATATCTATCTGTTGATTTTTGTCAAGACAGATTATCGTAAGAAGACAAACTTCGGACAATAATCAGAATATACAAGATTATTAACCAAAGTTGAAATAATTATTGACCACGGTATGACGTGCCTTTTCATAAGAATTGTTCCAAATTATTGTGAAAAGTTGTCATTTTGAAAAAAAAACAAAAAAATGGAGTTAATATGGAAGAATGTTTGGAGCTTGCCGGGTATTTGGGTTCCAGAATTGCTGAGAATCAGATTTGCTTAAGATATAAAATTCTGTCTCGCAAGATTAATAGCGTACCGGATAAAAAAAAGAAGATAGATGATTATGAGAACTGTGTCGCCCGTATAAATAAACTTATCAAGCAGGAAAAAGCTGTACCGGAAGAGCTGCAAAAAGAATATGAGGAAATTGCTTCGATGGTAAATTCTGATAATGATCTTTTGCTTTTCATCGAAGCCCAGAAAAGTTATTTGGCTCTGATTCAGAGCCTAATTGAAAGAATTATACCTAATCAGGTGTAACAATAGATTAAGCATATTTTCTTTCTTTTCTGTATGGGGATAACTGCCGAAAATCAGTATAGGAACAATGCTAAACAGAGGCAGATAGCGATGAAAGTGAAATTTTGGGGAGTTCGGGGATCTTTGCCAACTCCATTAACAATGGATACAATACAAAACAAAATCTTCAGGGCCTTACAACGGGTAAAACCATCAGATCTCGAGTCAAATGAAACTATTGATAATTATATAGATTCTCTTCCAGTATCGATAAAAGGGACTTATGGTGGTAACTCTACATGTATTCAGATTATTCCAGATAACGGAGATGTTATCTGTATCGATTGTGGTACAGGATTCAAAAATTTTGGTGCCTCTTTAATGCAGCGTGAATTCAAAAGCGGCCAGGGATTTGCTTCCATTTTTGTTTCACATACACATTGGGATCATATTCAGGGGATTCCGTTTTTTTTACCGATGTTCATTCCCGGTAACAAATTCACCTTTTATTCTCCTTTCGATGATCTGCAGCAGCGAATTGAATATCAACAGGATTTTTCACATTTTCCCATTAATCTTGAGATGATGCAGGCAAAAAAGGAGTTTGTAGCTGTTCCCCAGGAGGGGGAAATATTCCTAAACGGTATGAAGGTGATTAATAAACGCATGCGTCATCCCGGGGCATCGTATGGCTACAGGTTTGAAGAAAATGGCAAAGTATTCTGTTTTACGGCAGATTGTGAATTTAATCTTGATGAAATGGATGAAATTGACAGTTACCGTGAATTTTTCCAGGATGCCGATGTTGTTCTTTTTGATGCCCAGTATACATTTAACGAGTCAATCAATAAAATAGATTGGGGGCACTCGTCAGCTTCAATTGCGATAGATATTGCCGCCAGATTTAATGTAAAAAAAGTAATTCTTTATCACCATGATCCTGATTACAGCGATGATAAGCTGGATAATGTTTTGGCAAACGCAAGAAGCTATATCGCAATGAATGTTGGCAAGAAAGGGGTTGAGCTTGAAGTTGATCTTGCCCTGGAAGGCGCGGAAATAGAGATTTGATAAAAATCATAATTGAATGCCATTAATTACTTAAAAAAATGATCAGCTTATTTTTTGAATTCTTATTATATCGTTTTTTTTGCCAAGAACAATAATAAGGGAATGTTTTTTAATGATATCACCGGCATGAGGAGCAATTATTGTTTTATCAATATTATAGTCTTCGTTATCCTCGTCATCCTTAACCGGCTTGCGATATTTTATACCTAACACCTGGCAGTTATAATTGCCTGTAATATTAAGTTCTGCCAGATTTTTACCAATAAAGCTTGCCGGTGCAGGGATTTCAATAACACTGTATTCATCAGATATATGTAAAAAATCGGCGACATTTTTCATCATTAGTTTGTTGGCCGTTTTAATTGCAGTGTCTATTTCTGGATAAACGATATCGCTGACTCCAAGCTTCGAAAGTATCTTCGCGTGATCATCGGATATTGCCCGTACTATTATCCGCTTTATTTTAAGCTCCTGCAAGTGTAGAGAGATCAGTATGCTTGCAGTCATGTTCTGACCGATAGCTATGACTGCGGCGTCATAGTTTTTAATCTGAAGAGAAAGAAGCTGTTCCATGTTAGTGGCTTCACAGCAGATGGTTACACCCAGGTCATCCTTGTATGCGCTTACGATCTCTTCGTGAGAGTCAACAGCCATAACATCAATACCGTTTTCGTACAGTGTTTTAGCGGTAGTATAGCCAAAGTTACCCAGTCCTATTACGATACATCTTTTCATTCAAATTCTCCTTAACCAATCATGATATGCTCTTCGGGATATTTAATTTTATTTTTAATGTAACCCTCGCTAAAAACGGCAAGAAATGTCAGAGGACCAAGACGGCCAGTGAGCATTACGATAATTGTAATAATTCGGCTGACCGTATTCAATTCTGTAGTTATTCCGGTTGAAAGTCCAACAGTGCCGAAAGCCGAACTCATTTCAAAAAGAACATCCAGAAAACATACGTTCCCTTCATGAGCTTCAAATCCGGAAACAATAAGAGTTGCTGTCGTAATTATTGCCATGGCTAAAATGAAGAGTGTTGTCGCCCTTTCGGCAGTCGATTGTGAAACCGCACGGTTAAAGAATTTTATCTGTTCGTGCCTGCGAAGCTGAGAGATTATGATTGCCGCAATTACCCAAAGAGTGGTGGTTTTAATTCCACCTGCTATTGAGCCGGGAGAGCCACCTATAAACATTAATATAATCATGAAGAAAAGTGTATTATTCTGAAGTTTCCCTATATCGATACTATTGAAGCCTGCGGTGCGGCAGGTTATTGATTGGAAAAATGAAACAGTTAATTTCTCACCAATGGGAATGTTTTTCAGGATATAGTTATACTCATAATTGTAAAAGAATATTGTCCCTGTAAGGATTAATAATATTGTTGTTAGTAATACAATCTTTGTGTGTACTGAAATTTTTTTGATGGTTTTTTTTCTTAGGTTGTTAACTACATCGTGTATTACCAAAAATCCGATACCTCCGAAAACTATCGATATCGAAATAACGATATTTAGATAGTAGCTGCCCGAAAAGCCGCATAAAGAATCAGAAAATGTCGAAAACCCGGCATTACAGAAAGATGAAATTGCATGAAAAAGTGAATGCCAAAGAGCCTTTCTAAAGGGGAACCTCATCATAAAAAAAGGCAGTAGTAAAACCGTAATAAAGGTCTCAAGTATAGCTGTGAAAATCAGTATCTGCTTTAAAATCTTAAGAATGGGTAGTTTATGGTTGTTGCCGTATATATCCATTAAAGTGAATTGCCATTTTATTGACAGTGATCTGCTTATAAGTGAAATTAACCCAAGTGAAAATGTCATTATTCCAAGGCCACCCATTTGTATCAGGATCAGTATTACCGCTTGTCCAAAGATCGTAAAATCGACGGGTGTATCAAGTACTATCAAACCGGTGACTGTAACAGCCGAGGTTGCGGTAAAAAGTGCATCCATAACGGAAATCGGTTTATTGGTTGCGGCAGGCAACGAGAGTAGTGCTGTACCAGTGGCGATAAGAATCAGAAAGCTAACTACAAGAATAAATTTTGGGGATCTCTGTTTCATTGGCACATGCTATCTATTGCGCACCAGGCTTCAACGATTTTTCATTAATTATGTATTAAATACTATCTTTTTATACCGGTAAAGAGAGATATTACAGGTAATTTGGGCAGGATATTTATTGACGTTTTTATGTGCAGTTCTAAAGTAAGTGAATGGGAATCGAATCTTATTTTGTATTGTTTACCGTAGGCCTGGGTTTATTGATGGCGGCAGCACTTTATGTGCGGCCAGTGTCGTTACGTTCGGTTACTTTAAGCATTATTTTTATCTCTTTTTCCGGAATGCAGTTTTCAAGTGTAATGTTTTATACCCGGCTTGTTTATCAAATTCCGGGCATAATATACATAAGTCCAGCCCTTGTGGCTCTGATACCAGTTGCACTCTATTTGTACACGCAGACCTTTACCTGTGAACGTAAACGTATTTTTGTGTCTGACTTTCCGCACTTTATCCCGTTTCTGATAATCGCTATCATATCGTTGTTTGAATTTATATCTCCATTGGAAACAAAATTACAGCATATTGATAAACTGTATACTGATTATTCTCCTTTTTCAATTCTTGTTGTGCTTAATATGGTTTACCTGATAGTCTATTTTATTTTATGTATAATCAGTCTTCACAAGGTGTATCTGAAAGAAAATATTGTGCATAAACGAATAATGAGAATTTTCATGTTTTTCCTTAGTATAATTGTTTTATCAATATTGAAAGTTGTCGGCCTGGTTTTTTCATCGGTTCTGAATAATGGACTGGATTTCATGATGACCGCAACTGTAATCTTCTCTGTTTACCTGATTCACTTTTTTTTTCTTTCACAGCGCTTTCCGGTTTTATTGGCGTACGGTTCTCTTGCTCCAAGCCGCAATTCGTTGTTTGCCGGTAAGGTTGATAACTCAAAAAGAACAAGAACTACTCTTGATGCGATTAATATAGAGCATACCGCTAAGGAGATAGTTATGCTTATGGAGGAGGAAAAAATCTATTGCGATGAAGACCTGACTTTAAAGAGGCTCTCTCGAGCTATGAATATTACTCCTCATCAGTTGTCCGCCTTTTTAAATGATCATTATGGAAAAAATTTTAATACATTCATAAACAGTTATAGAATAAAACATGCGTGCGAATTACTTAAGGATCCTTCAGTTAGTACATTGTCTGCGGCATTCGCTTCCGGTTTTAACTCTTATACAGCTTTTTATACGGCCTTTAAAAAGCATACCGGAAAATCTCCTGGTAACTATAAAACATTGTCTAAATAATCATAAATTGTAAATAGCTTATCAGAGGATTCAAAAGATTTAATTCATATTATCTTAGTTCGTTAATCAGGTAAAGATATTTGTTTGATTTTGCTAAAAATTTATATAGCAAAAAATAATTCTTTTATTGACAAAAATAAAAAAAATGATTAAAATATGTCTATCTATTTAGATATTTATCAATAAAGTGCTATAAAAGAAATATGTCATTTTTCTTTAATGTATCTAATATTAGATATATTAAAATAAATAAAACCATATCGGACTTATCGCGTGTGTCCGGTTGCTATCAGGATACTGATTATGAAAAAATTGCTTCTTGTTGCCGAAGACCGGATTTTCGCGATAGACAAAAAATGGAGTTATAATAAACACGGATTTAATTTAGTCTATACAGATTCTAGTGATCATGCAATTAAAGCAATAGTAAATGACAGCTCTATTAACCTTGTTCTTGTTGATTTATCCTTCGAAAATGGGATGCACGCCTGTGATTGTGCGTCAGAAATATTGTTAAAAAAAAATCTACCTATTGTATTCTTAACCGGTATCATAGAAGATCATCTTATACAGAAATGCGAGAAAATAGAATCTTACGGATTTATTGAGAAGTACTCAGCTGTATCACTTCATGTGGCGGTCATAAAAGCGGCCTTGAGAATGCATCAAAATCGCAAAAGCTATTTAAATAAAAACATTTTCAAAAAAAACGGAGTTGTCGATTTCTTGTCATACAAGACATCACGTGATGTTATAAGAAGTCATAACTGCTCTTCTAACGCTATAATGGAGGCTAATGGAGTTATTGACTTTGAAACTGTATTCCAAATCGACCAGATACAAAAACTTCAGAATGATTTTTCGGACGCAACAAATGTTGCATCTATCATTACCTTGCCGGACGGAACTCCTGTTACTGAGCCAAGTAATTTTTGCAGGTTATGTGAAGAAATTATTCGTAAAACCGAAAAAGGTCTTGCTGAATGTATACGTTATAATCCTATTTTTGGTGAGAAGACGGAAGATTCTCCTGTAATACTGACATGTAAAAGTGGCGGTCTTTGGGATTCGGGTGCGCCAATATGTCTTGAGGGGCAGCATATTGCTAACTGGCTTATCGGACAGGTCCGCAATGGCAGCTATCCTGAGAAGGGCATGCGTGAATATGCTAAACATATTGGAACAGACGATGAAACTCTAATAAAAGCATTTAAAGATGTTCCAACAATGTCTTATGAACAATTTGCGAAAATAACTCGTGCGCTGAATACACTTGTTGACCAGTTCTTCTCAACAGCTTACAGCAATTTCCAGCAAGCTTGTTCAATAGAAGCCATGCAACAAAATGAGGACTTGCTAAAGGAAGCTTGCAATCAGAACAGAATACTTCTGAGAGAACTTCAGCATAGGGCCAAGAATAGCTTCGCCTTAATTTCAAGCATGATTACTTTGGTTATAGATACGATAACTGACGAAGAGGCGCGTAGTGCTTTAAAAGCCGTAAGTTATCGTATTAGTGCAATTTCTGATTTATACTCACTGTTGTACACCACAGATCTTGTTAAAGAAGTTCATCTTGATGAGTATCTAATCAAGCTTTGCAGGTCTTTCGAAGGAATGACAGACAATATTTGTTTTAACTATTCATTTGATGATGTGATAACTTCCGTTAGAACTGCAATACCGGTTGGTATAATTGTAACAGAACTTGTTACCAATGCAATTAAGCATGCTTTTCCGGATAGTTGTTCGGGTTCGGTATGGATACGCCTTATAGATGAGAAAAACAAGATTATTCTTGAGATATCTGATAATGGAATTGGTTATAATTCCAGAACAGGGCAAATTTCATGTGATACTTTTGGCTTAAAGTTTATTACCGCGCTTGTGGGCGAAATTGATGGCAAGTTAACAATGGAATCAAAAAACGGTAGTATGGTTAGAATCGAATTTGATAATTAAACATATTTAAACCCGGTATCGTTTGATGTGATACCGGGTATGATTTATTAACATGCTTATCAATTTTAAGTAATAGATGCTTACTAAACAAAAAAACAATAAATATCTAAAAATAGATATCACGCTCTCCTGTCAATATTCGTTGTCTCGCTTTCTCAAGATGTTTTAATTGAGCTTCTGAAAAATCTTTAGGAACACGTGCTTTGATCTCATCCATCTCTCTTTCGATAATTTGGTCGCCAATAACTTTAGTTTCCGGAGTCGCGAAATCTTCTAGCCACTCCTGAAATGTTAAAACGGCATTCAGCTTGCAAAAACATCCTTCCTGGCCGGAGGTTAGCGCGTCCATTATCTTTTTGCCGGTTCGGCCACAGCGGTATCCGGCAGTACAGAAGGATACTATATGACCCATTTCTGCGAGCTCTCTTACAATCGCGTCAAGGCTGCGTGTGTCTCCGAGAATGAATTGCTGGCGTTCGCCTTTTTGTGAATCGTTTTCGCATTTTTCGGTTTCTGTGGTGTAGGCATCTGCGTATGCGCCGATGCCTACACGTGAATCGGCGTCACGTTGTGTGCACATTTTGATTACAGATCGCAGCATTTCGGGACTTTCTCTATTAGTTACAATAAGACCAGCGTATGGTATTGCGAGTCTTATAACTGCGATAATATAACGAAAGTCATCATCGGTTACACGGTGTTTAACCCATGAAAAGTCGGTATCGCTTGCAGGTTCGAGTCTTGGTACAGAAACAGTATGCGGACCAAGACCATACCTTTTTTCAAGGTCGCGAGCGTGTGCAACCATGCCCATTATTTCAAATTTCCAGTCATATAAACCAAATAGTACGCCTATCGCGACATCATCAATCCCTGCATCCATGGCACGGTGCAGAGCATATAATCGCCATGGATAGTTGCTTTTCAAAGTACCTGCGGGGTGCACTTCTTGATATGTCTTGTGATGATAAGTTTCCTGAAATACCTGATATGTTCCAATCCCTGCCTGATGCAGTTTTTCCAGATCCGATATCGGAAGCGGTGCGGCATTAATATTTACACGGCGTATCTCACCAGAACCGTTTCTTACCCGTTCTTTGACAGAATATATCTGTTTCATGCTTTTTGCAATATAATCAGCATCTGTATCCGGATGTTCCCCATAAACGACAATAAGTCTCTTGTGACCAATTTTACCGGCAAGGACTTTTGTCTCTTCTTCAATTTCCTTCATGGTCAGAACACGTCGCTCAATTGATTCATTGTTGCTTCTGAATCCGCAGTATTTACAGTTATTCACACATTTACTTCCGCAATAAAGAGGCGCAAACGTTACGACTCTGTTATCATAAACCTTTGTTTTTATTTCTCTGGCTGCATTAAAGACTTCTTCTCTTAGATTATCGTCTGTTACAGATAAGAGAGCCGCAACATCGGCCTGATTCATAAGCTTGATCTCATAAGCTTTTTTAATAATCTGACGAATTCTTTCTGGTGAGGCTTGGCTGTTCTTTTCAATCTCAGCTTTGATAGCCTCATCATCAATAAAATCTATTCCATCTTCAAGATAGCGGTCAATTTCATCCTGTTTAACAAGGTTATCTTTCCATTTTTTAATAGATACGGTATTTGAACTTTCTATATTATTCATCAATTTCTCCTGTTATATTTTTGCCAATGTCGATTTTACTGTAACACCATCTATCATGCCCAGTTTACCGGTAAGAGAGCCAATTAGGTCGGTTGGTGCATCTACCATTAGTGTTATGATATTGAGATTGCGTTCGAGGTAAGGCAGGCCCATTCTGCCGATTATTATATCTGCAAAAGGTGCCAATGTTTCGTTAACAGCATTAGCAGAAGCATTTCTGTTCCGGATAATAATTGCTATTACGCCTACAGAGCGTTCTTCCATGTTAATCCCTCCATAATGAAATTCTGCGGAGGAGCCATGTGTACGGTTTTAATTGTTTTAAAATGCCTGGTTTAAGCATGTAGGCAAACAAAAAGAGGTACATAGGGCCCTTGGCTTCAGAATCAGAAATTACTTCATCCTGACCGCAGGTTATATTTTGACATTATGAAATAGCATTTAATAAAATCAATAAGATATGGAGAAATACATAATAAATTTTATTATTGGCAACTAGTGTAAATTTTGAGAAATAGTTGCATTAAGTACATATTTGTATCTTGGTCTCAGTCTTTTCTTATCATTGGTGTTTTTTGAAGGTTCAGCGTAATCAGACATATATTTATCAAAAAAGCTCATCGCGTCTCCAAAAAGATAGGATAAAGTATATCGATACATTAATTTTATATCCGATAGTTTTTCAAATAATTCTGGTTTAATCGCAATGTGCTGGGATACATAGTTGTCGCCTTTTCTTTGGGATTTCATTGGGTGCAAATTATATTGAGGCGTTTGTAATAGCTTATGCATGTGTTTTCGCAAAACATGGCAAATTATATGTGATTTTGAAATATGCTTCTGTTGCGAATATAAACTGATTATATCCATCCACTCTCTTTTTATGCTTATTGATGTGTAAATTTTTGAGTTATTCATATTGTCTCCTTAAGATTTTTTATTAATGACAATTGGTTACCAGGCTCTAGTCTATATAACCGGATTTTTTTGATTTTTTTAAAAATTTTTTAAAAAATTTAAAACTTAGTGAAGAAAGAAATTAACATTTAATTAGCTGGGTTACAACCAGTAGTATGTGTTTGTACATAAATCGTATTTGACAATATTATGCTTTATTACAATAAAAAAGAAATTATTGAGAGAGGTGATATACGGAACATGATTATTAGACGAAACATATCCAATATTGAACGTTTTATGCTTTTTTTTGGCCGGCAGTACCCTCTGAATTTCGGCTTTAAACTGGATATTGATATTTCTCTTGAGGAGGGTAAGGTTAGAGAGACCTTAAAGCATATAGCGATGCGTCATCCTCTGTTATTTGCTTACCAGCAGTTTACTAATAAACCTTCGATGGATATGGTGTTTGACGATAGTACTTCAGTAATCATTAAAAATACAGAAGACGATTCAAACTGGGAAACATATTTTTTAAAATGCATAACACGGGAATTTGACCCGTTTTCCGGTCCTCTCTTTTCGCTTGACTGGCGTATAAGAAATAGTGGTTCAGAACTTTTTTTTGTTTTTCATCATGCTGCCGCAGACGGTATTGCGGCTGTTCAGTTTATACATGATTTTTTACTCTGTTACAATGGCCAGGAACTGTTAATACCTCAGCAACCGGTTATGCCTGTTTTATATGATGAACTCAAGAAAGAAATATATGATGAGCTTGTCAAAAGACCGGAACCCGAATGGAAAAAAGAGCAACCACCTGAGCCTGTTGCATATAATATGCCTCCATACAAAGTTCCCGGGTTTAACCTTAAATTTTTTGAAATAAGCAGTTCATCGCTTAAAAAAATACTTAAACTTGCAAAAAGTTCAGAACTGTCACTTACAAGCTATCTTGGAGCAAGCATTCTTAAAGAATCATCTCTTTGTGTTCCGTCTGAAAAAGGTTCATTACGAACGATTCAGTGCCCGGTAGATTTCAGACCATATATGATAGAGGATCATAAAAACATTGCCGGAATTTTTAACGGTATTGTTAAAGTTGTTTGCGACTGTTCTAAAACGGTTACTGACATAGGCTTGCAGATTCAAAAAGGAATTCGTGAACAACGTACTAATTTAAAAGATATCGAAGAGTATTTCCATTTCCGGGATTCTTTCGATAATGTTCCTGATCCTGAATCGCTGATGATGAGTTTTCCTGTTGAACCGGTTGATTATGACTTTTCATTTTCGAATATTGGTAAAACCATCATTCGGGAAAAATATGGAAAATGTTCTGTAAGCTCCTTTTATGGCCCGGTTTTTACGGCTGTTAATGGTGAGACTGTTATAGGGCTAAATACGACAAATGGAGTTCTACGCATGAGCATCATCTTTGATAATGCTATAAAAAACGCAAAAGCTTATAAACTGTTAGGGGATAACATTGAAAGAATTTTAGGGCAGTTTTAAAAATACAGGTAATACAATGAAAATAGTTCATACGTCTGACTGGCATATCGGCAAGAAGTTACACCGACATCCAAGACATGAAGAGTTTGATTATTTCTTCGATTGGCTTATCGATTTGATTGAAAAAAATCAAATCGATATTCTTATTGTCGCAGGAGATATATTTGATTCAGTTACGCCGGGCAACCGTTCTCAGGATCAATATTTCAATTTTTTAGCAAGGGTATCTGCCAGTTACTGTTCACATATTGTGATAACAGCAGGTAATCATGATTCGCCGTCACTTCTTAACGCTCCAAAAGGTATAATGAAGGCGCTTAATATTCATGTTGTGGGCAATGGCTCTATCGATAACCCAGCTGATGATGTTCTTGTTTTAAAAGATCAAAAGGGTGAGATTATGGCCTTTGTTTGCGCGGCTCCTTACCTTCGTGACAGGGAAATTCGAAGTGTCGAAGCTGGTGAAAAAAGTGATGATTGCAGTAAAAAAATGCAAAAGGGAATATCTGATTATTACTCGGCGTTACATGACGCTGCTTTTAAAAAGAAAAATGAATTACAAAGCAGCGCGCCTGTAATTGTAATGGGGCATCTTTTTGCAGCCGGAGGGAAAACGGCAGAGGGCGACGGAGTTAGAGATTTGTATGTCGGTACTTTGGAACATGTACCAGCTTCGGTATTTCAATCTGATATAGATTATCTGGCACTTGGTCATTTGCATTCACCGCAAAAAGTTGGTGGTAAAGACTATATGCGATATTGCGGATCTCCTCTGCCAATGAGTTTTGGTGAAACCGGAATTCAAAAAAAAGTTATTGAGGTATGTTGGGACGGGAACAGCCGTACAGTTAAGGAAATAGATGTACCTTGCTTTCAGCGTTTAGAACGAATCGAAGGTGATATCGATACTATCAAAAAAGTAATCGAACAATTCAAAAAACAAAAGCAGAGCATATGGCTTGAAATAGAATATACAGGTGACGATGTAATATCTTCATTATCGGAGCAGATAATTGAAATGACAAAAGACAGTCTGCTTGAAGTACTTCTTTTAAAAAACAGAAAACGTTACGATGCTGTACTACAACAGAGTGTCTATACAGAATCACTTGATGATTTTAGCGAGCTGCAGGTTTTCACAAAGTTTATGGATATTAACGGTATTGAGGATGGACAAAGACCTGATCTTGTAAAAACCTATAAAAAAGTTTTACAGCTGATAAATGAGGATGATAAAGACCAGTTATGAGAATCCTGAAACTTAGATTTGAAAATTTAAATTCTTTATATGGTGAATGGGAGATAGATTTTACATCATCAATGTATATGTCCGATGGAATTTTTGCCATTACCGGGCCAACAGGTGGCGGAAAGTCTACAATACTCGATGCAATTTCTCTTGCCTTGTATGGCCGGACTCCAAGGTTGAATAATATCTCGAAAAACAGTAATGAGATTATGTCGAGACACGCATCGCAATGTTCATCTTCTGTTGTGTTTGAGACTCAAAAAGGTGTATATTGTGCTGTCTGGAGACAGCACAAGGCTAATAAGAAGGCCGATGGCAATTTGGTCGATTCGACACATGAAATATCGGATTTTACAACATCAAAGATTATAGAAACAAAGAAGAGACAGGTAGTTGAAGAAATAGAGAGACTTACGGGGCTCGATTATAGACGTTTTACCCGATCAATGTTGCTGGCACAGGGCGATTTCGCGGCATTTTTGCTGACAGATGCCGGAGAGCGTTCAATGATTCTTGAACAGATTACCGGTACCGGTATTTATACCGAAATTTCAAAAATGGTTCATTTAGTGACCAGGGATAAAAAAGGTACCCTGGCTGAAATACAGAATCTGCTTGATGATGTTAACGTAATGAGTCTGGAAGAGGAGAATCAAGCTGATGAAAAACATAAAGCGCTTGCAGAACTGGCTTCAAAAACAATTGAAAAACTGGAATTAATAAACAATGCTATATCCTGGCGCCGTAACCTTGCCGATTTTGAACAGCGCATCCGGGAAACCGAAAAAAAAGAGCAGTTTGCAAAGGAGGAGCAGAAGCTTTTTGAAAAAGAGAAAGAACGGCTTGTTAAAGGGCAGAGGGCAGCCGAATTAGAAGCAGATTATAAAGAGCTCTGTTCTGTGCGTTTAGAGCTGCAAAATAAAAAAATTAGTCTGGAAAATATAAGTAAAGAAGAGATTCCACTGCTTAAAAGTATTGATGATTCTAAAAAAAAAGTAAATGATTTATCACAGAAACTTAAAAATATCAGAAATGAAAATGTAATACTTTTAAAAACAGTTCAGGAAGTACGTATTCTTGATAACCGGATTGATGAAAAGCGTAAAGAGTACAAAAAATATGATTATGAGCTAAAAGAACAACAAAAAGAACTGTTAAAAAAGGAGACACAACTTAACGGGATAACTGAAAGTTTAAATAAACAAATAAATAAAAAAAATGAAATTGAACTGGAATTGAAGAACCGAACTAACGATGAGCCTCTTATACGTGAGTGTGATTTGCTTTGTGACAAGATAAGTCAGATTACCGATTTAGAACGGGAAATCCGGGAACAAGAAGAAGAAAGGGACTCAGCCAATAATACTCATGAAAAGCAAAAACATACTTTAGATTTGCTTTTACAAAAACAGTGTGAGATAACCAGAGATTATGAAACTCATAAATCGGATATAAAAAAGATAACTGCTGATATGGATTCTATTCTAGGAAGAAGACAAATAGATGATTATCGAACTGAACTTGAGAAACTAAAAGAAGAAAAATACAGACGCTCCGCTGTGAACGATTATCAAAAAGAGCGGTCTAATCTGAAAAAAGGAGAACCGTGTCCTCTTTGCGGTTCACTTGATCATCCATACGTTTCGAAAAAATTGCCTGATCTTTCTGAAACTGATATAAGGCTGACAGATGTACTAAAAATTATCGGGCAATATGATTTGCTGGAAAAACAAAAAAAAGGTTATATTGATAATCTAAACGAAAAGGAAAAAGAGCTGCATGGAATTGAATCTGAGATTAAAGTATTCAATGCTAACAGTGAAGCATATATTAAAAGTGTTAAAAAAATTGAAGCCGATACAGAAAAGCACAAGATAAAAAAGCAGAATCTTTTAAAAAACCTTGAGCCGGTACTTGTTAATCTTGGCATTAAGATTGTTGATCTTAAAAATCCGGATAAAATCATGAATTCTTTATGCGAACGCAGGGATGATTACAAGTTTTTTTGTGAGGCTTTTGAAATATGTGAAAAAGAACTTAACATACTGAAGATTCAATATGGTGAATTGGATGCCGGAATAAAAGCAATAACTGAAGCTGTTAATCGCCATAAAGAGAAGACTGTCATGTTGGGAAGTGATGGAATGGCTCTCTCGAAAAAGCGAATGCAAATGTTTGGTGATAAAGATTGTGACAAGGCGGAAAGCGAAGCCTCGGCTGCAATCGGGGAGTGCGAAGTTCTTTTGGAAAAAGAGAAGGATAACCATAATACCTTACAGCTTCGTTTGCAGAAAATTAAAACTTCAATCGAAACATTAAATAAGGATATTGACCAATTTGCAGAAAAACAGGGTAATCTTTTACAGGATTTTAAGCGCGCCCTGGATAAAGCTGATTTTTCGTCAGAAGATGATTTTGTAAGATGCCGTATGAGCGCGGAAGAGCGTCGGGAAGTTGAAAAGAGGGGAATGGATATCCAAAAGCAGCTGGTACAGGTTTTGGCATATTTAAAAGAATTAAAAGATGAATACAATAAAGAGATGTCAAAAAAACTGAGCACATCTGATCTGAATAAACTGCTTGCAGACAAAGAAGAACTTTCAAAGGAACTGAATGAAGTTCATGAAAAAAAAGGCTCCCTTCAGCAACGAATAGATGATAATAACAGAGCAAAGAGAGAACGTAAAAGCCGTGAAAATAGACAGATTAAAGCTAAAAAAGAATACGAGCTCTGGTCTAATCTTGATTCATTGATCGGTTCGGCTGATGGTAAAAGATACCGCACCTTTGCACAGGGGCTCACTTTTGGCCTTATGGTCTATAATGCTAATATTCAGCTTAGAAAAATGAGTGAACGTTATTTGCTGGTGCAAGGTTCTGATAATCCGCTTGAATTAAATGTAATAGATAATCACCAGGGCGGGATAGAGAGAACCACAAAAAATCTCTCCGGTGGAGAGAGCTTTATAGTGAGTCTGGCTTTGGCTCTTGGGCTTTCCCGTATGGCTGGTAAAAATGTAAGAATTGATTCTCTTTTTCTTGATGAGGGTTTTGGGACTCTTGATGAAGATACTTTGGATGTAGCACTCGATACTCTTTCATCTTTGCACAGTGAGGGAAAGCTGATTGGTATTATTTCGCATGTGGAATCTTTGAAAAGCAGGATATCCGCCCGTATAGAGGTGAAACCCGGGACTGGAGGTCGCAGTCTGCTTGAAGGCCCCGGATGTAAAAGGATTGGATAGTAATTACAAAAAAGACCTCCGCAAAACGGAGGTCTTTAAATTGTCATAAATTGGGCGATGACGGGATCGAACCGCCGACCCACTGCTTGTAAGGCAGTTGCTCTCCCAGCTGAGCTAATCGCCCGTAGATTGATTCATTTTACTGGACTTGAACACTACGTTAAAACGCGGTGGTACGTCAATATTTTTTTGAGTTATCGGTGAAAAAACCGAACGACCTTTTTTCTTTTGCAAGTAGAAAGTACCAAATCCTCGCAGATCTATCCGTTCTCCCTTGCTTACCTCATCAACAATTGCCTTTAAGAAAAGGTTTACTACTTTGTTGATATCCTGCTTATTGAGATTAATATCTTTGTGTACAATATTAACCATATCTTTTTTGGTCAAAATAAAGCCTATGCTAATGCAGAATTAACTTTTTTTGCCATACGAGACTTGAGGCGAGCTGCTTTTTTCCAATGTATTACATTGTTTTTTGCAACTTTATCAACAGTCTTTGCAAAATTATTTTGAAGTGCAACGACTTCGTCTGACTTGATCTCCGCTTTCGCATCAAGAAGCGAGAGTAATTTTTTGGAAGCAGTTCTTAACGCAGACTTGTTTTGAGAATTTCGCATATTGCGCTTAGCTGCTTGCCGGATGCGTTTTTTTGTAGAATTATTATTAGCCAATTTGTAAAACCTTCAACATATAAAGTTCAAAACGTTGTGAACATCTATTATCTGGCTATCATTTCTGTCAAATAAAAAACCTTTAAAAAAAATATAAATTACCTGAATACCGAATTACAGTACATTACAAAAAAAACAGAACAGTATAATTTTTACTCTACTTGTATAATAATTCTTTTAAAAAGGTCATTTGTGTAAAAATAGAGTCTAGCCTCAAAACCACCAGCTTTTGATCGTATCATAAAAAGGGCTGCGGTATCACCCTTTTTAAAAGAGTGAGTTGTTGTGGTTTGCTCTCTTTTGGTTTCAGGAGCACCGAAATCTTTTTTTAAGTCGGAAAAAATAGTCATAAACTGCTTTTCATTTAAGAGAGCGTAACGACATGATATAGCAGATAATCTGTTATTCACAAATATAAAATCGCGGTAAATCTGATCATTTTCCTGATAATAAATTTCCGGTTTAAGTGATCCATCGAAATCAAGACCGCTAATGTGATTGAGAATGTAATTTTTGTAGGTAGAGAGTTCTTTGTCAGGAACCCTATGAACTTGAGCATTAAAATCGGTAGTTTTCCCGGTTATCTGACTTTGAGTCAGTGACCAGTCACAGATAGATCTGGTTGATTTATACAGATTTTCGCCAAATAAGAGCGTAAAGTTGCAGATCAATGCAATTATAAGTATGGTCTTTTTCATGGAAATTAATCTATTACCTGTTTGTTATTTAGTCAACTCATAATATATGTGTTAACAAAAAACTTATACGTAAAATAATGTAGCAATATTATTATATTACGTCCAATAGTCAAGTCTGTGATTGATAAGTTATCAAATATTAAATTGATTTGACATAGTCTGTTGCGACAGTTCAATTGATCCAGGTTTATTAAAAAAACGCATATCTGTTTTACTATCAGATATGAAAATGGGTTCATAATGGAGTTATCAAATGATAGACAGTAAACTGCTTAATATCCTGGCTTGTCCGGCATGTAAGGGTGATGTGGAATACGATGCAAAAGCACAGTCGATTCGTTGTCTTGAATGTGCGCTTGTTTATCCGGTAGTTGACGGTATTCCCGTAATGCTCATAGATAAGGCTCAAAAACCAGAAAAAGAAGAAGGGAAAAAAGAGAAAGACGTTGAATAGGGGAAATTAGGTAAAACAGGATAAAACCTTGTATCGTCACAACTTCCCTCTTGACAAATAACAGACCTTTTTTGTAGATTTACACCGAATGCTGGTTCTATTATGGAAAAAGATCGGTAGCCGGCGTTTATTGTCCGTAGGCTGCTTTTGATCGCAGCTTTTTTTTGTGGTACACTCTGTCGTTTTTATAGCAGATATAAAATAATTTGAGGTTCTTAATAAAATGGTTAAATCTAAAAATATCGTAGTGAAAGTGTTCAGTTATATTTTAGTAGGTATTCTTACAATTCTTTTGGTTGTTTCTCTTGGAAGCCCGGGGCTCATGGATAAAGCCATGCTTAATCAGAATACTTTGGCAGCTGTTAACGGTAAGAAAATTGATGTGCAGGATTTCGGATATTTCCTGAATACCGATCAGAGATTTTATAATAGAGCTTCGGAAATCAGAGATGATGAGCAGCTGTTAAATTATGCCCGTTCGGTCTATTTGCAGCGTGTTTTAACTATTCAATACGCGCAGGAGATTGGAATCGTGGTTGTCGATGATCAGGTTGTTGACTATATAAGTTCTCTTGGAAATTTTAAAGATGAAGATGGGAAGTTTATGCCTGATAGGCTTGATCAGTTTCTTAAATATTACAATATGTCGTATAATCAGTTTTTCAAAAGAACTTATGATGTTCTGGTATTAAGGGAGCTGGATAATCTTATTGTAAACGGTACAGGAGTTTCTCCTGATGACATACGCATGGATAAAACAGTAAATAATTCCAAAATTACACTTCGCTATGGATTTCTTTCTAATGCCGCGATAAAAAAACGTTATCCTGAAAGACTGACAGTTTCTGAAAAAGAAATAGATGATGAGGTTGAGCGTTTGAAGGAAACCGTAACCGAGCCTATTGATGATACTGAATTGTTGAAAAAACAGGCGAAAAACGAGCTTGAAGTCCGTAAACTTTCAGAACTAAAATTAGAAATATCTTCAAAAATAAACAGTTTGGCACTTGAAGGCAAGCCCTTCACGGAAGGGCTTGCTGTTCTTGATGTTAAAGCGGAAGATTCCAAACCATTTAAAATTGGCAGTCCCGTTTATTCCGCGGAAGAATCAAAAGGATTGCTGCTTGATCTTTACACAAATAGTGTATTTTACGAAGATTGCTTAAAGGTAAAACAGGGCGAACTTGCCCGTGCGGTTGATGTTTCATCAGGTTTGTATGTTTTTACTCCAATTGAAAAGATTGTCCCTTTTGACAAAGATGGAGAACTGACGGCGTATGATTCTTATATGGCTCATCAGGAGAGATCACTTTTTGTCGAAAATGCTCTATTGTCTCCTTTTATCGAGAAGTCCCGTGTTATAAGAAATTATTAGTAAAAAAAACATATTTTTTAAAAAAATATATTTCTTTACAAATTATTTATTATATTATAGCAAATAGCAGCAGACTGAGGTTTTTTGTACGTTTGCCTCTCTGCTGTTTGCATAATTAATCATATAGGCTGGGAAAAATGAATATTAATGCTGAATATGTAAATCCTTTTCTTGAAGCAGCAAGTGCTGTGTTTAAGTCAGTTATGAATGTTGATCTTCGTCGCGGAAAAATGATTATCAAAGAAAATCCTGAGCCGTCGCACGATGTGGCAATAATAATAGGCATCACAGGTGCAATTAACGGCGAAGTTGTTTACAGTATGGGTTACAATATGGTAACCAAAATAGCGGAAATACTTGCACCGGGTATGACAGAAGAGCAGATTAAGTCTGAGTATAAGGATATCGTGGGGGAACTTGCAAACATGATAACGGGTAATGCCATGAACCTGTTTGCCTATTCCGGTAAATCAATTGATATTACGACACCAACAGTGGTTAACGGAAAGGATTTTACTATAACTCTTGTGCAGCAAACAACGCTTGGTATAAATCTATACAGCCCAATGGGGCAACTTGAAATGAACGTTGCTTTAAAATAGGCTGATCTGATAACAGGTCAGCTTTTCGTTTTTTTGTATTTCCAGTCTCTTTTTTTGCTGTCCATATAATCCGAGAATTCGCCTTCTGTGTCGAACATATAGGTAAAGTAGTCGTCCTCACCTTCAAATTCACAGCATTCATCTTTTGATGGATAATCCCTGCAGATTTTTGGTCTGTTCTCGTAGCATCCACAACGGTTATCTTCCTGTATCATCTCACAATCTGTGTTAAACTTGATAAACCAGTCGTTATTGTGATCGATAAAAACTGAAACGTTCTTATGCAAAAGATACCAGCGTATATAGTCATACTCTTTTTTTGTTGTTGGCTTGTCTATTTCAACAGCTAGATGTCTGCAGCATTGCGCCTTGCATTTATCGCATGGAGGACTCTTTTCCATATTAATACCTTGATAATATTCAGATTTTTATTATAATTTCAAGATGGAGCATAGGGTAAAGGAATAATGGTAACCTCTAAAATTAACTTTTTAATAAGGTTGCATCTGCGAGCAGCAAGAGTCATCTTGCGTCTATGATGGATGTCAATGAAAATATAAGTTAAG
>JAFGRW010000060.1 GCA_016934935.1 Spirochaetota bacterium | reverse complement strand
GAGTTCCAGCCGGCCGTGAGGTCACAATAACCAGAACAGGCACATGATCCTCCATGCAGTTAAAAAGCGACCTGTTTATGGCTGAATTTAAGCCGCCTCTTTTGGCGGCATAATCCATGCTCCAGGTTCCATCCGGATTGGGATGAAAGGCGTCGCTGTAAATCTCTTTGTCCTTTCCCACAGCAGAACGGCTCCAGATGCAAAACGCATATTTATCATCAGCCGGTTTATAGATCCCCTCTGCCAGGTTGTGGATGCGGGGAATAGTGCTGCCGGGAAATGCTCGGCTGTCCTTCGGATAAAATCCGCGGACACATCTCTCCCAATATATCGGGAAATCTCAAGTATCGCCCGCACCCGCTCATCTGCATTCATTTTATTTCCGCCGCCAAAAAATCGTCCGTTTTGCTAAGGTCTATAATTATCACAGCAAAGGCGGCTAAGTCAAAAATTTATCGGAACGGTAGAAGAACAAAAATATTTTGGCATTATAAATATAACTTTTAAAATGGAAAGTGTAAAATAGACTTTTCTTGCGCCTTGGTAGAAATAAGTCATTACTTTTCAACAACATAAAAAACATCTTTCCCAGGAGTACTCTGCCTAGATTGGATTTTTCGAGACCAAGGATAATTTTAACAGAAAAACCTTTTTCTTACTGCTAATATGACTTAACTACTGCTTAACTACTGTATGAAATTCCACCCTCCTGATATCTTCACTCGTGTACAATCCTTACAGTATCAGTTCCTCTTATTTTCTGGCCATCGAAAGTCTCTCCTTCTAAAACAGCCTCTATATCTCCCGAACTAAGTTGAAGTGTTGTCGTATCTATATGAACAATCATATCCTGCAAACCGTCTCCATTAACATCCTCAAAAGATGCCATAGGTTTACCATTCTTTTTAATGATTACCGGTGCTTCTGCCAACGTAACCATCGATGGATCAATAGAAGCTGCATCGAACTCATCTGTACTGAAAATGGCAACTGGAACATTCCCCTTAGATTTAAGATTAATTGAATTTGGACTTGAGCCAGGCTTTATGTCTATATCAACTTCCACAGTTTTTTTACCCAAAATAAACATATTTAGCTTTGTTTGTGTAATATCTCTCACAAATAAAACAACTCTTCCCGATCTATCAACAAAGACATTATTATGATTATGTGAATTCCATTCTGGTCTAACAGGATCAGTTAGAAGATCAATAAAATTAAAATCTGCATCATAAAATTCAATGGCTGAATCCGCGGGATGCCACCGCCCCAATAAATAAGGTGCGATTTGTGAATTTAATAGTAATGCACCCATATCAACAAGTGCATCGATAAACAACATCTCCCCTAAATATTCTCCATTGTCTCCTTTGAACTTATGTATTCTCGGATAACAAGATGAGGCGTACTCTTCATATTCGTAAACATAAAAATCTTTTCCGTCTGAAACTAAATCAGTCACCACTTTGGGTCTATAAAATCTATAAGAGTCTGTTATCTTGCCGCCTGTTTGATTGTATAGTCTGAATGTATAATAGTTGGGATTATAACTTCTTCCAATTACAGCGTAATTCTGTCCATTAGTTGCTCCTCGAAGATATAGTGCATAAGTATTCGTTGGCTCAAGTTGTTTGTGGAAATCAATATTTGGATATCCTGAACTCGTTCCGATTAGATAAAGCTGAGGATCATAACCCCTGGAGGCGAGCACGGCAAATCCTTGTATGCCATCTAATCGCGCGACTACATTAAATTCTTGAGCGCTAGGCCTTGGTGATAATCCCATGTCGAGAGGATGTCCTATTATATTGCCCGTGGTAAGATCAATGGTAGTTATGTACCCAGAAAACCAAGCTGTGCGGCAAGTGTATAAGATAAAAACATGATTGGTTATTTCATCATAATACATGTCAAAGTTGTAATTTGGAAGGATACAATTTGTGAATTCAATTTGATTTAAAAGAATATCCCCAGTCTCTGAAAAAAGTGAAAATAATCCTCGACCCAAAGAGTCCTTGAAAGCCACTCCAAAATTTTCTCCTATTTGCTTCACTCTGAAATACTGAATATCTCCTGTATTTAGCTCTATTGGGCCTTGAAATTCGTAAACACCTGGAAAAATTAATAAGTTTGAAGCAAAAAAGAAAATAACGGAAATACATATGAACTTAGTTTTTTTCAATGTCCAATTTTTATTCATGTTCTGCCTCCTTGTTTCATGCTAAAGTATCAAAAAATTCAAAGTCAATTAGTTGGGAAGGATTGCCCAGTTATGTCCGTTTATGTCCTAAAAAATAACATCAGAACGCGTTTCCTCCCTCAATCCAGGCACCAGAGGAGAGCAAGTTGCTAAAAAAATTGTTCACCCCAAAAATCGCTTCTAACTAAATAAATCTTACACAGGCTGTGGGTCCCGTCCCTCCTGCAGCACAAAACCAAAATTCACAGCTCTATAGAAAACTCTTAAAACCTAATTTTCGCCCCTAAAAATCGACTCTAAGAATTCCTTCCCCCTGAAGTGATTTTGCTAATTTCTTTATTTTCTAGACGATACGTCAGCCAGGCTGGAATCTCTCAGCCAAGCTGAGATTAAGGGATCACCAAGAATTGGACATTGCAGATGTAACTATCCACTTTTCCCCATTAAAATAAAGAATATTCTCTGCTAATTTATTCTTTTGATCATTAATGTCAGTGATTATGATGCCTTCACTTAAAGCTTTATTATAAAGCTTCTTAAACGAATGGCTTATACGGATATCTAACAGCGTTAAGTTATAGTCCAATTCATAGCTTATATTGCTGTTAATGGTGGTCACTGCTAGACGATTGTTACTTAAATTATCGATGGCCTTAAAACTGTCACTGGCAAAATAGGATCTATCCACATCAGTTCTGGGAAAAACAAGATAGTATTTCTCTGTGCCTATCTCTACATCCTGCCAGGAATTCGTTGATTTTCCCGGTGAGCCCCCTTTTATAGAATCTATTTCAAAAACAATAATACAGGGACTTTCGAATTCATTGTTCATTCCACAGAGTAAAATTTCTCTTTGACCGTCACTATTTATATCAACAAAACTAAAATCTACCAATCTCCCGAAATTCCAGTATGCTCCAATCGAGTTTCCTTCTGTATCAAGAACAACAAATTGAGTAGGCGCATAAAACCGGTTATTACAAATAACAAAAATCTCGTCCTTTCCATCTCCATCCAAGTCTTCAGCTAAAAAACCTTTTATCCAATAATCCGGTGAAAAAGTGGTTGAACCAAACTTGATTTCTTTACCGGCCTGGAACGACCATAATTCATCCCCTTTATTATTAAAACAATACAATTTTCTTGATCTTAACTGATTATCTGCTAAGGCATTAAAAATTACTTCCTTTTGATCATCTGAATTTATGTCTTTTATTATAAGATAAGGAAAATGATAGCCGCCATTACTATAATCTAATTTCTTAGTCTGAAAATGCATTCTGTATTCGCTTTCATCAATAAGATTTTTCAATCCCGTATCAAACCTCCATAATTCCCTGCCTTTTTCATTCAAAATAATAAGAGTGGAGCCATTGATCTTAAAATCAGAAGGGCTGTTTGTTTTTTGATTTTTCACCAAAAACATAAAAACAAAAATCACCAAAATAATGAGCATAAAGATATAAATAAGACCCTTTTGCCATTTAATCCTGGTATTCTTTTGATTTTTGTTTAGAGACTTCTCATATGGATGCCCCTTTAACCACTCATCTAACTCTTCTTTATAAGCGTGAACCCTTGATTTTCCCTGCCCGGCATGCCGCCTGATAGGTAAGGCATATTTAATTTCCCATCTTCTGGCAGTTTTTTCATCACAACGAAGATATGACGATATTTCTTTCCAAGTGGTCAGTAAACTTTTTTCTCTTTGTTTTTGATCCATTTTATGGTGCTAAACTAAGATAATGCTTCAATTCCATTTCAAAAACAGCGCAAATAAGTTTTAAGAAATTATAAATAAAATGACAATTGATAACAACCGAATAGAGCTAGGATTAAAAATTGCATTTAATAGTATTCGCATCTAACCGGCCGAAAAGTGATCAGCACTCCAGATGATAGGATCTTGCATCTTATGGCCCTGCTCTTCACAGCCAGCGCCACCAGATCCAGTTTTGTCCCCATTGGAATGTTTAACTCTTTTTTTATCATTTTTCCGCCTTTGATTTTAGCCGACTCAAACAATTAAATCCAGCAGGCATCCATCTCACGGTATTTCCTCCAAAATTAGGACAGATCAAAAAGCACTGCATTTTATTATCCAGTTTTTGTGGAGATATCATTTCTCTTATTGACTAAATAATAACACCTCCTGTATAAAGATAGGAGTAAAATTGATTTTATATACAAAATTATCTGTCAGAAGTGAGACGCCGCACTTCTGACAAAAATTTATCCAGGAAAAGATGCAATCTATTAAAAATAAAATACTTGCACGGATCAGAGGGAAGGGTAGGGGTTATGCATTTTCCAGTAAAGATTTTCTCGATCTTGGCAGCCGAGATTCGGTTGATCAAGCACTCTCGAGACTATACAGAAATGATATTATACGCCGATTAAAACCAGGGATATATGATTTCCCTAAGGAACAGAAAGAGCTGGGCGGAAGATTAAGTCCAGATATTCATCAGGTAGCTCAGGCGATATCACGAAAAAATGGTGTGCGTATTCAGCCATCCAGGGCCTTAGCTGCAAATCTTTTAGGTTTGTCAACACAGTTGCCAGCTCAAATCGTTTATCTCACGAACGGAAAATCACGCACAATCAAGATAAATAATCGCAAACTAATATTCAAAAGGGCAGAACCACGAGAAATGCGACTGGGAAGCGATATCAGTATTCTTGTCACTCAGGCACTTCGTTTTTTGGGAAAAGACCAGATAGATCAAAATGTAATCAACAATCTTCGCCGTAAACTTTCAGATACAGATAAAAAAAAATTAGCAAAAGATGCAAGATATATTGAGGATTGGATTTGGGAAGTTGTCCAAAAAATAACATCAAAATATGAACCACATAAGGAATAAAATTGGATGAAATTGTTGTAAGAGATGCCAATTTCAGGCAGCGATTATTCGAAGAAACTGGGGAACGAATGAACATAGAACCTCTTATTGTGGAAAAAGACTTTTGGGTTTGTTGGACTTTGAAATGTCTCTATGCTATGCCTGATTTGAAAGATAATTTGATCTTCAGAGGGGGCACAACTCTATCGAAAGTTTACAAAATTATTAATCGATTTTCCGAGGATATTGATTTAACTGTGAATCGAGCGATGTTGGGATTTAAAGGAGGAAGTGATCCTTCTAGAATAGAAGGTACGAGAAAACGTGAGAGACTGATTCGCCAAATGGTTACAGCTTGCACAGATTATGTCAATTCTGATTTAAAATTTAAATTAAAAAATATATTCGATTCCTACTTAAAATACAATAACGAACGCTGGGATTTAATTGTTGATGATCAGAGTGAGGATAAGCAAACATTGCTCTTTTACTATCCTGGTGCATTGGAAATCACATCCGGCTCTTATGTAGATCCTGTTGTTAAGTTAGAGTTTGGCTGCAGAAATGATCCATGGCCAACTAATAAGGTAAAAATTAGCCCTTACGCTGCTGAATACTTTCCGAATGTTTTTAAAAAAAACAAGGGATGCAAAGTAATTGCATTATCTGCTGAACGAATTTTTTGGGAGAAAGCCACCATTCTTCATCAGGAAGCAAATCGTCCTAAAAATAAACCATTAGGGCCCCGTTATTTCCGACATTACTATGATCTTGCCATGATGGCACAAAGCTCTTTTGGACAGAAGGCTGCAACGGACTTTGATTTATTAAATGATGTAACTAAGCACAAAAAGTATTTTTTCCGATGCGGTTGGGCAAAGTATGACGAAGCTAAACCAGGGACATTAAAGCTCTGCCCTCCTGAATTTCGTCTCAAGGAATTAGAAGAAGATTATGAAAAGATGAAAATAATGTTTTTCGGAGAAGCTCCTTTATTTAATGATATCATGGATATTCTTAAGCATTTGGAATCAACTATAAATAAAACATAAAAACTTCTAACTACAAATTAAAAAGGAAAGCCACCTTAAAACAAGTATCAACCTGTAGATCTTTCTCCAATATCGGAAGTTTTTTTCGATATTTCTATCCTTAGTCGATAAAAAAAATGCCTCAAATCCGCATGCCCCTAATCCCGCTTAAACACCCTCCGCTGATGCCAGTGGAGGGCTTCCTCATCCGGCCAACAGGCTTCACTGGCTGGCGAGACGATCG
>JAFGRW010000059.1 GCA_016934935.1 Spirochaetota bacterium | reverse complement strand
AGAAAACGAGTCAAGAATAACTCAGTATCAAAGGGATCTTATTTAAACAGCGTGAAGAAATACATGTTTTGATGTACTACATTTTGAAACATTTTTGAATTCTAGTTAAATTATTTAAAGCAAAAGTAAAAAGGAAAACATTACCTTACTTATTTTGCATAATATATTCCTGTAAAAGAAGGATTATGGAACATAAGTTTTTGTCTTGTAAAAGACTTCGTAATTCCCCACAGAGCTATCATCCCAGACAACATGTACTGTACTGTAGTATTTCCCTGAAATGGATATTCTCGGTCTCCAGGATTCTCCAGGACTGAATGTTATTTGTTGTTCTTCATTCCAACTATTTCCATTATCAATACTTCTCTGATACCAAATATCGAGTCGTTGATCTGTGGCGCCTTCATATTTAAAATAAACAAGTCCCAGGATTGGCCCGGATGCCGCAATAGAAGGCGCTTTACAGCCATAAAGGGATTCGCTTGTAAGAGATTTGCCCAACCAGGACTCTCCGTTATCCAGACTTCTTCTGTAGTGGATATTATAATAACCTGTGCTTGCATCTTTAAAAACAATATGGATATTATTGTTAGAAACCGCAATGGATGGCGCCTGGGATAAACCGGGCGTGAAAGATAGTCTATGTGAAGTAGTCCAATTTATGCCCCCATCTTCACTTTTCTTATAGAATACCTCATAATTACCTGGATTATCATCCTGCCATGCAATGTGAATATTAGATTCATAAATTGCTATTGAGGGAGTTGATGATTTTCCTGAATTATAAGTAATCCTTTTCGCAGATGTCCAGGTATCCCCGTTGTCAGCGCTTTTTTTATACCATATCTCGAAATTGAGTCCGTTTTGGGTATAATTAGACCAAACAACATGAATGCTTTCTCCCCAAACCGCCGCAGCAGGGTAAAGAGAACCTCCTGGTGTATAGGACATCCTTAAAATATTTGACCAAGTGTCGCCATTGTCAATGCTTCGTTTATAAAAAATCTGATAAACTCCAGGAGTGGCATCCTGCCAGAAAACATGGAGGCTCATGCCAGAGGCTGCTATCACAGGATTAGTAGATGGTCCTGAATTCCAGGACAGACATTTTTCCGCTCCCCAGGTGCTGCCATTATCATGACTCTTTTTATAGAAGATTTCATAATTTCCTGTAGGTACAGCGTCCTCAGCCCAAACCACATGAATATTGCTGGAGTAAACTGCAATAGCGGCTTTATCAGAGTCTCCCGGGGTTGCGGACAGCCTTTTTGTCAGCCATTCAGCACTTAGCACCGGATACCCTAAAAATTGGATCAGGATAGTGAAAAATATGATTTTTTTCATTTCGCGTTTTTTCCTTAAATCAGTGATCGATCTAATTGTAAAATTGTATCTGTTTTTATTCTTTGAGGATTAAAGTCTACTAAATCTATAATATATTTAGGATTTTGTCAAGATTAATATATTCTCCGAATAAATGAGCACTAACCTTGAATACTAACGTGTCTAAAGCTATACTTTTTTAGATATTGGATTCTGCCTCTCATAGCAATTATCCATCTTTTACAAGCAGGAAGACGATTCACGATCTTTGGATTTTTACTTTGTTGTTATCCTGCTGTTTAAAGACTTCCTGTATGAAAGTCCAAATAAATTTGGCATTTCCAAGCAAATACCTTTTCCACAATCTTGTTGGTTCTTGTAAAAAGCGATAAAGCCATTCCAGACCTGATCTTTGTATCCATTTTGGTGCTCTTTTTACTACTCCAGCGATAAAGTCAAAAGCCGCTCCAACACCGATAACAACAGGAACTTTTATTTCGTCAAGATGTTTCCAGCCCCATATTTCTCCTTTAGGTGAGCCTAATCCAACAAAAAGAACGTCAGGATTCTGTTTTTTAATAGCGTTGACAATCTTTAAATTCTCTTTTTCATTGTGTTCGAAACCAAATGGGGGGGAGTATGTGCCAATAATTTTCAGTCCTGGATATTTTCGGGAGAGAATGATTGATGCTTTTTTTGCAACACCAGGTTTCGATCCCATAAGAAATATTCGGTAACCTTTTTTTGCTGAAAATTTACAGAATTCTGGAAAAAGATCTGAACCGCTCACTTTTTCTTTTAGCGGGCGTCCCAAAATTTTTGCTGCCCATAAAAGAGGAGTGCTGTCGGGTAAAATCAAAGCAGCATCGCTATATAGTTTTCTGAATTCCTCATCGCTTTTAAGAATATTTATATGCTGAACATTGGGTGTAATAACCAGGGAAGGCAGCTTTTTTTTAATCATGCCTTCGATCCTAAGGAGTGTTTCTTGCATGGTAAGATTATCGATATAAATATCAAAAAGTTTTAATCTTTTAGGTTTATTCATTTCATGTATAGGTCTTGATAAAGTGTGATCACATTTTTAGCTGAATCTTCCCAGGAGAATTGTTTTACCCTTTCCTTTCCTAAATTAATCAAATTCTCCCTGGATTTGGTGTTATGAATCAAGATTGTTAAGGCCTCCTTGATTTCATCAACATGGAAAGGATTTATCATTAAACCGGCACTTCCTACCACTTCAGGCAGGGAAGAAGAGTTTGATGATATAACAGGAGTCCCGCACGCCATTGCTTCCAGGATCGGCAGACCAAAACCTTCATATATCGAAGGAAAAACAAATAT
Source organism: Spirochaetota bacterium (assembly GCA_016934935.1). GTDB lineage: Bacteria > Spirochaetota > UBA4802 > UBA4802 > JAFGJZ01 > JAFGRW01. The sequence goes on along the minus strand of JAFGRW010000059.1, from coordinate 4,689 downwards.
TTCTGCCAGATTATAAATACAGATCAGGTCCGCATCCGGCAAATATCCTGTTGATATGACATGATCTTCAAGTTCTAATTCTTTGATCTGATTAGTGATTGAAGAACTTCCCCATGCCTTTCTGCCAATCAGAACAAGTTTATGTTCGTTTTTAGGAAAACTTTTTTTTATGAGATGAAAGGCTTTCAATAAATTAGTTAGGTTCTTCCTAGGTTCAAGGGAGCCTACACTTAGAATAAATCTATCCGGAAGATTATATTTTCTTTTCACCTTGTCCAATAGTTTTTCATCTTTAATGATTCTGAACTCTTCTTTTATAGATTCATAGATGCTGACAATTTTATTCTCTGGTATTTTTAATAGTTTAGTTAGATCTTTTTTTGAATTGTTTGAAACAGTTAGAATTTTTTTTGCTCTTTTTGCTCCCAGAGAAGTTAATGGTTTCATATAATATAAGCCTTTCCAGGAAAGGGTGTTACTGTATTTCCAGAGGGTTGCATCATGGATAGTGAAAATAAAATTTTTTTTTGATAGAATTCCTGGAGGGAAAGCGGGGAAATGCATTATATCAATTCTTTCCCGTCTGGTAATATACGGGAGCCATATTTGCTCGCAGAAGATTTGATTATTTATTGGGCAGATCAGGAATTTAGCTTTATCTTTTAATCCTGCTAACTTAGGGTGAATTTCTTTTCTAAAAAAAATACGATATTCGTTTCTTTTATCAAATTTTAGAACATTTCTAATCAAATCTAATGTATAGTACTCTATCCCGGTAATCTTTCTACAAAGCGAGGTTCCGTCAATCCCTATTATCATTAGAATTCTTTCTTCTCTAAAATAAAATATGCATTTTCACCATGTTTAAAAGGGGTGAATCCGATCAGAAAAAATACAAGATTATTGATCCCGACGAAAATTGTTTTTTGAATAAATCTTGGAACAATTTTAATATAGGGAATATCCCAAAACAAGTCTGTACCGTATTTTATTACTCTAAAATTGTTTTTTATGAAGATTTTTAGCCATTCATCTATATTTTTCATGCTGATATGAGTTTTGTCCATATTTCCATGCCAATTTTTTTTTCTGATTGTCCTTCCCCAAGAAGATAAATTAGGCGTTGAAATTATAACGATGCCCTTAGATCTTAATACTCTAAAAATTTCTGATACAAATTTCTCAGGATTTTCAAGATGTTCAATTACGTCCCAACAGGTAATAATATCAAAAAAATCATTATCAAAGGGAATGTTTTCTCCCTCCACCTGCTTAATCTCTGCATGTTTCACTTTTGTTTTAGTGACCTCAACAGCATATTTTGAAGTTTCTGTACCATAAGGCATTGTGAATGGACTTATTCGCTTAAGCCAAAAACCTTCCCCGCATCCATAATCTAATAACCTTGGTTTTATAGGGTATGTGTATTTTTTTGTAAGGAATTTGATCCAATATGCATAGAAAAATGGTTTGTCTCCCCTTTCTGAGAAGATGCCTTTTTTGTATCTCGTAGCGTAATATTCGTGATCAAACTTATTGTTGTTCATATTCTTCGCTCTCATGAGAATCTTTATCATCGCTCTCTTTTCGAGATGATAGATTTATGCTAATTCCCAAAAAGATCCAAAAATGGGCTAAAGAGGAAAAAGTCATTATCTGTTCAGAGACGAAACAGGTTATGAAAAACGCGATGCCGCCTAAACCGACGGCGGAGAAGATAGTCCTTCTCAGAGAATCTGTTTCTCTGATCCCAGCTTTGAAGGTCAATCGCAATAAGATAAACCACCAACTCAGAAAGAGGATCAATCCCGGGATTCCTATCTGATAGGCGATTACGAAATACGCATTTTCCCATGCACCCAAAATCTCTCCTCCCAATGATGTGATCCATCCACCTGCAGTGCCGAATCCCTGACCGATTAATAAGACTTTTTCAAGGTTGTTAAGGCTGTATTTAAATGCCATTAGGTGTCTCGAGGATGAAGATTCCCCCATAGTAATTGTCTTTTCGCCAAGATCGAGCACCTCATTTATAAAAGGTAGAATCAGGATCATCATAAAAAGATAGAAAAGCATGACTTTTTTTATATAGGCCTTATTAGGATTAAAAAGAATAAATAGAGGCAAGACTAGGATTGTAGTTATTAGGGAGGCCCTTGTGATCGTAAGTATTTGGGCAGCTAAAATAATGACTATCATAGCTATTTTTTTTTGATATCTATAGATCCAACTCGAAATTAAAAGAAAGAGAATAAATTCGAGAAAATAACCCTGGGTCAAAGGACTGGCACTAAGTCCGGCTAATCGTCTTCCCAGATATCCCCAGAAATTCAAGGGCACGTTCTGGGGGAGTTCTCGTGTAAATCCTTTTATATTATTTAGATAACCCCCAAGGTCAAAAATGCCATTCCAAGTATATTTCAAAGGAACTAAAGTCTCAACAAAACCAAATACTGCTGAAATCAAACCTATTATAATAATTATTTTAAATAGTCTTGATAGTCCGGCGTACGATATCAAGATATATCGCCCAGCAAAATACAATATAACCGGCAAAATTAATTGTCTAAAAGTGGTAAGTCTCAGAGAAAAGGAAATGTTATTAGGATTAAAAAAGACATAAATTCCATTAAAGACAATATAAAAGACTCCCAATAAATCACCCCAATTAAAGGGAAATCTTGAATTGATGAGATTTTTCCCGGCAGATAAAATTAGAATTGAGACAACTAAAAAATCTTTGAAATAAAGTCCATAGATCCAATAGGAAGAAGGGTAAATACGGTAGGCGAGCGATAATATAGTATCCTGTATCGGAAACCAAATAAAAAGTAACAGCAACAGTCTATACTGAAGATTCTTCAATTAAAATCGCCTATTTTATCAAGTAATATATCTTTGGCTTAATTTATTAAAATGTCCTTTAATATATTCCCATCCAAATAATCAGGCAAATCCATGCCCATAAGATGCAGAATTGTCGGCATAATATCAACCATGTTCACTTCTTGAATTTGTTTAGAGGATTTTATCGGCTTACCTGAAAAAACAATAATTCCATCTTCAGCGTGTGTTCCTAAGAAATCATTTTTGATTTTGCAGATTGAAACTGGCTTAGATTCGTTCAATCTTTTAGTAAATGCATATCCAGCGACAGGTTTGACAATTAGATCCGGAGCATTAATTGTCTCACTTCCCTGATATATTTCTTCTCTCTTGTATACTTTTTCAACAACAGGTGTTTTACTAAATGGATCTTTGAAATTAAGGAGTTTTTCCTTTATTTCATCTCTGAAGTTTTCATATTCTTCAGGGGAAATGATTCCCATTTTTTCTCTTCCTTTAGCGTTCAAATGTATATGTCCGTAGATCTGACCTGTTCCCATAAATGCTTTTGTTTCAGACCAGTTTATGGCATAATTCTGGTTGAGTTTGACCCTGGCACTGTCAATGAGGTTAAATCGAAACTTTTTCCTTAATTTAAAAATATCTAGTTTTTTCAATATTTTTTCAATCACTCCGACTTTTCCTACATTAGTTAGTTTCTGGTATCCTTCTAACTGTAACCATCGATTAAGGTGAATAACTTTTTCCAAATTTCCAAATCCATGGTCAGACATGACAATAATTGTAGTTGAATCATCTAACTCTGAGATTATTTTTCCGATAGACTCATCGATTGATTTATAAAATTTTGATATTATCGACCATTTTTCTTCTGAAAAGTAACTATGCGACTTATTAATATATGGCCATAATATATGTTGGATCTGGTCTAAGGATTGATTATGTACCATAAATAGATCCCAATTGTATTTTTTCATCAGGTATTCAGCAGCGTCGATCCTTTTTTCTTCTATATAAATCAGCCTGTCGATGGCCTTTTCTAGATTATCAGTGAAAAGGATTCTGGGTTCTGAGTAAATTATATAATCATCGATATTCTCCACCAGCTCCTTATATAAATCATGTGGATAGGTAAATTTTGAATCAGTTGATGGAGACATAACCCCACCGATGACTGCACCATTGATGGGTTCAGGAGGATAGGTCATCGGCACATTGATAGTGACAACTGTTTTGCCCCTATCGCTTGCAATTCTCCAGATTGTTTTAATCTTCAGATCTTTCGCGTTTGTTAGATGCCAATCATAGCTTCCTTGTTTGTATCCTATGAAATCATATAATCCATGTTTTCCTGGATTTACTCCTGTTTGAAAGGAAGACCAGGCCGGGGCGGTGACAGGTGGAATTGTTGATTTTAAAATTCCGCTTGTTCCGCTTTGAACTAGATTGGCTAAATTTGGCAAGAATCCTTCTTCCATCAAGGGTTTCAGAATCTTCCAAGTCCCTCCATCTAAGCCGAATATGAAGATTCGCGGTTTTATATCATTCATTCATTCTCTCCTAATTACCAGTTGGATTTTTCTGGTCAAAGATCAGTTCTTTTTTGCCTATTTTTAAGTAAATTAAATTAAAGGCAAAAAACGAACTCTCTTCAATCATTACTCTTTTAAAGAGTATATTTAGTCGCTAATTCGAATGCAAATTATTTGAAAAAGATTTCTTATTGCTGAGTTATTCTATACCCGCTCTCTTATTTATTTTTTGAAAAAGATCTCGTAATTTCCGGGATTATTGTCCTGCCAAATGATGTCATAATAATACGAGTTAATACTCGGCTTGGTT
>JAFGRW010000058.1 GCA_016934935.1 Spirochaetota bacterium | reverse complement strand
CTTGATAATTGATTCATCAAGACTTCTATCTTTGGCAGAATCGCCGTCTTTGTCATCACATCCAAAAGCCATTAATAAAAGTAATAACAGAAAAAGAATTTTTTTCATATTAACCTCTCTGGTTTGTATAGTGCTGTTTGTTCCTTGTGATAACCTTAAATAACAGGAATCGGAGGTCATTATTTAAACAGCTTATAATTTAACAGATTATAGTTTAAAGTAATACTGTTATAAAAAAAATCAACCAACAAAAATAATAAACCGGGTTATTAAAAAAAATTATTTAATGCAAAAAAAACTTATGTCTCTATTGACGATTCTTTAATTTTTATTATATTATAAATAGTTGCTGGAACGGGAAAAGGGGCTCAAAGGGGTGATTACGAAGCTTCACTCACGGCAGGTAATCTGCCATGCCCGGTAGCCGGTGGAAGATCCAGAAAGAACTACTGATGTTGGGAGGTATGCTAAAGTTTTGAGAGCAGAATTGACAGAACCAACTTTTTAAAGGGGTCATTGATCTGAGGATTGATGACCCCTTTCTCGTTCTATATCTTGAAAAACTTGATCTTGGATTTAAGGGATTCTGACATGGCAGCAAGTTTTTTAGTATTATCAGAAACGTCTTGTGAGTGTGTAGCATTTTTCTGAGAAAGATCGTTTATATCAAAAATTGATTTTGCGATTTCTGAAATTGCTCTTTTGTTTTCATCAGCAGCGTGCTTGATTCCCTCAGATATCTTTTGAACATTTTCGGCCCGGTTCGAAACTTCGTCGTTTGTCTGAGAGTACTGTGTCATGAAGTTTCCGATTTTACGGTTCATATCATTGATCGAATTGATACCGCTTAGAAAATCCGTAATCAAGAGCAGCGTCTCGTTGATGTTTTTTTGTCCATCGGATATCTCACTGCTATTCATTCTTATAAGGCTGTCAATATCCTTTAAACTCTTGGCAGTCTGATCGGCAAGTTTGGATATTTCATCTGCTACAACCGCGAATCCCTTTCCTGCGTCACCTGCGCGTGCCGCCTCAATAGCTGCGTTAAGCGATAGAAGGTTTATCTGTTCGGATATCTCGTCAATAATTGCAAGAATATTTACCATGTCCTGACTTGAGTTGTTCAGTTTAACCATGGTGTGATCCATGGTACGAAGCGTTTGTTCTCCTGTAGCTGCACGTGATTGCAGTTTCTCGGTTAAGGTAAATGTGTTTTGTGTCATCTTCTGTATTTCGCGTAGCATTACCGACATGTCTTTGATCTGTTTGTCGAGATACTTTATGCTGTTGTTCTGGGTTTCCGACTCACCGGCAACATTAATCATGCTCGCTTCCATCTCTTCAACTGAGGCGGATATCTCTTCCGAATTTGCCGACTGGTTCTGAATATTTGACGAGAAATCCTTAACAGCTGATGATATTTCGTCAGCGGAATAGGCAAGCTGGTTGGCAGAGTGGTTAACATCACTGATTACATCACGGGTTATTTTGATAAAATCGTTATAACTCTGAGCTAATTCGCCAATTACATCTTTCCGTTTTGTAATCTTGGTGGACATTGTGTTGTGAAAATCACCTTTCGAAGCAGACCAGAGATATTCACGCAAGGTTGTAATTGGCTCAATAATATATTTAGCACTTTTTGCACCATAAAGAATAAAGATCATGACCATTAAGAATATGAAGAAGAGAGTGATGTTAAAAACAAAAGCGACCCCGTCAACAACTTCGTCGTACTTAACAAGAATAACATATTTCCATGAGTACTCTTTAGAAGTAAAGAAGTTGATAACATGACTGATCTTTTTTGAGTCCAGACCTGTTAATTGATCGTGTTTTTTCTTTGCTACTGTTTCAAGACCGCTGATTCCGATTGCTGTAATTGGTTGTTGGTTAAGCTCAGGAGTACGCGGGTTATTGATGATTTTTCCATCTTCATCGCATATCACTAGATGGCCGGATTTTTCATAGTTAAGTGATGATATAAAGGATGTCATTTTTTGAAAATCGATATCCGCAAAAAAAACGGTTTCGCTATCAAGTTTGCGGGCAAAAGTAAGAAGTGTGGTGTTCAGTTCACTGTCAAAATAGGGTTCCGATATTTGGGTTTCGTTTGATGAGAGAGCTTGTTTAAACAGTGGTGAGTCAGTTACTGCAAAAGGAGCAGCCATTTTTTGAGTAGGAAACTGAAACAGTGAAGAGTTTGTTTTTACCGCGTAAACCCTTGTTATATCAGTAGATTCGTCAGTAAGATGTTTTAGATCATTTATTAGGTCTGATGCGGCATTACCCGACAGGGAATCTTTTACCGGTGTCTTTTTATCGCTGTTAAAGGTGTATATTGAACCTGAAAGTAAATTCTGAGAACGGGTTAGCATCTCAAACTCATGTTTATATCTGTTGATCATTGTCTGAATAGCTAGATCTGAAATATTTACAGACATGGCTGAATTATCAAGAAAACGGGTTTGCGTGTTGTTTTTCATTAAACCCGATGTTATAAAAAATGTAAAAAGCACAGGAATAGCTGCTATTATGACATAGTTTTTAAGTATTTGGAACTTGAGTCCTCTAACATTTATCCTCATAAAAATCCCCGAGCTTCATTATTATGAATGAGCATCTTCAAAGTATTACTAATTTGATTATATGTCCACAAATAATACCGGTAACATGTTGGTGCGCAGGGAAAAACCGGTTATATTTTGCAGAACAGTTCTATATGTAATCTTTATCAATATGATCAGTATTAACAGTTATCACAAAAACTACGGTAAAATTATTCCCATAAAAATTGAAAATCTTTATCAGGAATATAAGTCATTGCGACTTTAATTAGCCATATTATCAAGTATTTTGTAGCGTAATTTTTGTTTTTGTACCATTTTTTGCGATAATCGAAAGTTCCGCTCCAAGCTGCATTGTTAAACCCCGGATTAATTGCATACCCAATCGGGAACGCTTGTCCATCTCTTCTTTTATCGGTATTCCTATGCCATTATCTGAAACAATGATTTCAGTTCTGTTAGCAAATTTTTTTGCCGATATATGAATGCGACCCTCTTGATCCTTTTTAAAAGCATGTTTAATAGTATTTGTCAGTAGTTCATTAATGATAAGACCGAGAGGTATGGCTGTATCCATATTAAAGGTTATGTCATCTATGTTCTTAACTATTTTGATCTTATTGTGGTCAATGTTATAGCTGAACATCAGTTCATCAACGATAGTTGAAAAATAATCTTTTGCGGGTACTTCTGTCAGATCTTTTGTCTGGTATATCTTTTCATGTATGATACCCATCGATCGTATTCGCCCCGACGTTTCTTTTAACAGTGTTATAGTCGATGGATTGTCAGTGTGAAGAGTTTGTAAATCTATGAGGCTGATTATTATTTGCAGGTTGTTTTTAACACGGTGATGGATCTCCTTGATTAGAATTTCCTTTTCGGCTATTGATTTTTTCATCATGTTTTCTGAATATTTCCGGGTAGCAAGCAGTTTGTTTATTTCGTTTGCGAATTCGATTAGTTCTGTAATATAAAGGGAAGATAACTCTAGTGGTGTTCCATCTTGTATTGCTTTTAAAAAGTTGTTTTTGAAGATAGCGGTCTGTTTGAAAATAATACCTGAAAGTTTCAGGGTAATCATAACTGACAATATAATAAATACAATTAGCACGCTGGCAACAGCCGTTAATGAACGATTTCTTCCTGTTGTTAAATATTGGGCGTCAGCATTTATAATTGCGTCTATGTCGTCTTTGTATTTGCCAAATCCCAGCACCTGGTTTCGAGTTACCAGTGGAGTAATATAACATAACCGGAGCTTAGTCGTGCCGTTTAGAACCGATGTTGCATCGCACTTGATAAATCCACCAGCATTGCCTGATTTAAGGTTTTGAAAAAAAACGTTATTATTAACGTTATATGGTGTTATGCTGTTTATTATTTCCCAATGAGTTGAGATTTCGGTTAATGAGTCGTCAACTATTGTCGCTGTAAAGAAGAAATCGGTTTTATTTGTATTAACTATTCTCAGATGTTTATTTATTGCTTCTTTGATTTTTTTGTCTATAGCTTCTGTGTGTAAGATTGCTCCAAAGCATAAATCAAGCGGTTCATGGTATTTTAGGTATATATAATCCAAATTATCTGACAAAATTTCTTGAGACTCTTTTTGCTTAATATAGGGGAAAAATCCCTCTTTATTTGTTTTGCAATAATCATACAGTGTTTTGGCCGAATACGGGATGGTTTTTGTTTTGTTAATAAATTGGTTGTTGTGAATTGTGATAAAAGATATGAACGGCTCTTTTGCCGACGCGGAATTTAACAATAAAGATATTTCTTTTATTATCTCGCTATCGGCAAGTGATGAGGAGTAATTTTTGTCAGTTTGAATTATTTTACCGTTAATTATACGGACTTTACTTACCAGAAAGACAAGTGATTCTTCCTTTATGTTATCAGCAATGTTATCTAAAAAGGCTGATTGTTCTTCCGTTGATAATTTGATATGGTCAAGCTCTCGAAGACGTATCCCTTGAGAAAGCTGAGAAATACTTTTTTTATAAGTAATCATTATATCAGCATACCATAAAGAACAGACAGTCAATAGAATAAAGAATAACGATCCGCCTAATGAGAAAATCCGGATTTTTCTAAGGCTTGTTCTTTTCATTGTAATCCTTTTTGCTTATTGCCCAATTACTGGTTTTAAATATGGTTATACCAGGGTGATCAATGTGCCTTGATAAATATAAGTCTTTTTCTGCAGGAATCAAAAGAAATTTGGCAAGCAATAAGGAAAGCAAATAATCTGATGTTTGATATTTGGATCAAGTAGAAAGAAATAGAATATTTTACTATTTAAACTGATATTAACAATATGTGATAAATATTGTTAGACATTTTTGCTCATGCCTGGCAAATAGTAGCAGCATTTAAGTTGGGAGAATACGATGGTTGATGTGGTAATAAAGAAAATGATTAATTATTTCAGAGGCGATATAAAGCGTATAAACCATGCATTGAAGGTTTACGGGTTTGCTGGTTGTATCGCAGGTGGAGAAAATTTATCTGATAAAGAGATAAAAGTAATTAATCTCGCTGCTGTGTTACATGATATTGGAATAGTAAACGCACAGACAAAACATAATTCCACAAGTGGCCATTACCAGGAAATGGAAGGGCCTGATGTGGCTCGTCAACTGTTATCAGATATCAGTATAGATGTGGATATTCTTGAAAGAGTCTGCTTTATAATAGGACATCATCATTCGTATAATAAAATAGATGGAAATGACTTTCAAATTATTGTTGAGTCGGATTTTTTGGTTAATATTGATGAAGAAAATATGTCTTTAAAATCCATAAGGGCAGTTAGCGATAAGTATTTTAAAACAGCTACAGGTACTGAGTTGATAAAGAACATTTATTTTTAGTTAAACTTTTAATATTTTTCAGGCAGAAAAGTTTCTGGTTACTCTTATTGCCGTGCTGGCTCTTTAACTGCCTGTATTGAATCGATATGAGAAAGCCCTCTATGATTTGAGGGCTTTCATTAATGGTTTATTACAAATATGCCTGAAATTGAAGCGACAGTTTTTGCTCTCCATCCATGCTTTTGCTGTCCCCAACCGGTATATCAAGCTGTATGGTGGCTTTTGCATGATGATCATCGATAAAATAGTTGCCGCCCAGGCTCAGTTTTGTGAAGGTAAAATCGTTACCGTCATCGGCACCCAAGGCACTTGAATAATTAAAACGTGCGAAAGCCTGAAAAACATTGGCGGCCAGCATAGCGGCTTGCGCATAAAACCCGATTTCATCTGTATAATCAAGATTTTCATAACGTATGTCGGCATTCGGGTTGTTTTTGCTATAAAAAAATGCCAAATCAAACCCAAAAGAATTTGCGGAGCGCCAGTCTGTCTGAATCGAAATATCAGATGAAACTGCAAAATAGTCGTCAAAGGTGCCGTTTTCGTTATGGTCGCAAACTTCTGGTTGATAATCAAAAGCCAGGCCTAATGCGAGAATATTTTTTTTACGAAGGTAGTTTTCGCTGTAAAAATATCCCTCTTCGGTATCAATGAAATTAAACTGAAAACGAGTTGTTATTCTTGGAATCGAACTCTCGTTTCGGGTATACTCTTTGCCTTCATCTTCGTATTGGAAACTTTTATTTCCCAATCCCTGAAAAAATCCGGAGCGGTACTCAATAAGATTATTCAGAAGAAAACCTCTGATTAATATACCTGTATCACGTCCTTCCGGAGTATAGTTGTAAGAAGGAAGCGCGTCATGATTTGCGCTTATTCCAACAGTAGTTGCCGGTGAAAGAAGTGCATTTCGTGATACGGGCGCAACCATTTTGCCCGCATATATCTGCACAGCTTCGTGAGCCTTATAGTGCAAAAAAGCATCGCTTGTGTAAAATCCGTTTGTGCTATCGATACTGTCTTTTTTTACAAAATCATCTGTTTGGAAAAGAAAGAACATCTTTTCCGAAGTCTGTCCGTTAAAGATAAGCCGGTTATGCCCCATGTAAAAGGATTTGTAAGTCTCACTTTCATTAAAATCCATCGAATAACCAGTCTGTAAAAAATAGTGCATTTGTACCCAGCGATATTTGCTGAGGGTTAATCTTGCTTTGGTAACATCTTCCTCCGGCGGGAAAGAGGCAAATATGGCAGTGGAAAGGGAAAAAAACGCCAGGAAAAGAAGCATTTTGAATTTCATTGGATCCTCCATAGAATTGTGTTTGCACCTTGCAGTACAAACGGTTCACCAAATGGTAATAAAACCACATGGTATTGTAAAATCGGGTACTGCCTATTTGGCAAGAAAAATTTTTGTTATTGGGGTTTGTGAAGGTTGATTGCAGCTGTTTGGCAAAAAATAGTTGTTGAAACTATATTATATTAAAATAATGGTAGTTACCTTTATCTTGATCTTGGCAGCAAAAGCTGATCTGTGATTGTAAATGTGTGGAGAATGTTATGAAAAAGTGTTTTAAGGTTGTTTTTTTGTCGTTTTTATCTTTCGGGATTTTTTCTTGTACTACGGTGGATCCGTTAATTAAGGAAAATAATGATTTTCTATCTCAAAGCAGTGGTGAAGCATTTCGTGTTGTGATGACGTCAGATAGCTATCTGGTGCAACAGAAGGCCTATTCGTCAAATATGTCCCGTCAGGAAGATACATCGGGTGACAGTTATTTTATGGAACGAATGAAAAAACTTGATGTTGTTAATGAAAAAAGGGAAGGGCTTATACGTGTTTGGGTTTATCCAGACAGCGGCCGGCTAATGAAAGTTCGTTTTCTTGAGTCAACCTATATACAGGAAATTGATAAACTTATTATTGATGATATTCAGCGATGGACATTTCAATATAATCGTGGAATTTCTCCTCTGGTTTTTACGGTAAGATACCGGGTTGTATTAAGAAAGACAATGTCAGATGCTGAAATTCTTGATGAGTATGAAAAACATAAATAGTCAATATTATTCAAATCTCATATAACGAAAAAAATTGTCCACGGCATAATTGTTGTGGACATTTTTTTATAACTTGGTAAATTTCATGGAGTGTACTGTTTTGTGGATTAAGTTTGAACAAAACACCTGCTGTGAAAATTTTTATTTGCCGTTTATTTTTTTTTAAAATTATCTTCATGGGGGTTCCGGCAAAAAATTTGTACGGAGCCTGTAACCGGGTTATTGTAATGGAAAACGAAAGCGTAAAAAATGAGGAAATTTGCGGGTTGTGCCGTTTTGCCCTCAAAGATGAACATCTGGTTCAGGCAAAATATGTTAAAAAAGAAGTTGCCCGGTCTTTTGAGGATGGCAGGGCTTTCAGTTTTTCGGTTAATAAAGAACTGATCGATGATATGCGTTTTGAACGCTTTGTTGCAACATATCATGAGAGAATCATAGATATTCGCAACACAATTTATGACAAGGCCGGGGAGGAAGATGAATATATAAAATCACGTCTTGTAAAGGACACACGTCTTGCCGAGCGCCTGTATAATGCCGTGTTTTTTGTACATAAAGCATTGGCGGATGATGATTATAACTCTTTGCCGGAGAGAAGGTTTGTTATACTGAAGGAGCGTCCCGGGTCTCCTACAATTTATCATATATCCAATGAAACAACTGTTATCTCACATGTGGGGCAGGGGCCATACTGGCAGGAAATTCCGACACTATATCTTGGATTAAAAACCTTTGATATCCTTGATACAGAATATAAACGAGGCGAAACTGAGCTCTTTGAGGCCTTTAAAAAATTGTTAAAAATTGAAGAGAGGGCAATCGAGACAGGATTTTCACATATAGAGGTTTATCCCGCCGATTACTCTTTGGCACTGAATAATCTTGTTAATTCTCTTATAGAATATACCGGGCAGACAGAACTAAGAGCTCACGAGCCTGCTGAAAAAAGAGATGTTAAGCCATTTGCACAAAAGATTCGTGAAAAGTATCTTGAAATGCTTGACGCGCGTTATTATCACGACCCAGGCCACTTCGATTATGCTCAAAATCTTAAGGCAGTAGAAGGCATAGCTCGTTTGGCTCGCCGCTATAGAATAAACGGTGATCGTGAATCGCTTCATGAATGTGTCAGACTTCTTGTGTCTGCGTCCGGTCATGATATTCACGAGATTCGTAATAGAGCTAATATTATACTTGAAAGACTTTTTGCCCCCAAGCAGTACGATGCCCCCCTTGCTACAGTCTTTTACAATCTGTTGGCTGGTGATACTTTCGAGCTAACGATAAAATTGCCTGAAGCAAAAAATGGATATTTTGTGCGAATATACAACTATTCATGTGATGAAGATTTCTTTGTAGACGATGATATAGATTACAAAGATTATCCTATGACCAAAGAGGATGAGGTATATGCTGTTTCGATTCCTCTTAATCGTTACGGCCATTATGATTTTCTTGTATTTAAAAAAAGTTCCAAAAAAAATGAGTGGGTTGAACAATATGGGGCGTCCGGTCGTATAAATGTTATGTCTGATGTGCGAGGTGAAGTTATACTCGAGATATTTACCGATATCCATGGTCATACAAAGTTATACTGGCGTGATGAAAATGGTCATCCTGGATTGGTGTATAACGAGAACGGTGAGGTTATACGAACCGGAACTTTTGCCGATGTTACCATGCATCTTGAAGATATGAAGCGGAGGTATTCAATTTCGACAATTTATATCCTTGGCTGCCAGAAAAGGGGAACACATTCCGAAGATTGGGCTCAGGGCGCTACTTCACCTTCTCCATTTTCTCCGGAGAGTTTGACCGAAATTGAAGAATCACTTGGTGGCGCTGATCAGTTTGCAGAGCTTGTAAGACAGGCTCATCTTCATGAAATTAAGATTATAGTTGATATCATCCCTCATATAAATCGTCATAGCAGTGAGTTGTCAGATGAAAATGTGGTTTTCTGTTACGGGGCAGATGGTGGTTTATACCCCCGATCGGCTACGGACGGACGTTATGGAAGCTGGGATGATGGGAAACTTTTAAATTACCGCCGTTTTGAGGTATGGGAGTGGGTTCATCGCTCAATTGATACGCTTGTTAACAAGTTCGGAATTGACGGTATACGGTTTGATTCGGCTCACGCTGTTCCAATAATGATGAAACGCAATAATTTTCCCTTTGTTTATGACAGAAGCCGGACACACGAAGAGATGGTTGAAGGGCGTATTATTGTAAATGACCGGTGGGATGAGCATTTTATAACAACCGGGTATTACGATTGTCAATGCCGTGATTCCATTGCTGTTCCTTTCCATCAATATTTAATGTACGGAATACAGCGTACATTACGAAAGAATAAAAAAGATTTTTTTCTATACATTGCAGAATGCTTTTGGGGGCATGAACGTTTTTTGGCTCGTTCAGGCATAGTGCCGTATAATGCTTCGCTTTTCAAGGTGTGCGAAAATATTTCTCATGGAAAATCCGATGTCAGAGAAATTTATCATATTTATGATTCGTATTATCCTTCCGTTTTGCCAAGGGGAACTGAACTTTTGGGGATTTTTGGCAATCATGATGAGCGTCGGGCACTTAATACTTTCGGCCAGCATGGCTTAAAAGCGGCAATATCGCTGACTTCGTTTTTAAGCAATATAATTATGGATTACGAAGGAAGTGCAGAGGGAGAAGGCTGGAAGGTATTTCTTGACAATATTTATGTAAACTGGAATCAATTTGAATATGCTTCACATCGAAGTGTCGAGCGTTTTTATCGAGAGATGTACAGGTTCCATAGTGATAACAAGGGTAAAGGGTTCCTCCTCTGGGCTAACAACTCTATGGTTGCTGCGGCGTTAAAACCTTCAGATTCAGGTTTCTGGATTGGAGCATTCAATTTCGCGGATAGCAACCAGACTGCTTCTATTCAGTTTGACAATCCGGTTTTAAAAATAGATGACAATGAATTTTTCCGTGTTGTAGATCCAGTATATTCCGGCATAACCGGGACATACAGCTATTTTACCGGTAAAGAACTTAAAGTATCAAGAGTAAATACAATTATTTCATATGTTGACAGAGTCAAGTTGCTTAAGCTGGAACGTCAGGACAGTAAAACCATCGATTATCAGCTTTTTTTCAAAGACTCTTTTTTCAGACTCTGTTCTATTTCATCCGGAGATAAATTTCTTTCTAATTTTGCTTTTTGCGAGCTCTCGAAAGCGGCTGTAGATAATAACAGTTTCGAAAAGTTCTTAATGGAAAATATATTGCCGGTGTTTTGGGATGAATCGCGTTATATGCTTTTCCTGGGATTAAAACGTGTAGT